>JAFRUI010000004.1 GCA_017438945.1 Bacteroidales bacterium
CACCAAAAGCATGTCCGCCGGAACTGGGAAAGAATATCCCGTGGTGGCGGATGTCAACGGCGACGGAGCGGCGGAAATCGTAACCTGCGGCAAGGTAAACAGCGGGCTCGGATGGGTCGGCGGACAACTATGGGTCATTGGCGGTATCCACCCTTGGGCACCGGCGCGGCCAGTCTGGAACCAGTACATGTACAACGTCACCAACATCAACAAGGATCTCACTGTGCCTATGCCGCTTTTCGACAATGCCACCGTATTCACCGACCCGCAAGGTGTGGTGCGCCGCCCGTTCAACAATTTCCTGCAGCAGGCCACCACCCTCGACCAGTATGGGCGGCCGTTTGCGGAGTTGGCGAATCTCTCCATCTCGGGCGAGCCGTATGTGGAGTTTGAAGGTGACGCGGTTTTTGTGGAAATGGAAGTTTGTAACACAGGAGAGACAGCTCTTTTACCACCAATGTCTGTATCTGTCTATACGGTTTCCGGTGAGTTGGTGCAGACGGAGGTACTTGCGCAGGGACTTTTGCCGAACGAGTGCGTAACCATTGCATTGTCAATAAGTCAAGAAATGATGAGGCAGTTTGACAATCCCTATCCGCTTCGCATAGCCGTCAACGACAACGGGGAGGGTACGGCGCAGTATGGCGGACTGCAGCCCGAATGCGACACAACGGACAATTTCACCCACATTGACGGTCGGCCGTGCCAGATGACCGTTCCCAACGTCATCACTCCAAATGGCGACGGGATTAATGATGTTTTCGAGCCGCAGCTGGAAGGCGAGTTCGTCAGCATGGGAATGGAGATTTTTGACCGTTGGGGCAAGCGTGTTTACCGTCAGGAGAGCAAAGAGTTGCTTCGCTGGGATGCCACCGGTATGTCAGACGGGGTCTATTTCTGCACCATAGAATACCATTGTCGCATGAATAGCAATCAAAAAAGAAGTACCCACACCAGTATCACGGTGGTACGATGAAAAGGAAATAATTGTATCTTTGCCGAATGATTGTATAATACAATGAGTTTATGGAGCTACTATTGAAGAAAACACAGATACTGGATTGTACGCTTCGCGATGGCGGTTATTACAATGACTGGGATTTCAATGATAGCATTGTGGAGGCGTATATTAATGGAATTAACAACTTGCCAATAGATTATATTGAGGTTGGATACCGAAGCAAGCCTACAGAGGAGTATCAAGGCAAATTTGGGTATTCACCAGTCCATGAGCTTCGGCAGATTCGGCAACAGACGAACAAGAAAATTGCCGTAATGCTCAATGAGAAAAGTACGAAACCTGCTGATTTGCAACAATTAACAGAACCCATTCAAGGCCTTGTTGATATGGTTCGTCTGGCAGTGGCGCCAGATAATCTACAACGTGCCACCACATTGGCAAAGGCTGTGAAAGAACAAGGCTTCGAGGTGGCTTTCAACATTATGTATATGTCCACATGGAACCAATACGAGAATTTCTATGAAAATCTGAAAGCGCTGAATGGTATAGTGGATATTGTGAATATGGTCGATTCTTTCGGAGGGGTGATGCCTAATGATGTGACAACCATTGTGGATAAATTACGACAAACAATCAGCTGCAAGATAGGCTTTCACGGTCATAACAATCTTCAGATGGGATTAATCAACACGCTGACAGCCATCAATTGTGGCATTGACTCTGTTGATTGCACTATACTTGGCATGGGAAGAGGGGCTGGCAACTTGAACACCGAATTGCTGTTGTCCTATCTTAACAGCAAAGGACTCGATGTGGATTTCAATACCATGAGTGAGGTGATCACCGCTTTTCAGCCACTTTATGAAACATATCGTTGGGGGACCCAGCTGCCATATATGATTTCCGGAGCCAATTCACTCCCTCAAAAGGAAGTGATGTCTCTGGTAACCAATCGCGTGTATTCTTTTGACAGTGTGATTCGCGGGCTGCAGAATAAGAAAAACAAAGTCGCGGACAATGCCAAATACCCAATCTTATCCGAAGATAAATTTGACGATGTGGTTATCATTGGAGGCGGTGTTTCCCCGTTGGATCACCTGGAGGCTATTGTCCAGTTCGTCCGACAAAAACAATCGGTGGCGTTGGTTTTCGCCTCTTCCCGTCATGTCGCCTATTATCAGGACCTGGACGTGCCGGAATTCTTTTGCTTGATGGGGCGTGAGGCAAAACGTTTGGCTAAGAATGCAAAACAACCTTTTACAGGCAAGTGTGTCCTCCTTCCATATCCGCGAAAGTTAGGGACCGAAGTGCCGGATTTCGCTACTGACAAAACGTTTGAGTTGTCAGGAATCAGCTTCACAGATCATTATTTGGATTCTTGTACAACATTGGCCATTGAAACGGCACTTTGTCTTTCCAATAAGAATATATATGTAGTTGGATACGATGGTTATGCCTCGACGGTTCTTTCTGAAAAAGAAATAGCATTAACTAATGAGAACAGAACGCTTTTTGAGGATTACCACAAATACACAGGGAACAGACTTGTGTCACTCACCAAATCACTTTACCAAGAATTAAATGTTGTGTCGATTTATCAATTCATGAAATGATGAAAGAAACGATTGCATTTTTCCTTCCCACCCGAAAAGGTAGCGAGAGGGTAAAAAATAAAAATACGCGCCCCTTTGCCGATGTGGAGGATGGGTTAATGGGAAATAAAATCTCTCAGCTTGTACAATCACGACGGATTGACGAGATTATTGTCAGCTCAAATGACGAAGATTGCATGAGAATTGCTCAAAAGTATCATGATTCGCGTATCCGGATATGTGAACGGCCAGAGTTTTTGTGTACCAGTCAGACCAATCTCCAGGATTTGATTATGTATGTGCCTACTATTACCTCTGCCAATCATATTCTTTGGGGACACGTGACAACGCCAATAATTGGGGCGGAAGAATATGACAAAGCCATTGAGAAATATTTTTTCGCACTGGAAGAAGGGTACGATTCGCTAGTCGGTGTAAAGGAATTACGTAACTTCCTGTTGAATCGGGATGGCAGGATTATAAATAATACAACAGATATCCCCTGGCCTCGAACCCAAGATCTGGAAACCCTGTATGAGATAAATCACACGATGTTCATTGCGAGTCGGAAAATCTATGAAGAAAAGAAGAACCGTTTAGGCGATCATCCTTATTTGTATGTTATGAATGAGCTCGTGTCTTTTGACATCGATTGGGAGGATGATTTCAAAATAGCAGAAATGATTTATGCGTATATGAAAAACAATGGTTTAAAGAAGTAGAAATTCGTAATGTCCAAATATAAAACCATCATTTTTGATCTTGACGGCACTTTGGCGGACACTTCCGAAGGCATTTACAATTGCATCCGCTATGCACAGAAGATGATGAAACTGCCGCCGATAACGGATGCACAGATGCGCTCGCACATCGGGCCGCCTATGCACGAGTCTTACGAACGCAATTTTCACCTTTCCGGCGCAGATTTGGAGAAAGCAATCGGTTACCACAAGGAATACGCTTTGACAAAAGGGCTGTATGAAGCCTCTTTGTATGAAGGGATTCCAGAATTGTTGTCCCAATTAAAGAAGCAGGGCATTCACCTTGCAGTGGCAACCCTGAAATATGAGGAAACCGCACAAAAAATGCTTACTTTCCTTAATATCGCCCACTTTTTTGAAGTGATATGCGGAGCTTTGCCCGATGTGAAACTGACCAAAGCCCAATTGCTTGAAAAGTGCATCCAACTGTGCCACGGCACAAAAGACACATCTCTTCTTGTCGGGGACAGCTCATACGACGCTCTCGGCGCACAGGATGCCGGTATCGACTTTTTAGGAGTGACTTATGGCTTCGGTTTTGCGAACCAGCAGGAGGTTGATGAATTTCCGAACGTGGGGTGCGCGAAAACGGTAAATGAGATTGGAAGGTTATTGTCATAACGTGAAATCAGAATTTTTACAATGAAGAACACTATCATTAAATCTCAGGACGGAAAACTTGAAGTCAAATACAGCGAGGTGCAAAACTCCTGCATGTGTGTGTCGCTGTTTGCACTCCTCCAATACCTCCTGTTGTTTGATGAAGATACCATCAAAAAGCGCACCTGCTATTTCCTTGGCTATGCGGTCAATGAAGATATCAGCAGAAAATTGCCCGGCTATCATTTCAAGGTCAAGCAGACCGTCAACAAAACATTTACTCCAAGCAGATGGATGGACAAGCTTTCGTTACGGATTTTCCGAAACTGCAAATACCCGTTCATTCAAAACACCAAAATTTATGCTCAAGATTTGGGTTTCCTTTCCTCTTTGATAGGGCGGCAATCATACACTATGTTGGCGGATGCCCCGAATTTCCTCACCATGAATATGCAACCCGACAGTGCGGAATACCAAAGGCATCTTCATCGGAACAATACCTTGCAGGGGAAATTGGAAAAACTGCTTTATGGTAATGTGGCGGTGCATACATTAGGCGATAATCCCCAATGTGTAGCGTTTTATCTTACGGAAAAGAACCATTCGCCCGTGTTAGACAACAAAAAGGTGATTATCAATTCGTTCCAGGAACTATGGCAGAAATCGTCTGACACAAAAAAGCAGTTCATTATGGATTTGTTTGGGGTGAACACGGATGATGCGCAAAAACTGATAGGGAAAAACATCATGTTTCTCACCCAACCTTTGGTGCAGGACAATATTCTCCAGGAAAATGAATATTTGACCTTGTTGCAGTCCATTTTCAACCACTATGATCGTTCGAAGGTGATCATCAAAACGCATCCGAGGGACGCTTTCCCATATCGGCAATATTTTCCTGACATTGAGGTGTATGACAAGAAAGTCAACATCCAGTTGCTGTTATTGTCGGGGGTCCGCCTTCAGAAAGCCGTCACGATTTGTTCCTCTTCCATCAATGCGTTTCCCAATGAGGTGGAGGCGGATTGGTTTGGCACCGGTTTACATCCGAATTTGCGTCAATTCTATGGAGAAGAAATGAAACCTTTCAGGCCATATAACCAAATGTCTTTGTAATTGTTTGCGTATGACAATAAAACGTTTTTTTTACAGAAGTGCCGTACGTGGTTTGGAGCAGCTTTGCCTTCTTCATGGTTCCAATCGGTGTGCCAAGTCTTGTCTTTCGCTTGAAAGTCTGCCGGAAGGCAATAAACACACGGATATTATCACTGTTGCTTTTAATAATGCGCAAATAATACCGTTAAACGTTGAATATGTTGAAAAATATTACCAAGATGACCACACGCATATTATAGCGGACAATTCATCAGATCCGAAAAGCGCTGATTTGATTAGGAAATTCTGTGAGGAGAATAAAGTTGCTTATATCCGAGTGCCGAAGAATCACCTCAATATTTTCAGCGGCAGCTACAATCACGCAACCGCTTTGAATTGGGTATATAAATATGTGGTTCGGAAACGGAATCCAGCCTATTTTGGTTTCATTGACCATGATTTGTTCCCGACAAAACCCATCAGTCTTGTGAATCTGTTAGATGTTCAGCATATTTATGGCCCATTACGTAAACGAGGGGAATATTGGTATCTGTCTGCCATTCTCTCTTTCTTTGATTATCTTTATGTGAAAGACAAAAAGGTCGATTTTTTGCCAGTCAAGTATGATAATGAGCATTATTTGGATTCAGGAGGCGGGAATTGGAGTGACATATATTCTAAAATGAACATGTCTGAAATCCATTTCTGCGAAGAGAGAATGGAAAACTTCAGAGAGGGGAACAATCGCCATCAAGATCAGGTGGAGATTTTTGATGATATGTGGTTGCATACCATTAATGGTTCCTATTGGAAAAAAATCAGTGTTCAGAAAGAAAATATAATCACAGAATTAATCCAAAAATATGAACACAAATGACGATGATATAAATGGCGAATAGCGGTCACTTTCCCACTAACCCCTTCGTCACATTCCATCTGAACTGAATCAGCTTCCAACCTTTTTTCGGGAAACCAGTAAGAGTATGACCGATGCACAGCACGATGGAGGCCGCCCACCTGATGCATTCTGAAATTAACCGTTTCGCATACTTCCACTTCCCGATCGCTAACGTCCGCATCCGCTCGCTTTGGCCAATAGAGTAGGTCAAGCGGTCGAAATAGTCTTTGCTAAGCTTTTTCTCTGGAATCAGATGGTATAAGATAGCATCGGGAAGATAAAAGAATCGCATACCCTGCGCGATCATCTTGTCGAAAATGTCTTTTTCTTCTGCACCGACCAGACTGTCGCCTTTCCGCCCCAGATCCACATTGAACAATCCTACTTTCTCGAAAACTGAGGTTCGGTAGGCAGCATTACCACCACCAGGAAAGTCATTTTGAGGGAATTCCCTGATTTTGTCCCCAAGATACTTATATCCCGTAATCAGTGCTTTGGTAAAATGCGACATCCAATCGGGTTCTTGTGTCTCATATTGCGGGATAATCGGACCACCGGCGGCATCAATGTCAGGATATTGGTTGAAAAAATCGTAGTAGGTTTGCAGATACTCGTTGTTGACCAAGGCGTCATCGTCCACATACACCAGAATGTCGCCTGCACTTTCCTTAATGCCCCGGTTTCGGGCATGGGAAAGTCCCTGATTGGTTTCCACAAAATAGCGGAAGCGCACATCAGGAAAATCCCGCACAAAGCGGTCGCACTCGCCACATGTGTTGTCTGTGCAGTTGTTGTCTACCAAGACAATCTCGTACTTTTCCGGCAACAGCGTGTTCTCAGCCAGACTTTTCAGTACATTGTAAATGTACTTGTCGCGATTGTAGGTGCAGATGATAACGGAAAGCATAGTCTAAGGATGGTGGTTAGTTATTGGTTGCTTCTTTCCTCGGCTTACGGTAATACAGCACCAATGAGCCCGCAACCACTAAAACAAACAAAATGGAGCAAATCACGGATATTTTGTCCAACTTGTGCATCAGCGGAGCCTCATTCCTGAACTCAATCTTGTGCTCGCCAGCGGGGATGACCATGGCACGCAGGATGTAGTTGGCGCGGAAATAGTCGGCTGGTTTGCCGTCGATATAGGCGCGCCAGTCGGGGGCGTAATAGACCTCCGAGAAGACAGCCAGCTGATCTTTGGCACTCTTGGACTTATAGACCACATAGTCAGGGTTATACGGTTTCTGGTGCTCCATGGCAATGACGGCGTTACTGTCGCGTTCCAGGTTCTTGCCCTGCACCATTTCGGCGAAACGCTTGTCAATGACAGCCGTGTCAGCTGGGTTCAACTCATTCAGTGCCAAAATCTCCGCGTTGGCATCCTCCACCAACTGGAACTGGTCTACGAACCAAGCATTGCCCAAAGCGTCGGGATTTCGCTGCACCATGGGCTGACCGCCTTGTCCGGGCATCACAACGTAGCGGGTGTTCAGCATGTTGAGCACACCGGGGTTGATATGGCGAGAGAGATAGAAGTCGATAATGTCCTGGTAACGGCGAAGTTTCGCTGCACTGTAACCGCCGATCTGGTGGTGGAAAGCAGACGGGTAAGAGTCGTTGAAGGTGTTCACCGAGAGGTCAAACACACGATAGTCTTCGTCCTTGAACTGGGCGGCATACTGGTCCAGCATTTGGTCGGTCTCTGAGGGTTTGAGTTTGAGACGCTTCTCGCTGACGAAATTGGAGTCGTTGAGGTAGCGGCGATCGACACCCCACAGGTCGAACAACACCAAGCAGGCCAACACCCCGATAATGATGCCGGATTGCTTGATTTTCTCGTTGATGAAGAGCCATAAGAATATAGCGGACACTAAAATCAGGATGAGCGAACGCCAAGAGTCAGCCATGAAGAGGGCTTTTCTGTCTTTCACCAACACATCTCTGATCATATCCCATTGGTTGCCATATTGTGCGGCCATCTGTGTGTCGCTGGCGCCTGAGAATGAGAAATTGCCCGAGAGCGCCATCATCAACAGGATGAAACCGGCGGTAATGCCTGTGGAAATATAAAGCCCGAGATTCAGTTTCTTTTTATCAACCGGATTGTCTTTGTCGAAGATGGTTTTCAACGCCAAAACGGCCATCAAGACCATCGTTACGTTGGCCATCACCAAACTCATCGACGGTGTGCGGAACTTGTTGTAAAGTGGCAGGTGGTCGAACAGGAAGCTGTTGAAGCCCATCAGGTTCTTGCCCCAAGACATCAGAATGGCGAGAATGGTGGCAATGAGAATCCACCAGCGTTCAGGACCTTTCACCACGAACATTCCCAGCACAAACAGGAAGATGATGATGGCTCCGAAATAGACGGGGCCGGAGGTGAAAGGCTGGTCACCCCAGTAGAGCGGAGCTTGTTTCTGACGGAAGTTCTTGTAAAATTCGGAATCGGTGCCGACAGTCTCACCGGATCCACCGCCGTATGCGCCGGGCACAAGCAGCGTGTAGGTCTCGCCCTTGCCATAACTCCAATTGTATGCGTAGTCGATGTCCAACCCGTCAGATGCAGTAATGGACTTGGCTTCTCCTTCCTTATACAAATCTTCCGGTGTGACGGTGATTTCGGAGCCGCCACGCATGGTGTATTTCACATATTCCTGGTTGATGAAGAGAATCCGGGCGTTGGCACCGACAGCAAATCCGGCGCCCACCAGCATCACGGCCAACCCCACGAGAAGGGGTTTGAACGATTTGTCCTTTATCGCATAAATCAGATAAACAACGCCTAAAATGAGGGTGATTATCAGCGTGTAATAGGTGATTTGGATGTGGTTGCAGGCAATCTGAATGCCCAAAGCCAGTGTGAACAGAATACCGCCACACAAATATTTCTCACGTTTCAAAATCAGCAGAATACCGCCAATAATCGGCGCCATCATAGACATGGCGTATGCTTTTGTGATATGTCCGGCCTCAATAATGATGATATTGTAACTCCCCAATCCGAACGCCAAAGCGCCTAACAGGCTTAGCCATGGCGACAAACCGAGAGCGAGTAATGCCACATAAAAACCAAGCAAGTAAAAAAGGATAATCCCTACGTTAGTTGCAAGATCGAAAGAGGACAAGTTCAAACAGTTTTGGATTTTGTTGAACACAGACTTGGTCGGTGGTGATGTCACCTGATATGCCGGCATACCACTGAACATAGAACTGGTCCATGTGGTGTATTCTCCGGTTTTGTCATGAAAGTCCTGCTGCTCTTTGGCCATGGCCTGCCATTTCATGGTATCACCTTGCATGATGACTTTGCCGTCAAAGGCAGGGGACATATAGATGGCGGCTATCAGGAAAAAGAACAGGATGATGCCACAATGGATAAGGGTTTTCTTCAGAATCGGTTTCATATTTCCTATGTTTTTATTTCAAATTTTTAAGGCTGCAAAAGTACGAAAAAATACCTATCTTTGCCGTTTGAATTTGCATCTTATGAAAATCATCATTCTCGGAACAGCATACCCTTATCGCGGGGGATTGGCGACGTTCAACGAACGCCTCGCTGGCGAGTACCAGAGACAAGGGCACGAAGTGGAAATGTACACCTTTACCCTGCAATATCCCAATTTCCTTTTTCCCGGGAAGACCCAGTTCAGTCCAGACCCGGCACCGAAGGAATTGACAATATACCGCAAAGTACACTCCTGTAACCCGTTCAATTGGTTGAAAGTGGGCAAGGAACTTTCCAAAAAACGTCCTGATGTGCTCGTTTTCGCATATTGGATGTCGTTTATGGCCCCTTGCATGGGCACGATTGCACGCAAAGTGCGGCGCAATCACCATACCAAGATTATTGCGCTGGTCCACAACATGATACCTCACGAACCGAATGTTCTGGACAAGATTCTGCCATCCTATTTCGTGAAGTCCATGGACGGATTCATGGCGCTGTCGGAATCGGTCGTCAAAGACATTGAGAAATTCGACAAACGCAACTGCCCCAAGCGGTTCTCTCCGCATCCCATCTATGACCATTACGGGGAACGGCTTCCCCGAGAGACAGCCCTTTCCTTGCTAAACCTCAGTCCAGATTCCCGTTATGCACTGTTTTTTGGATTTATCCGTGCCTACAAAGGGCTGGATTTGCTGTTGGGAGCTTTTGCCGACGACCGGCTTCGCCAACAGAACGTGAAGCTTATCGTGGCTGGCGAGTTCTACGGTGACTCTGAACCTTATCTCAAGCAAATCAAAGATTTAGGAATCGAAGACAGGGTGGTGCTCTGCACGGATTTCATCCCCGACGGCGAAGTGAACCGTTATTTCAGCGCGGCGGATATCGTGGCGCAACCATACAAGACCGCTACACAAAGCGGGGTCACCCAAATCGCCTTCCATTTCGAAAAACCTATGCTGGTGACGAATGTGGGAGGCCTGCCCGAAATTGTTCCCGATGGCAAAATCGGTTACGTAACAGAACCCGATGCCAAACAAATCGCTGATGCCCTATACCGTTTCTTCCAGGAGCACAAACAAGAGGAATTTGAACGGAATGTGGCCGAAGAGAAGAAAAAATACGCTTGGTCAAGGTTTGTGGAGGTGATGGATGAGGTGATACACGAATAATAACGGGAAAACCCACAGGGCTGCCAATATTCGCAATTTGTGTATATTTGCATTTCCGTTTTTATAGAGAAATCAGAATTCAAACAAGGACTAAATAGCTGAATATCATTCGATTATGATAATCCGAAGTAAAGCTCCCCTCCGATTAGGTCTCGCCGGCGGCGGTACCGATGTCTCGCCGTTTTCCGACATTTACGGCGGCACCATCCTTAACGCCACGGTGAACATGTACGCCTACACTACCTTGGAACCGCTGGACAACGGACAGATTGTGTTTGAAAATCCAGCCAAGGAAGATTTTGGAGAAACCTTTGACGCTGCCGATGAGATATCGCCGGAGGGTTATTTCATCCTTCACAAAGGGGTCTATAACCGCATCGTCAAGCAGTTCACGCACAAGCCATTGTCGTTCAAGATGAGTACGTTTGTGGATGCGCCTCCCGGCTCAGGTTTGGGTACTTCCTCCACCTTGGTCGTTTCGATTCTCGGCGCATTCGTGGAGTGGCTGAAGCTCCCGCTCGGTGAATATGACATTGCGAAGCTCGCATACGAGATTGAACGAATAGACCTGCAAATGGCCGGTGGCAAACAGGACCAATATGCCGCCACTTTCGGTGGTTTTAACTACATGGAATTCATCGGCGATAACGTGATCGTCAATCCGTTACATATCCGTCAACGCTATTCTGACGAGCTTGCGCACAACTTAGTGCTTTACCATACCGCCACCAGTCACGTGTCCGCACAAATTATTGAAGAACAGCAGAAGAATGTCCAGGCGAAAAAACAGAAGTCTATCGATGCGATGCTGGCCCTGAAAGAACAGGCAGCCCAGATGAAAGAGGTTCTGCTGAAAGGCGATCTGGATGCCATCGGAAAGATTCTGGACGAAGGGTGGAAACACAAGAAACAGATGGCCGACAGCGTTTCCAATGCATTCATTGATGAGGTGTACGAGGAGGCCATGAGTGCGGGCGCCACCGGCGGAAAGATCTCCGGTGCTGGCGGCGGCGGATTTATGTTTTTCTACTGCCCCTCCAACGCCCGATATAAGGTCATCGACCATCTCGCAAAATTCGGTGGCCAGTCGAAACGTTACGAATTTGTCACCGAGGGACTCAAAACGTGGACGATGGATGATAAGATGATGTGATGATAAGATGATGGATGTTGAGATTAAAGAAGCGATTATTTTGGCCGGCGGACTCGGCACACGGCTTCAAGGCGTGGTCAAAGACCTGCCCAAGCCGATGGCATCAGTCAACGGAAGGCCTTTTTTAACGTATATTTTGGACTATCTAATTGATTATGAATACCAAAGAGTTGTTTTATCGGTGGGCTACCTACATGAAAAAATTGTGGATTATTTCGGAGAGAGATATAAAACCCTGGAGATTGACTATGCCGTGGAAACGGAACCGTTAGGCACCGGCGGAGGCATTCTGTTTGCCATGTCCAAGTGCACGTCCGACAATGTACTTGTGATTAATGGCGATACGATGTTCAAGGTTGATTTGGATGCTTTTGAGCACTTTCATCAGGAGAAAAACAGTTTGCTTTCCATCGTGCTCCGCGAAGTGGAAGATGTGTCCCGATACGGAAGCGTTTCTGTTGGTTATGACGGACTGATCACGATGTTTTCCGAAAAGCAGGTTTCGGTAGGCAGTGGTTTCATCAACGGCGGTGTTTATCTCATCAGCAAAAAATTATTTGAGAAATATCCCCAACCCAAGATGTTTTCATTCGAGAAAGACCTTATGACCAAATACTATACGCAAGAATGCTTTTACGCTATGCCCTCTGATGGATACTTCATTGACATCGGAATTCCCGAAGATTATGCCCGGGCGCAGAGAGAATTGTAACCGAGGTGTATGCGATACACCCCTACAAGTTGCTTATCACAATTAACCTTTGAACTTTGAACCTTAAACCTTAAACCAATAATGAATTCCCGAATACCCCAATCCATCGAACAATCCATCGCCGTGAAACAGGCGATTTTAGATAATCCCGAATTTCAAAGCCGTATCCAACAGGCGGCGGAGATGATTACCACATCGCTGCGGGGCGGTGGCAAAATCCACTTCTGCGGCAATGGCGGCAGCGCGGCAGACGCCCAGCACCTCGCCGCCGAGCTCTCCGGCCGTTTCTACTTTGACCGGCCGCCGCTCAATGCCGAAGCCCTCCACTGCAACACCTCCTACCTCACCGCTGTGGGCAACGACTACGGCTACGACCTCATCTTCTCGAGGCTTCTGCGCGGCACCGCCAAGGCCGGTGACGTCGTTGTGGGCATCTCCACTTCGGGCAATTCCAAGAATATCCTCAAAGCTTTCGAGGTGGCCAAAGAGATGGGCGTGAAAATCATCGCTATGACCGGAGAAACCGGCGGCGCGATGAAAGACTACGCCGACATTCTGCTGAATGCACCCTCCAAGGATACCCCCCGCATCCAGGAAAGCCACATTATGCTCGGACATATCATCTGCGAACTCGTCGAAACCGCAATGTTCGGCTAAAGGGTTAGAAATAGCAGAGTCTAATCAATAGTCATAATTATAGTCATAGTTAAACATGCGTACCCTCTTATACATCATACGAACCATCAACGTACTTAAAACCCTCTGGTTCAATTTCAAAGTGTTTCCCTTCGCGGTGGCGAAGAAATTGCCGGTTTGGTTGTACGGGAAGGTGACCTTCCGCAGTCTGGCGGGGAAAATCGTCATCAACGGACCAATCAGCTCCGGGATGATCCGAATTGGGAAGAACGACCATTACGTGGACACCGCCATCCAGCAGTGCATCTGGAACGTGCGCGGCACCGTTATCTTCAACGGACCCGTCATCTTCGGTCACGGCTCCTACGTGGTGGTCTCCGACAACGCGACACTGGAGTTCGGCGAAAGGGAATCCTATTTCGGCACCAACCTCAAAATTTTCTGCTTCGACAAGATTGTCATCGGCAGCAACGTGCGCGCCGCCTGGGACTGCCAATTCATGGACACGACGTTCCACTATGTGCAGAACCTCAACCGCAACGGGGAGATCGGGCCGCTGACCAAACCCATTATCCTCGGTGAGGACATCTGGGTCGGAAACCGGACCACCTTCACCAAGGGAGCGGTCGTGCCGAGCAAAACCATCATCGCATCCAATAGCCTGGTAAACAAGGACTTCTCGAACATCGAACCCTACACAATGTTGGCGGGAATGCCAGCCTCCGTGAAAGCGACAGGCATGAAACGCATCTTTGATTTGGACATCCAGCGTGAAATGGACGAAAAATATAATTATGTTCGAACCCATCTGTAAATAGTGAGCAGTGAATTTTCAATAGTCTAAGTCTAAGTCATAGTTATAGTCAATGTCAATAAGAAACAACATAGCCGCAGTTTATCATGCCATCCAACTCGCACGGATGTATCCGCTTTCACGGCGGATGAAGGTGATGCGCGACTATATCTCCCTCTATCGCTCCAAAGGGCTTACACATGAGGAGTATTACGAGTTTGAATTTGAGAAACGGAGCGAGGAGTTTCGTCAGAATTTCTTGGGGCTGAACGAACAGCATTTCTACTTGGATCTGCTTAATCCATTGAAATATATGTCATTGGCTCGTAACAAGTATGTGGCGCATAAGATGCTGGAAAACACAGGTATAAGAACATCCGAGCTCTATTGTTACTACCAACCTGAGGCGCGTTATACAGTTCATGCTGAATGTGCCGGAAATCTCGCCGGAGTGTTGCAAATCCTGAAAGCCAAAGGGGTGCAATCCTGTGTCATCAAGACCACGGAAAGTTCACATGGCGATAATGTCTGGGTGATCAAGAGCATTGGTTATCAAGATGATGATGCTATAATGACCCGTTTTGACGGAGAGGAGCTGACCCTCTCGTCCGTTTTGGGCGAGGAGGCGCTGATTTTCGAAAGCGTGGTGCGCCAGACCGACCAATTTGCCGCATTCAATGACTCTTCGGTCAACACGGTGCGCTTCATGACCGCGCTCTATCCGGACGGTTCTGCGAAGGTCATCGCCACCTTTATCAAAATCGGTAGGACAGGCCGTTGTGTCGATAATGCCGGTGGTGGCGGGAACGTGGATGTCTGCGTCGATGTGGAAACCGGCGAAATCCGCCACGCCATCCAGTTTGACGGCTGGCACAACGTAAAAGACATTGACTGCCACCCCGACAACGGCAATCTGCTGAACGGGGTCATCATCGAAAACTGGGAAGCCATAAAATCGGAAGTAATCCGTTTTCAACAAGCGTTTCCGTATTGTAAAGTCGCAGGCTGGGACATCGCCATCACCGATGAAGGGCCGGTCGTCATCGAAATCAACGATTTTTGGGACCGCACCGGACAGTTTTTCATCCGCAAGGGCTGGCGCAACGAAATACGGGAGTGCTATTTGGCGTGGGCGAAGACAGGAAAGGACTACATGGTCTATCCGCAACGTCTTCCTTTGGACGACAAAAATTTAACGGCGAAGTTTCAATAGAAATTTCGCCGTTAAATTTTTATATATCAAGCTGTTATAGGTTATAAGTCGCTAACAGCTAAAAGCTAAAAGCCAACAGCTAATATATAAACGGGAACACCCGTTTCAGACGCTTTTTCTCCATGATTTCACCAAATTCAATTTTGTAGTGCTGGTAAATAGCGTTGGCGCGCGGCACGAGGTTGGCGAAGGTCCAGATGAAGAACACCAGACCAGAAATGGACCATGTGAGGATAGCGAATCCGAGCCACTCCATCAGCTCGCCGAAATAGTTGGCACTCGTAACGTATTCAAACATAAAGCCTTCTGGCAAATAATGTTTTGTATCCTCATCGTTTTTGCGCAAATGGCGGATGATGTAGTCCGAACGCAGGTTGACGTAGAATCCGAAAATGAAGATAATGACACCGATGATGAACTGCGGTGACCAAAGCCACGCCACATCCGTGTATGAAAGTCCCAACACATGATAATTCTGTTTGTAAGATTCGAAGAAGATCCAGTAGCCTTGCATCATAGCGTTCAGGATGTTGAAAGCAATACCCATAAACATGACAGCAAGAGACATCTGACTCTTCTTCCCTCTCATCAGCCAGGGGAAAATGAGTGACCTCTGGAAATAGTGGATTTCAAAAATCAGCAGAAAGACCATCGGGACAATGTCAAAACGGTGCGGGGATGCCAACCAGATAATGATCATGGCTAAGAAGATGGGGAATTCCATCAGAAACCAAGCCAACTTATTATTAATGGTCTTACCCCATTTGCTAGTGGTGAACATGCCGTAACCGGCTTTCACAAAGTAAAGGGAGATGAAAACCACCACGGCGATACCAATCATCACCCAAAGGTATATGTTAAAAGCTGTGGTATAAAACTCAGGACTCATAATTTGCTGTTTTTTAAAGTTACTCGATTGTGATAATCATAGGCATGCGAGCTTGCACACCACTGTTGCCCAACACCTGCTGCACTCCGTCAAACAAATAGTAGAACTGTCCCATTTTTTGACGCAAAGCAGCATCCACTTCCTCGTCTTTCATGTTGAAAATCAAAGAGAACCAATCCTTTTGTGCCGGATAATAGGTGATGTCGTACTTGTCAATGGAGGCTAACTCTGCGGCTTTGGCAATGGCATCGTTGATGTTGCCCATCGCATCCACCAGACCGAGGCCTAACGCATCGCTGCCAGCCCATACACGTCCTTGTCCGATGCTGTCCACGTAGGCGACATCCAAATGACGTCCATCTGCCACACGTTTCGTGAACGTAGCGTAAATGTCTTCGATGGAGGCTTGCAGCTTCTGGCTTTCCAGTTCGTCCATCGGACGGTACAGACCGCCCGGGACGGAATGTTTGTTGGAGCCCACCTCATCCATTGTGATGCCAAGCTTATTCTTCATGAATTTCTGCAATGAGGGAACCATACCGAACACACCGATGGAACCGGTGATGGTGTTGGGTTCCGCGAAAATGTAGTCGGCGTTGCAGGATATGTAGTAACCGCCGGAAGCCGCATAGTCGCCCATGGAGACCACCACTTTCTTGCCGGCTTTCTTGGCGAGTTCAATCTCGCGCCAGATATTTTCAGAAGCTAACGCGCTGCCGCCAGGGGAGTTGACGCGCAACACAATGGCCTTCACGTTGTCGTTCCTATACACTTTGCGGAATTCCTTGACGAACGTTTCGGAATAGATGCCGCGCTCGCTATCGCCCTTACCATCAGAAATATTGCCATAGGCATACATCACTGCCACTTTGTCGGTGTTGATTTCTTTATTGGAAATAGTCTTAGCGTATTGGTTGACAGACACGTAGTTAACCTTGTCTTTCTCGCCCAGATTCAGCTTTGTCTTGATCATTTTCTCCGCTTCATCAGGATAAGCCAACTTATCGACCAATTTCAAGCTCAAAGATTCTTGAGGGGAAGAGCAAAGTAAGTTATCGGCAATATTATTCAGCTGATCCACAGAGAGTTTACGTGATTTGGCGACATCTTGCACCAAAACTGTCCACAAGGAGTTTGCCAGTGTAGACATCTGTTCGCGGTTTGCCTCGCTCATCTTATCCAAGAAGTAAGGTTCCACCGCGCTCTTGAACTGTCCGTGGCGGAAAATCTGCACATCTACATCCAGTTTGTCTATGAGATTCTTGTAAAACATGAGCTGGAACGCGTAGCCTCTGAAGCTTAAATCGCCGGAAGGGTTGAGCAAAATCTTGTCGGCGGCGGTGGCCATATAGTAGGCGTTTTGCGTATATAAATCGCTATAAGAGTAGATGAACTTGCCAGATTTCTTAAATTCCATCAAAGCATCGCGAATGGCTTTTGTGGAGGCGGGCGAAGCGGACACAGTCTTGGACTTCAGATAGATACCCTTTATTTTGGGATCCCCTGCCGCCGCATTGATGGCTGCCAAAATGTTGTTCAAGCCCAGTCCTTCTTGCATATAATCACCAAAGCTGAAGGGTATTTCCACGGCTCGCTCATTGATGGACGCGGACAGATCCAGCAAAAGAACGCTGTTGTCTTTTACATTTGTAGAAGCGGTCGAAGAACCCATCTTCTCAAAAGAGGCAATCATTCCGAGAAACATCAGAACGCTCAGAATGGAAACAATAATGGAGGCGAGCACGAAACCCACCATTGAACCTAACACCACACGCCAGAATTTGCGCGAACGGGTTTCGGGTTTACTGTTTTGTTCGATATTTTCGTTCATACTGAATTGTTTTAATTTTTCATTATTTATATTCTTGCCCTTTTAAAATCCCTCTGTTTTTTTCATCGCCTCATCGTATCATCGTCTTTCATCGTCCCTTCACAAACACCATGTTAATTCCCCAAAAAGCATGGCGGCGCAAAAATGCATTTTTCTTCCATATCTTTTGCTCTTTTTCTATATTTTTTTGCAATTTTTTTTCATTAAAGCAGGGGGACGGCAGGAAACGTATGTATTGGAGGCTGTTTTCGTCCATTTGGAAGCCTGCCTTTTCGAAATGCTTTCGCCATATTTTTTCCGGACGAATATTTTCATTCCCCATCAGCACCTCTTTTTTCAAGGTGTCATCATACATGGAAATCACCCGTTTGTTGCCCCGTTGCGCGAAAAGCATCGCACTTTTGATCCAACAGCCGCCATTTTCTTCAATCAGAATCAGTTTTCCGTCGGGTTTGAGCACACGGCGGAAAATCGGCAAGGCTTCATCCAACGGTTCTATGTGGTGCAGTGTGTCTTGCAAGATAATGTAGTCAAAGCTGTTTTCCTCCATGTTTTGATCAAAGAGGTTAGCGTACTGGAAGGTGCAGAGCGAGGTGTCGCCGTATTGGTTCCAAAATTGGCGGCGGCGTTCCCACTCTTCTGGGTAATACTCCAGCGTAGTACCATAAACAGGCTGCCCTTTCATGGCGAAATAGAAGCCCGTGGTACCGTAGCCGCAGCCGCAGTCCCAGATTTTCGGATGCTTGTCGAGGTCAATGTGGCGGTCTAAATATTCCAACCGCTGCAAAAAATAGGCCTTGCGGAACTGCTGGCGCGACGGAGATCCATCGGTTAGTTTATAATAAGGATAAAGGCCTCTGTTTTGGCGCAGCTCCTCACAAAGATGTTCGTAAAAGACCTCCCTCTGCATGATTTACGTGCAAATTAATTGTCGGACGTGCGTTTTTCGGCGCGTTTGCGCTCTGTTTCGTCAAGGATGATCTTGCGCACGCGCAGACTCTGCGGCGTGATTTCCAGATATTCGTCTTTGGCGATGAACTCCATGTACTGCTCCAACGAGTATTTGATGGCCGGGGCGAGAATCAGCTTCTCGTCGGAACCGGCGGCGCGCATGTTCGACAGTTTCTTGGATTTGCAGACGTTGACCACCAGGTCGGTTTGACGGATATGCTCGCCGATGACCTGTCCGGCATACACCGGGTCGTTCGGCTCAATGAAGAAGCGGCCGCGATCCTGCAGTTTGTTCAGCGAGTAGGCGTAGGCTTGACCAGTCTCCATGGCGATGAGCGAACCGGCGTGACGACCCGCTATTTCACCCTTCCACGGTTGGAATTCGATGAAACGGTGCGAGATGATGGCCTCGCCTTCGGTGGCAGTCAGCAGTTGGTTGGTCAGTCCGATAAGACCGCGGGACGGAATGTTGAAGTTGAGGTGAACGCGGTCGTTGACGGTGTCCATGGACATCAGGTCGCCCTTCTTCCGGGACACGTAGTCGATGACGCGGCTCGACATCTCTTCCGGAACCAGCACCGTGAGCTGCTCCACAGGTTCGCACTTCTGCCCGTCAATTTCCTTGATAATCACTTGGGGCTGACCCACTTGCAACTCATAACCCTCACGACGCATCGTCTCAATGAGGATGGAGAGGTGCAGGATGCCGCGCCCGAAGACGTTCATGCGGTCAGGGGAGTCGGTCTCCTCAATGCGCATGGCGAGGTTTTTCTCCAACTCGGCAAAGAGACGGTCGCGCAAGTGTCTGGATGTGACGTATTTACCCTCTTTTCCGAAGAACGGGGAGTTGTTGATGGTGAAAAGCATACTCATGGTCGGTTCATCCACCTTGATGGGCGGTAGCTGCTCCGGATTCTCGGCATCCGCCACGGTGTCGCCAATCTCGAAATCGTCCAGACCGAGCAGCGCGCAGATTTCACCCGCCTCCACCGGATTCTTGTACTTTTCCTTGCCAAGTCCCTCAAACACATACAGTTCCTTGATTTTGGAGGTTTGCACAGTGCCGTCACGTTTCACTAAGGAGACGGTCTGTCCCCATTGGATGGTGCCGCGTTTGACACGTCCCACGGCGATACGTCCCACGTATGAGGAGTAGTCGAGGGAGGAGATCATCATCTGCAGGTTGCCGGGCTCCACTTTCGGGGCGGGGATGTGCTCGATGATGGTGTCGAGGAGGTAGGAAATGTCGGAGGTCGGGGTGTTCCAGTCGGGACCCATCCAACCGTTCTTGGCGGAACCATAGACGGTCGGGAAATCTAACTGCTCGTCGGAGGCGCCGAGGTTGAACATCAGTTCGAAAACGGCCTCTTGAGCAAGGTCGGGATGACAGTTGGGCTTATCCACTTTGTTGATGACCACGATAGGCTTAAGTCCCAGTTCGATAGCCTTTTGCGTCACGAAACGGGTTTGCGGCATCGGGCCTTCAAAAGCATCGACCACGAGGAGCACACCGTCGGCCATGTTGAGCACGCGCTCCACTTCTCCGCCGAAGTCACTGTGGCCTGGAGTGTCTATCACATTGATTTTAACCCCTTTATATCTTACGGAAACATTCTTGGACAAAATTGTGATTCCGCGTTCTCTTTCCAAATCATTGTTATCCAGCACCAAATCTTGCACTTGTTGGTTCTCGCGGAAAAGGTGAGATTGATATAAAATTCTGTCCACGAGCGTAGTTTTGCCATGGTCAACGTGTGCAATGATGGCGATGTTTCTGATATTCTGCATTTTACATATTTTTGAAAAAACTTGCAAAGATACACTTTTTTTGACTATAACTATGTCCTTATCACAGAGTTCTCTTCAAGATCCATTGTTTTAGGTTTTTATTGACTTTTATACTTGTTGGAATTATCTCCTTCCGCGTGTATTTGTAATTTGTCTATCTTTGCGCGGTCAAAATCCGTGTCATGCAAAAACAGCCGTTGGCAGAAATCCTTCGCCCGCACTCCATTGAGGGCTACATCGGTCAGGAGCACCTGATGGGTGAAGGGGCGGTGTTGCGCACGGCCATCGAGAGCGGCAACATCCAGTCGATGATTTTCTGGGGACCTCCGGGCGTGGGCAAGACCACTCTCGCGCTGTTGATCGCGCAGTCCATTGACGCAGAGTTCTTCACCCTCAGCGCCATCAGTAGCGGCGTGAAGGATATCCGCGAGGTCATCGACAAGGCCAAAAAGTCCGAGAAACGCTGCATCCTCTTCATCGATGAAATCCACCGTTTCTCCAAGTCGCAGCAAGACTCGTTGCTCGGCGCGGTGGAGCAGGGCGTGGTCACGCTCATAGGCGCCACCACCGAAAACCCCTCTTTCGAAGTCATCTCCCCCCTACTCTCCCGCTGCCAAGTCTATGTTCTGAAAGAACTCTCCAAAGACAATCTAGAGCATCTTTTACAAACTGCTATCCATTATCTGGAAGGGCAGATGAACTGCAAAATCAAATTAGAAAACACGGAAGCATTGATGCGCATTTCCGGCGGCGATGCCCGTAAACTGCTGAATGCCATTGAATTGGTTTCCTGGATGACCCCGCCTGTGGATGGTGTGATCACGCTCACCCGTGAGCAAATCATCCACGTCATCCAACAAAATCTAGCACTATATGACAAGAAGGGCGAGCAACATTACGACATCATCTCCGCGTTTATCAAATCGTTGCGCGGCAGCGATCCCAATGCGGCGGTCTATTGGATGGCCCGGATGCTCGTAGCCGGCGAGGACCCGCTCTTTATCGCCCGCCGCATGGTCATCCTCGCCTCCGAAGACATCGGCAACGCCAACCCTAACGCGCTGCTCCTGGCCAACAACTGCTTCCAAGCAGTGAACGTCATCGGGATGCCGGAAGCTCGGATTGTATTGTCACAAACTGCTGTGTATCTGGCATCTTCGCCCAAGAGCAATGCCTCCTATATGGCCATCGAGAATGCCTACGGGCTGGTCAAGCAGACCGGCGACCTCCCCGTGCCGATGCACATCCGCAACGCCCCGACCAAGCTCATGAAGGAACTTGGCTACCACAAGGGCTACCAATACGCTCACGATTACGAACACAACTTCGTGAACCAGGAGTTCCTGCCCGAACAGATTGCAGGCACCAAACTCTACGAACCACAGAACAACCCCCGCGAGAACGAACTGCGACGGTACCTGAGAAGTTGCTGGAACGAAAAATACCGCTATGTGATGCTGTTGTTGATGGCGCTGACTTTTTTTTTTAAGATAGCTTTCGCCCAAGATTACCACTTTTCCCAGTTTTATGCGAATCCGACAGGCGTGAACCCTGCCCTGACAGCCGCTTTCGACGGGGTGGTGCGCGGAGGTGTCATCATGCGGTCACAGTGGCTTGCGGTGACCAAACCGTTCCTGACAATGGGGGCGGAAGTCGATGGCGCCGTCTACAAAAACCACCGGCGGCAGGAACTGTTAGGCATCGGGCTCACCTTCAACGGCGACAAAGCCGGCGACGTGAACTACAGCTCCGTGCAGGCCATCCTGTCCATGTCGTACATCAAAAACATCGGCCGGCACAGCCGACACAAATTCGGGTTGGGACTTTACGGCGGCATCATCAACAACCATTTCGATTTCGACCTGAGCACTTGGGACAACCAATTCGTAGATGGAATTTTCCATCCGTATTTGCCTGCTGGCGAGAACTTTGAGACAATCCATCGACTATATGCGGATTTCGGAGCCGGAATGTTCTGGAGTTATCTGCCCACCAAAACCGTGCTTCTGCGGGCGGCCGTCAGCGCAGCACACATCAACATGCCTTTCTACGGCTTTGGCGAGACCAACGCACGCTTGCCTGTAAAATACACCGCCCATTTCTATTCGCAGATTGCCCTCACTCGTGAAGTGTCTTTGTCTCCAATGTTTTATGCATCCTGGCAGCGCTCTTTCAGCGAATATCTTTTTGGTTGCAATGTGGAGTATTTCAACAAGAAAAACAGCTACACCACAGTCTATACGCTGGGTGGCGGACTGTTCTATCGCTGGAGTGACGCTCTGGTTTTCAACGGGTTTGTAAGCTGGCAGAACCTCCGCTTCTCCATCGCGTATGACGTGAACGTGTCTCCGTTCGTAGTGGCCACCCATGGGCGCGGCGGCATGGAAATCGCCATCTCCTACATATTCAAGAAAAGAACTATTACAAGAATCGGGAAGGAACCTTGCCCGTATGACATTATGTAATGGTTATGGGTTATTGGTTATTGAAGCTGGTGTAGAGAGAAACTGAATATAAAGAATGCAGGGTAAGTCGGTTATATTAAAGGTTTTATGGATTGCCGTCATGGTGTTTTCTTTGTGGGTTTCCGCAAGGGCGCAGAACGGCGATACTTCTGTTTTGCCCACAACAGATTCCATCATCGTGACTATAAAACCCTTGCCTTCAACCATAAATTCTCATTTTTCGGAATATGCCGGAAAATTACTGCCCGATTCTACGTTTCTATTCACCGCCATGCGCAATGATGCCGCCGAGGATGTCGAGCATTTCTTTGAAACAAACTGGTATTGCTACTTATACGAATCAAAAGCATTGCCAGACGGAAAGTTTGCCTTATCCAAGCCGCTGCCGACGGCCATCAACCATCCTAAGTACTTTAACAGCAACTTCTGTCTGAGTGAAGACGGCCAACGGATGATTCTGACACGCTGTGTCCGCATAGGAGACGGTGACCTGCATTGCGAACTGTGGCAAACCGAAAAACACGGCAATAACTGGCAGAAACCGAAGAAGTTACCCTCTTCAATAAACGAGAACAACTGCTCCACGATGCAACCTTGTTTGGTGCAAACCTCCGATTATGAGATCCTTTACTTCGTTTCCGACCGTCCCGGCGGATATGGGAAATCCGACATCTGGTACTCCATTTCCAAAAACGGCCATTTCCAGTCCCCTGTCAATCTCGGACCCATCATCAACACGGAAGGCGACGAAGTGACCCCGTTTTATGACAAAGCCCACAACATGCTCTATTTCAGCTCGGACGAACATCACAGCATCGGTGATTTCGACATCTTTTGCAGTGAAGGGGCTTTGGGACGCTGGCAACCGGTAAAACATCTCGAAAAACCCTTCAACTCAGTCTATAACGATTTCTATTTTTCTGTAAATCAAGATGGGAAGAGTGCTTTTCTTTCTTCTAACAGGCCCTATCAGGATTTGGTCAGTGACGACACCTGCTGCAACGACATCTTTTACGTGCAATGGTCTTATCCACAGAAAGATACAGTACTTCTTCCTCCTGAACCTGACATACACGAGAAAATCGCCTCCGTGTTGCCCATCACGCTCTATTTCCAAAATGACTATCCTGATCCGAAATCCGTTTCCGACACCACGGATAAAGACTATCTGGAATTGTACAACACTTATATAGGTGAAATTCAGGAATATATCCACAAATCAGGAGAAGGTTTGAGCGGTGAAGAACAACGCAGAGCGATGTATGCGGTGGCAGGCTTTATGCGCGACTCCGTGCAGACAGGTTATGTGCGACTGCAAATGCTAACGAAATACTTGCAAGAGGCAATGGAGAACGGCGACTCCGTGGAACTGGCAATCTATGGATTTGCCAGTCCGTTACATAACAGCCAATATAACAAACACTTATCTTCCAGAAGAATTGTCAGTTTGCTGAATTATCTGCGCAAGGCGGATAAAGGCTACCTGGCTCCATACCTCTCAAGGGAAAAAACGGGGTTGAACATTGTCAGGTACCCCGAAGGCGCTGTGAATCATTCTTTTGAAACAGATGAGGTACGCGAGACTGTATTCGGATTGAAAGCGGCGAAAGACCGGAGAATCGTGATAACAGGTCATTAACTACGGCAATTCTTTTCTATGTCGTAATTTTTATATTTTTGCTCAATTTTTTTCACGAATGGTTTTCAGTAGCATTGAGTTTATTTTCTACTTTCTCCCTTTGGTCTTGCTGGTGTACTACCTTGTACCGGACAAAGCCAAGAATGCGGTGCTGCTGATGGCCTCTCTCGTGTTCTATGCTTGGGGCGCTCCCGACTTTTTCCCGATTTTTGTCGCTTCCATGATATGCAACTTTTTGATCACAAACAAGATGCATAGAACGGAGAGCCTTAAGTCCAAAAAGGGGTGGTTGGCCTTGTCGATGGTGCTGAATATTGGCTTATTGGCCTATTTCAAGTACATGAACTTTTTTGTGGACAATGTGAATGCGCTTTTGCAGCTCACCCACCACGCCGCACTCCAGTTCACCCGCGTGGCCTTGCCCGTGGGAATCTCCTTTTTTACTTTCCAATCCATTAGCTATACGGTTGATGTCTATCGAAAGGTTTCTGCGCCGCTGAATCGCTGGTACGACTACATGCTGTATATCTCCCTGTTCCCGCAGTTGATTGCCGGTCCGATTATCCGGTACAACACGATTGCGGACCAATTGGTTTCAAGGTCGATCCCAATGGAGGCTCGGGTGGGAGGATTCATGCGTTTTACCATCGGATTGGGCAAAAAAGTACTAATCGCCAACACATTAGCCGTTTTTGCGGATGAAGTCTTCGCCATGGATTTTGGTTCGATGTCTTCGGGTACCGCATGGCTGGGCATTCTCGCATACACTTTCCAGATTTACTTTGACTTTTCAGGTTATTCCGATATGGCTATCGGCATTGGACGAATGCTGGGGTTCCGGTTCGGAGAGAATTTCAACGTGCCTTATATCAGTCAGAGCATCAGCGAGTTTTGGAGGCGCTGGCACATCACGCTGGGTGGATTCATGAAGGAGTATCTTTACATTCCGCTTGGCGGGAACCGGGTGTCGCCTGGCCGAACCTACTTCAATCTCTGGGTGGTCTTTCTGATTTCCGGACTCTGGCATGGCGCCTCCTGGAACTTTGTCCTCTGGGGGGTGTTCCACGGCACTTTTCTGATCCTTGACCGATTGTTCATGGTTGGTTTTTTGAAAAAAATGGGACGATTACCGGCAATTCTGCTCACCTTCCTCGTGGTTATGCTCGGATGGGTCGTTTTCCGTGCGGAGACGGTAGGCGACGCGCTTCATTTTTACCAGGCGTTATTTGCGTTCCGTCAAGGGACATCGGCGGCCATCGCCCCGCAATTCCTCCTTTTCCTGCTGCTGGCCATCCTATTTTCCTTTTCTCCCGCTTTCCGCCTCGGCGACAGATGTATGGGCGGGCTTTTTGCCGAAACACATTCCAAAACCGCCACCATCGTCCTTTTCACAATTTCAATGCTGCTGTTTTTCATTTCGGTTGGCAATCTCGCCGTCACTGATTTCAACCCGTTCATATATTTCCGATTCTGATGAAAAAAAACTTATATCATACTGTCCTGTTTGCCATTTTTATGGTTGTGCTGTGCCTTCCCGTGTTTCAGCAGGTCAGTCATGTGTTCAAGTTTAAGGAGTTGGGAGGATTCACCGCCCCGCTGGAGCCGGTCAAATTGAGTTGGAAAACGTTTCGGGACCAAAGTTGGCAGAATTACGAGCAAAAGTTCCTCCAACGGAATTTCGGATTCAGGAATTTGTATATTCGGTCTTATAACCAATTTGTTTACAGCCTGTTCCATCAAACAACAAATCATAATATTGTGATAGGGAAGCATGACGAGCTTTTCTTGAGACAATATACGGACGTGTTTACGGGAAAAACGTTGCACGACCGCTATGGTACGGTGGACAGTGCGCGGGCCGACATGCAAAGGAATGTGATGGAAACCCGTCGTATCGCGGACAGCCTAAAAAAGTATGGCACGGATCTTATTGTGGTGCTTGCCCCTTCGAAACCGCTGATTTACCCCGAATATCTGCCGGATGACATGCAACAGGAGCATAATCCTTTCTCCATACAGGAGGAATATGCAGAATTGTATGCGCAAGCCGGCATCGAACACATCAACTTTGTTCCTCTTTTTCGTCAGATGAAAAAGAAGGAACCGTATCCTCTCTATACGAAGTACGGCACGCATTGGGCCTATTCCACCATGCCGTTTGTGGCGGACACGATATTGCAGAAGATTGCCTCGGTCAAGGGATATGCCATGCCGCATACCGTCTGCCTGGACAGTAACATTTCCGTCCGCTACCGGAGTGGCGACAAAGAACTGGAGAAACAGTTGAACTTGCTGTTCCCGTTACGGCATGCGCGGATTCCAACCCCGAAATTCACGTTACAGGACGAATCGAAATACCATAAGCCCAAGATATTGGTGGTCGGAGACAGTTATTTCTCGCAACTTAATAATACCGATTTCACGAAAGCGTTCCATTCATTGGGCTATTGGAAGTATAATGAAACAACATCCGATGGGGTGAAAATTCCTTACTTAAAGCGCTATGAGATCTTGACAGAATCAGATGTGATTCTGGTCATTTTTACGGACATGCATGCTTATGACTACTTCTTCGGGTTTATTAAAACCGTAGACAGGGCGCTGGACGACGGCCCCGACTTTGATGCGGAGAATGCCATTGAAACCTATGTGAAGAGGATTAAATCGTCAACGAACTGGTATAACAACGTTAAAAAGCAGGCGCAAGAAAGAGGAATGAGCCTTGAGGAAAGCCTACGAGAAAACGCCCGATGGGCTTTTGAAAAGGATCATAAATAGCAGATCCTCATTCGTTCTGCAGCGTACCCCATTTCTTTATTCCCAAAATAACCAGTCCCGCCAAGAATGCTGCGAGGAGCAAACCGCACAGGATGTCAAACGGATAATGAACCCCCACGTAGATGCGGCTGTAACAGCTCAACAAGGTGACACCGAAAACGAACAACCCCAACAGCCAACGCCGCCTGACCTTCTTCCGAAGGAAATAGAAAAAGAGCAGTGAAGTGGTCATATAGTTGATAGCGTGATTCGAGGGACAGCTGTATTTACCTCCCTTATAATAAGTTCCGTCTCTCTTCTGAAGCAAATGCACCTGATAGTCCCCGTGATATTCAGCATCATGCGATGGGCGCAGACGTTGCACCGTGGGCTTGAGTACACGCGCACCTATTGCATCAGCCATCAGCGTTACAGCAGCTATAAGCAGTATAATTTTCCACGACTGCTTGCGATAGAAATAGACGATCAGCAAGGATAAAATCAGGGAAAAGAGCAACCCGAACGGGGTACTGGTAATCACCCACATCACCTTGTCCCAGAAAGGCGAGTTATGGCTGTTGATGAATTGGAACAGGTTTTTGTCCCAGTCGAATGCGGGAGAGTGGAAAAATTCGGTCATTTTATGAATGGTTATGGGTTATTGAAGGTTAGAGGGTTAGAAGGTGAAGAAATAGTTCATAGTGAAATTCCAAATGGTGACGACGCCGATGGCGAAGAGTTTCGACAGATAGAAATTCAGTTTCAATTTGTCGTGTAGGAGATAGATGACGAGATTATTGATGCCCAATCCTATGATGGCGATTATCAGGAATTTGCCGTATTCAACGGGGATTTCCGCGCTGGTACTTCTGAAGGTCCAGAGGCGGTTCCAGATGTAGTTGTTGGTAGCAGCAAGAACGAAACCAATGGAGTTGGAAACATACTTGTTCCAGCCGAACTTCTCCTTGCAGAGCCATGTTGTGCCAAAATCGACCACCATGCCCGAAAAGCCGACCACGCAGAACTTCAGGAATTTGAGTATCAATGTGCTGTTAATCATGGATTTTGATTTTAAGGGGAAGGCTGTTCACAGATCGGTTAACTATGTTATCCAAACAGATGACAACAGGGGCCTCAGGGAGGTATTTGACAACAGTGTTGCAACGCAGGCTCTCTCCGGCGGGGATGACCATTCCTGAGTCAATGGGACATGTTATGGGGGAAAATCCGCTGTCTTGCAGATAAACAGCGTGAAGCGAGACGGGAAATTCAGGATTGTCGAACACAAAATCCGTTTTATATGGATTGTACAAAGCAAGATCTAGATAGAGGGAATCGTTCGTAATCCTGTAGTTATCAACACTTACCTGAATACGATTAGTGCCTTGGAATGCTTTTGTCTTGTGGAGATAAAAAGAGACACCGTCCTTTTCAATCAAATCATAACCTCTAGGCACTCCGCGTTGATACACATTGGGGTTGATGATATCGACGGGGTTGCCCTGAATATCCTTGTCAAACTGCCAAATGTCGAACTGGGTCTTCCGGTTGTATAATGAGCTGATTTGCATGGCGTTTTCACCCGTATAAAAGCAGTACAGAGAGGGAGCCTGGAAGGAACTCACAAACACCACAGGGGTATGCCCGCAGTATTCATGAATCACCGCAAACTTTTTCCGGTCTCCAAGGATATTCAGGAAATTCCTGTTCAGTAACGGCGGTGCCGCGAAACGCAATACCGTCAGTATCAAGGCTATCGGCACAACGCCCCGCATCAACCACTTGTGCCAATGTTCTTTACGCAATTCCTGCCATAGCATGATCATCATTGGCACGGAGGCTGCCACGGTCCAATGGGGCTCCGCATGACCCTTGAGGGTCATTACCCAGAAGAAGAGAATAAAACCGGCTATGGTAACAAGGCACGCCCGCTCGAAAGAGTCGTCTGTTTTTCGTTTCTGCCAACAGAAATAGAGAACAATGCAAAAACATACCGGATTGAATACCGCCAGCTGATTAGGAAGGTATTCCAGAAGAGAAAGCAAGTGAAAGCCCTCATTGCGGTCTAACAAATGGTATTGGAAGCTGGGGAATCCGTTGCGTACCTGCCAAAGGATATGCGGTACAAACAGCACGGCGGCCAACAACATTGCCACCCACATTCTCCTGTCTTTCAACAGTTTGAGATTCGAAAGCAGGACAAATCCGACCACAAGTACAGCCATATATTTGCTGTAGGACATAGCAGCCATCGTCACGCCGAGAGCGGAAGCAAGTACCCATGTCGGTTTGTGAAGGTAGAGTTTATAGAGGTAGAAAAAGAGTGCGGTGAAAAAAAGCAGCGGTGCATCAGGAGTGGTTATGAAACCATAGACCGAGAACATCACAAGTGAGACGGCGACGGCGAAAAATGCCCACACTTCATTGTATGTCGGGGATTTGTGTGGCAAAATCTTCCAAATAAGCCAAACAGTTCCGCCATGAAGCAAGACGGTGGCAAAGCGGATGGAAAGATTTCCTTTGAAAAGTGTGCCACTGAAAGCGGTGAGCAACGCCACCATCGGCGGGTGGTCGTAATAGCCCCAGTCAAGAAACCGTCCATAGAGCGAATAGTATGCCTCATCCGAGAAAACAGGGGTGAAGATGGCCTGTAGCAGGTCGGCTAACACCCAAAGTGCCAACAAGATATAGAAGAGTTTCTGCGGTTTCATAACGGCGGCAAAAATACATAAAAAATGTGGAGACGACGTACACATCATCTCCACATTTTTGAGGTCTCGTCCAGATTCGAACTGGAGTCAACGGTTTTGCAGACCGGTACCTAACCACTCGGCCACGAGACCTTGATTTTGGAGCGGCAAAAATACACTTTTTTTTGAAACGACACACCCTCAAGGAAAAAAAATGTCAAGACACGTGATTTGTCACTTTTTTCGTACCCGTCAAATCACCAAAAAATGTATTTTTGCAGGTTTTTATATATGAAAAATATGATAAAGAAACTATACTTTTTGATTTTGAGTTGTGGAATGTCTTTCGCCATTTTTGCACAAAATCCCACTTGTTATCGTATTTACTTGAGTGACAAAAACAACTCGCCATATTCTATCGAAAATCCCTCGGAATATCTTTCACAACGGGCTATTGACAAGCGCATCCGCTTCAACATCCCTGTCACAGAGCAAGATCTTCCCGTGAACCCGCAATACAAACAACAGATTCTTGCCCAAGAACCTCTAATACAGCTACTTTCTGTCTCGAAATGGATGAACACCGTCACCATTTACTGTCCAGACAGTACCATTGTGCCACAAATCTTGAACCTTCCTTTCGTGGATTCCATCAAGGCCGTGGGCAACTACATCTTGTACGATGCCCCTGTGTACCAGAGCCTTGAGAATCCTGTCCCCATGGTTCACAGTTCTTCTAACCCTTCAAAGGAGGCCATCGATTATGGCAATGGACTGGCACAGATCGCCCTGCTTAACGGAATACCGTTGCACGAAGACGGTTTCCTTGGAGAAGGGATGCTCATTGCCGTGCTCGACGGTGGTTTTCTGGGTATTGAGACCACCACATTCTACCAGCAATTGGTCAATGAAGGACGCTTTTTCGGTCATTATTCGCTGATGCCTAACTTTGTAGATACGATAGGGGGCATCTCACAAGAAGTGCACGGCACGATAGTGACTTCCGCCATCGCCGCCAACACCAACGGCGAGTTAGTGGGCACAGCTCCTGGTGCTTCTTACGCGCTGATCCATACCGAATGGGTGGGTTCCGAGGAAATGATCGAAGAGGACTTCTGGGCCAATGGCGCTGAAATCGCTGATAGCCTCGGCGCGGATGTCATCAACTCTTCGTTAGGCTACCGCATGTTCCCGGATTTCCCGCAATCCGACATCACCTACGCAAACATGGATGGTGTACACGGCATCGCCTCACGCTGTGCCACCATTCTCGGACAGAAGGGTGTAATCGTCTGTGTGGCAGCAGGCAATGACGGAAATGGTGAGTTCTACTACGTCAACCGTCCGGGAGATGCCTTCGACATCCTCTGTGTGGGTGCCTGCAGATCCGACAGCACCATCGCCGAATTTTCGTCACACGGTCCCTCTTATGACGGCCGTGTGAAACCCGACATCACCTCCATGGGCGTGCAGACCGCCTGTTACCACCCTAACGACATGCTCGCGTATGCCAACGGCACCAGTTTGGCCACACCGGTCGCTGCCGGACTCTGTGCCTGCCTCTGGCAAGCCATGCCCCAATACACTTCCACGGAGATCATGCAGATGATCCGCGAAAGCGGCCACCTTTACAACAACCCCAATCCCGATTTCGGCTACGGCATCCCCAACTTCTACAAAGTCTATGCTTCCCACGTTGGCATCAACGACTACAACCCGCTGAACATCAGCGTCTATCCTAATCCTGTCACCGACAAGCTAATCCTCACCAACACCGACGGCAACATTCAATCCGTCAGCATCTACAACGCCGCCTGCCAACTCGTTTTGCAACACGCTGTCAACGGAAACCCGCTCATTGAAATCAATGTAACATCCTTACCGGAAGGGTTTTATGTCGGCACCGCCACGATGAAAGATAATCAGAAAGCCACGTTTAAGTTTGTGAAATAAAGTATCATTTTTTGTCCAAAACTTATAAAAAATGAAGCGTTTGTCACTGATATGGTTTGTTTTAGGGTTAGCGGTTTCGCTTTTCGGCCAAGCCCCGACCTGCTACCGTGTCTATTTGAGTGACAAGAACAATACGCCCTATTCCATCAACAACCCGTCAGCCTATTTGTCGCAGCGTGCCATCGACAAGCGTATGCGCTTCAGTATTCCCATCACAGAGCAGGATCTACCCATAAATCCGCAATACAAGCAACAGATTTTGGCTTTGGATTCGCAGATGCAGCCGTTGGCCGTCTCCAAATGGATGAATACCTTTACGGTGTATTGCCCTGACAGCACGGTCATTCCGCAAATTTTAGACTTGCCGTTTGTGGATTCAATTCTGCCAGTCGGTGCTTATCAGCTTCATGATAACCCTGTAGCGCAAGCTGTTCCCGAAAACCAAGCACCCATAATCCAAAACACAATCTCTCCCAGCAAAGACACGATGGACTATGGCAAGGGGTTTGTTCAGATAGCTTTGAACAATGGTCATCTGTTACATTCGGAAGGCTTTCGTGGCGAAGGAATGCTCATTGCCGTAATTGATGCCGGTTTTAGAATAATTGAGGAAACCCCTTATTATCAAGACCTTGTGAGCAGTGGTCGTTTTTTGGGCAAATATTCATTGTTACCTAATTTAGTGGATACACTATCCGTTGGAGGATATGAAGGCGACCATGGAACAGATATCACATCCGTTATGGCGGCTAATTCCCCCGGAGAATTAATAGGTACAGCCCCCGCTGCCTCCTTCGTTTTAATTCACTCTGAATGGGTTGGTTCTGAGCAACTTGTGGAAGAGGATTTCTGGGCCAGGGCTGCCGAAATCGCTGACAGTATCGGTGCCGATGTTGTCAATTCCTCGTTGGGTTATTGTGATTTCCGAGACTTCCCACAAGCTAATTACCCCCATGCTGAGCTCGATGGACAACATAGTGTCGCTTCGCGCTGCGCCACCATTTTAGGGGAAAAAGGTATTGTGGTTTGTGTCAGTGCGGGAAACCATGGGAATGACTCCTTATATTACATAGGTCGTCCGGCCGATGCCTTTGATATACTAACTATAGGAGCGTGTACCTCCGACAGTCTCATTGCTGGATTCTCGTCTCACGGTTATACAGCGGACAGTCGTGTTAAACCTGATGTCACCGCACATGGAGTTCATACATTTTGTTTTACTCCTTATCCCTATTATCCATACAATTTTGTTATGCTTGGATATTATTCTGGCACAAGTATGTCCTGTCCCATCATTGCTGGTCTCAGTGCCTGTCTCTGGCAGGCCATGCCCCAGTACACCTCAACGGAAATCATGCAGATAATCCGCGAAAGCAGCCACCTCTACAACAACCCTAATCCCGATTTCGGCTACGGCATCCCGGACTTTTACAAAGCCTACAAGACCCACATCTGTAGCAGCGAGCAAAAACCTTTGCCACTCGGCGTCTATCCGAACCCCGTCACCGACAAACTCCACCTCATCAACCACGACGGCAATATCCAGTCCATCAGCATCTACAACGCCGCCGGCCAACTCGTCCTGCAACATACCACCCCGCAATCCTTCTTCCTTGAAATTGATGTAACGCACTTGTCTCAAGGTTTTTACGTCGGAACGGCCACGCTTGAAGGAAACCATAAAGCTACGTTTAAGTTTGTGAAAAAGTGATCAGGCAACAAGCTTCAATAACCCATAACCAATAACCCATAACCATTCAATAATGAACGCCTTAACAAAAACCAATTACCAATTCCCGAACCAAAAATCGGTGTATCACGGAAAAGTCCGTGACGTCTATTTCTTGGACGATGTGTTAGTGATGGTCGCCAGCGACCGCATCAGCGCCTTCGATGTCATTTTACCGAAGGGTATTCCTTACAAAGGTCAGATCCTCAACCAGATAGCTTCCAAGTTCTTGGATGCCACCAGCGACATCTGCCCGAATTGGAAGATGGCCTCCCCCGACCCGATGGTCACGGTGGGCCGCACCTGCAAGGGCTTCCCGGTGGAGATGATCGTGCGCGGCTACCTCTGCGGCAGCGCATGGCGCTTCTACAAGAACGGCGGCCGCAACCTCTGCGGCAACATCCTGCCCGACGGCATGAAGGAGAACCAGAAGTTCCCCGTGCCGCTCATCACCCCGACCACTAAGGCCGAACAGGGCGAACACGACGCCGACATCTCCAAGGAGGAAATCCTTGCCAAGGGACTCGTCTCCCCTGAAGATTACGCCGTTTTGGAAGATTACACGATGAAGCTCTTCTTGCGCGGCACGGAAATCGCAGCCAAGAAGGGACTTATCCTCGTGGATACCAAGTACGAATTCGGCAAAGTGGATGACAAAATCTACCTCATTGATGAGATCCATACTCCCGACTCCTCCCGTTACTTCTACGCCCAGGGCTACGAAGAGCAGTTCGCCAAAGGGCTGCCGCAGAAGCAGTTGTCGAAGGAGTTTGTGCGCGAATGGCTGATGGCCAACGGCTTCCAAGGACAGGAAGGCCAGCAAGTGCCCGAAATGACCGAAGAGGTCGTCAACGGTATCACCAACCGCTACATCGAGCTCTACGAGCATATCACCGGCGAAAAGTTCGTCCCCGCCCCCGCCGACAACGTGGAGCAACGGATTTATGACAATGTCACGAAATGGCTCGCGAATAGATAAAATGTAGGGACGTATCGCATACGTCCATGCAACGGACGTATGCAATATGGATTTGCGACGGACGTATGCGATACGTCCCTACAAAATAATAACCCATAACCATTAAAAGAATGAAATACGTCATCATAGGCGGCGTGGCAGGCGGAGCATCGGCGGCCGCACGACTGAGAAGACTCAGTGAAGATGCTGAAATCATCATGTTCGAGAAAGGCGAACACATCTCGTACGCCAACTGCGGAATGCCCTACTACATCGGCAACACGATTGAGGAGCGCAAGCGGTTGTTCGTGCAGACCCCCGTGTCGTTCGGCAACCGTTACGATGTGGACGTCAGGACGTTGCAGGAGGTGACGGCTATCGACCGCGAGGCGCACACCGTGGAGGTCAAGAACCTGCGCAACGGCAAGACCTACACCGAGGACTATGACATCCTCTTGCTGTCGCCCGGCGCCGAACCGGTAATTCCCGAACTGCCCGGCATCCACAGCGAGAAGATCTTCACCCTTCGCAGCGTCAGCGACTGCGACAAAATCAAGATGCAAGCCGTTGAATCACTGAAAGATAACGCAAAAGCAGTTATCATCGGTGGTGGCTTCATCGGATTGGAGATGGCAGAGAACCTGCACAAGATCGGCTACCAGATTACGGTAGTGGAGAAGGCCGGCCACATCCTCACGCCCGTGGATGAACCTATCGCCGCCATCGCGGAGAAGCATCTGAGAGACAAGGGCGTGCAGCTGATTACTGGTAACGGCATCAGCGGGTTTGAGGAAAGCGGCGACCAGCTGATCGTCTGTCTCGAAGACGGGCAGAAGTTATCCTGCGACCTCGCGGTACTGAGCATCGGCGTGCGTCCGAACACCGCATTGGCCGAAGCCGCCGGTCTGGAAATCGGCCGGGGTATCAAGGTCAACGAGTATCTGCAGACCTCCGATGAGCGCATCTTCGCTGTGGGCGACGCCATCGAGTTCCCGCATCCGGTGACGGGTGTTCCGTACTGCAACTTCCTTGCGGGTCCCGCGAATGCGCAAGCCCGTATCGCCGCCATGAACATGGTCTATCCCGAAAGCGTGGTCTATCAAGGCTCTGTGGGCACCGCCATCGCCAAGATTTTCGACTTGGCCGTGGCCAGCACCGGTCTGAACGAAGCGGCTTTGCAACGGGCGAACCTCGCCTACGAGACCGTCATCGTACACCCCGCGGCGCACGCCACCTACTACCCCGGCAGCACCCCGATGTCGCTGAAACTGAACTTCTCCATGGAGGACGGCACGATTTACGGCGCACAGGCTATCGGGAATCAAAATATTGACAAACAGATTGATACTATCTCCCTCTTGCTCAAGCACCATGGAACTATCTTCGACCTGGTAAACAGCGAGCATACCTACGCGCCGCCGTTCGGCTCAGCCAAGAGTCCCGTGATGTTCGCCGGCATGGTGGCGGAGAACATCTTCGCCCACTTGATGAACCCGATTCACGTGCGCCAGTTAGACGAAATGATTGACAACAAGGAGGACTTCTTCCTCTTGGATGTTCGCGAACTGCCTGAATACAAGAGCGGCACGATTGAAGGGGCGACCCGCTATTCCGTGGATGAGCTGCGCGAGTTCTTAGAAGAGATTCCCGAAGGCAAAAAGATTGTGGCCTTCTGCGAGGTCGGTCTGCGCGGCTATGTGGCCTCCCGCATCCTCATGCAGAACGGTTTCGACGAGGTGTATAATTTGATTGGGGGGATGCGGACGTACCGACTGATTGGGCGGCACAATGTAATTCAGAATTAAGAATTAAAAATTAAGAATGATAAATGCTGTTGCCTGTTCCCTATTGCCTTTTGCATGATCACTGTTCACTAATCACTGATCACAAAAAATCAAAAATAACAATAAAAAATCGTAATAAAATGAAAAAACACCAAATTTCAACCAAGTTTCTCAGCATTGAGAAAGTATCAAAAATCATTGAGCGCAAGCAGAAGATTGAACTGTCCGAAGAGGCGATTGCGGCGGTGAAGAAGTGCCGCGACTTCTTGGACACCAAAGCAGCCAAGAGCGCGGAACCGATTTACGGCGTGACCACCGGCTTCGGTTCTCTCTGCAACAAGCACATCTCTGCCAAGGATTTATCGACCTTGCAACGCAACCTCGTCATTTCACACGCCTGCGGCGTGGGCGAAGAGGTGCCGCAAGAAATCGTGCAACTCATGCTGCTCCTGAAAGTGCAATCCTTGTCCTACGGTCACTCCGGTGTACAGCTTGACACCATCCAACGACTGGTGGACTTCTACAACAAGGGCGTATATCCCGTTGTGTATCAACAAGGTTCACTCGGAGCTTCCGGTGACCTGGCTCCGCTGGCGCATCTTTCATTGCCTATCATCGGCATGGGTGAAGTTTATTACCGCAACAAAAAATACTCTGCCGCCGAAATCAACGAGAAATTCGGTTGGAAGCCCATCACGCTGAAGTCCAAAGAGGGCCTTGCCCTGCTTAACGGTACGCAGTTCATGAGTTCCTATGCCGTCTGGTTGCTGATGAAGGCCCGCAAGCTCAGCTGGCTCGCCGACATTATCGGAGCCATCTCCTTGGAGGCTTTCGACGGCCGCATCGAACCGTTCAATATGCTCGTGCATCTTGTACGCCCACATGCCGGACAAATCACCACGGCTGCTCATATCTCGCAACTGCTTGAAGGTTCGGAAATTATCGCCCAACACAAAGAGCACGTGCAGGATCCCTACTCCTTCCGCTGCATGCCGCAGGTACACGGTGCGTCCAAAGATGCCATCGAGCACGTGCAGAACGTGGTCGAGACCGAAATCAACTCCGTCACCGACAACCCGACGGTCTTCCCAGACGAGGACATCATCGTCAGCGCGGGTAACTTCCACGGTCAGCCGTTGGCATTGGTCTTGGACTTCCTCTCCATCGCCATGGCAGAGCTCGGCAACATCTCCGAACGCCGTATCTATCAACTGATTGGCGGCAAGCGTGGTCTGCCGTCCTTCCTCGTGAAGAACCCCGGACTCAACTCCGGCTTCATGATTCCGCAGTATGCCGCCGCCTCTATCGTGAACCAAAACAAGGTCTTCACGATGCCCTGCTCCACCGACTCCATCGAATCATCACAAGGTCAGGAGGACCACGTGAGTATGGGGGCCAACGCCGCCACGAAGTGCTACTTGGTGGTCAACAACGTGGAGAAGATCCTCGGCATCGAGCTGTTCAACGCCGCCCAAGCCCTCGACTTCCGCAAACCGCTGAAGAGCTCCGAATTCATCGAGGAGTTTGTGAAAATCTATCGTGAATACGTACCGTTCGTGGAGAACGACACCTACATGCACGAACTGATCCAGAAGTCCATCGACTTCATCAAGGGCGTGCGGGTGGTGATGTAACCAGCTATTGGTTGTTGGCTGTTAGCTATTGGCTTATTCACTGGCGAGATTCTTTAGACATTGGACTTGAGACTTGGGACTTAAAAAATGCCAATAGCTAATAGCCAAAAGCTAAAAGCTAAAAGCTGAAAGATACAAACGATAATATTGTTAACGATGAAAAAGTTCAGTATCGGTATTATAGTCATTCTCTTGGTAATCGCCACATTCGGTTGCCGGCGCGAGCCGAAATACTCCATTGTTCCGCACATCGAGTTCGTTTCGTTGGAGAAAGTCGATAATGGCACCGGTCATGACAGCCAAGCGGAGTTAACCATCTATTTCCAGGATGGCGACGGGGATATTGGCCTGGATGAAACAGACCGAAATCCGGTTTTCGCCGTTGATTCTCCATACTACTACAATTTTTTCATCCATCTATACGAAAAGCAGCAAGGTGAATGGGTGGAATTAGAGTTACCCACGCCATTGCATTCCCGCATCCCGCATCTTAGCAATGACGTGCCAGAATCCATCGAAGGCAAGTTGTCCATCCTTACGTTCATCAACAACCCATATTCCCCGTACGACACGGTGCGGCTCTCTTGCTACCTTGTGGACCGCGCCCTGCATCACAGTGACACCATTTTCACCCCAGAAATAATCGTAAAAAAATGAAAATAACAGATAAAGTTAAAGAACTGATAGCATTAACGTTACAAGAGGACATCGGTAACGGTGACCACTCCTCGCTCTCCTGCATCCCAGCGGAGGCACAAGGTGACATGAAGCTGCTCATCAAGCAAGATGGTGTTCTTGCCGGGGTCGATGTAGCCCGCGAGGTGCTGCGCCAAGTCGACGAGAACATCCGCATGGAGCTGTTGCTTCCCGATGGCACCGACGTGAAAAAAGGCGACATCGCCTTCACCTTGCACGGCTCTTCACGCAACATGTTAACGGCTGAACGTACGCTCCTGAACTTCATGCAGCGCATGAGCGGTATCGCCACCACAACTCGCGAATATGTTGATTTGGTGAAAGATACGGACGTCACTCTGCTCGACACGCGCAAGACAACCCCCAACATGCGCATTTTCGAGAAGTATGCCGTGACGGTTGGTGGAGCGCAAAACCACCGCTTCGGTCTATACGACATGATGATGCTCAAGGACAACCACATCGACTTTGCCGGCGGCATCGAAAAAGCCATTGACGCTGCCAACAAATATCTGAAAGACAACAATTTGCAGTTGAATATCGAGATTGAAACCCGCAGTCTGAAGGATGTCCAGCGCGTGCTGGATCACGGTGGCGTACAGCGCATCATGTTCGACAATTTCACTCCGGACATGATCCGCGAAGGCGTGAAGATGGTGGATCACCGCATGGAAACCGAAGCATCCGGTGGCATCGTGCGCGAAACCCTACATGACTACGCTGTCACTGGCGTCGATTTCATCTCCGTCGGTGCCTTCACCCACCAGATCAAGAGCTTGGATATGAGCCTCAAAGCCCTTTGAACCTTGACGATGAAACGATTTTTCCGATATGCGAAACTGAAACTCCGACAATGGAGCAATGATCTGGAACGTGTTCCAGGTTTCGGGAAGGTTGTGGCAAAATCAAAAACCATGACGCTTCCCGGTCTGATGAAAGTGCCGCTTTACGATGTGATGCGGTTCTTCGGGCAGTCGTTGAGCAAGGGGGTGGTTTTCCAGCGCGCCGCCGCTATCACCTACCGGGTTTTCGTTGCCGTGATCCCCATGATCATCGCTCTGTTCTCCGCCATCGCCTTTTTCGGGGAGGATTTCCGTCTCACCCTGATGTCTTTGCTCGAATCCATCACGCCCGTTTATGTATGGCCGGCCATCTCCGGAATGATCACAGATGTGGTGATGCGCCAAAACGGTACCTTGTCGTCCTTCATGTTCATTATTGGTATCTATTTCACTATCGTTTGCATCAACGGTATTCTGGTGGCCATGACTTCGTCCTATTACACCGAAGAAAAGCGCAACATTTTCAATCAGATTATGCTTAGTGCTAAGCTTATGTTGCTGACCTTTCTCATCATAGTGATGGTGGCAGCCTTTTTCATTCTGGCATCGCTGACCATCCGGTACGTCCACACAAATTACGTTAACAATCCGCTCCTATATTATTTTGTGGTTCACTTCATCAAATGGCTGTTAGTGTATGCCGCGGTCTATTTTCTCATCAGTATTTTTTACTATCTGGCTCCTGTCAAGCGCGGTGACTACAAATTCTTCTCCGCCGGATCCTCTACGTGTACTATTTTATTAGTGGTATTGATATGGCTTCTCAACATCTATTTCTCCAATTTCGACAACTACAACCTGATTTACGGCTCTTTGGGTGCCATTTTCGCCATTTTGCTGTGGATTAACTGGAGCGCTGCCATCTTTCTGATTTGCTATGACTTGAATGTCAGCATTGCCAAGGCAAAAAGTGAGAATAAGAAGCTGAGCGATCAATTGGAACAAAACATTATGAATGATAAAGAATAATTTGCTACTATGGACTTCGATTTAGTATTATACATTATCCTTATAGTGGGCAGCATATTATTGTCCGTCGTCAAAACGTTGAAAAAAGACGAGGCGGCACGCCAGACAAACAAGAACAGGGGTGGACGCCCGATTGTGGTTGAAGATATCCATGAGGAAGAGGATGTACAGCCGCAAAGGAAGGCAAGAGTCGCACCACAACCTGAACAAAAAGACGAATATTTCTCCTACGAAACGATGAGCGAACGCGATTTCGAGCAGGAATTCGCCCAAAACGTGGAGGAGGAAACTACCATCTCCTCCGTTCAGAATAAACCGGACACCAAAATCAACCTTTCCTTGGATGAGGAGGAAGTGTACAAAGGAGTGGTCTGGTCGGAGATCCTGAAACGGAAGTATTGAAATGTAGGGGCGAATAATTATTCGCCCCTACATTAACCACATCTTAAAATAAAAACGGGAAATCCATTGCGGATTTCCCGTTTTGTTTTCGCATTAACAATCAGAATTATTGTCTGAACGTGACGGGCACCTGATAGTAGCAGCGAACGGGTTTGCCGTTCTTTTTGCCAGGGTTCCATTTCGGCATGGACATAACGCCACGGACGGCTTCTTTGTCGCAATCGGGGAACAACGGGACTTTGACCTTAGCGTTGCTCACTCGGCCGTCCTTCTCAACGACGAACTCTATGAGCACAGTGCCTGTGATACCCGTGTTACGAGCCACTTCGGGATATTGGATCTCGCGGGTCAGAAAAGCATTGAGCGCTTCGGGGCCGCCAGGAAACTCGGGCATTATCTCTGTCCATGTCTCCGGTGGTTCTTCTCCTGACGATTCTTCCAACAATTCCACTTTTGTGTCTTCAATGTCAGGAATGACATCATCTTGGGTAACTTCAACATCAAATGAAATATCCATATCCACGTGCACATTATTGTCCACGAGTTGCAGGATAACCTCTGTTTGAGGTGGTTGTTGTTGGGGAGGCGGTGGTGGGGTTTGGTCGGTGGCGAGAACATCATCATCCATGACAGTGATGAAGTCGTCATCCTGTAGTTCAAACGCTGGCGCTCTGTCTTCGCTGGCAAAAAGTTCGAAACCTGCATAAATAAGACTAAGCACCACAACGAATCCGACTAACGCGAAAAGTCCGCGTTTGTTTTCCAGATTTCCCTTGTCTGATTTCTTTGTAACCATTTTTTCGGGTTTTTACGTGAAACATTCTTGTTCGGCAAGTCTCCTTGCTTTATTAGAACAACGGAAATAGAAAACATTTTATTGCACAAAAAAAGGAACCCGAATGGATTCCTTTTTATATCGTAATATTTGGTTAAAGAATCAGGAACTGGCAACGTTCAACATGAAACTTGAATCCTGAAACCTGAAACCAGAGTTATTGTCTGAAGGTGACGGGCACCTGGTAGAAACAGCGGACGGGCTTGCCCATGTTCTTACCGGGTTTCCATTTCGGCATGGCCATGACACCACGGACAGCTTCCTTGTCGCATTCAGGGAACAAGGGGACTTTGACCTTGGCGTTACTGACGCGACCGTCTTTCTCGACGACGAACTCGATCAGCACGGTGCCGGTGATACCATTGTTACGGGCGACTTCGGGATATTGGATTTCGCGGGTCAGGAAAGCGTTGAGGGCTTCAGGACCACCAGGGAATTCAGGCATCTCTTCTGTAAACATCAACGGGGGTTCTTCCTCTGCAACATCCTCGACCACATCAATCTGCTCATCTGAAATGTCGAGCACCACATCATCCTCGTTGAACTCAACATCAAAGGAGAGATCTGTATTAACCTTGATATTATCCTCCACAATGTTCAGCACAACTTCTTGTTGCTGTTGTTGCGGCTCTGGTGGCGGGGGAGGAGTCTGGTCGGTGGCGATCACATCATCATCCACCACTGTGATGAACTCATCGTCCTGCAACTCAAATGCGGGAGCCTTATCTTCATTGGCGAAAAGCTCGAAACCAGCGTAGATAAGACCTAAAACCACGGCAAATCCGACAAGAAGGAACAAGCCACGCTTGTTTTCCAAATTTCCTTTGTCTGTTTTCTTTGCGATCATAACTTTATGTTTTTACTTTAAAATACACTTTTAATCGGTCTGCAAAAATACTCTTTTTTTTAATACAACGTGCGGTGTTGAAAATTTATTTTATGATGAGGAATATTTTGTGGTTTATCGTTGAACCATGACCATTGGCATTGCCATTGATTTTTGACCCCAGGGCTTTCAAGGAAGATGTTTTTATATTATTGCGGTTATATGGTCCATTCTACATTCTTCATTCTACATTCATAATTCATAATTATTCCAGCGAGTACGGCTTCTCCGTGAACCACTTCTTGTTCGGCTTGCTGCCCATCGTGAAGACGAGCTCGCCGCCGGCCATGATCTGCTCATAGGTGATGTAGGCGGTGTGCAGCGGCTTGCCGTTGAGTGTCACCGACTGGACGTAGCAGTTCTGGTCGCTGACATTGGGGGCCTTGATGGTCAAGGTGTTGCCGTTTTGCAGCTGGAGGACGTTTTCGGGCAGGTAGGGCGCCCCGAAGACATATTGGCCGCTGGCGGGACAGACGGGATAGAAGCCCATCGCGCTGAAGATGTACCAGGCTGACATCTGTCCGCAGTCGTCGTTGCCACACAGCCCGTCGAGGTGGTTGCGGTACATCTTGTTCATCACCTCGCGCACGCGCAACTGCGTCTTCCACGGCTGGGAGGTCCACATGTAGAGGTACGGAATGTGGTGGCTGGGCTCGTTGCCGTGCACGTAGCCGCCCAACATGCCCTCGCGGGTAACATCCTCGGTCTCTGCGAAGAACTTGTCGGGTACGTACATCGTGAAAAGCTCGTCCAAGCGGTTCACGAAGACCTTGTCGCCGCCCATGATCTTGATCAAGCCGTTGACATCATGCGGCACATAGAACGAGTAGTTCCAGCTGTTGCCCTCGATGAAGCCCTCGTTGGAGGTGGAGAGCAGATCGGCGGGCGTCTTCCAACTGCCGTCCTCGTAGCGTGCTTGCGCGAAGCCCGTTTCCGGATTGAAGACGTTCTTGAAGTTCAGCGCGCGCTGACGGTAAGTCTCCTTCATCTTTTCATATCCAGAAGCAATTTTGCCTTTGTCGATCAGATTGTAAATCACCCAATCTTCGTAGGAGTTTTCCAAGGTAATGGAGGTGCCGACAGCAGACTTGTTGTATGGAACATAACCCAGTTTTTTGTACAGGTCAGTGTGGTCATAATAGTCTAAGTTTGCGCTGTTTAGGATATACGGCATGGCATTGATAAGAACTCCATTCATTTTCACATTTTCCCCGTAAAAATTCGGATGGTGACAGAGATAGTTGTCTGCCACCGCCGACACGCCGTGATAGCCAATCATACACCAGTTCTCATTGCCTGCATGACTCCAAATGGGCAAGATTTGATGGACGCTTTGCTCGGCGTGGTCTATCATAGAGGAAACCATATCGCAAGCAGCTTTCGGGTCAATGATGTTCAGTAGCGGGTGTTCGGCGCGGTAGGTGTCCCACAAGGAAAAAATCGTATAGTTGGTATGACCTTCTTCATTCTGATGTATATTGTGGTCAATCCCGCGGTATTTTCCGTCAACGTCTTGATAGATAGATGGATTGATCATCGTATGGTAAAGCGAAGTGTAGAACATCGCAAGTTGGTCGGGAGTGCCTTCTGCCTCGTAGATGCCGAGTTTGTCATTCCAAGCTTTCTGCGTGCTTTGAAAAATTTCATCGAAAGAAAGGCGATGAAAAGCGTCTGATGTGGTACCATTGGCATTCTGCTGCCGGTAAGGACGCAGAGCCTCAGCTTCTAAATTTATCTTTGCTCCCTCCGTGCTGACTGCGGAAAGAGCCACTTGCACTTCAAGCACAGGGTCATCATCTTGCTCAAACTCTATCCAAGCCACCACCTTGCGTCCTGCCATTTCAGGGAAGTCGTGGTTAAGGTCAAAGCGTTTCCAGAAGCCGTTGTAGTCCTGTTTCCCGAAATCCTGGTAGCCGTAGTGCGCCACGGGTTTGCTGAAGTGGATGGCGAAATAGACGTAGTTCTCCCGTGCCCAGCCGTTGGTGATGCGGTAGCCCGTCAGTGTCCAAGGGTCTTCCATCCGCAGGGAGGCCCACAGCACCTTGCCGTCGTAGTTGTAGAGACAGTGGTTGAGACCGACAATGAGCTTCTGGGTTTCGCCTTTGGGGTAGGTGTATTTGTGGATGCCGCAGTGCGGGGTGGCGGTGAGCTGCACGAGGATGTCGTCGTCGCTGAGGCGCACCTCGTAGTAGCCAGGCGAGGCCTTCTCTGTGGCGTGGCTGAAGCGTGAGCGGTAGCCGCCGTCGGGGTTGTCGGCGGTGCCGGGGTTGAGTTGCACCTCGCCGGTGAAGGGCATCAGCAGGATGTCGCCCATATCGGAGTGGCCGGTGCCGCTGAAGTGGGTGTGGCTGAAGCCCACGATGGTCTTGTCGCGGTACTGGTAGCCGGCGCAGTAGTCATAGACGCCCGGCTGATACTTTCCGTTGATGTTGTGGGGGATGGTGTCCGTGTCGGGACTCACCTGCACGCCCCCGAAGGGGTAGCACGCGCCGGGGAAGGTGTGCCCCATACCGTTGGTCCCGATCATCGGGTTAACATACTGGGTATAATCGCGTTGCGCGGTAGCGGTAACCATAGCGAGGAGGATTATGGGGGTGATTATCTTTCGCATATTATTAATTTAAGACGGCAAAAGTACATATTATTTCGTTTTATGAACCAGTGGCTGCAGCGAGTCTAAAATAAAATTCCTATTTTTGCCACCGAAAACCAATACCGAACGGTTATGGGAAAAAGATTCTTCTTTGTTTTCACCGTCACCATTCTGCTGTCGATAGCGGCCTCTTCCTGCCACAGGAGCAACCTTTCCCTCGACAGTGGAACCTGCTATATGACCCAAATCAACGACAAGACCATCGTAGTCAGAATCGATGGTATATGCAACAAAAGTTTGATAATCAATGCTTTTCAAACCGATTCGCTCAATGCTGAGCCCAAGCCGTTGGTTTTCGAAATCGCGACTAACGGGAAGGGCGGCACATTGGAGGGCGCGAGTCTTCAGCACCCCGCCAAAGTGCGATGGCGTTTCGGACAGAACCGGTTGGTCTGCCGTTGCCGGAGCGCGGAACTGCCCCGGAGGTTCACCTTGGAACGGTGCGAAACCGACACGGTCCGCTACAGCCGTCAGCTCCTCGACTCACTCTACGATGTGAAGGAGACTGTCGATGTGGAATATGCCCGCGCCAACGGTTTTTGGAGCAGCTACCCCGATGAGGACAAGCCCTTTTCGGCCATCTACACGGAACGGCTTCCGCAGCTGGCCGACACAAATGTCATCCCACTGTGCATGGACATTTACGAGCCCGAGGACCATTCCGACGCCATGCGTCCTTTGATCGTGCTGATTCACGGCGGGGCGTTCTATAACGGCGACAAACAAGACGAAACCTACGTGAAATGGTGCCGCCACTACGCTTCCTTGGGCTATGTGGCCGTGTCCGTCAATTACCGCATGGGCTTTCTGCCTTACAAAAACGCCATCGACTGCGCCGGTTACCGCGCCACCCAAGATGTGAATGCCGCCATTCGATATTTGCTGCATCACGCTGACACTTACAGAATTAACCCCGATTGGATTTTCACGTGGGGCACGAGTGCGGGAGGCATCACGGCGCTGAATGTCGCGTTTATGAAGGATGGAAACCGGCCGAAGTCCGTCCTGCAAGAGGGCAAAATCGCCAAATTGAACCCGAAATTCACGGAGACGTTCAAAATCAAGGCCGTGGCGAACATGTGGGGAGCCGTACACGACACATGCATCCTCGCCAACAGCCGCATACCCATCATCTCGTTCCACGGCGACGCAGACGGCATCGTGCCATACGGCTACGGGCAGCCATTTTTGAAATTGTTGGCCTCTTCGCTGACGAGCGAGATGAAGAACCAGCTCCAGCGTTTCCTGTCTGAACATGCCAACCCATCGGAGCATCGTGATGGGGCGTTGGATAATCATCCCGTAACGATTAGCGTGTGGGATCCGGTGGCGGAAAAGGTACAGGAGTGGGTTCAATCCTTCTCGGTGCCCGTTTGGGACAAGATTGTCTCGCCCATGTACGGCTCTGCGTGCATCCACGAATACCTTGACAGACACGGTGTTCGCAATCAACTGTTCACCGTAGCGGGCGCGGACCAGCACAGCCTCCATGTCGATGAGCACCGTAACATAGTTCCCTATTTCTACACCATCCAAGACTCCGTGGCGCGGTTCTTCTACGAGGAAATGGTACCTAAGCCCGTAAACCTGCATCAAGAAAGTGCGGGATCCCCATTCTTCCGTATTGACAACACGGACATCGCCGAAATACATTGGCAGGTGAATGGTGGCGTGTTGTTGGAAAAGTCCGACAATCGTGCAAGGGTGGTGTTCTTCGGGGATGCGAAGCGGCACGTTGTCCGTGTGTCCGGACGATATAAGAACGGAGTGGAGTTTAACGAAGAAGTCTCAATGGCTTAGCTTATGAAAACGTTCAAGTTTTTGCTTTGCGCGATGGTGCAGTGGACGTGGGGAATTGTCCAGAACGCCATCGGGCTGCTTCTGTTCCTGGTGTTCCTCCCGAACCGGCACTTTGTCTTCCGGTCGAGCGTGGTGACTTGTTGGAAAATCCCTTACAGCGCCGGATGCGGGATGTTCATCTTCCTGAACGACACGGACTTGTGCGAAAGCGACAAAGGGGCGATTTCAAAGATGGACTACGACTTGCTGGTGCACGAATACGGGCACTGTCTGCAGTCCATCCTGTTGGGACCGCTGTTTTTACCGGTCATCGCCATTCCTTCCATCCTTTGGGCCGCCCTGCCCTGTTTTGAACGACTCCGGAAGAGGAAAAGGATGTCGTATTATGAGCTGTACTGCGAGAAGTGGGCGAACCGGTTCGGCGACCGGGTGTGCGGGAACCGGCGGGTGTTTTGCCGGGGTTGACCATGATCTCCACGAATCGCGGGGATTTGCACGGAAAAAATACGGTTTTTGTGATGAGTGAACAGTGAACAGTGATTAATCAGGGTATTTCCATTTTCGTGTGTGTGTTCGAAATTTATGTACATTTGCACTTTCATATTCAGTCCCTGTTCAAGGGATTTCGCAGGGTTAGAGAGTATGACGCAATTAGTTGAATAATAGATATCTTCTCAATAAAAGCAGGAACAATTATGAAACGTATTATTATCTCTTTTGTCGTTCTTTTATTTGCTGTGACCGCATGGGGCCAAAGTGGGTCAACGACAAAATTTTTCTCATGGAAAGGACTTTCCATTAACTATCCAGACAATTATACCATCACAAATAAAGGGTATGATCGACAAAACAAATCATACTCTTTTATTTGCACGACCACAGATGAAGAAAATGTCTCTATGGTCACTATCGGTTTCTCGAAAAATTTGGCAAAAGATCTTTCCACAAGTCTTGCGCGGAAAGTCTTTTTCAAAGAAATCATACCCGCTATAGCTTCCGAGTTGGAGGCAGGAGAAGATTCGTTCAAGTCTCTAAAGACTGGTGATATCAAGGAGTTTCCCATACCTCATCCCAATGTTTCCGCTGACTACACTGCTACAGTGGAAGGCATTGATATTCAAGGTGAAATTGTAGTATTTATACAGAAGAATTTCATTGTCACCTGCGTTCTTACCACAGACTCTCCCCAGCACGTGCAGGAGCTCGAAGAAATTATTAAAACCATTATCGTGAAATAACGATATCCAAGCCTTTCGTGGTCTATTACCAGTGGAGACGTACCATGGCGCGTCTCTACCTCATCCCGCCTTCGTCTGCACGTGCGCGATATAGGTGCCGGGGGCGAGGTTAGGGTAAACGGGAAATGCAACCTCACGGGCAGAATCTTCCAAAATTCCAGGCGATCAATCCGATGCACCGCTAGGTGTTGTTTTGTGCATTTTCTGCAATTTGCCATTTTCTTTCCGGGAACAGCCACTTTTCAATCGTAAAATGTCACTTTTATTATTTTGATATTTAGCAAGTTAAATATCATTGGCTCTTGAATTGTTTGCTTTTATTTTATAACTTTGCAGGCAACAACTTTAAAATTTAGAGATGAAAAAGAACGAGGCTGAACTTGTTGATAATATCCATGCAGACGGACACCCGCCAGATAAACTAAAAACGCAAAATATGAAGAAACAAAAAAGTCATTCTCCTGAACTGATAAGCAGACCTTTAGTCACTAGAGCTTCTCAGGAAAATGACGCTGCAAAGATACAAAAAACATTAGAACTTACAAAAGAAAAATTAAACAGTCTTGCCGAAAGTTATAAACATGTCAAAGAACCGAAAGGGTTTATTTTTGATTTGAAAACAGCATTGGGCATGAACCCGAAGAGTGCCAGTGGTTATGCTGTTTTTGAAATAGATGAAAGCCAGATGAAGGTTTCCATAAGGGTCAGCAACCATCATGCAAACGCCGGGAAATATTTGGAGCACGATGCTAACGATTTCAATCTAAGCATCATGGTGTCCAAGAGGTATCGTAAGAACACCTTTCAAGCTAATCCGGACGTGGTATTGGAAGAATATGTCTATATGGGACGCCAATTAG
>JAFRUI010000005.1 GCA_017438945.1 Bacteroidales bacterium
GAGACACTATGGAAACTTAAGGCAGCGGGCGTTACGAAAATCAGTGTCGGAATCCAGGCTTTTTCAGAAAAATTCCAAACTGTCTTAGGACGAAAGCAGGTGGATCCTGCCAAATTGAAAGAAGCCTTGGACAAGGTTGCGTTTGAGACTGTTTCGATGGATTTTATATTTGCATTGCCCAACCAAACTTGCGAAGATATCAAATCGGATGTGGATATCGCTTTCAGAAACGGAGCCAACCACGTCGCTATTTATCCGTTTATTGATTTCTCGTTCACCAAAAGTGAAGTGAAATCAATGCCGAAGAAACAAAAAAAGCAACTTTTGGATCAAATAACGGCCTATTTCAAGCTACAAGGATATTATCGTGACTCCATTTGGACGTTCTCAAACAAGAAAGAAGCCAAATATTCTTCTATGACACGGGACAACTTCCTTGGCTTTGGCTGTTCCGCCACCACCCTGTTAAAAAATCAATTCAAAATAAACACCTTTTCTGTTGATGAATATTGCAAACGGATAAACGGCGGCGAGTTGCCCACCTCCTTGACCATCCGGTTCTCACCGAGACAACGAATGGTGTATTACCTCTTCTGGATGCTGTACAGTATGCAATTGGATGAGAGAAAGTTTGAACAGTTTTTCGGTGTGCCGCTGAAAAAAATGTATGGCTTTGAATTTTGGTTGGCGCAGAGATTGGGCTTCCTTACAAAAGAAAACAACATCTATTCAATGACAACGAAGGGGGCGTTTTACTACCATTACTACGAACAGTTCTACACCCTCTCCTATATCGACAAGATGTGGGGGATTATGCGTAACGAGGCATTCCCGAAGTATATAAAAATTTGAACCACTTATTTTCGGAACACTATGAAACCGCTAAAACATTACCGTTTCGGCTTCGACCCGTGGGGCTTGCTCCTCTTCCTGCTGGTGATGCTCCCCAACTTCATCTGGTTCGCCGTTCCCGCACCGAACGACATCCTGCGTGCGGATTCGGCCACGCCAGTGGTGGATGCCATCGGCTCCGTGTTCCAAGTGCTGACCGTCGCGTGCCTCTGCTTCGTCATCCATAAAGACAGAAGCAAACTTCGTTTCTCGTCCCTATTCATTGCCACAATTGTTTGCGTCGCAATTTATTACATCGGATGGATATTGTATTACACGACCAATGTAAACCCCTTTGTCATCCTCCTGCTGACCATCCCGCCCTGCTTGGCGTTCATCCTTTTTGCCATCGACCGGAAGAACCTCCTGGCAATTCTCTTCGCCACAGCATTTGCGGTGTGCCATCTGGTGTTTGGGGTCGTGAATTTTATTGTCAAATGAAACATCTCCCAAACTTCATAACAGCCTTCCGGTTCCTTGGCGCTTTAGGCCTACTCTTTCCAAATGTAGGAAGTGTTGCCTTTTGGCTAATATATTTCGCCTGCGGACTGAGCGATATGGTAGATGGTTTTTTGGCAAGGAAGTTCCACTGCGAAAGCAAAACAGGAGCACTGTTGGACAGTATGGCAGATTTGGCGTTTGTGGTCGGCTGCTGCATAAAGCTGATCCCTGTCTTGATCCTTCCCCATTGGCTTTGGTTTTGGGGCGCAGCAATCGTCGTCATCAAAGTCATCAACCTGATTTCCGCCATAGTGCTGTACAAGAAATGTCTCTTCCCGCACACCATCGCCAACAAGGCGACCGGTCTTCTGCTTTTCGTCGGAGTTCCATTGACCGTATTCCTGGAATCTGTCGTGCCAATGGTCATTATAGCCGTTGTTGCAACATTTGCCGCCGTTCAGGAGGAACATTTCATAAGAACAAGGTCGGTTTGAATTGTAAATGAATTGTCTGTATATTTGCAAAAAAAATGTATTTTTGTAGCTCATTAAATCTTTAACAAAATGAATAAAAAACCGACATTTATATCCCGTGATGTGATGACCGCAGACGAAGGCTATGTACAATGGATGGCAGACATCAAGCAGCGTTTCCGCCAAAGCCAATTGAAAGCCGCAGTTCGAGTGAACACCGCTATGCTTGAGTTTTACTGGAGCGTAGGCCGTGATTTGGTGGCGCTACGTGCAGAAGAGCGTTGGGGAGCTGGCGTAGTAAAGCAATTTGCCCTCGATATGCGGCAAGCATTCCCTAATGAAACAGGCTTCTCATATTCCAATGTGAAATATATGAAGCAATGGTATTCGTTTTATTATGAAAGAGTTACAAAAGGCCAACGACCCGTTGGCCAAATTCGTCACCAAGCTGGTGACCAATTAGAAGTCGTTGAAAAAAAACAGCAGGTTGCTGGCCAAATTGAGACTCTGAAAAAAGGCCAGCAAGCTGCTGGCCAATTAGAGATGCCCGAAATTTTTGGCAGAATCCCCTGGTTCCATCATGTCCAAATCATTTCCAAATGCCAATCTCTCGATGAAGCCTTGTTCTATATCAATAAAGTGGTGGAAGAAGGCTGGAGCCGTAGCAGACTTGAGAATCAAATAGCCGCCAATCTCTTCGGAAGCCAAGGAGCAGCCATTACCAACTTCTCAAGCACCTTGCCCGACACGCAGAGCCAATTGGCGAAAGAGATACTGAAAGACCCCTACCATTTCGACTTCCTTTCGATGAAAGAGGAATACGAGGAGGAGGACCTGGAGGATGCGCTTGTGTCCAAGGTGACTCAGTTCCTATTAGAATTGGGGAAAGGATTCTCCTACGTTGGGCGGCAGATGGAGCTGCAAATGCCGGATGGGCAGACCTTTTTCCCGGATTTGTTGTTCTATCACATACCGCAGCACCGCTATGTCGTCGTCGAGTTGAAAGTGGTGAAGTTCATCCCCGAGTTTGCCGGCAAGCTGAACTTCTACGTCACTGCCGTTGACGAGTTGCTGCGTGCCGAGGGCGACAACCCCACCGTGGGTCTGGTCATCTGTAAATCCACCGACAAGACCGTGGTGGAATGGTCGTTGAAGGACATCAACAAACCTCTTGGCATATCCACCTACCAGCTTGAGCAGGTTGTGGAGCGCACGGCGAGGGAGTTGGAGCAGAGGAAGAGAGAAGGGCGATAGCACAATAATTCTCAACTCATCTCGTTTACATTTCGTCTGAATTTTTTTCGATGAACAACACTTTACGCGTTATTCTGAAAGTCCTGATGGTCATCACCTGGGTTTTGATGATGGTGTGGTATATATCCTTTCTCCTCACCCTCGTGCAGGCGTATCGCATATACGGGAATATTCCTGTTGGTCAAATTTCATATCCTTCCCAAATGTTTTTTATTTGTTTGGTGATGGGATTTTACAATTTTATTGTGTTGATTTTCACGGGATTTCCTTTGAATCTTTGGAATATGGTCAATGAATTCAAGTTCAAGAAGTTCAGTACCCTCTTGATTTCGGCCTGTTACATTTTTCTTGCTGCAGTATTCATTATCATTTGGTTTTACCTTTGGTCGTATATCGATTGATCTCATCTTGTTTTTCACCCCAACAATGAAACGGAAACTGTTTTGTGAAATATCACTTTTACCTATCGTCTTTCGACGGAGAAGGAAATCCTGAAGCGGCATCTGAAGGATTTGTCCCAGAAGACCCTCTTTGCCAAAGATCGGTCAACGACGGCATTGCCTGAACTTGTTTACCAGCACAACTCTCTTATCCGTCGCCGATTGGGCAATGTCAATATGCAATTGCAGGAGAACAAGGCCACCAATCTGGCTTTGGCCGTAAAACACATTGACGGACTGCTCATTCGGCCCGGCGAGACCTTCTCCATCTGGAAATGCATCGGCCGGACCACTAAGCGGAAGGGCTACAAAGAGGGGCTTACCATCGCGAAAGGGCAGCCGGCGCAAGGGATTGGCGGCGGAATGTGCCAGCTGTCGAACCTGATCCACTGGATGGTGCTGCACAGCGAGCTGACCATCACGGAGCACCATCATCACGACGGTCTGGACCTTTTTCCCGACTTCGGTCGGCAAATTCCGTTCGGCACGGGCACTAGCATCTCGTACAACTACCTTGATTATCGGGTGAGGAATGATTCGGACAACACCTATCAGCTCCGGCTTTGGGTGGATGACGAATATCTGTGCGGCGAACTCCGCGCGGCAGAACCCCAACCCCACACCTTCCATATCCATATCGAGAATGAACGCTTCACCCGTGAAGACGGGGTCGTCTATCGCAACGGCGAGGTCTATCGGGACATTATCGACTCCGCCACAGGCTGCCGTCTCGACAGCCAACTCATCCGCACCAACCACGCCAAGGTTATGTACGACTGTCCGGAGGAACTCATCGAATAACTTGTCAATTAATTTCTTCTACAAAAAACCAATAGCTAATAGCCAAAAGCATAATAAAAACGTACATAAACCAATAATTTAAAAGAATATGACAGATTATAACAACCTGAAAGGTCTCCGCCACAGCGAGAGCAGTTCGTGATGGAATGTAGGGTGAGAAAGTTGGAACAAAGTGGGAAAAACGGATTAAATCCGTTCACATCCAAACAACCCCATTAAGTGCCGCTGTTCTCATACTTTGTTGTTGCCATTTTCAAATTTCACTTCTTGGTTAAAAGCTTGTATTTCGGCGACAATGGTCTTTTTCAGTTCCTCCTTGGGGATGATAAGTTGATAATCGGCCACACCGATAGGCTTAGTGATGCCTTCGAGTGCCAGTTCCACGTCAAGGTGGTCCTTTTCTGCGCAGAGTATGATGCCGATGGAGGGGTTCTCGCCATCCTGACGTTCTATGCGGTCGAGCAGGGAAAGGTAGTAGTTCATCTTGCCCGCGTATTCGGGTTTGAACTCGCCTATCTTCAAGTCAACGGCCACCAGACAGTGCAGTTTCCTGTGAAAGAAGAGCATATCTACACGGCTTTCTTTTCCGTTGTACTCCACTGTGTGTTGGTTGGCAATGAAGGTGAAACCCTTTCCTAGTTCAAGCAGGAACAGCTTTATCTTTTCGACAAGCCTCTGTTCCAACTCAAGTTCAAATATCGGCTCCGTCACCCCGAGAAAACCGAGATTATATCCGTTGCGGAACACTTCGTTGGCATACCTCGCCTGTGTGGCAGGCAAAGAGGATGCGAAATTGTTGTCAGCAGGTGCCGACAGATTCGACTCATGCATCTTCAGTTTGAGGGCGTTCAACAGCAGGTCGCGATTCCAGCCTTTTTCAGTGCTCTCATGCGCATAGTACCACGTATCTTCGTCGTTCAAATCTTTACTGAGAAGTAATACGTTATGCGACCACGGCAAAAGTGCAACGGCTCGTTGCACTTTTGCATCTGCCGTTTTATATCGTTCGAAGAAAGTCTTCATATACCACAAGTTACGTGGTGACATCCCCATCTTGGGAAACCGTTTTTTCAAGTCTGCCGACAGCCGTTTTACCACCTGACTACCATGCCTGCTTTCGAGTTTCTTCTCATAAAGCAGCTTGCCAATCTCCCAATAGGTGTTACTGGCCGCAATGGCAATGTGTCGGGCAACATCAGTGCGTGTTTTCTCAATTACGGCCACAGCCCTTAGCAGTAATTCGTCATAGTCGTTATTCTGCATCTGGATTATTTCTTTTTCTGCCATAATGTTTTCATTTTTTAATTGTGAAGATATATTTTCGTTGAGTGGAAGATGTAAAAACATGCCTCTTTACAGACAACCATCTTCCACAGGCAAATATACAACGAAACCGCCCGTTTGTCAAGGGTTTTGTATGATTTTCGCAAGCCCTGGAAAACAAGCGTTTGTAAAATATTTTAACAATTCGATTTTTCAATTGTTAAATTTCAAAAGGGAGTTTTCGCAGAAAATTGGGTGCGCTATCCGCAAGAAAGCTCCTTTGCGCCGGGCGGTTCCTTCATTCCAATTCGTCAGCAGACTGCTGACGAAATAGATCAACAAGCCCCGCGGCGTCTCCACCTACCAGCTTGAGCAGGTGGTGGAGCGCATGGTGAGGGAGTTGGAGCAGAGGGAGAGTGATGGTTCGCGCAAATATGGTGCGCGAGACGGAGTTTTTTTGCGAAAATAGGTTTCGTGATTTATTCGTATTTTTGCAGTGGTTTAGGAGAGGCGGCATTCCTGACACACGAAAGCCGTTTGAAAAGCTGAAACTTGATGTCCCGAGATAGACTTGAGCGCCGAGTTCATCACCACGATCTGTCGCGATAATGATGCAACTGAAAGTTCAAATGTTGCAACTAATATTGGAACTAATGATGCAACTAATGATGCAACTAATAATGGTTCTAACGATCTGACAATCAATACTAATAGTGCTATTAATATTGGAACTAATATTGGAACTTCCGGAAACAGTGTTGCAACTGACCATTTGACGGAGAACAAGCGAATCGTGGATAGAACAGTAAAAAAGAAAGTCAAGCCAAGAATGACAAAAGAGCAGTTGCGGGAGTGCATTATCGAAGCATGTGTTGTAGATCATTCAATTGATGAATTGGCTACGCTTTTGAAAAAGAGTCCAGACTATCTGCAAAATTTCGTGATTCCTGATTTGGTCGCCGACGGAACACTCTTACGCACCAAACCGAGTCATAGTCCAGGGCAGACATACATGACAAATCCGAAACTTGACAAGTAGGATTGAAGGGTTGTTGGTGCGAAAATAGGTTGCGCAGGATAGTTGTATTGCAAGAAAAAAATTTTAGCTTTGTCCGCTATTTCAAATTTTTTTCTATCTTGCGGCCCTCATGTAGTAAAGATTTTTAGATATTAAAAATGTAGATAGTATGAAAGCATTTGGAACTATGATTTCACATTGTGGAAATTGTTCGCGAAAAACAAAGAAAGAAGGACTGGCTAAAGATGAGTATTATTGTGATGTTTTCATTGACACTCCGATGAAAGGTGTTGTTAGTTCTGATATAGCTGAAACACTTTGTGTGAAACATGGTCTCTGAAAATACATACGGCATAGTATAAAAAACATTTAACAATGAATACAAATAAGAAATATTATCTTACTGAAATTTTTCTTGATGTCCTTGAAAATAATGGGGACAAATTAGGGCAAGAATTTGTGAGAAAAGTTCGCACATTTATTAAATCGACTGATTTTGCAGAACTGTTCAATTTTCTTGTGACAAATGCAGTGGGTGGCAGAATTCATATAAAACGTTCTGTCGTTGACAACGCAATTGATTATATTATCAATAATTATGAAAAGGAAATCGAAGACGATGTCTGTATCTCTGACAAAGAGAATGCCAAAAGACAAATGAAAACATACATGCACATATACAAAAATACTTTTACAGCATTTATTGAAGCTAATTACTTATTCGAATAAACGACTCAAAATTCTCGCATAATAAACCAACAACTAAATGCATCATCATTTCGAAGTGTTAGAAAAAATGTGATTTCGCATCGCAAACCACTCAAGTATGAATTATGACATATAAAGAAAACATGATTTGCAAGCTTTGCAAACACAACCATTGATGTTTGATTTGTCATAATAATTTTGCACCGAATAAAACAATTATTATCATGTCATCGAAAATTAAAGATTCCGTAAGAAAAAAATTATGGGCCTTATCTGCAGGAAAGTGTGCTATTTGTGACAAAAACCTAATAGGATCCAATGGCTTTATTGTTGGGCAGGAGTGTCATATCATTAGTTCTAAGCCTTCAGGCCCACGTTATGTTCAAGACCTTAACGATTATAACGATTATGATAATCTTATTCTGTTATGTGCTAATCACCATAGAGAAATAGATACTAATATCGCGATTTACCCCATCGATAAGCTAAAGCAAATAAAAAAAGAACATGAACAAAAAGTTGAAAAAAGACAGAAAGAACAAAAAAGAGAATTTGTTTTTTTAGTCAAAATCAATACAGGAGAAACTTTGGGTAATGTAATATTAGGGAATGATAGTTGGACTATAGCTACAGAAATAAATAATCCATATATTGAAAAAATATCAATGGAATTGGATGATTCAATTAGAATCATGCTGGATCTACAGGGCTTTTTGGAGTTGCAAGATAAACTTGAATTTTACAATAAATTAGATGGTTATATAAAGACTCTTACTGAACAAAATTTGGGAATATATATAAACACAAGCAAAAAGAGAATCAATGGATTGGTGGTCTCATCGGTTCTTATCGTTATCAAGGATGCAAAATCAGATTTTTGTTTTATTAAGCGAGATTTATTGACATAATATCTTTGGACGGATTTTCCTGCCATAGCTTGAATTTGATTTTGAGCCGAAAAGTCTTAACCTCCAGCGGTGTGCCTTTCATAAAATAGGTGGTGATGCTCCGAATTATCTATGATTACCTCTTTGATGCGAAAGCGATTACGGTTTTAATCCCGTCAAGGTGCAGTTTAGGCGGATAACGTGCCTGGTCGCCCAATAAAACATTAATCTATATAATTTTCAAGCATTTCCTTGATTACATCGTATTTGTCTTTAGTCATTAAATCCAAGTCCAGCTTCCTTTTTTGGTATTCAATCTCATTTAACAACAAGTTTCCTTCTTTTTTTGCCATTAACTCAATTTTTTTGCTGGCGTAATCATCTCCTAATAAAGCAGCTTTGATGTAACATCTCAAAGCCTTCTTATCGGATTGTTCCACACCATGTCCATATTCGTAGCAGCAACCGAGGAAAAATTGTGCTTCCGTATGTCCTTGCGCCGCCGCTTTGAAATACCATTCTACGGCCTTCTTATCGGATTGCATCACGCCCTTACCTTTCTTGTAACATAAACCGAGGGAGTATTGAGCCCTTCTATCACCTTGTTCGGCCGCCTTGGTGAACCATTCTGCAGCCTTCTTGTCGGATTGCTTCACACCTTCACCTTTCTTGTAGTGGTAAGCGAGAAAGAACTGGGCTTCTGCAAGTCCCTGTTCGGCTGCCTTGATGAACCACTCCACAGCTTTCTCATCGGACTGTTTCACGCGGTATATACAACCGAGGTAGAGTTGAGCCATTTTATGCCCTTGTTGAGCCGCCTTGGTGTACCACTCCGTTGCTTTATCATCAGATTTCTCCACATCAAATCCTTGTTCGTAGCATTGACCGAGAGTAAATTGTGCTTCTGCATATCCATTTTCCGCCGCATTTGTGAGCAACTCTACTGCTTTCTTATCGGATCGCTTCACTTCCTGTCCGATTTTGTGGCAGCGACTGAGGGCGTATTGTGTTCGACCAAGGGCGTTTTGTGCACCAGAACAACCTTGTTCCGTCGCCTTGGTGTACCACCACACGGCTTTCTCATAGGATTTCTCCACCCCCTGTCCGTCCTCGTAGATTCTACCGAGGGAGAATTGCGCTTCAGCATATCCCTGTTCCGCCGCCTTGGTGTACCACTCCATGGCCTTCTCATAGGATTTCTCCACACCCCATCCGTCTTCGTAGAAAATACCAAGAGAAAATTGCGCTTCAGCATATCCCTGTTCCGCAGCCTTGGTATACCACTCTACAGCTTTTCCATAGGATTGCTCAACTCCCCGTCCAGATTCGTAGCAAAGACCGAGATTGTATTGTGCTTCTACATGTCCCTGCTCCGCCGCTTCAGTGAACCATTTTGCGGCTTGTTCATAGTCCTCTGACCTATTTATGTGGAATAAACCGAAGTTGAATTGCGCCTCTGCATCTCCCTGCTCCGCTGCTGCGTTGAACCAATCTATAGCTTCATTACAGTTTATCTCCACTCCCTGACCATTCATATAACATAAACCGAGTTTGCATTGTGCCCGTGCATGTCCTTGATATGCCGCTCTAGTGTACCAATAAAAAGATTCTTCGTTGGATTGCTCTATTCCCAGACCATTTTCGTAGCAGAAACCGAGACGGAATTGCGCCCGCGCATCTCCGTGCTCCGCAGGCCATTTGTACAACTCCACGGCTCTCTTATAGGATTGTTTCACAACTTGACCGTACTCATAGCATTCACCGAGGGGGTAGTGCGCCGGTCCATATCCCTGCTCCGCTGCCTTGGTATACCACTCCACGGCCTTCTCATAGGATTGCTCCACTCCTTGACCATTTTTGTAACATACACCGAGAGCGTATTGCGCCTGTGCATCTTGATGATCTGCTGCTTTGGTAAACCATTCTACGGCCTTCTCATAGGATTGCTCAACACCTTGGCCTTTTCTATAGCATACACCGAGTTCGTATTGCGCTTGTGTATCTTGATGATCTGCTGCTTTGGTAAACCATTCTACGGCCTTTTCATAGGATTGCTCAACACCTTGGCCATTACTGTAGCTGACACCGAGGTTAATTTGCGCACTTGTATATTCTTGTTCCGCTGACTTGGTGTACCATTCCACAGCTTTCTCATAGGATTGCTCAACACCTTGGCCTTTCCTGTAGCAGTTTCCGAGTGAGAATTGTGCTCTGGCGTCTCCTTGCTCCGCTGCCTTTGTGAACCACTCCACGGCCTTCTTGTCGGATTGATCCACACCTTTGCCTTTTTTGTAGTAGAAAGCGAGGTCGTACTGCGCCCAAACATATCCCTGTTCAGCCGCCTTGGTGTACCACTCAGCCGCCTTTACATAGGAAAACTCAACACCATTGCCATACTCGTAGCAGACACCGAGGGCGTATTGCGCCCGTGCATACCCCTGCTCTGCCGACTTTATGAACCACTCCACGGCCTTCTTATAGGATGTTTCCTCGGCTTTCAAATAGGTGTTAAAGGATTTATCCACGCCTTTCAAATAGGATTGCATCGCTACTTGGCCATCATGGTATAAGCTGCCGAGGCAGTATTGTGCCCTTGCATTACCCATCTCCGCCGCTTTGGTGTACCATTCCAAGGCTTTCTCATAGGACTTTTCCACTTCATAGCCATAATAATATTGGCATCCGATGGCTGTTACATCACCTTGCTCGGCGGCTTTTAAAGTCCAATATTCTGCTTTTTCGTCGGACCTGTTGCATAGTAGTCCGTCTCTATATAGAAAAGCGAGTTCTAACTGTGCATCAACGTTTCCTTGTTCTGCTTGTTGCTCCAATATGTGTTTAGGGGTCATAATATGTCTTTCAATTTGGAAGTGCAAAAATACATTTTTTACTTACCAACTCCCACAGATACATAACTTCTGTCCTTGCCTTTCTGCAACTTGCGTCCGTATCCTTGATAATGGTGCTGCTCATGGAAATGAGTGTAAACCGCACGTGTCGCCGTTGTGACAACAATATAACAAAAGAATACGCATCTTGCAGGACGAATGCGTTCAACATCGCGACAACGATTGCGTTATGAGGACGGGAGGACGAAATTCGAGCGGAAAGCGTGTATGGTCTCTCAATAAATTGAAAATCAGTTTTTTTATAACTCTATTCACCAGAATAAACAGATTAGATTTGTTCTACACCAACAAGAATACAGCATTGCATCTCGTATATAGCCTCTGCAGATAAGGAATCAAAAGCACTTAATTCATTCCAATGAATAATGCTAATAAAACGTGTATTATTATGTTCATGTTTATTATCAATCAAATACTGGACATAGTATTCCAAATCATCATAAACTCCTTCGTATAAAACTCCATCTTTCCATGCCCTAAAGTTAATTTTGTTCATTGCAGACCTTACTTTCTCATAATAGTTCTTACATATTTCACGTTTATCTGGACGAACATGGATTTTTGAATCATCGTCAATTGATACTTTCATTTGACATTTCACCTCTCCTAAATAATTATATCCATGAACATCTTCCCATTCCTTTCTGAGAACATCTACAAATAGCGGAAGTTTCTTCAATTCGGAATCATCTCCTTTCCATTCTGCATGTAAATCAAAATCTTCAATACTATCTCCTGGCATAGTATCATAAATAGTTATATTCTGAAATTCATTGCCCTCATTTTTTATCAAATTATTGTACAAATGAATCCATTCAAAAAATTGTTCCGCATTACAGATTCTTTTTATTTCTGCGAATGTGACCAAGCAAGGTATCCCCTCAATCTTTTCTACTGTAATTTCGAACATAGACACTTTGTTAAGGTATTCAACTACATATTTCGAAAGAAGTTCAAAAATATCCTTCGATAAAAGATAAGATTGTTCTATGCGAACACACCATGGTTTTGACAAATCTTCATGCAGGATGTGTGTTTTCCCACCAAGAATTTGTTTTAATTCTGGATAGAAACAAGCATAATCACCAGCTACACCTATAGGTAGAATATTCTTTGGAGTGAATTCTGTCATAAAATAATTTAGATACTTCTGAAAGAAAGATTCATCTGTGATGGATAATGACGAGATGTCATAATCTGACAGACCATGATCCATATCATAATACCATAGAATAGGACGACAATCATGTCCACTCCCTTGCACTGAACAATGCATTTTTTTTAAGAAGCTTCGCAGGTCTTCTGAGGCTTGTTTCCAAACAGATTTGTCTAACGTCAATTTACCATTATTCATAATTATAAAATCAACTAAAGTATCGTATTAATGTTTTCGAAAAAATTCATGCGGCAAAACTACAAAAAAAGCCGTCACAAACTGCATCGGCTTTCAAAACTGATCAAATCAGACTGCTGCGAAAAGATGTTTGCTATGGTGTCACGGTCTCGTCACTGAGGTTTGTTGATTGCCTATGAGTGAGTCCATTACACTGGTATTGACCTATGCGGTGAGGGTATCATAGACATACAAGACATCCCCCCTCTTTGCAAGCCTTGCAACTCCCTCCCTCATCACCTGAAATATCGTATTTTTGCGCCGGTTAATAATAGTAAGAGTGCTCATATTATGAATGATACACTACCAAAAGAAGTCCATCGTCAGAAGGCGTTGTTCAGCCGGGACCTGCCTTTTAAGCCTCAATATGGCATGATACTGTATGTCGAGGCGGGCGCGAATGAAGAGATTGACGGGTACTTTCACAAGAATATGGGGAAGGCTGTCAACATTTTGGGCAAATCGTTCACCTATTTGCCCGCGATGCTGGACAAGCTGGCGCAAATTGTGGAGTACAACTGGCCGGAAACCGATTCCGCTTGGATAGAGAAGGCGAAGTCCGATCCGTCGTGGATTCAGGACACCTATCGGGAGATCCTCTCCTACAGGATAGACAAGGAGGACGAAATGCCGGAATTGCCTTTGCAAATCACGGAACCACCCATGCTGATGCGCCATGAAGAGACCTCTTTAGACGGCCATGTTTTCACTCTGTTTCCACTTCTGTACAGTAACGACACCCAATTCGAGCAATTGTTGACGGCCATCGCGCAGGCGCCTCGTCCTGATTCGAATACATTTCATAGTACGCTTATTGAACAGCCCCTGCGTTATAGCCGCTTGCGGGAGCGCGTGGATGTTGACCCCAAAGACAACGCGGACTGGGGGAGAATCGATGTGCTGGCGGACGAAATCCGGCAGCGAATCGAAGAGATGCGCTCAATTGGGGTGTCCGACTTTGTCATAAAGAAACTGATTGCATTGCCTGACCCAAAACTGAGCACGCTTCGCATCACCAAGGATTACGGCATTTTCCTGCCCGACTACAACAATATGGAAATCGCCTTGCCGACACTCTCCAAGGTGGTCTATTTCTTCTTCCTGCGCCATCCCAAAGGATTGCGGTTCAAAGAGTTGATCGACTACCGCGAGGAGCTGCTGCAGATTTACCGTCTTATATCTAACCGTTATGACGCGGCTAAAATGGAGCAAAGTATTGACGATCTGGTTGACTCCACCGGCAATTCCATCAATGAAAAGTGCAGCCGCATCCGCGCCGCCTTTGTGAGCCGGTTCAGCGATGATCTGGCCAAGAACTACTACATCACGGGATATTCCGGTCAGGCAAAATACATCCCCCTCGACCGCAGTTTGGTGATCGACGAGGCGGGGATACTCACAAACAAACAATAACGCAGGGAAACCGAAAACTGTACAATTTACCATAAAACTGAAGAGCCAACAGGATAAAATAGGCATAACGTATATGAACGATCTACTAACTTTTAATGCTGTTTCTGCATGGACAGCTTTTGGAGCTCAAGATTACTCTGGTTTAGAACGACATGGAAACCAAATATACAACTATTTCGTTCACAATCCAGGTGAACTCCTTAAGTTAGATAAACCTCTTTTAATCGGAAAGGTTTTCCAAGTATGTCTCGGTTTTCAAGAGCCAGACGAGGATATACAAGAGGTTCGGGCAGAAAATGCATTTCTGTGCTTTTCCCAAGCTTTAGAATCCAACAAGACAAATGTTCATGACGAAGCTTCTGCAAGACTAATGATGCTTTTAATTCGAGACCAGAAGCATTTGATTAGTAAGGTGGGGCAGGCGTGTCGAAACGAGCATGCAAATCCGTATGGTTTTTTGGATATGTTTGATGATGGGCTACCGATGGATATGCCCATGGCAACAAACACAAAGATGCTTTTTACCGCATACTATATTTATGATGGTATTCTTGACAAAACAAATGTCAGTGGCGAATTTGTAAATGTAGGAGAAAGGAGTGCGTATGAGAATGTCAAAAGACATATTATTGACAACTGTGATCAGTTAAGCAGCACAGCGTCAGAAAGAAAGATAGAACTTGGTGGTATCGTTTTTAATAAGATATGCGACAGACTTCGTAAAGATATCTCGCTGTATTCAGACAGTATGTAACAATCCGCAATAAGGAAACTTCTTTGTGCTGACGTTCCTTTGGACCGGCTTCGTGGCAGCAGCATTATATTTAGCCATTGATTGATTGGAATGGAGTATCGTTTCTTCGCAAAACAGGAGGAAAAGACGGGCGGTTGTTGTGCTTTTCCCGGCCACAGCGGGCAGCTGCGGTCGAAGCCCAATTCCCCTTCTATTTTAGAAGGGGAATTTCCCCCGCTCCGGCACCGCAGTGCCGAAGATGGCAATAAAAGCCTATGGGAGTCCTGATATTTCCGTGCTGCAACATTGAGTACGCGCCACTAAGCAAAGCACGCAGACAACTTAAAAACAAACAAACGAAACTTGGATTCAACAAAACCACCCCATCATGAAACTAAACCACCTCATGGCCCTTTCCCCCGACAAGAAGAGCGAAACCGTGACCACGGGCTTCCAACACCTGGACCACCTTACCGGCGGACTACGAACAGGGCAAATATGCACCGTTGCCGCACGACCGGGGAGGCTCCAAACGTCCATGTTTAAGCGATTTAAGGGATTGGTATCATCTTGAGTGTTTTTCTTCGATGGTAATGTTCGTTTATCGCCCGGAGTATTATTATCTTGATACATTTGAAGACAATTCCCCCTCGGAAGAGATGGCCGACATCATGGTGGAAAAGAACGACTTTGGCGATACCGGTTTTGTGCGTATGCACTTTGAAAATCATGCCGGATTCAGGGAAATATCATCGAAAATATGAAGAAACCACATCTTTTGTGAACAGAACCCTATAGCCGTCTGAGGAGACAGTTACTTTGCCATTATAAATATCATTATGGCAATGTTTATTCATGTTTCGCACTCCAAATCCACGGTTTTATGCAATAACTACAAGAAAAAGTAAGAACGTATCATTAAAAATTCTATTTTGCAGAAAAATCAAACCAAAGCAACAATGAAATACCTAAAGTACAAACAATTTGCAATTCTCGCCTTTTGCCTTTTCGCCCTCTCCGCATGCACCACCCCAAAAAGTCCGCAGAAGAAATAAGGACGGTCCGCTGGCCGGATTTCCTGCGGGATTGGGCGGCGGATTATGAAATCAACGACAGCCAACGGCTCTCGCTTATCAATTTGATAGATTCCGTCTATTATTTTCTGGAAGATAGCACTCAATCTGTCGAAGCCCATTCGGATCAGGTGTGCCGGATGCTGGATCAAATGGCTGATGTCATAGCCAATGACTCCGTGTTTGAATTTACCCTGATGATGCGGGCTACGGCGGACAACTTTTGGGCACAATCGCCAAGGGATGAACGGATTCTACAATGCGATTGTTCAAGCGAGTCGATCAGTCGCCTCATGGATTGGCAAACAATATACACACCAGATATAGAACTTATGTGCTACACCATAATACCCACATCTTGGCAAACCCCTTGGCACTTTGCCAATATGATTCTTACCATGGAAAAGGATGATGAAGAGCCTCTTGCCAGTTTCGTCATTACCAACTATGAGAATTTCCAAATGGACAGTGTTCAAATCGCTTTCTATGACAGTACATACACTGTGGCGGATGTTTTATATGAAGATGAGGTGTTTGTCGATTCTTCAAGTGCGGCAGGGGGCGTTAAGACTTTACTCTTGCCTTACAAGTATCTGATTCGAATTTTGTCGCATTCAGCAAGTGTGAGTGTCGCATACAAAACAACTGAAGGATGGTATTCTATGCGAGGTTTTCCACAAAGGAATTTCAAAAAGAATTTGAATGATTGTCCCCGATTGAAGAAAACTTCTGACCAAATTACGCGGTGGTGAACTTCTTCAAATGAACAGGGTTTCAAGCGTACATCCGAGTGCGCGGGACAAGGCAAAAACTGTCTGCACCTCAGCTTTCCGAATGTCCTGGTCCCCTTGTTCGTAGGCTTGGATCATACGAAGCGAAACACCGGAAATTTCAGACAGCTGCTTTTGCGTAATTCGTTGCTGCTTTCTTATGGTTTTCAGCACATTATGGCGCTCTTCCAAATGTCGTCTCATAATGTCGGCTGCTGTAGCCACGAATTTCGAGAGGTCTGCTTCGTGCAAAGTGGGGTAAAACGAAAGTACTGTATTGATATCCAATCCGTTACGCTGAATGAATGAGAACGAGTAGGATGATTGCCATTGGTAATAGGCCAACGCCCATCCTGCCCAGTATTCGGGCGTGCGTTCAAATAGGCTGAATTCAGTTTCGGGGATCCGAATGTCGGATGATCGCGTCAGTACTTTTCTCATCAGTTCCATCCCTGACAACCCGGAGACATAGCGAGGATTGCCGGTCTCCATTTGTGCGGCGATTCCGCTGGAGAGGAACATCTCGTAATAGGCGTTCAGATCGCAATGCGCGACACGGACAGCACAATCGAGCATCGTGCCCAAGTTGTGCATGGCATCCTCAAGGTAGAGTTGATTATAGGCGGGGGTCATCATTGTTCCAGTTTTGTCTCAGAATATCAATCATGTAAATGGCATCAGAGGCGGTGGCCGTTGATTTTTGGGTTTGGAAGTTCTCGCGTGCTTGTCGGTCACGCGCCATCCGTTTGGGATAATATTGGCTGCTATCCACCGGAATGCTTTCAATAAAATGCAATTGCGCGAAGGCCCTTTCGGATTTCAACACCACTTGCTCACCCAAATTCCCTAACATCATCGCCTTGCGCAACTGCTCCAGCGAAATGGTATTGTTCAGGAAAGCGTTCGCAAATGCAAAATAGGAGTCGTCGGCCCGGTAGCCGACAATCAAGTCGTATGGCTCATAATCAGGCAGAAAATGATTCAACAAGTAGTCTTTTGCATCCGATGGCAATCCTTGCGACAGCACAAAAGTCCTGTTTTTCAGCAAAATCGAAAGCCAATTCAGAATATGATAGGGCTTTGTGTTCAATCGAAGAATCTGCAACCCATCAAGGATAAGTTCATAATGGTTGGCAAAACCATCGCTCTTTTCGGTGCTGGCCCATTCTTTCGCAAGTTCCAGGTTTTCAGTACAATAAAATCCCAACCCATAATCATTCTTCGGGTTTCCAATGCCGAGTTCAGGTCGCTCAACCACCTTCGTCGATCCGTGATATAATGTCAGATTATCCATAAAACTATCGTTATAACGAGAGTTTGCAAAAGTACATTTTTTTTGATATGGGTGTCCAATAAAAAAGAATATTTTTGCACCCCAAAACATCCTACTATGACCGAATTTAACAACCTCAAAGGTCTCCGCCACAGCGAGCAGCTGGTGGTGGAGCACAAAGACACCGCCGAGGTCTATGGCTCCGGCGCATTGGAGGTGTTCGCCACCCCCGCGATGATCGCCCTGATGGAGAAAACCTGCCTGATGGCCGTGTGCGACAAAATCGGCGAAGGCAACACCACCGTCGGCATTGCCGTCAACATCAAGCACTTGAAAGCCAGTCCCGTGGGCGCGACCATCCGCTGCGAGGCCGAACTCACCGAAGTGGACCGTCGCCGTCTGGTTTTTTCCGTGAAGTGCTTTGAAGGCGAAACGCTCGTTGGCGAAGGTGTCCACGAACGGTTCGTGGTGGAGAGCGCGAAGTTCATGGCGAAATTCTGAAAAGTATGAACCAGCTAAAACGTTTGTTTACAGCGATTTTTGCGGTTGCGGTGTTCCTGGTTGTCGCGGCCTCCTGCTGTATGGCGCAGAACACCTCTTCCGCCCATGTTCTCGGCCACTACACCTACCAGCACGCCTTTGACTATGACCTCGATGGAGCCCACCTTGATGTACACGAGACCGGCACGATGGACTTCCACCCCGATGGCACCGCCCTCGACTCCGCCCGGCAAGTCTATACCGCCACCCTTCAGGACAGTAGTATTGTGACGTGGGTGTTCAACTATGTCAGTCCCAGCAAGTGGCGTTTGGAGGGTGAGGATTTCTACTTCGCCGGCATTAAAGAAACCTTCCGAATGGAGGTGGTTGAAGGCGACAAAGAGAACGAACTGGCTCAGGAAATCATCAAGGTCGTCAGTGGCAGTATTGACTACGAGTACAAGTTTCATTTAGACACGCTTACGGATCAGAAACTGCAGTGGAGCTTCACCTACCGCGACGGCCACAGTGACACGTGGGAGTTCTATCGAGTCAAGTAGTGACTTTTTCCGCTAAATGAAAATCTTTCCCTGTATTTTTGCTACTTTTGCCGCCGGAAAATTCTAAACAAAAACAAATATGAAAAACATTGTCATTCTGCTGTCTTTGAGCATCTTATTCTTCGGATGCACAAAAGATTGGGGTACTCCTGCCACCAAAAACTATCCCATCAACGGTGCTTATACAAAACTTGATGTGAGTAACGCTTTTGAGGTAACAGTCAGCGACCAAGTGACAGAGGTGGTCGTCACCGTGGGCGAGCTGGCGCACGACAGGGTGGTGGTGAGAGTCGTTGACGGCGAATTGCAAATCGGATTCAAACCGAACACAATGTATAACGGAAAAGCCACTGCCGTCATTCCTGCCACTGCCAACCTGTACGGCCTTGATCTCAGCGGGGCCTCCTCATTCACAGGAGATCTTAGAGGGAACAATGTGAACATAGAACTTTCCGGTGCGTCAACCTATCGGGGCTCTATCGAAGCCGCTGAACTGGACATTGACTTGTCAGGGGCTTCGGATGCCATTATAAACGGTGTTTGCCAGACCAAGATGGAGATAGACCTGAGCGGGGCCAGCTCTTTGAAAGCAGCTGACCTTTCGGCCATGTCGGTGTATGGGGAGATGAGTGGCGCCAGCGATGCCGATGTCACGGTCTGCTCTGATCTGAATGTGGAACTCAGCGGTGCCAGTACGCTCACGTACGGGACCTCCTCTGAAGAGTGTCATCCTAATATCAACTGCCCTGCATCTGGCAGCTCGGATGTCAAGCCGCGTCATTAGCAGCGTTGTCGTATTGTTGATTGACCTATGGATTTCCATATTTACGGTACACAAAACAGCCCTAAACTCCTCTTGCTTCCGGGCTTGGGAGTCTCGCACGAGATTTTCCTTCCGTTAATAGAATTGCTGAAGGAGGATTTCCATATTGTCACGGTGGATGTTGACGGTTTCCTACTCGGGAAGTCCTCCCGTTTCACCTCCGTTGATGACCAGGCCGCACAAGTCAATCGTTATGTGCTGGAGAACCTCGGTGGACGGTTGGATGTTGCCTACGGTCTCTCGTTGGGCGGGAAAATTCTCTCTCGAATGATGGAGCGCGACGAAATTGTGATCGACCACGCTATTATGGACGCCGCGCCGCTGTTGCCGCTACCCAAGTGGACGGTGGGACCGCTTCGCTACTACCAAGCCCTTAATGTCTGGACCTGCTACCATTGGACCGGCTTCTGGCGGTGGCTGTTCCACTCGCACTACTTCGACGTGCTGTTGGACGAGGTGAAGAAAGTTTTCCCGTCGGACAAAACACGCGCTGTTTTAGAGGGCTATAAATCGGTATATACCAACAAGTTGGAGTCTATTCACGGAGCCGACATCCACTACTGGCACGGCACCAAGGAAGCCTTCGTCGCCAAACCGCAGGCCAAGCATTTGCTCACACTCTGCCCGGAAGCGCACGTGGAGGTTTTTCCGAAGATGAACCACGGACAACTATTGGTGGACCACCCGGAGGAGGTGGCGCGGAGAATCGTTTCTATTGCGAAACCTCTTTCTTCAACTGCCTGTTCGTAATGCGCCATATTCTGTGCTTACAGAGCCTCTTCCCGAAGCTTTACTATACCAAAAGACGTCAAGATTCTAGTAATCAGCTGCTTTTTAGCTTAATATATTCTATTCTGTGAACTATTGCCAAGTAGCTGTTGGGGTAAATTTTTCACTTTATCCAGCGGACACACTATCTGCGCTTTCAAATAATAGGGTTCCCGTTGCTGCAACGTCTTGTGCACATACACCCGTAATTCTTCTTCATTAAGATGATTTGTCAGCGGACGTTTTTTCTTCGAATGCAAAAGATGGTCAACTATCTCGTTTTCATCAAGTTGCAAATAGACACTTTTGGATTGGGCGTTGATCAGGGCCATAGCATCCCCATGACAGGGGGTACCGCCCCCCACCGCAATCACAGCGTTTTCTGTGAAAAGTGCCTCTTGAAGGGCAGCATACTCCAATGTCCTGAAAGCCGATTCCCCATACCGTTGAAAAAGCAGGGGAATCGCCGTGTGGTACTTTTCTTCAATGTATAAGTCAAGGTCAACGAAGGTCATGTTCAGTTTGTCGGCGAGCCTTCTGCCGACGGTGCTTTTACCCGCACCCGAGAAACCGACTATGACGATGTTGTTCATGTGTGTTCGATGTGTTTTTAATCCGATGTGTTTAAATGTTAGGGGCGAATAATTATTCGCCCCTACATTCGGCATGTATTTTACATAACTGACATCATTTCCTTGATAAGGTTGTCGGCGCAGTCGGCGATATCGCTGATACGGGCGGGCAGCATATAACAAGGCGTGGTGAAGACTTTATTCGCTTTGTCGGCACAAACCCCTTTTTGGACAGTGACTTCGTGCTTCGTTCCGAAGGATTCCACATTGCGGATAGTACCGGGATCGCTGCCAACAGTGACCGTGACATCACCCAACACTTTGGCGATCATCACCGGTGCGATACAGAGGGCGCCGACAGGTTTTCCTGCCTTGTGGAAAGCACGGATCACCTCCGCCACATCTTCGCGCACGGTGCAAGACGCACCTTCGATAGCGTATGTAAAGAGATTCTTGGCGGAACCGTTTCCTCCCGGGAAGACCACTGCGTCGAAATCCTCCACATGACATTGCTCAATAGGTTTCACGTTGCCACGTGCGATACGCGCAGCTTCCAACAACATGTTGCGCTTATCATCCATCGGCTGTCCCGTGACGTGATTCACCACATGATACTGCCAGTCATCCGGTGCAAATATCTGATATTCACCACCATTACGGTCAATAGCTAGTAATGTCATCACCGATTCATGGATTTCGCTGCCGTCCAACGTGCCGCAGCCGCACAATATCACCGCAAATTTTTTCATAATTATGATGTTTTTCGTTCTGAATTTATTAACCCGCAAAGGTAACATTTTTTAAAACACGTAGAGACGTTTCATGAAACGTCTCTACAGAAAGGGATACACTAATGGATATTGCTATTGTTCAGCCACTTCCTCACCAGCTTCCGCTTCAACGGGCTGTTCTGGCTCGTCCATACCATTGTAGAACTGACGGAAGGCCGCTCCCAATTCCCGGGACAAGCTGTTTATCATATCTATTTGAGAAGCAGCCATATCCTGAATCTTTTGGGCCGTTTGTTTATCGCCAATCAGATTGGCGATTTCCTGCAACTGGTGCATTTCCTGGAACGCACCGGCAATAGCCTGCTGATCCATATCGGCCTTGCGAAGCTGTGTGGAGATACTACCTTGTAACGATTTGGCATAATTCATGGCCACGTTGTCGAGTTTCATCTCCTTGTAGCGCTGGGCAAGACTATTATCAGGGTATTTGATGTTCTTCAACATATAATATAAGAACAAGAAGTCGTAGTGAATGTCACTGCTACGATAGTTCAGTGTTCTCTCATCACAGCTGTTGTACCAGTTGAACAGCTCCACCTCGTCATCCCAGATCTTATTGGCCATTTCCATGCCTTTTTCGTTGGCGGTCTTTGAGCCGATTCTGAAGAAATCCTCCATATAGGTCATACAAGTATGCGTGTAACCATAAATGTAGGACATGACAGAGACGTACGGGAAATTGCAGTCTGGCAGGACCTCATTGCCATGCATCAGCACTTTGAGAGCCTTTTCCTTGTCGCCTTCCGCTATCAGCTGTTCGGCAAGGCGGGCATAGAGTCTGCGCATCAGCGGAACCAGGCGGGTGTTGTCCTCACTGTGATACAGCTTCGGATCGTTAAAGCCACCCCAAGCGTAAGGATAGGCTTCGTGACCGGCGGCGTTGGGATTCTTGACAGCATCCAAACGGCTGTGATCGTCAAACACCTCCATCAAGTTGTGATAGAGCCGATCCGAATTGACACGCCCAGTTTCACCATACGAACGTGTGGTGTTGCGGATGGGAACCAGACGATAGGCGAAACCTTCGAGCTGGAAGTATTCCTCCAAGCCGAGATACGCCTCAGAGCCGGCCGTTGATGCATAATAAATCGGGCGTTCCCAATTGTTGTTGGCCAAGATGTCCATCATCACGATATAGGCTTTCGTGAGCGGGTTCACACCGTTGGTCTTCATATTCCATCTCATACGATCGACGATAAGAGCAGAGTCTTTCTCAGCCACCGTACCGGTAGCCAGCACTTTTGCCTTATCCACCGGCAAGGAGAAACTGGCGGGAACAGGACGACCGTTGCTGCGGTAACCAGAGTTCTGATTCAGCAGGAAGATGCTCCGCTGGTTGTCAAATGCGGATGATTTGACATAATCCATGACGGCATTCAAATCAATGAATTGATTGTTGGCCGCTTCCAAATAGAGCACATCCCTGGTTCCATCTTTATATTGATCCCATGTCATGGAAATCGGCAGCGGGTCAGATTCGTAAGCCTTGCGCTTCATCTGATCCACATACCAGCTGGTACTCAACAACATAAGGTTACAGACACGCACATCGGTACGATAACCTTCCACCTCTTGGGCATACCAAAGCGGGAAAGTGTCGTTGTCGCCGAGCGTAAACAAGATGGCATTAGGCTCACATGAGTCAAGGTAGTTCTTCGCCACAGCTAAAGCAGTGTAGCGGTCGGAACGGTCGTGGTCGTGCCAGTTTTCCTTAGCCATGACGCAGGGCACTGCCCCAACGCACACCAGCGTGGTGAGCACTGCACCGATGGCCTGCACACTTTTGCTTTGCAATTTCTCGAACAGACGGTAAATGCCTAACACGCCGAATCCAATCCACATGGCGAAGGCATAGAACGATGCTGCGAAAGCATAGTCACGCTCACGCGGCTGGAAGGCATACATGTTCAGGTAAATTGCAATAGCCAGACCCGTCATGACGAAAAGCATGAACACCACAAAAGAGTGCTTGCTGTCGTTTTTGGTCTGGAAAATCAAGCCGATAAGACCTAAAATCAACGGAAGCAAATAGTATTTGTTGTGTCCGGGACGTTCTATGGCCGCAGGCAGATTGTCCAGATTACCGACCATGGGGTTGTCGATAGCCCCAAACCCGGAAATCCAGTTGCCGTTCTGATAGTCACCATGTCCTTGGAGGTCGTTCTGACGACCAGAGAAGTTCCACATGAAATAGCGCCAGTACATGTAGCCGAGCTGGTAGGTGTGGAAGAACTTGATGTTCTGCTGCCATGTGGGCAGATTGCCACGCGCCAACTGACGACGATTATCTCTGTCAGACGGACTGTCGGTATTGTAGCGGTTGTTCAACCACTCGATATACTGAGACTGCTTTTCAGTCGACCACATACGCGGGAAGAACATGCAGCCTTTGGGATCATATTGGTATTCAGTGTTTTTACGAGAATCTGAAATCTCATACCGCTTTGTCTTTTCGTTGCGGTAATAAATCGGATTTCCGTCTTTTTGACCTATGATTCTCGTATTGTAACTTTGACCATAAACCAATGGATTCGAGCCGTATTGCTCACGGTTGAGGTAAGAGAGCAAAGAGACGGCATCTTCCGGACTGTTCTCGTCGATGGTCGGGTTGGCGTTGGAACGAATGACCAACGTCATGAAGGTGGAATAACCAATGATGAGCATCATCAAAGAAAATGCGCTGATGGAAATCACCGGTTTGTTCCGCTTGTGTCCATACCAAATACCCCATCCAATGATGGCGGCGATGAGCAGGAAGAAGAAAATCACGCCGGAGTTAAACGGCATGTGGAGCGTGTTGACAAAGAACAAGTCAAACTTGCCGGAAAGGTTAACCACCTGCGGCACAATGCCCCAAAGGATGAATCCAAGCAATGCCACGGAAACGATGAGGGAAAGCAAAACACCCCACTCCGCTTTGGAAGTGAGAGCTCCGCGTTTGCCGCAAAGGATGAGCAGCGGTGTGGTGATAAACAACCAAATCAGGATCATCCACAACGGGGAACAGAAAATCCCGAATGCAAAAGCCATAATGGCAAAAGCAAGAACGGCGCCCATACTGGTGGCCTTCGGAGAGATGCGGTAATAGATGATCAGACCGATGGCAGGCAAGGTCAGCAAGTTCAACAGGTGAACACCGATGGAAAGTCCTACCAGATAGGCAATTAACACTATCCAACGGTTGGGGTTGACATTGGCCTTCGGGGTTTCGTATTCCTCATCCCACTTCAAGATGCACCAGAACACCAAAGCGGTGAAAAATGAGGACATGGCATACACCTCACCTTCAACGGCAGAGAACCAGAAAGTATCTGAGAATGTATACGTTAAAGCTCCCACCAAGGCCGTTCCCAGCACGGCAATAAAGCGCGGGGTATTCAGCTCACCCCACTTGGCGACAAGCTTACGGGCAAGACGTACAATGCTGAAATAGAGCAACATAATAGTCATGCCGCTACACACCGCCGACATACAGTTGATGCAGTAAGCCATCTTTGTGACATCACCACCAGCAAACAGTGTGGCAATGCGACCGAGAATCTGGAACGTCGGTGCTCCAGGCGGGTGACCGATGAGCATTTTGGAAGTGGTGGCGATATATTCACCGCAATCCCACCAGGAGACGGTGGGCTCGGCCGTCATGATATAGACAGCTGACGCCACTATACCGATGATCAAGCCAATCAGGTTGTTAATTCTTTTTTGAGTTTTGGTCATATTTTTTGGTGTTTGTATCTTTAGATATGCATTATTTCGTCGCGGCTTTGAATTGTTGCAGGAAGCGGACATCGTTCTCAAAGTAGAGGCGGATATCGTTGGTGCGGTATTTGAGCATGGTCATGCGCTCGATGCCAAGGCCGAAAGCGAACCCACTGTACTTAGTGCTGTCGATGCCGCAGTTCTCCAGGACGTTGGGGTCCACCATGCCGCAACCGAGGATTTCAACCCAACCGGTATGCTTGCAAAGGTTACAGCCCGCACCACCGCAGATATTGCAGGAGACATCCATTTCGGCAGAGGGCTCCGTGAACGGGAAGTAGGACGGACGCAAACGGATGCGCACCTCGTCGCCAAACATGCGCTGGGCGAAATAGAGCAGCGTCTGTTTCATATCGGCAAACGAGACGTTCTCAGCCACATACAGACCTTCCACTTGGTGGAAAATGCAGTGTGCACGGGAAGTGATGGCTTCGTTACGGAAGACGCGACCGGGACAAATCACACGGATGGGCGGCTGCTGTTTCTCCATGGTGCGCACTTGCAAAGAAGAGGTGTGGGTGCGCAACAGCACATCGGGGTGCAACTCGATGAAGAAGGTGTCCTGCATATCGCGGGCAGGATGCTCCTCAGCGAAATTGAGAGCGGTGAACACATGCCAGTCATCCTCGATGTCGGGACCCTCAACAGCGGAAAAACCGATGTCTTCGAAAATCCGGCGCACCTCACCCATCATGATGGAGATGGGATGCATGGAGCCGACACCCTGCCGGGTTGCCGGACGAGTAATGTCCGGAATCAGCGTTGCCTTGCGGTCGGTGGCCGCTTCCAGCCTGGATTTGAACTCGTTATAGTGGTTCTGTGCCATGTCCCGAAGGTCATTCACCAACTGCCCGAACTCCTTACGATTCTCTTGCGCCATATTCTTGAGTTCGCCGAACAGTGCTTGAATCTCGCTTTTTTTACTCAAAAATTGAAGGCGGAACTGCTCCAGATTCTCAGCGTTTTCAATTTGGAAACTTTCAATTTCCGCTCTTATTTCGTCTATGTTTTTCATATTTTTTGTGATCTGTGATCAGTGAATTGTGATTGTGGTGATTAGAAAATTTATGTTGTTTCATCGTTTGTTACCGTCTCTTCGTCGCATCGATCTTATCGCAGCATCGTCGCGCTGATGATCTTAATGTCTTCCAACGGTCTGTCGGCACCGTCTTTCTGTTGGGAAGCGATTTTGTCAACCACCTCCATGCCGTTGATCACCTCGCCGAACACCGTGTAGTCGCCATCAAGGAAGGGGGCGCCGCCGATGGTGGTGTAGGCCTGTACCTGTTCGGGGGAAAAGGTCTTGCCTGTTCTCTGTGCAATCATATTGAGCTTGTCATTGTCATAAACCGTTCCATCCACGATATAGAACTGACAGCCGGAGGAGGCTTTCTGCGGGTTCACATTGTCGCCCATGCGAGCCGCGCACACCGCACCACGCTTGTGGAAATGCGCCGGCACAAATTCGGCGGGGATGGTGTAGCCCACATCGCCGGAACCGAGTCGTTGACCGGGTTTTGCCGTCTTGGAGTCTGGGTCACCCCCCTGAATCATAAATCCTTTGATAATCCGGTGGAAAAGCACACCATCGTAAAACTTGTCGTTCACCAACTTGTGGAAATTGTCCCTGTGTGCAGGCGTGTCGTCATACAAGGCGATAGTGATGTCGCCCAGTGTGGTTTTCAATAATACTTTCGTCATTTCTTGTGTATTGTTGTTTGGGGTTATCTGTTCTGCAGCTTCCTTTGCGTCAGCTCCGTTGGCTGTTTTTACTTTTTTAGGTGAAGAGCATGATATTAACGCTATGATACTCAGCGCAATACAATAAAAAATTGTCTTTTTCATAAAGAGTTTCTCATTTTACAAACAAGCGGCAAAGATACGATTTTTTTGGTTATATCCCACCAGATGCGGCCAACGCACGGCAGACGCACCAAAAACTCGACTATGACTTAGACTTAGACCATTGACAAAGACATTGGCTGTTGGCTGTTAGCTCTTGGCTTTGGGATCCTAAATACGGATGTAGTCCGCCGACAAGTATACAACAAAACCGACCGTTTGTCAAGGGTTTTGTGAATTTTTTTATTCTTGACAATCAATCAATTGTGATTAAATTTTAACTATTTTGATTTGAATAGTTAAATTTTTGATTGGGTTTTGGGGAAGAAACGGGGGGATTGCGTATGCGATACGCCCCTACGACAATTTCCCCGTCAAGTATTCGAAATCCCCCAACGACAACTGCTCCGCACGTTTCGTGAACAGCGGCTCAGTTTCCACGAATGCCTTGTCGAAGGGCAACGACTGCAGGGCGTTGCGGAGGGTCTTGCGGCGGTAGTTGAAGGCGGTCTTCACCACTGTGCGGAAGGTCTTCTCGTCACAGTTCAACTTCTTGTCGAAATTGCGGGTGAGGCGGATGACGGCCGATTTCACCTGCGGAGGCGGCGTGAACTCATGCTCTCCGACGGTGAAGAGATATTCGGTGTCGTAATATGCTTGTAGCAAGACACTTAGGATGCCGTACTGTTTGTTGCCCGCGTGCGCACAGACCCGCTCGGCCACTTCCTTCTGGAACATGCCCACGACCTCCACCACGGTCTCTTTCTCATCCAACACCTTGAACAGAATCTGCGAGGAGATATTGTAGGGGAAATTGCCCACAACAACCTTTGGTCCCTTACAGAATTCAGACAGGGAATATTGCAGGAAATCGCCGTGAATCAGATTGTCACCCAATTCCGGATAGTGAACTTGCAGATACTCAACGGATTCTTCGTCTAATTCGATGACCGCGAACTGCGGGAACTCGCGTTGCAAGAGATATTGTGTCAGCACACCCATGCCGGGACCAATCTCTATCACATGCGCGTCAGGCGTGCGGATGGCGTCGGCGATATCCTGCGCAATCGCCTGGTTATTCAGAAAATGCTGTCCTAAACGTTTCTTTGCTCGTACCATTCTTTAATTCATAATTCATAATTCATAATTAAAGGCACGGCAAAGATACACAATTTTGTAACCTTTTGGTTTTTTTGCATCCTTATGTAGAGACGTTTCATGAAACGTCTCTACAGTGTCAATTTAATCTGTTTGTGTGTATTTGTAATTTATGTACATTTGCACCCATAAAAAAGATGCCGTTATGTTCAAATACCTCAAAGAGAAAAAACAGAAACTGCTCCGGTTCTTGTTCGGATCGTTTTCTTTCACCGCGCTGATGTTCGCGTTTCAAGCTTGTTACGGAATGCCTGGGAATCAGATGGAAGCCATTATCCAAGGTAGAGTGTCCGATGTGGAGACCAATGAACCTGTTGAAGGACTGATGGTTGTATCTGAAGAGGTTAGTTTTGTGGATACCACAGACCATAATGGGGTTTTCTCAGATGCGGAAAAACGCTATCTGTACGACTTACAAGAATTCCGTTTTACCGTTACGGATATTGACAGTGCGGAACACGGACAGTACGAAACCTTGGATACCATGGTTTATGGTTCTGATTTGACTCAGCCACTGCAATTTAAAGTCAAGAAAGTTTCTGACGCTCAATAAGATGAGTGCTTTCAAGCGTTTCCTGTTCCGTGTGTTTCGGAAGAATGAAACGGAAATACACGAATTGAACTACTTGTTTTGGGAGTGTACATGGCGGTGCAATCTCTCCTGCCGCCATTGCGGGTCGGATTGCAAATCGGAGACCCGTGTGGCGGACATGCCATTCGCCGATTTCCTCCGTGCCATCGAGCCCTTGGAGCATCGCTATCCCCGCGACACCGTCATCATCGCCATCACCGGCGGGGAACCGCTGTTGCGCGATGACTTGGCCGATTGCGGTCGTGCCCTATGCCAGCACGGATTCCGCTGGGGCATTGTCACCAACGGGATGCTCTACGACGAGAATCGTCACCGGGAGCTGGTCGCTGCCGGACTTAGCTCCGTCACTGTCAGTTTGGATGGATTGGAGGATACGCACAACTGGCTACGGCAGCATCCACAAAGTTTCCAACGGGCACTGCGGGCGTTGCGCCTCATCGCAAACGAACCGCGGCTGAACTACGATGTGGTCACCTGTGTGCATAAACGGAACCTACCAGAATTACAGCGGCTGAAAGATCTGCTCATCGCCAACGGGATTCGGTACTGGCGGTTGTTCACCATCGCCCCCATCGGACGTGCTGTGGGCGATTCGGAACTGATGCTGAGCCGTTCCCAAGTGGAGGAGATGCTGCAATTTATCGCCGACACACGGCGCGAAGGCAAAATCAACCTGACCTTCAGCTGCGAAGCTTATACGGGCAAATATGAAGAAGAGGTGCGCGACAGCTATTTCTTCTGCCGCGCCGGCATCAACATCGGTTCGGTGCTGCTCAACGGCGATATCTCCGCCTGTCCGAACATCAACCGATCATTCCGACAAGGCAACATTTATCACGATAACTTGCTGGATGTTTGGGACAATCGCTTCCAAATCATGCGCGACCGCAATTGGATGCGGTGCGGCATGTGCGCGTCCTGCAAGGATTACAAGCAATGTCTGGGCGGTGCCATGCACCTGCGACCGGCCGAAGGCGAACCGATTCTGCGGTGCTATAATTTCAGATAATGGTTATGGGTTAGAGGTTATTGGTTATTGAAGCCAGGGTTATAGTCAATAGTTTATAGTTTATCGTACGATTTGGGTTCGTTTATTATGCAATAAAACCAGTTTAAAGAATTCAATATAGAAAGATTTTGTATATTTGCCCTTTTAGTGATAAAAATTCAAGTATTTGAATATCAATCTAATAATATAAAAACTATGCCGAAAATTTCCAAAAAAGGTGCAAGCATGCAGTCTTCCCCTATCCGGAAGCTCGTCCCGTTCTCTGATGCCGCCAAAGCTCGTGGCATCCATGTCTATCATTTGAACATCGGTCAGCCCGACATCGAGACCCCGAAAGGCGCTCGTGATGCGGTGCGTAACGCTGATATTCCGGTGATTGCCTACAGCCACTCCGCCGGTAACATCAGCTACCGCAAGAAATTGGTGGAGTACTACCACAGCGTGGGCATCGAGATCACTCCCGATGAGATCATCGTCACCACCGGCGGCAGCGAAGGCCTCCTTTTCGCCTTCAACAGCTGCATGGATCCCGGCGACAAAATCATCATCCCGGAACCTTTCTACGCCAACTACAACGCTTTCGCCACGATGTGCGGCGTGGTGGTGAAACCCATCGTCTCCACGATTGAGAACGGCTTCGCGCTGCCTTCCATCGAGGATTTCGAGAAGGTCATTACCCCGAAGACGAAAGCCATCATGATCTGTAACCCCAACAACCCCACCGGCTACCTCTATTCCAAGGAGGAAGTCCTGAAGTTAGGTGAGATTGCCAAAAAGCACGATCTCTTCCTCTTCGCCGATGAGGTTTATCGTGAATTTTGTTACGATGGCGCACAGCATTTCTCCGTCATGGAGTTGACCGACATCGCCGACAATGTGGTGCTTTTGGACTCTGTGTCAAAGCGTTACAGCGCTTGCGGTGTGCGTGTGGGTGCTTTCATCACGCATAACAAGGAGGTTTACAATACCGCGATGAAGATGGCGCAGGCCCGTCTGAGCCCGCCTTCCTACGGTCAGATTCTCGGCGAGGCCGCCGTTGATACTCCCAAAGAGTATTTCGAGAGCGTCAACAAGGAATACGTAGCTCGCAGAAACACCATCGTGAACGGTGTGAACGCCATCCCTGGCTGTTTCGTGCCGATACCGAAGGGTGCCTTCTACTGCGTCGCCCGTCTGCCCATCGACGACTCCGACCGCTTCTGCCGCTGGCTGCTCGAAGACTTCAGCTACAACGGTGCCACGGTGATGTTCGCTCCTGCCACCGGCTTCTATTCCAAGAAAGGCCAAGGCGTTAACGAGGTGCGTATCAGCTACTGCCTCAACGTCTCCGACTTGGAGAAAGCTGTTGAGTGCCTCCGCGAAGCCCTCAAGGTCTATCCAGGACGCACGAACTAATGTTGCTTATTTAAGTTTCTCAAGTTCACTCAGCTACTTCTTGTGGGAAATGATATGCTCTATAGTCCAAGAAAGATTCGGTTTCAAGTTTCAGGTCATTCTTAAACCTGAAACTTGAAGCTTGAAACTAATCTAAAAAGAACTTGCGAAAATGAATTAACTATTAATCAAGACTATGTATTTTAGCAACATACATACCGAAAAAGATGTGGCAGGTGGTCGCCTGCTGCATCTTTTTCTCTTTTTTGCGGCGGTATTCGTCTTCTTGTCACCTGAAAACATTGTCGCGCAACGGAGCAAACCGGTCTATCAGACTGATTTCTCCAGCAAGGACTATGTGGACACTGCCGCACCTATGATTTGGCTGGACGCCCATCTCGCCTACCATTTCCCTGTTGGCGACCTGCATAAAATGTTCAAAAACAACTTCGCTGTAGGACCGGGATTTACCTTCAAATCACGGTCGAACTGGACAGTAGGGTTTCATTTTGACTACATGTTCAATGCGAACATGCGCGATCCGAATTTCTTCAACGGCACGCTGGCCAATGAACAAGGAACCGTCATCGACGGCAACGGGCTGGTGTCGCACGGCGGCATCACAGCGGAAGGCCGGTATTGGGCTGCCATGGCTGATTTCGGCAAAATCATCCCAGTGGACCGCTGGAAAAACTCCGGAATCTGGCTGCGGCTTGGTGCGGGGTACTTCAGCCATCGGCTGCGACTTAACGACTACAGCAACCAATATCCGCAGTTGGACGGCGACTATGCCAGAGGATATGACCGCCGGTCGGGTGGATTTGTCCTCAGTCAGTTCATCGGTTACCAGTTTGTGCGCAAAAACCGTATGTTGAATTTCTTCATCGGGGTCGAATTCCATGAAATGTGGACCAGACCGAACCGAAACTATGTCTTCTTTGAAGGCCCGACTGGCGACATGCCATATAAGTTCAGCGGTTTAGTTGGATTCAAGGCAGGATGGAACATTCCGCTCTATGAACGGAAGACAACGACCACGTTTTATTATCGATGAGACGATGAGACGATAAAGCGATGAGACGATAAAGCGATGAGACGATGAAACGATAAAACGATGAATGTGTTATACACGATAGGGATTTGGTTCTACGGGCTGGGCATCCGGGTGGCGGCGCTGTTCAACGAGAAGGCGCGGCTGTGGGTGCGCGGACGGAACGGCTTGTTTGCTGAGCTGGAACGCACTTTCGCCAGCAACTCAAATCCTGTGTGGGTACATTGCGCTTCACTTGGAGAGTACGAACAAGCCAAACCGCTGATCGAAAAGATTAAGCAGGAACAACCTGAAACCAAAATCCTTACCACCTTTTTTTCGCCGTCAGGCTATGCGCAGGCCATCAAAAAACCTCTCGCCGATTACAATTTCTACCTGCCATTGGATTTGCCCCGCAACGCACGTAAGTTTATCGACATTGTGCAACCCAAAACGGCCGTTTTTGTGAAATATGAGTTTTGGTTCAATTACATGCACCAGTTGCATCAAAAAGCCATTCCTTTTTATTATATAAGCGCGATTTTCAGAGAGAACCAGCATTTCTTTAAGCCCAGTGGCCACTGGTTTGCGAAACAACTCCGCCAAGCGACGCATTTCTTCGTGCAAACGGAGCAATCGCGACAGCTATTGGAACAGATTGGCATAAAGCAGGTTACTGTATGCGGCGACACCCGTTTCGACCGTGTGAAAGCCATCGCCGCGCAAGTGCAACCATTTGATTTCATGGAGACCTTTCGTCAAGGCAAAAAAGTCATCGTGGCGGGCAGCACCTGGGGACCTGACGAGCAGTTGTTGGCACAATTATTGCAACATTTCCCTAATTACAAACTGGTTGTCGCACCCCACGAAATCAGCAGAACCCCGGAAGTGAAGCAGACATTCGCCGCATATAAAACCGCGTTGTACTCGTCCAAAGAAGAGAGCAATTTGGCTGATGCTCAAGTGTTTATCATCGACACCATCGGCATCTTGAACCGTCTTTACCAATACAGTGCCGTATCTTACATCGGCGGGGCGTTCAAGACAGGACTGCACAACATTTTGGAAGCGGCTGTCTATGGAAAACCTATTTTCTTTGGTCCTCACTACGACCATTTCAACGAAGCAATCAACTTAGTCACGCTAAAAGGTGCCTTTTCGGTGACTTCCGCAGACGAAATGCATTCAATTATGACACAATTCGAACAACATCCTGAATACTATGCCCAAACATGCGATATTTGTCAGGAATATGTGGCGCAGAATTCAGGCGCAGTTAACATCATATACGAAAACATCAAAATCAAAAATTCATATTAAAACTTTAATACAATGGGTAAATTATTAAAAACTATCTTGATTATTGTTGGTATCGTCATCGTTTTGGGTGCCATGTTAGTGAAACCGTACAACAATATGGTGGCGAAAGACGAAGGCTGCTCCAAGGCCTGGGCCAATGTGGAGAATGCCTATCAGCGCCGTATGGATCTCATCCCGAATTTGGTGAAGACCGTCCAAGGTGCCGCCGATTATGAAAAAGGAACCCTGACGGAGGTGATTGAGGCTCGTGCAAAAGCCACATCCGTGCAAGTGGATCCGAGCAATCTGACGGAAGAGTCTCTTGCCAAGTTCCAAGCCGCTCAGGATCAACTGAGTTCCGCTTTGAGCCGCTTGATGGTGGTCGTGGAGCGCTATCCTGAACTGAAAGCCAACCAGAACTTCCTGGAACTGCAAGCGCAGTTGGAAGGCACGGAGAACCGCATCGCAGTGGAGCGCGGCAAATTCAACGAAACGGTGAACGACTACAACAGCTACATCCGCCGTTTCCCGAATAACATCATCGCCGGTATTTTCAACTTCGACAAGAAGGGCTACTTCAAGGCTACTGAAGGTGCTGACAAAGCTCCTGACGTGGAATTCAACTTCAACTAATCAAATTTTATTCAGCGTTGAAACGTCTGATATTCATATTGTTCGCCATTGCGGCCGTATGGACGGGAGCGGCTAAGGACTCGGACGGGATTCCGCCCGCGCCGAACCCGCCACGGCTTGTCAACGACTTTGCCGGTCTTCTTACAAGCGAGCAGATTCAAGAGAAGGAACGATTGTTGGTGGATTTCAACGATTCGACAACGAATGTTATCTGTGTGGTGACAGTCAATGATTTGGGAGATTACACAGCGGCAGAGTTCGCCTACGAAATCGGAGACCGGTGGGGTGTGCGATCCACCGACGACAAGCGCAACGGTGTGGTGTTGCTGCTCAAGCCCCGTAATGAAACTTCCGGTGAAGTCTATATTGCGGTGGGATACGACCTTGAGGGCGCCATCCCCGATGCTATCGCGAAACGCATCATCGAGACGAAGATGATGCCCGCCCTGCGTGACGGCGATTACAACGCGGCCATCGATTCGGCATTAGCGTACATTCTGCCTCTGGCGGCCGGCGAAATCAAGGAGATCCGCAATGATGGAGGCGATGACGACATAGGGGCACTGATGGCTTTGCTATTCTTTATCATTGCAGTCGTGGTCGTTTGCGTTTTCTTGCACAAGTTGGGTAAGGGAAGCGGTGGCGACAGCCATTATACCGGTTCCTTCTTCCCGCCCACCCACTATGGCGGCAACTGGTCTGACTTCGGCGGTGGCTTTGGAGGCGGCAGCTTCGGTGGAGGCCATAGCAGTGGCGGTTTCGGAGGCTTTGGTGGATTTGGCGGCGGCGGCGGCTTCGGTGGAGGCGGCGCCGGCGGACGATTCTAATGATGAATTATGAATGATGAATTATGAATTACTACATCAAAAATGCGACAATAATTAATGAAGGTGAGTCCTTTATGGCTCACCTTTATATTAAGGATGGCATAATCGCCAAGATTGTGCGCGATGGCGAGGTCTTTGAACCTGAAAACGCACGCGTCATTGATGCATGCGGCAAGTATCTGATTCCCGGCATCATCGACGAACATGTGCACTTCCGGGAACCGGGCATGACCGCAAAGGCAGACATTTGCAGTGAGAGCCGGGCGGCGGTGGCGGGCGGCGTGACCTCCTTCATGGAGATGCCCAACACCGTGCCGCAAACCACCACGCAAGCACTCTTGCAGGAGAAATTCGACCTCGCCACCGAAAAATCATTGGCCAACTTCTCGTTTTACATCGGTGCCACCAACGACAATCTTGACGAAATTGTAAAAACCGACCCCACGAAAGTCTGTGGCGTTAAGCTTTTTATGGGATCCAGTACGGGTAACATGCTGGTGGACAAGGAATCGGTTTTGGAGACTCTGTTCAAAGAATCTCCGTGTCTGATTGCGGCACATTGTGAAGACGAAGCCATCATCAAACGCAACACACTGCATTATAAGGAATTGGCCGAGAAACACGAAATAGTACCAGATGCAAGCATCCATCCGCTCGTCCGTACGGAAGAGGCTTGCTACCGTTCGACTGAAAAAGCTGTGAGTTTAGCCCAGAAAACGGGTGCACGACTCCACGTCATGCATATCTCCACCCGGGCGGAACTGCTGCTGTTTAACCCCTCTACCCCATTGTTATCCAAAAAGATAACAGCAGAAACCTGTCCACATTATTTGCTGTTTGATGACCGTGATTACAGCCAATACGGCTTCGCCATCAAGTGCAATCCGGCCATCAAGTCGGCTCACGACAAACGCGCACTCTGGCGAGGTCTGCAAGATGGTTACATCGACACCCTCGGTTCCGACCATGCGCCACATCTCCGCGAGGAAAAATTTACCGACAGCTATTTCACCGCAAAATCAGGATTCCCTTCCATCCAACATGATTTTGCGCTTATGGCAGACCATTTCAGACGAAATCATCTGGATTTAACTGCGTTAGTGAAGCTAATGTGCCATAATCCCGCCACCTTGTATCGTATTGACCGTCGCGGTTTTATCCGGGAAGGCTATTTTGCGGATTTAGCCCTTGTGGATACCAATGCCAACATGCTGATTGCCAACGAAGATGTGAAGTATAAATGCGGCTGGACACCCTACGATGGAACATTAGCTCACACCTGCGTGACCCACACGTTCGTCAACGGAAATCTGGTTTATGAAAACGGGATTATCCATGATGAAGACAAGGGTGAACGATTGACATTCTGTAAATAACAGCAAACAATAGCGGCCCTGAAAAACAGCAAAAAAGAATAGACTAGCTCTCTTTCCGCAACATTTTGCGGATCAGCCGGTTGACATCTTCCGAAATGTGCCAGAAATAGCACACTACCACGGTGACTACCATCAAAAAGACACTTTTAACCAAAGCGTCAATTAACGCATTGGCCGTCAATGAGAACGGAAGTTTTGTGAAGAGAGGGAAAATGCCCTTCACCCATCCGAAATTCAACAATAGCAATCCCGCTATTAAGGCGAGAACTTTAATTTGCGCTTCGGATAATATGTTAATATTCAGCTTGATGCGAACCACTAACAATAGACAGAGGTAAAACGTCAGATAAGAAATCAGATGTGACAGGGATGCTCCGTCCATGCCGTAATGCGGAATCAGTAACACATTCAAGACCACAGCCATCGTGGTAAGCATGATGGTGAATATCAGTGACCAGTAGTAATATTTGGAATAATTGAGCACACTCGAGCTGACGAACAATGTGGAATTGAAGAATTTGGCGAATCCTAGAATCAGAACCACACTTTTCCCCGCCTCATAAAGCTCACCATTGGGCAAGAGCATGAAAAGCGCATCAATATTGATCCAGATAAACAAGAAGATGAGCGCGCTGGAGAGCATCAAGTGCAAAGAAACAGATTTACAGATTGTTTCAGCTCTGTCAATATCGTTGTTTTTGATGGCTTCGGAAATTTCCGGCTGCACGATCGCGTTGAGCGACCGGTTCGGCACCTCAATTACCGTGGCGATGTAATTCGCTATGGCATATATACCTGTAAAAGAGAGTCCCATGCCTGCACTGACGAAAAAAGTGTTCAGCAACGGCATCACATTCACCGTAACCGCATTCATCAGCAAAAACAAGGTATAGAACCCGATATCTTTCAACAGAGGTTTCGTAAATATCTTGAAATCAGGCTTGAACGAAATCCTTCCCAACGAGAGCAAGTAAAAGAAATCAATGAGTGCGGCGAGGAAATAGGTGATACACACCCCCATCACAAATCCATCCAAATCGATGACGTGCCAGTAGCCATACAACAGATATATCAGCAAAAGGCCGACACGCACACCCACTTCGCGCACAAATTTCGGCACTACGATACGCATCAGCACATTGGCGTTAGCCTCGAACACCGTTTGGTAGAGCATAAACACAGCGAGCGGAAAGACGAATCGGTAATAGTTGACAAAGAGATCAGAATTTTTCGAGAAAGTGTGTATAATCGTGCCCTCCAGGCATTTGGCCACAATGAAAAAGAGAAAGAAACCGACGATTGGGACAATCAGAGTCCAGAAGAAAAAGCCATGGTGTTTCTCATTCTCGTCCTTGAAATAGGGGAAGAAGCGGATGATGGAAGAGCTGGTGCCCAGTTGGGCAAAGCTGGCGAACAGGACACCGGCGTCGATGAGCACACGGCTGAGACCGATTTCCTCTTGCGTCAGATACTTGGTGACAATAAAAAATGTAGTGACGAAGCCGATGGCTACCCCCAAGTAGTTGACTATCGTGCCTTTAATGCTTTGTTTGATGACTATGCCCATGTTCGCTCTGAATTTTCCGGCAGAGACGATATGCACATCATCTCTACAAACGGTAAAACCGTCAGACAGGTATTACTTTTTGGGGATTTTCAGCTTTTGGCCTATCTTAATGGCATCCTTGTTAGCGAGGTGGTTGTACTGGGCGATGTCGTTGGCGGTGGTACCGTAGCGTCTGGCAATGGAAGAGAGCGTGTCGCCTTGGCGGATGGTATAGGATGTGTAGTTCAGCTGCTGCTGGATAGGTTTGATTTCAGGTTTCGGTTGCGAAGGGACGGGACCACCTATCGTATCGCTATTTGTCATTGTACTGTCCACTGCAGTGTTGCCGGCAATGGCTTTTGCGGTATCTTGAGCGGCAGGTTTCGCATTAGGATTGGGAACTTTTACGGTTGTCCCTTTCTTCACCATCAATTTCTGCCCGATGCGCAAATTGGTGCTGCGCAAATGATTCATGGACTTGATAGCGTTAACTGATGTGTGGTATTTCGATGCAATTTTGCCCAAAGTTTCGCCTTTTTTCACCACATGATACTTGTTAGGCGTCTTTTGGACAATCATCATACCATCATCGGAAACAGTGCTGTTTTCCGCCAGCAGGTTCAGGTTTTTAGTCGGGTTGAAATAAGTGTCGTAATTGTATTTCGGAATGGAATCGGCCATGGCGATATAATGCAGAATATCGTTAGAGCGGAGCCGCACCGGCATAGGCTGGTTGAAGGCAGGAACGATATCCTTTTTGTATTGCGGATTCAACGATTTGATCTCGTCATAGCTGACACCCAAGACGTTGGAAATCTGTTGGAAATGTGTTTCTTTTCCAATCATGATAGTGTCCACATCAGAGGGAATGGAGATTTTGGCAGGCTGGATACCGTAAAGATTGTGGTAGGTCATCATATACATGGCACCGATGAAAGCGGGGAAGTAGTTCTGGGTTTCGCGGGGGAGGTAGTTGCAGACGCTCCAGAAGTCGGTTTTGCCACCGGAACGTTGGATGGCCTTACGCACATTACCGGCGCCGCAGTTGTAGGCGGAAATAGCCAATCCCCAGTCACCGAAGATGTTGTAGAGATCGCGGAAGTGACGGGCGGCAGCATCCGTGGCTTTGTAAGGGTCGCGACGGTCATCCACATACGAAGACACTTCCAAGCCATACAGTTTACCTGTTCCGTACATGAATTGCCAAATACCGGTCGCACCCGCCGGAGACACCGCCGTTGGATTCAACGCAGACTCGATAATGGTGATATAGACCAGCTCCTCAGGCAGGTCGTATTTGTCGAAAATGGCTTTCATCCACGGATAGTAGTATTGGGCCAGACCCAAAATCACGGAAGAGCTGCGTTGGCGCTGAACGGAATAGAGTTCGATAAAACGTTTCACCCTGTCATTATAGGCCACTTGTATCGGCGTTTCTATCGCACTCAAACGTTTGAAAATCAAGGAGTCATTGTTATCATATTTGGTTGTGTCATCGGTCAGCTTGGAAAGAACGGAGTTTTGAGAGGCAAGATCACGCTTCACATACCATACATTCAACAGAGAATCCATCAGACGAATCTCATTGCGGGTGAAAATCTCCAAGCTCTCCTTTGCGATGCTGGTGGCGGAAGAATCAGATTTGGTCTGGCTTTCCGGTTGCGCGTTCAAACCACACGCAAATCCACACAACAAGGTAAATATCAATATTCTTTTCATATTCAAAATTTACAAAACAATAAATATCAAGATGTTAAAGAATCTTGACATCAAAAAAATTTCATCTGTTTTCCTTAAGTTAGTCAAACAGATTGAAATTTGAGGCCACAAAGATACGATTTTTTTAACGTGAACCCCATTATTTTATTGTATAATTATTCCACTTTAATTCCTTACCTTCTTTGAATAAGGTAGTTATGGATAAAACACCTTCTTCATCATAAAGCTGCCAAACACCCTCCTGCAAACCATTTTCATATTTTCCGTTTAAATGGATATTGCCATTTTCCCAGTATAAGGTATATTTTCCATCCATAATATTGTCGGTATACTGAATTTCGGAGGCCAGTTTTCCGCTCTCGAACCACGATTTCCATATACCTTCTCGCAAACCTCCACTGTATTTGCCTATTTCATACAATGTCCCGTTTCGATACATCCACGGTCCCTCTTCATATCCGGCTTCATAAAGACCACTTGTCATCACCTTTCCTTCTTCATCATAATCCACGTAGCGGCCTTCCAACTCGCCGTCTTCATAGTTGGCCACCGTCATCGTGTCGCTGGTCGGGTAGAACCAGAGCCACTCACCTGTTTTCTGTCCCTTGGCATTGTAACTCCCTATGATTTCGATAGTTTTATCAGGAAAATAGAACTCCCATTCTCCCACAGGCTTTGAATTCTTGTATTTCCCTTTCGAGCGGAGTTCGCCGGTGGGATAATATTCTTTCCAAAGGCCCTGACGCAGTCCGTTGAGGTCGGTGACACCCTCGTAGCGGAGCCAACCGTCTTCGTAAAGATAGCCGTTGATGATTTTCCCCGCAGTGTCAAAGTCGCGCCGAACCCCTTCAGGGCGTCCGTTGTAGTATGTCGCAGCGATGGCCACCTGACCGTTTGGGTGATATGTGCGGCGACGCTCCAGCTCCTTGGTTTCCTTGGCATCTTTCACCAACTGGTCGTTCTCATATTTTTCAACATAAAGGAAATCACCGTTTTCGTCATAATATTTGAAGAAACCGTGCTTCTTGTCGTTGAGATATTGCGCTTCGACCCGCAGGTTTCCGTTGTCCCAGAAATATTTCCAACTGCCCTGCTTGAGCCCGAATTTGTCTGTTCGGTTGATGACCTCCCGGCGACTGCGCACCCCGCGGTAATATTTGGTCACCGCCACCACCAGACCCGTGTCATTGAACTCTTTAGCCAATCCGTGCGGAAGGCCATTCATATAAGGAATCGTTTTTTTCCATACATGGTTCAGGCTATAGGTGTTCATGCTTCCTATGATCGTGTCCTCATGCCATTGCGTTACAGTATACTCATCTTTCTGATAAACAATCTGTTCACCTTCTTTTTTATCCTCCTTGTAATGCACTGTCATACGCACGGAGGCATCATCGTTGTAAAAAGTCCACAAACTGTCCAAAAGGAAATTCTTACGGTTTCCTTCGGAGATGAGAACGCCTTTTTCGTTGTAGGATTTCCACCAGCCGTCGGGCTTGCCATCGACAAGGCGACCCTCGCTCGACTTCACGCCGGAAGGATAGTAAAAGATCTTGTAATCAGACAAAAAAGTGGAATCTTGAGCCTGACAAAGAACCCATCCCGTAAGGAATAACAGCCCAAGAATCCACTTTTTCATTGAGGTTGAAATAAATTACTTTGCGCCCACAAATTTGACGATACTCACTCGCGTGTTGAGCAAGTCTCCCAAAAGGGCGATTTCATAAAACATATCCAAACTTACTTCGCTGCCGTTAAACGTGGCTTCGACTTTCACATTTTTGATTTGTTCGGTAGCAGCATTGTAGATATTGCTTTGGTTACCAATGTACTGAAGAAGTTGGGTGATAAGCTCGGTGTTGCTTTCATTAGACATATAGATGTTGGAATAGCCGGACACCGGACTGATCGGGACCACCCCGTATAAAAGCAAGCCATTCGTCATAGGATTGGATAAAAATCGTACGCTTCCATCCTTGGTGACGTTATTGGTAACGAAAGTGAAAGTGCCAGAATACTTGCCGGCATACGGATTTGTGCTGTTGCAGGAGGTGAGAGCCAAAACTGCAGCAAAAAGAACAACAACAAGCTTTTTCATTTATCTATAAATTTAAAATTTTCAACGGGCAAAAATACAAAAAACATTGGAATATTCCGCCGCCGCGCATTTTAAATAAAAAGTGTATGTTTGCAGCCCTATTTTTGAATAAAAATGAAGAGTATGAAAATGTTTCTATACGCAGTCGCTCTGTTGCTAGCCTTAACGACTGTTTCCTGCAGAAATACGTGTGAATGCACATTGTATGAGTATGGCGTTGCAGTCGGCACCTCCACAGAGGTGGCAGAAGGCCAATCTTGCTCGGATTTCAGTTCTGTGACCGAAACACCTTATGGAAAGATGGGACTGGAGTGTGTGAAGAAAAAATAATGTTTTTTTCTTTGTGTATAAAAAAATTGTATTTTTGCCACGAATTAGTACTAACTTAAAATTTTACAAAATGAAAAAAGTAATTGCAATTTTTGGAGCTGCTCTGTTGTTCGCTGGTGTTGCAACCTCATGCAGCAAAGTTTGTGAATGCACAACTTCAATTACGGGCATGCCCGACACCGTCACTGAGGTGAACCTCGAGAACACCAATGTGAAGAAATGTTCTGACATGAATTCCGAAGTTACCTTGGCTGGTATGACCACCAAAACCGTTTGCAAAAGAAAATAATTTTGCATTTGAAAAAAATCAAGCCCCTCGTGTAGGGGCTTTTTTTATTTTTGCAAACTGAAATCGATTATATGACCATCAATATCATCACCTTAGGCTGTTCCAAAAACATTGTGGATTCGGAAGTTATGGCCGCACAACTGCACCGCAACGGCCACGAACTCTATTACGAAAGCGCGCAGAAAAGCGACATCGTCATTATTAACACTTGCAGTTTCATCCACGATGCGCGGGAAGAATCCGTGAACGAGATTCTGAACCAGATTGAACGCAAGAAACGCCGCCAAATCAAGAAGTTGTACGTGGTAGGATGCCTCGTGCAACGCAATATGGAGGAACTGCAGGAGGCGCTGCCCGAAGTAGATGGGTTCTTCACCTTCGCGGAACTTCCGAAATTGTTGGAGTCACCAGATTTCCAACTGCTTAATACAGCGGACCGGATGCTCTCGACCCCGCGCCACTACGCCTACCTCAAGATTTCCGAGGGCTGCGACCACCAGTGCTCCTACTGCTCCATTCCGCTCATCCGTGATAAGCAGGTTTCCAAACCGATTCCGCTATTGGTGGAGGAGGCACAACGCCTTGCCGACCAGGGCGTGAAGGAACTGATGCTGATTGCTCAGGACCTCACCTACTACGGCATCGACCGCAGCGGCAAGCGCGAACTCGCCGACTTGATGGACAAGCTCGCGCAAGTGAACGGCATTCAGTGGATTCGGCTGCATTACGCCTACCCGCTGAACTTCCCCTACGAGATTCTGGAGGTGATGAAACAGTACCCGCAATACTGCCGCTATTTGGACATCCCGTTCCAGCACGTGAGCGACGACATTCTGCAGAGCATGCGCCGCGGCGGCAGCTCAGCCTACATCTACGACCTCATCGCACGCATCCGCGAGACGATTCCCGGCATCGCGCTGCGCACCACGCTGATCTCCGGCTACCCGACCGAGACCCGCGAACAGCACAAGGAACTCGTGGAGTTCGTGCGCCGCAACCGCTTCGAGCGGCTCGGGGTCTTCGCCTACTCGCAAGAGGAAGACACGCCCGCCTTCGACCTCGGCGACCCTATCAAGGCCTCCGAAAAGAACAAACGGGTCAACGAAATTATGAAACTGCAGGAGAAAATCTCCTACGAGATCAACCAGACCCGCGTCGGCACCACGATGAAGGTGCTCATCGACAGCGAAGAACCCGACTGCTACATCGGCCGCACGGAATTCGACTCCCCCGATGTCGATAACGACGTCTTCATCGACAAATCCCAACCACTCACCGTCGGCGAATTCTACAACGTGGAAATCACCGACGCCGCGGAATACGATTTGTTCGGAACGATAGGTGTTTGATAATCGAAATGTCTTTCTCTACCGAGCTCTTGCCCCTACCGGGGCTGCTCAAGGAAATCATTCTTCATTCTACATTCATAATTTTACATTAAAATGAATCTCCTCCAACTCTTCAAAAACCTCCGCCCGTTTGTGAAACCTTACAAATGGTTGGTACTCATCACCTTAATCCTCACGTTGGTCGGATCTTTGATGGCGCAGGTCAATGCCATTGTGCTCGACCGGACGGTGGATGCCATCAACGCGCTCATTGGCACCAACTTCCAATGGGGTCAGGCGGCACGGATTATGACCATCATCAGCATCGTGCTGTTGGGCAAGGAGTTGCTTTCCGCAATCGTCACCTTTGCACAGAACTATTTCGGCGAGCGGATGCGGATTTACGTGAGCCGCGACTTGGCGCAGAGCGTCATTGAGAAGGTGCTCACTTTCAAGATGGCCTTCTTCAACTCGGGCGACAACGCCACCGGCAAGCTGCAGGCCCGTATTGACCAGGGTGTCAGCTCGTTGTCGCGCACGGTGCAGAACTTTTTCATCGACCTGCTGCCGTTGTTCACCAGCGCCTTGCTCGCCCTCATCCTGATGTTCGCAGCCAACGTCTATGTCGGTTTGGTCGCCCTCGGCATCGTGCCGGTTTACTTCTGGATTACCTACCGGCAGGCACGGAGACTCAAGGGTTGGCGACGCGAGATGCGCAGCCATTTGGAGACCAAAAGTCAGGGTATCAAGAACATCATCGACTCTATCAACGTCATCAAGAGTTTCAATCGCGAGCAGATTGAGGGACAGAAACAGTTGGATATCCAGAACCAAGTGACGGAGAACCAGATGAAAACCCGCAAGGTGGCCTTCTACTACAACGGGCTCAAGAGCTTCGTGCGGCAGGTGGGTACCGTGCTGGTCATCATCCTCACCGCCTACTTGGTGCTTATCGAATACCCCGGCATGACCATCGGTAAGATCATGTACCACGTGATGTTGTTCAGCAACGTCATCGCGCCCATCACGCAGCTGCAACGCATCTTCGATGACGTGAACGACGCGCTGATTTACGCCGAGGGATTCTTCGGCATCCTCAACTCCGAGAAGGAGGTCGAGCCGTCGGGCGAGTACAAGCCGGAGCCCATTCACGGCAACTTCGAGCTGAAGGGCGTCGATTTCACCTACCCGAACGGCACACAGGCGTTGTTCGGTGTCAACATGAAGATTGAACCAGGCAAGATCACGGCGTTGGTCGGGCTGTCGGGCGCGGGTAAGAGTACGATCGTCAACCTGTTAGACAAGTTCTACGAGCCGCAGGTGGGCACCATCACGTTGGACGGGGTCGATTTGCGCGACTACGACACGCATTACCTGCGCGAGAACATTGGGTTGGTGTTGCAGAAGAACCATATCTTCGACGGCACCATCGAGGAGAATATCCTCTACGGCAACCCGGAGGCCACGCACGAGGAGGTGGTGGAGGCCGCGAAGAAGGCACACCTCTACGACCAGGTCATGGAGCTGCCGAAGCAGTTCGCGCACAACGCTGCCGACCTCTCCGGAGGACAGCAGCAGCGCGTGGCCATCGCCCGCATGTTCCTCAAGAACCCGCCCATCATCTTCTTGGACGAGCCTACCGCCAGCTTGGACGCCATCGCCACCGAGCAGATCAAGAACAGCATCGATGCCATCAAGCAGGACCGCACCGTCATCATCATCTCCCACAGCATCTCGCAGATCATCGACGCCGACTACATCTACGCCCTCAAGGACGGTCGCGTGGAAGAGGACGGCGACCCCGACGAAATCTATAAGAAAGGCGGCATCTACAAGGATATTATTGATGCTTCGGCAAGAAGTTTGAACATTGAGAAGATTGCGAAAACGATAAGTTAGTGTATGAAAGGACGTAACGACAAGCTGCACATCGGCATTTTTGGGCGGAGGAACAACGGCAAGAGTTCCCTTATTAACGCCATCACGGGACAGGAGGTCGCCATCGTGGACGCCACGGCCGGCACCACCACCGACCCCGTGCGCAAATCCATCGAGATTTTCGGCATCGGTCCCTGCATCATCATCGACACCGCCGGCATCGACGACGAAGGCGCCGTCGGGGCGAAACGTATCCAAAAATCACTGGAAGTGTTGAAAACCATCGACTTGGCCATCCTCGTCATCACCGATTACGAGGTGGGCATTCCCGAACGGCAGCTGATAGAACAGTTCCACCAATTCGAACTTCCTTACCTCATCGTCAACAACAAATGCGATCTGACCACTCCTCGAGAGATGGAAGTTGATGATCGCAAGGTTCTGGATGTCAGCACGAAAACGCATTCCGGCATTGACGAGATGCTGCAGGAGGTGGTACGCATCATGCCCGAATCGGCGTACCGCACCCGTTCGCTGCTCGGCGACCTCATCGGTGAGGGCGATGAAGTGCTGTTGGTGACCCCCATCGACACGGAAGCCCCCGAAGGCCGGCTCATCCTCCCGCAAGTGCAGACCATCCGCGACATCCTTGACAATGAGGCGGTTGCCATCGTGCTGAAGGAGGACAAGGTGGCGGATTACCTACAGAGCCACCGCGCCCCGAAATTGGTTGTCACCGACAGCCAGGCATTCCACAAGGTGGAGAAGTTCGTGCCGGAAAGCATCCCGTTGACGGGCTTCAGCGTGGTGTTGGCGCATCAAAAGGGCGAATTCGGAGCTTATCTCAAAGGGACCCCGAAGTTGCGCGACCTTCGCGACGGCGACCGCATCCTGATGTTGGAATCCTGCACGCACCTCACCTCCTGCGAGGACATCGGGCGGGTGAAACTCCCGCGTCTTATCCGCAAGTTCACGGGCAAAGAGCTACAGTTCGATTTCGTGTCGGGTCTCAATCAAATCCCTGACATCCAGCAATATGCGATGGTCATCCAGTGCGGGGGCTGCATGGTCACCCGCAAGCAGTTGAAGGAACGGTTACGCCCCGCCATCGAAGCGGGCATCCCGGTCAGCAACTACGGCATGGTGCTCGCCTACGTCAACGGCATTTTCGACCGGGCGGTGGCACCGTTTGCCGCATTGTAGTCGCGGACGCGATTTATCGCGTCCGCGACGCGTCCGATTTATTTTGCAGGCGGACGCGGTGAAAAGGACGCGGTGAATCGCGTCCCTACAGCGATTTCCATTTGGTGGGATTTTGTTCGATATATTTGGTAATACGGATCTTTTCATTCCTGTTGCGGATAATACGGTCGTGGTAACGGGGTTGCCATTTGAATGGGATATTGTTTTGTCGGGCGAATTGTGTCACCCGCGCTTTCAACCCCCGCATGACCGTTGCCAATGATTCATTCAACATTGGATTCTTGTTCCCTGTAATTCCTCCTGCTTGGACGCGATTGTCGGGTTCGTGGACGCGATGAATCGCGTCCCTACTACGGGGATGGATTGCGACAATCAAATGAATATGGTCTGGCATAATCACATAAACGGGTATTTCGACGTATGGATAATGATCTGAAACATTTTCAATTTCCGCCGTCAAATATTCGCCTACTGCTGTCAATTCCATTTGCCCATTATACACTTCGCCGAAATAATGCACACGGTTTTGTGTGCAGACCGTAACAAAATAGTCCGATTCTCTATAATCATGCCATTGGGCACGGATGGTTTCGCGAGCGGGAAGAAGCTGTCGATAGCCTGAGGGATTTTCATTGCAGAATGTTCTGTCTTTCCTTGTTTTCATAATTGCCTTTTGTTTTTTAGTTTATCCATTACGATGACATTTTGTCATTCAATGTTCTCCTCTGCAAATATACGACATGAAAGCGCGGTTGTCAAGAGGTTTTGCCAATTTTTTTTGTGGTTGAGTTTCAGTAATGTACAAATTTATTTTAACAATTCAACCTTTAATTGTAAAAATCAGAAGGGTAGATTTCTCATGGTTTTCCAACATAAAGCCGCAAAAATATTTTTTCCTTCCTATGTCACCTTTCACCCCTCTCATCCGTTTAACTGTTGAATCGATTCGATAATGAACAGAATTGTATAACCTTAAAAAATAAATAGTCATGGAAGAATTCATAGATGTCCTTGCGGTGGTACTCGTAATCGGTGGAGTTTGCATCGCATTACCACTGGTGATCTTGTTGCTGACCAACAAGCGGAAAAATCACGAAATCGACAAGAAGACGGAAATTCTGATGGCACTGTTGGAGAAAAATCCAGATCTTGACCCGGCCGAAGTGTTAGACAAGCTGGACATGTCGTCGGAAGACGGCAAAAAATCCCTGAAAGAAAAACTGTTAGAAAAACTTTTAGGCGGTTGTATCTGCACATTGATCGGTATAGTCCTCTTCTTCACCCATTTGTTTGGTTTTGTGTTTTTAAGGGACAAGACCACTGGAGTAGTCGGGGGCGGCGTCTTGACAGCCATAGGTATAGCCCTTATCATCTATTACCTGGTCAGCAAGAAGATGCTACAGAATGAGATAGCGACGGAAGAAAAACGGATGACCGAGCAACAAATCTCCGAATGACACGAGAACAATTCATAGCCTTGATTTCGGAGGAGCAGGAGTCTTTGCGGAGATTCCTGCTTGCCCTGTGTGAGGGCGACCGGATGGAGGCGGAGGACATCGCGCAGGAGGCGATGGTGAAGGCGTACATTGCGATGGAGCGGTTCGTGGAGCGTGCCAAGTTCGCCACGTGGCTGTTCAAGATTGCCTACAACACCTTCCTCGACCACCAGCGGTCCGGGTGGAACCGCCGGACGGACTTGGACGCGGCGGAGC
>JAFRUI010000042.1 GCA_017438945.1 Bacteroidales bacterium
ACTTTCATAACGTGAAGGAGAAAGTGGGAGCGCACGGACATATCCCGCACCGCATGGAGGAGATCTTCATCGGCTTCAGCCGTCTCTTGCCGCTGCACTTTGTGAAACATCACGACATCGGGTTCTATGCCAACGAGTTGAGCATCACGCCCGACTATCTGTCGCGGATCGTCAAGCGAGTTTCCGGGCGCACCGTGGTCGATTACGTCAACCAGATGCTGGTGATGGAGGCGGCTTTCCTGTTGCGCACCTCTCAGCTCTCCATCTCCCAGATCGCCGACCGCCTTCATTTCGCCGACCTGCCCTCGTTCAGCAAGTTCTTCTCACGTATGAAGGGGATGGCGCCGAGGGAGTATCGGGAGAAAAAGTAGGCAAGGATCCTTGCCTTTCGCTTGATTAAAATGACATTATGTGTCAAAAAATTAAAAAACAGTAATTTCGCAGTCCAAAAAACCTTTGTCCAAAAATCTGTCATTATGAACAAAAAGGCTTCTCTTTTCTGCATGGTCACCCTGTTTGCGGTTTGTGGTTTCGCGCAAAGCGTCACACTCACCTTCACGGGACGGGACGCCGCCAACCACCATGTGCAAGCCGAACTCTTCCGAGTGGCCAACCTTTCAAAGAACTGGCAGGAGTATCTTTACTGGCCCGACACGGTGCTGACCCTACAAAAGGGATCTGGCATTCAAGATCCTGAGATGTCACAACTACCGTCTTTGGAACTGTCGCCAAACAGTCCGAATCCATTTCATGGCACCACGGACATCCACTTGACCTTGGCGGATGCAGACGTGGTGACGTTGGATATTGCGGATGTTGGCGGACGGCTTGTTTGGGCGGATGACATCCTTTTGAATCCTGGGCTCCACCAGTTCCGCATCACCCTTGCCCATGCGGGCACATACGTGATGAGCGCCCGCCTTAAGGGGGAATTGTCTTCCGTCAAAATGGTGTGCAACGAAGGCGGGGGTACCAATGTTGTTGAATATGTGGGCTCTACAAGGACGTATAGTCGTAATGTTCCATCGGTCAAGTCCCATACTCGTGGCACCGTCGTCCAACCTTTTGACCTCGGCGACCAGATGGAATATTCGGCGTATGCCACCATCAACGGCCAGGGTGAGGAAAGCCCGCACATCGAACAGCCCCTTGCGGATTCGCAGACGGTTGTACTGTCGTTTTCAAGTGTACAGCTGCATGTTCCAACCGTCGTCACCGCGAATGTCACGAATTTGACCGCAACTTCCGCGGTCTGTGGCGGCATGGTGACCGACGATGGCGGTGACAGCGTCACTGCCCGTGGCGTTTGCCTAAGTATGTCGCCCTCCCCAACGTTTACCGGACTGCATACGACAGACGGGAGCGGTTTGGGAGTTTTCACGAGCCAATTGACCGGACTGTCCTCCAACCTTGTTTACTATGTGCGGGCATACGCCATCAACAGCGCAGGCATAGCGTATGGCGACGAGCAGAGTTTCACCACGCCCATTAATCCCAATGGAGACGCGTGGTCCTGTCCCGGGGTGCCGTTTCTCATGGATATAGACGAAAACATGTATAACACGGTACGAATTGGCCAGCAATGCTGGATGCGCGAGAATTTGCGTACAAGAAGGTATGCCGATGGCACCAGCATCCCACAGGGGGAGAGCTATTCCCTCACATCGGCTTTTTGGTATTACCCGATGAACGAATCCGCCAACAAAGCGAATTACGGACTGCTGTACAACTGGGCGGCGCTGATGCGCGGTGCTAGCTCCTCCAACACCAATCCGAGCGGTGTGCAGGGAGTTTGTCCCGACGGCTGGCATGTGCCGAGCGACGCCGAGTGGACACAACTATACAACTTTGTGAACAGCCAGAGTCAGAATGTGTGTGGCGGCATTGACGGTCAGGTTGGCAAGTCACTGGCTGCCACGATGGGTTGGGATCTTGGGGGTACCTCCTGCGAGGTGGGCAATGCCAATCCGGCCACCAACAATGCTACCGGTTTCAGTGCATTGCCGGCAGGGTATTATCAAGGAGGCGATTACCTCATACCTGAGTTTGTCAATTATGGTGGGCTTGGTTACAACACCTTCTTCTGGACCACCACCCAGGAAACCGACTCTTACGGCTATTATAACACCTATTACTGGGGGCTTCATTCGAACTACGCCTCCGTAATCCACAATAACTTTTATGACGCCGACGGCGACGCTTATTCGGTGCGCTGCGTGAAAGACTGAAATAGATAACTCAAAGCCTGAAATGGTCCAGCACTTCCGTCCCGGCGAGCACGCCGACTATGGCATCGACAAGCTCTGCGACGGAGATGATTTAGCGATTCATCAATCGGCTTTCACCCCATTTGTACTGCGGGTACGCCTTCTTGAGGTCGTTGGCGGAACCCTCCACGCCACTGCCACCGCTGGTGGCGAACACGTTGAGCACCTTGCCGCTAAGGTCGTGGGCCTCGATGAAAGTGTTGACGATGGTGGGAGCAGTGTACCACCACACGGGGAAGCCGATCCACACCGTGTCGTAGTCGGCGATGTTCTCGCATTTGCCCTTGATGGCCGGACGCGAGCTCTTGTCCTGCATCTCCAGCGTGGAGCGGGACTTCTTGTCGCGCCAGTCGAGGTCGGCGGCGGTGTAAGGATGTTCCGGGGTGATTTCGTAAAGGTCGGCGTTGAACTCTTGGGCGAGTTTCTGCGCGGCGGCCTTGGTGGTGCCGGTGGCTGAGAAATAAACGATCAAAGTCTTTTTCATCTCTTTCTGATTGGTTTGTGAATTCTTTTGGTTTTCAGCACTTTTGGGCGACTGAGCGCAGGCGGCCATCATCAGGCAACATGCGGCAACGATAAAGGTGATGTTTTTCATTTCTGTCTTTTTTTTAAGGCCGCAAATGTACATAAAATACGAATACACACAGACAGATGAAATTGACGCTGTAGAGACGTTTCATGAAACGTCTCTACACTTTCGGAAAAAAGATACATCTTTTCTTGAAATACAACATTGTGGGAAGCAGTTCCGCATCTGACATTTTTGTACTTTTGCCGCCGTTAAAAAAAGGAAAGGCCATGTTCGGAACCATCAACTTCGTAGAGATATTCAGCTCGTTTATCGTGATGTTCGCCATCATTGATATTTTGGGCTCCATCCCCATTTTCATGGGCATCCGTGAGAAAAACCAGGACATCAAGGCGGCGCAGGCCTGTCTGACGGCTTTGGGTCTGTTCTTGCTCTTTTTCTTCGCCGGCGATGCCTTGTTCCGGCTCTTCGGCATCAACTCGGCCTCCTTTGCGGTGGCGGGTTCGTTGGTGCTCTTCATCCTTGCGGTGGAGATGGTCTTGGGGCGCGACATCATCAAGAACGAGCCGAGCAGCGGCGGCGCGAGCATCGTGCCCGTGGCCTTCCCGCTCATTGCGGGTCCCGGCGCCATCACCGCCCTGCTCTCCCTCCGCGCCGACTACGCCGTTATCAACATCCTGCTGGGACTGTCGCTGAACATCATCCTCGACTACCTCGTCATCCGCTACCTCGACAAAATCCAGAAGCTGTTGGGCGCCAACGTGATCTTCATCATCCGCAAGTTTTTCGGCGTCATCCTCTTGGCGATGGCCATCAACATGTTCGTCAACAACATTTTAGAGATCATCCACCAGGTGCCGAGATAGGGCGGTAACAGGAGTTTGTTTTCAGGCGGAGAACATGCTTTGGCCCCATTGGTATTGAGGGTAAGCATTCTTTAGGTCGGTTGCGAGAGAACCACAAAAAATAGTATTTTTGCCGCCATGATGCTCATCTGCTTTTTGTCGGCTTCGAATCTCGGCAACAAGTGTATTTGCAGTATTACAACCCCTAAAATCAAACGATATGAGAAGATGGATATTCGCCTTTTTGTTGTTCATTGCATTGTATGCCATGAACGTGAACGCCCAGAACACAACCCTCGACGGTTCGCCTGTTGTTTTGGGACGTGATGCCAAAACATGGGTGCTGGAGAACAATGACGACAGACTAGTGGTCTGCGCCGTCTCCCGCGATTTGGCTTTCGGATTTGACGATCTCTGGATTTACTATTACAACAAAGTCACACAGAAACTGGATGCCCAGAAGTTTGACGACAACCTTGAAGGTCGTTTTGCGTATATAACGGATGGTATGGTGCATCTGATCGGCGAAAGCACCAACAAAAAGACGAAATCGTTGGATTATGTGGAAGGAACGATCCCCACAGGCCAAGGAACTGTAAAAAAGATGTCCTTTACCACGAAATATTCCGTGCCTTTCGAAAAACATGAGCTCTACTTCCACCAGTTCGCCTTCTCTCCCGACCTTTCAAAGTTCGCGATATTGACGGTCCTCAACCCGAAATCGAAAAGCGATATAAGCCACATTGAGGATGTGGCTGTATTCAGCAGTGACGGGGATTTGCTTTGGCACCACAGACAAAATGTGCATTATCGGATGAACTACAATGCGCCTATCATGGTGTCCAATGACGGTGTCGTCTACATCGCTGAATACGGATGTTACGAAAATGTGGGATTCAAAGCGGAGGACTCCCTGCACATTTCGGTCTATAACGAGCACGGCATAGAGAATATCACGGAGTATTTTGGACCACAGTCCTCCTTCCGTTGTGCCAAGTCGCTGCTGAAAGACGGAAGACTCGTCGTCAGTGGTGTGGTGTGCCGCAACCACCGGAGTTCTGAGATGCTGTCCACCTATTTTGTTTCCAGTGACGGCGGTGTCGAACAGGTGGAATCTTCCATTGAGCTGCCCGTCAGTCCGGACGATTGCATATACAATGGCGACGTCTATCATGACAGCATCAACAGCTTTCTGCCATATATGCATGAAATCCAAGAACTTCCAGACGGAAAACTGCTTTTGGTCGGCGAATTGAACTACCGCGATATCATCGGTCAGGTGATTTCATTGGGAGGCCCTTCCTACTGGATTTATGGTTATTTGTCGCGTAATCTTTACAAGATATTGCTCACTTCCGGCGGGGATGTGGTGGATGTCAGCACCTATCCACGCGCAACGGTGACAAAAGAGATTTATAAGTGGTATTGTGTGGTGAATTCCCCCGGCGTTTTCACCCACAACGGCGAACTCTATTTCCTGTATAACGAGCACAAAAACAATTTCACAAACGGACCGCAGCGGTTATGGACGGTTCTGAACAACAACCGCGCCGGAGAGACGGCGGTTGTCCTCTCCAAAGTGGAAAACGATGCATTGAACAACCATGTTCTGTACGTCGCGAAGCCATACCCGATGCCGAGACAGCCGGCACTTACCGGCGACTACGAATATTTTAACAAAGTGCTGGCCACCGACGACAATGCCGTCTATTATATTTTGAGACATGATAATGAGTTTCGGCTCGAGAAGATAACCTGGTAAGAGGAGACTTTTACATTCCGCCCGTGTTGTTGCTGAATCCCATGACAATGTCGTTCAAGGTGAAACCGCTCCCGAGGCGCTTTTCGCCCTGAAATCGCTGCCGGTAGCCGCCCCGCCGATACCGCCGACAGCCGTAGAGTACCGTATCTGTGGCGTGATGTTCGTCAAAGCATATTTCTGAGCCACCAAGCTCGTCAACTCCACCGAGCCGCTGCTGCCAAGATCCGTCAAACCCTCACCTTTGATGATTTTCCCCTCACTGATGGTAATCGTCAGCGGCACATAGATGCGTTTATTTTCATAGCGTATGGGAATTGAGGTAAAACCTTCGGTGCTACCCAATTGATCTTCAAAAGCCATCTGTTCGTTCAAATAGTCAATCGTGATGACTTTACCGCCCATATTGTCGATTCCCAGTATGCCGTCGGCGTAATCGCCCACGACGGGCTTAAGCTGGATGATGGGGGAAATGTCGCTCACGAACTGCTGATCTGAAATGGTGTAAGTCAGCTCGTTGAGGATGACCCGTACCGTTGTGTTTTCTGGCGCCGGCACTGCAGTGCCGGCGCGGGAGTATTCCCCTTCTATTTTAGAAGGGGTGGCCGGAGGCCGGGGTAGTAATATTAAAAAATCTTCCTTTGTTTATTCACATAATCCTTTCTCGTCTCGGGGTTTGTGGTTCTTTTTTCATAGTCAGCAACTCTGTCTTCTGATTGCGACCTATATCAATGGTCGCTGATGATTGATTTTTTTCATAAGGAATTCTGATATTTTATATTACTACCCCGCCTAAAGGCACCCCTTCTTGAAAAGAAGGGGAATTTTCGCGATCGCACTTATCGTGCGGAAAACGGGATTTATTTCAAATCGGAAATTCTACAAATGTTCATATAGATATGTATGTCAATATGTTAAAATTGTTTTTTGGAAAATATTGCATCAGTACTAGTTTGGGGTTGAGGATTATCGAAACGGGGTGAGATGTGGAAAGATGCTCCGAGAGGCAACTTTCGATATCAAGCTCCGCAATTGTCAAAGTCAATAACGTGATATTGAATTGTTTTTGTGTTTTTTCAGCGGCAAAAACTAATGATACTAAGACAATAAAAACTAATAATAAGGTTCGTGGGTTTTATTGGGATTTTGATATTGCAACAATAGATCCCCAACCTTCCCGAATTTTTCCTATCTTTGCCGCCTGAATCAATCGGAATTTTAAACTAAAAACGAGTAATATATACGAAACAATAGAAGAATAAATAGATAAATAACATATTGACATAAAGCGTTTTTGCTTTTCAAGTAAAGTCGAAATCTGGACAATTTCAACTGTATTACGCGAGAAGGCAGAAATGCTCACGGTGTATCCGTGGGCTTTCTCGTTCGTAATACAGGCAGTCCAGAGCCTCGACTTTAGACAGAAAGACTCACGGATTCTTTTTTGTGACCGCTCGAAAGGCGAAGCGCCCTAAACGCCAAGCCATTATGAGCACCAAGTTTTTCAATAATATCGAGACGAGGCTGATGGACAAGTTCCACGGCATCGCCTCCGCCATGGCCAACTTCGACATCTTCCATGCCGTGGTTGGCTATTTTCGTTCCAGCGGCTACTTCAAACTGCGCAAGGAGCTGGAGAATGTCAGCGAAATCCGCATCCTCGTCGGCATCAATATCGACAATCTCTTCCGACAGTCGCAGGCCGCCGGCAAACTGTTTTTCGGCGACAGGGAGGCGAGTCTCGAACAATATTGCGAGGATTTCCTCCGCGATGTCTATCAG
>JAFRUI010000013.1 GCA_017438945.1 Bacteroidales bacterium
TATGTACCCGTTCACATCATAGCATCTTCCGTTTTGGCAACAACACGGCAAAAATACAATATTTTCGGATGATGTCGGAAAACAAACGAGAACATGGATACGTACGATATGCGGAGATAATTTTTTCAACCAAACGAAAACTCATCCAGACATTTTGCGTACTTTTGCCGCTTGAAATATCAATGATATGAAAAGAAAAGAACCCCTGAAAAGATGTCCGATTTGCAATTGCCTGACACTGTCTGCGGAAGAGAAAAGTCACGATATTTGTCCGGTTTGTTATTGGGAAGACGACAGAACTGAGAATGAGATGCCGACCAGCGAAAGTGCAGGTGGTCCCAATGGTATCAGTGTGGATGAGGCACGCCGCAACTACCAGAAGTTCGGAGCGTGCGGTAAGGAGTTCTTGCCTAATGTACGAAAACCAAAACCGTGGGAAAAATAATCTGCGTTATTCTGCGCAGTCTGCGGGAAAACAAAAAATAAGACAGTATGCTCAAACTCGAAAAAATTCTGACTCTTTTCATCGCCATCGGTGCGGTGGCCGGCGCCGCGATGATGTGGATTGACCCCACGGGTGTAATGTGGGGCGGAGAGCCACTGTTAGAGATGTTGCGTGCGAAGATGCCCTGGCCGGACGTCTTCTTCCGCAACTTCATCCCGTCGGGGTTCGTGTTACTGGCGCTGAACGGCCTCACCCAATTTACGGCGGCATACCTGCTCTTCAAGAAGCACCCGCTCGCCCAATGGGCCGTCCTCGCCTGCGGCATCATCCTCATGCTCTGGATCGTCCTCGAATGGTGGGTATGGGGTTTCAACGCTATGAGCAATATCTATTTCGTGTTCGGACTCATGGAAGCCGTGGTGGCATCTGTATGTTTAAAATCCAAAAAACAAAAAGTAAATGAAACTTGATTGTCATTTAAGGAATTTGTATATTTTTGCCGCCTCAAAATAATAATCTTATGAAGAAAATGAATATCCCTTTGATGGGCACCTTGTTGATACTGTCCATCGTGGTTTGCCCGATCCTCTATTTCACAGTGGGTCCCACATTGGATGAGGCGCAGTTGGAAGTGCTCAAGATTCTGGGCATCATCGTGTCCTGCAGCGCTGCGTTCTGCTTTATCGTGGGCGAGCTTACCGGAAACAACAGCCAGATGGACAAGCTCTGGAGCCTGCTCCCCATCGTTTACACGTGGGTGATTGCCGTCAAGGGCGGTATGAGCGCCCGCTTGGTGGTGATGGCCGTCTTGGCCACGCTTTGGGGTCTCCGTCTCACTATGAATTTCGCCCGAAAAGGGGCATACAAACTCAAGTTCTGGGAAGGGGAAGAGGACTACCGCTGGGCCATTCTCCGCTCCGGCCCGCCTTTCCAAAAACGCTGGGTTTGGGCATTGTTCGACCTCTTCTTCATCTCCATATACCAAAACTTGCTGGTGCTGATGACCACTTTTCCGGCATTGGTGGCCATGGGGTCTGACAAGCCTTTCGGCTGGTTGGATGCCATCGCGGCCGTGTTGATGTTAGGGTTCATCATTTGGGAGACCGTTGCTGACGAGCAACAATGGAAATTCCAGACCCGTAAGTGGGCGATGATCAAAGAGGGGAAAAAGTTGGAGGAATTACCCGCTCCATACAACAAAGGATTCAACACCACGGGCCTCTGGGGACGGAGCCGCCATCCCAACTATTTCGCCGAACAGTCCGTCTGGGTGTGCTTCTACCTCTTTTCCATCGCTGCCGGAATCGGCATTCTCAACTGGAGCGTGATCGGTGCGCTGCTGCTGGTGGTCCTGTTCCAGGGAAGTTCGTCGCTGGCGGAAGAGATCAGCGGCGGAAAGTATCCGGAATACGAAAAATACTGCCAGAGCGTTCCCCGGTTCTTCCCTGGCAAGAAATATGACAAGTAATTAATAATCTCCAAAGGCTTTGAGAAACAAATGCTTGCGATGCAGAATCAGCACCGCAGCATTTTCTCGCGCAAGTGTACGTATCCGGCTTCGTTGAAGCGATATTGGATAGGGGCGTGGGGTGACTTCCGCTCCTCTTCGCTTTGTGCCACGGGGGTGATAATGCCCGATGACAGGAACTTTTTCTGGAAATTGCGGCGGTCGAACTCTTTGCTGAATACGTGGGTGTAGAGCCGTTGCATCTCCGGCAGGGTGAAGATGTCGTCCACGAGGAGAAATGCGACGGGGGAGTTGATGAAAGCGAGTCGGAGTTTCCAGAGGGCCAGGCGGCAGATCTTCTCGTGGTCGAAGGCCAGGCGGGGCATCTCATGGACGTTGAACCAGCGGGCCTCCTTCGCGTCATCGCCGGCGGCAGCCTTGATTTGGTTCGGGCGCACGACCGATGCGAACCCAACCGAAATAGTGCGGCCCCGCGGGTCACGGTCGAGGTCGCTGAATGACCCCACCTCGTAGAAGTGCTTGGGCGTGAGTCCCGTTTCATCCTTCAGTTCGCGACGCGCGGCCTCCTCCAATGTTTCGTCTGGCTCCAGAAAACCACCTGGAAAAGCCCATTGTCCCTTGTATGGTTCATTCCCGCGTTTGATTAACAACACGTTGAGGTTCGTGCCGTCAAAGCTGAACACCACAATGTCCGCCGTCACTGCCGGCCGCCAATAATCGTATGTATAGACGCCTTTTTCTCCCATAATTCCGTGTGATTTTTACACGCGGCAAAGATACAATTTTAATGGTTATTGGTTATGGGTTATGGGTTATTGAGGGTTAGAGGGTTGGAAGGTTAGAAGGTTAGTGGGTTAATGGGTTAGAGGATTAGAAGGATAGATGGTTAAAAGGTTAGTGGGGTAGATGGGTGAAGGAGGGGGGGTGAACCAGTATGTTTTGCGGGAACAAGGACAACTTTCTTGCGAAATACCACTCTGAAAATTTACTATTCAAGCCTTATTAGTTAAATTGTTTTTATATTCAGTTGACACTCAGTGTCGAATAAATTCCGCAAAAGTATTGACAGGAGAGCGTTTTTGTGTTACCTTTGCCAGTGAATCGAGAAGATTCTAAGAGAAAAGGCACGATATAGTTGTATTATTCTATTTTCTATCTCAAAACGATGCAAAAATTCAACTTTGACAAAGACAACGCTTCCTCTTTTTCGGAAGTTCCATCGGCGGATTTCATCGGCATCTTGCTGCAAGGAGGTGCACAGGCGGACGAGGCGGCATACTATTTACTGCACCATCGGGTCAATCTTCAACTGAAGAGACGGTTTGAAGTGTACCACAACCGTTTGATGGACAATTTTGAAGATGTGGTCGAGGATTTCTTCCTATACTTGCGCGAAGGAAATGACGGCGGAAACGGCGGAGAACGCACGCCCTACCAGTCGCTGCAAAGTATCCGAAACAAGGAGGTCTTTGAAGCCTGGCTGGTCAGGACCTTCCGAAACTACCTCGCTGTGCGTGCTGCCGCGGAAAAGAAGTTCCTTCATGTGGGAGTCTCAGCCGAAAACGTTGCCAGTCCCGACATTTCCAATGCAGCTGATGATATTGGCATCAGTGATGTCAGTGACACCCCTAACGTCGCTGATGTCACTAACCCCTTCGCATCCTGCGAAATTCCCGAAATTCCCGACACTCTTCAGACCGACGAGTGGATTCTTTCCGTTGCCGCCAGCCTGATCGCCTACGCGCATCAGACCTTCAACCCGCACTACCGCTTCGTCCTCTTCCGTTCCTTGCTGTCGATGCTCAACCGGCAGCATTCATTGTCGAACGAGGCGGTGGCCAAAGCCCTTGGGATGACCTGCCTTTCATACCGAGTAACTGCTCATCGTGCGAAGTGCAGCCTTGCGAAACTTCGCGACCGTCTGCTTCGTGGCGAATCTCTCCCTCTTGACGACGCCCACCTGCAGATGGCGCGGCACATCAACGATGACTTCTCGAACCTCTATCCCACCTTGTCAGTTTACTATGATCAAATCATCGACACGTTGCCTTGTGCCGCCGCCATCAGGCAACTTCGCCAGCAACACCGTGAAACCACCGGTCATACGCTTCATGAACCCACGGCATCCTATTTTGCCCGACTCACCGTCAAGGGCTTCTGGTGCAAGTTGAACCGGTGGCTGATTGTTTAAAAAACCTCGTTTCATCCAATTTCAGCTGAAGTATGGCTGTGATATCACAAAGCATATCATTAGTATGTCGTGATTATCCTCAAATGCTCGATCTGATTTGTAGATGGATTTGATTTCAGAAGTTAGCGTCTCCATCAGTTGAGCGACTGCAAAGACCAATTGTCCTAAATCAATCGCCTCCGCCAATTCAGAAATTTCCATCTGTGTTTTGTCGTCTTCTGTCGCAAGGCGAATATTCCCGTTCTTGTCCACAATATAGCTCCTTATTCCTTTGCACGACATCTTTTGCAGAACGTCAATAATGGACATACAAGAATTGGCATTGAGAGCACTCATCAAAGGATGCAGGTCTGGCGGCTCGGTGTCTTGAACGATATCCACACTATCATGGTAGAGGTCGCTGAAAAGGGTGTGGTATTTCAATTGTTCGCAAGTGATACTTTGCGTTTTGATGCTCCCGTCCGGATTGTAGTCTTCTTCTACGTCAGAGCCAAATTCGCGAATGAAATCTAAACGTTTGGATAACGCGTAATATTCCCAACTGCCATTAAATTCGTCAAAGTAAGCACTGATGGTTTTTGACCATTCCTCCAACCGTCCGAGGACACCATGCAGCCATTTTTCCCAAAGAACTGTCTCATAGTAGTTCTGCATCCTGAATGCCGCCATCTCGTCTTTAGAATCTTTAAAAACACGAGGGAGGGACATGATACGCAACAATTGCATTTTTGCCATCACACGATTGAAGGCCTTCGCCAGCGGGGTGTCACTCTGTATGGGTTCTATTAATTCTTTCATCGTTTCATAACTTTATCGTTTCTTTTAACAAGTATGGAAAACAACCGAAATGTTACACCTCGGTTGAATTATTTTCTTTGAGGTTAGTCTTCGTGCTGGTCTCATAATGTTTGTCGGCTTTTCTTGATTTCCGTGTATCGAATTACAGCATCCAGCAACGCTTCATTGGGACAATCAAATAGCCGGGAGCGGTTTTCAACCTTGATTTCGGGTTCGCAGTGTTCAATAAGGTAGCAGAAACTTTTAGAGTCTTCATCCATAATTCCAAAGACGAGTTTGTCGTATTTCTTCTGTAGGGCTGCAAGGATGCCACAGACGGTAAGCGGTTGTTGATCCTCTTCGCGAATGAGATCGTATGCATGGCTATCCAGTGGAACTGGAAGGTCAAGAACCAATGGCGTTTCCTGATCCCACTTGGCCAATGACACAATTTCGTCGTACTGTTCGCGGGTGAGTTCGCAGTCCCTCCCCAAGTAGCATTCGTATGGAAGGTCGAAAACAGTGCCTTCTACATGATGCCCGAAATAATCGTGGAAGGTGTGAGGCGTAAGGAGCACATTGTCGCGCTCTTCCAAGACATCCAGAATTTTTTGTGCGTCATAGATGATAAGGGGGCAACCGCTTTCGTAGAGCGCCACGGCAATCTCCGCACCCACATCCACACTAGAAGAGTAGCTTATTCCGAAAGTTATCAGCCATTTGCCTGGGGTGTACCAATCCGTCGCATGTACATCCATCCGTGAGAGACCCAATTCCCCATAATGGTCAAACGCCATTTCCTTGAATGCCGCCGCACTGTCCAGATTCGTCTCATCCGTGATCTCGCCGTGCCGCCCCAACTGATACTGCCGATAGAATTCCACATCTGTCATGCCGGCAACATCCTTCAACCATTTCTCTTTCTTCTTAGATTCTTTTTTGTCGTAGAATTGGCGGAAATGTTTTTCGTATGCCAAGTACGCCACGCGGAAATATTTGGCGTACAATCGGATACTCATGTCTGGTAAAGGCCCCCGATAGAATGACGGATAAGAATCGATAGCCTCTCCTGATTCTGCTTTCCGATAAATTTCCTCATTGACGATGCACTCTTTAAGCACTCGGATGGCTTTCTCCACATCCTTAGGCAATCTTCGCTGCCAGGGTACGATCCTGTCCAAATCTTTTCGAGGAATATGTCCAGTGCGTTGCCGCTTGGGAAGATTTTCTTCCACATAACGGTTGTAGATTTCTGGATTCTTTGCGATTTCGGCCACTTTTTCCTTCAAAAAAGTCAAAAGCGGGTCAAGGAACCAGTCTAAAGGATCGTGACTGTGGCAGTTCCTGTCAATATCATCGTGGATGATACACCAATGCATGTCATTGTCTGAAATATGGAGGAAAGTTTTTCCTCGGTATTGACTCACAGAGAGATAATACCAGTATGTATCCTGAGGAAATTCACATTGCCAGTATGACAAGTATTCTTCCTCGGTTTTTGCTTCACCCCGGTCTTTAACTTCCTCGAAACTGACCCAGTCGGAGGGTTCTCCTCGCGGAATCTCTATCCATAGCCCGTGACGGTAGTCGTCACTGATAGGTTCGAAAATGTCCAAAAGGATTTTGATTTCCAAAAGAATGCCGTGACTTTTCGGATTGGTGACGGCGTAGCTGTTGTCGAACCCTCCTCGCGAAAGACGACTCATCAGTGGTTGGTTTAGTTTTTTCTTGTTCATAATGATATTTTTCTTTCACAATCTTATTACCGTTATTGGATACTTCTGCTCGTTTCGCCTACTGGGGAACAACCTAGTCACTCGTGGCATCCCAAGATCTATCTCGTTATAGAGAATCCAGACAAAGCGTCCTTGTATGATGTATATCATAATCTTGTCTTTTTTGTTAATTCGTATCATTGCCCTGTCAAATTGCATTCGTTTTTATCTACAAGTATGGAAAACAACCGAAATGTTACACCCCAGCGAAAAAAATTTTTTCTTCTGTTTTAGGTGTAACATTTTCCTTTTTTTTCATACTATATGGGCAGAAACAATTAAAAATGCTATAAAATGAAAACATTATCAATAATATTAGGCAAAGAAAACCAACTCCTTACAGCCCAAGTTTCAGGCAAATTTCACACCATATAAAAAAAGTGTGTAATTAATACACAGCATAACATTTTTTTACTATTTTTGCACCCGTTTTAAATTAGGTAAAAAGTTTATCCTAATTTATTGTGTTATAGAAAATTACTAAAGAAAAGGATATGCAGATAATGAAGAAAAGTTTGGCTTACTTGTTGGCAGGAGTGATGGTGTGTGGACTGGCTACAAGGTTGCAGGCGCAGGATTCCGTCCATGTGAATCTGGACAAGGCCATCGAAATCGCCCTCTCCGAGTCGCCGACGATGCGCATCGCCGACCGCTCCGTCGATATCAAACGGGAGTACAAGAAGGAGCAGATCGTGTCGCTCTTCCCCGACGTGTCGGTGGCGGCCAACTATAACCGCACGCTGCTCAAGCAGACGATGTCGATGGAGATGCCTAATCCGATTACTGGGGAGCCACAAACGACAAACATTAAGATGGGTCGCGACAACACCTACTCTGTCGGGGCAAACTTGAGTCTCCCGATAATCTCCTTCCCGCTTTGGTCAAGCTTGAAACTCAGCTCCATGGACATCGAAATGGCACTGGAGTCCGCGCGGTCATCGAAGATTGAGCTGGTCAACCAGGTGAAACAGGCCTACTACACCTATCTGTTGGCCAAACAGTCGTATGACGTCCTGCAGAGCAGTTACGCTCATCTGGAAGAAAGCAACAAGCTGGTTACTAACTCTTTCGAACAAGGCTTGGTCTCCGAATTCGAGAAATTGCGCTCCGATGTGGCGTTGCAAAACCAACGTCCGCAGGTGAATTCCGCCGCCAAATCGGTAAAGTTAGCCGGTATGCGCCTGAAGGTGCTTCTCGGCATGGATGTCAATGAACCTGTGATTTTCGACGGACAACTGTCTGATTACGAGCAGAGTGTGCTTACAGCCACAATGCCCTCCGAAAGTGACGTGCAACTGATGTACAACTCCGCGTTGCGGCAGTTGGACCTCGGCATAGACCAGTTGGAGCAGTCCAAGAAGATTCTCATCGGTTCCTCTCTACCAATGCTCGCCTTGGCCGGCGCTTTCCAATATTCCGGTATGGGTGACGACGGCGGCACGTTCACCAACTACCCCTACTCCTACGTCGCCTTGTCGTTACAAGTACCCATAGTTGGTTGGGCTTCAACCCATTACAAGCTAAAGCAGGCGGACATGAACATCGCGAACATGCGTGACCAGCGTGCGGACGTGGAGCGCAACCTCCGCCTCGGTGTGCAGAGCTACCTGAACGACATGCAACAGGCCATTGAGGACATTGCCGCCGACAGCGAGACCATGCGGCAGGCGCAGAAAGCTTACGATATTGCCCAAAAGCAGTACGAAGTCGGCATGAACACTTGGCTCGACCTCAACACCGCCGAACTCACTCTCACCACCACCCAGCTCACCTATTGCCAGGCCATCTTCAACTATCTCGTGGCAAAAGCGAACTTGGATGCAACGCTAGGGAATGAGTAATGAGTAATTAGTAATTAGCAATTAAACGAAAAACCCCAATAAAAAAGAAAAGATATTCATTGAGCAGCCCCGCAGGGGCAAGAGCTCGGTAGAACAATTGAGAAAAAAAGGCATCAAATATGAAAAGAATCGCGAACGTAACCATTTTATTGGCAATCACCTTGTTAGTGATGGGTGGTTGCAAGAAAAAAGAGGCCGTCACTGCCGGCGGACAGACGATGACCATCCGCACGCAGGAAGTGCATGTGGAGGATGTGGACCAGACCTTCGAATATACCGCTATTGTGGAGGCCAATGCCGTGAACAACATCGCACCGCTCACAGGCGGCCGTATCGACAAGATCTACGTTGAAGTCGGCGACCGTGTGGCCAAGGGCAAGGTGCTCGTGCAGATGAACGAAAACAGTCTGAGACAATCGAAATCGCAGCTTGACAACCTCAAAGCCAGCTTCAAGCGCATCGACGAACTCTACAAGGTCGGCGGATGCTCCAAGTCCGATTGGGATGCGATGAAGACCCAATTGGATGTTGCGCAAACCACCTACGACAACCTCTTGGAGAACACGCAGTTGATCAGTCCGATTTCCGGTGTGGTGACGCAGCGTAACTACGACAGCGGTGACCTCTTCGGCGGTCTGCCGGTGGTGCAGGTGCAGCAGATCACCCCCGTGAAGATGAACATTAACATTTCCGAGACCCTGTTCAAGCAGGTGAAGGTTGGCACGCCGGTGAGCATCAAGGTGGACGCCTACGGCGACGAGGAGTTCAAGGGCAAGATCAGCCTGATCTACCCGACGATGGACGGTGCCACGCACACCTTCCCTGTGGAGGTGCAGTTGGCCAACACCGACAGCCGTGTGCGCCCGGGCATGTACGCCCGCGTGACCATCAACTTCGGCACGGAGAAGCATGTGGTCGTTCCCGACGAAGCCATCTTCCGTCAGCAAGGCTCCGGCAACCGCTACGTCTATGTCTATAAAGACGGTAAGGTTTCCTTCAACCAGGTGGAGGTCGGCCGTCACTTGGACAAATCCTACGAGCTGCTCTCCGGCAACGTGCAGGACGGCGACATGGTGGCCACTACGGGTCTCGCACGTCTGAAAGACGGGTTGGAAGTCAATGTTGCGAATAAATAATGGTTATGGGTTATAGGTTATTGGTTATTGAAGCTGGGTTAAGGTGAAATTGGTTAGGTTTAGCATCAATAATCAGTATTAGGTAAATAAAAAATCATTGAGCTGCCCCGAGGGGCAAGAGCTCGGTAGTAGAACAGATAAATCGTAATATGAGTTTATACCAGAAAGCGGTCGCGAGACCCATCATGACAGGGTTGATTTACATTGCCGTCATCATCATCGGCATCTTCTCCCTGGCCAAGCTGCCGGTGGACCTCTTCCCCCACATGGACAGCAACACCATTATGGTGCTCACCGTATATGGCGGCGCCAGCGCGGAAGACATCGAGGACAACGTGTCCAAACCCATCGAGAACGTGCTCAACACCTTGAGCGACCTCAAACACATCACCTCAAACTCCAAAGAGAACTACTCTATTGTCTATCTGGAGTTTGAGTACGGTGTGGATATTGAGCAGAAAACCAACGACGTGCGCGACAAGTTGGATATGGTGAAGTCGGCACTGCCCGACGGTGCCAACCAGCCCTACCTGTTCAAGTTCAGCGCCGATGACATGCCGATCATGATGCTGTCGGTGCAGTCGGGACAGAGCACGCAGGCGTTGTACAAGATCCTAGACGACAAGGTTTCCTCCCCGCTTTCACGTATCAGCGGTGTGGGTGCAGTCTCTATCGCCGGTGCCCCGCAACGTGAAATCCAAGTCTATTGCGACCCCTATAAGTTGGAGAGTTACAACCTCACCATCGAGACCATCGCCCAGATCCTCGGTGCGGAGAACCGCAACGTCTCCCTCGGTATCATGGACGTGGGCTCCAAGACCTACTCCATGCGCGTGGATGGCGAGTTCAACAGCGCGGATGAGATGGAAGACGTCGTGGTCGGCAGCTATGCCAACAAAAACGTCTATCTGAGGGACGTGGCTGTGGTGCGCGACACCCTACAGGAACGTATGCAGGAGTCCTACACCGACGGTGAACGTGGTGCTATGGTCATTATCCAAAAACAGACCGGCGCCAACACGGTGCAGATTTGTAAGAAAGTGCTGAAGGAACTGCCTGAGATTCAGCGTTCCCTGCCTGCCGACGTGAAGTTGAACGTGCTGGTCGATAACTCCGACAACATCACCAACACTATCGACAGTTTGGAGGAAACCATCCTCATCATCTTGCTGTTGGTGGTCATTGTGGTGCTCTTCTTCTTGGGAAGATGGCGCGCCACCATCATCATCGCCCTTGTGGTGCCCGTCTCCTTGATAGCGGCGTTTATCTACCTATTGGCGACTGGTAATACGTTGAATATCATTTCGTTGTCATCCATATCCATCGCCATCGGTTTGGTGGTCGATGACTCCATCGTGGTGTTGGAGAACATCACCACGCATATCGAGCGAGGGTCGAAGCCCAAGGCGGCGGCCGTGTTCGCCACCAGTGAGGTGTCCCTCTCCATTATCGCTTCCACCTTGGTGATTATCGCCGTGTTCCTGCCGCTGACCTTCCTTACCGGTATGGCCGGTGTCCTCTTCAAACAGTTGGGATGGATTATCACCATCGTGATTGCCGTCTCCTTGGCGGCCGCTATGACGCTGACCCCGATGCTCTGTTCCCTCTTGCTGAAGAAGAATCCGAAAAAGAGCAAATGGTTCGCCAAAGTGTATGGTCCTATCGAGCGATTCCTCATCCGCTTGGACGAAGGTTACGCCAAGGTGCTTCGCTGGTGCGTTAACCACCGCAAGACGGTCGTCGGCATCGCCTCCGTCATTTTCCTGGCCAGCCTTTCGCTGCTGTTGGTCATCCCCACCGAATTCTTCCCGACACAGGATAACGCACGTTTGAGCGTCACCGTGAAGCTGCCGCAGGGTACGCGCGTGGAGACTACCAAGGCGTTGGGCGACCAGATTGTGAATGAAATTCGAGAAAAATATCCGAATGAAATCAAGACCATCAACTATTCCGTGGGTATGCCCGACGAGGACAACACCTTCAGTTTGATGCGAGAAAACGGCACACACCTGCTCTCCTTCAACATCCGTTTGGTGAAGAAAACCGAGCGTGACAAGTTCATCACGGAGATTTCCGACGGCATCCGCGAACTGTTGCGGCAGCATATCGAGATTGTCTCCTCCACGGTCAGCACCGGCCAAGGCAACATGGGCGGCCAATCGACCGTCGATATTGAGCTCTACTGTTACGATTTCAACACCACTGACCAGTTCGCCGCCGACCTTGCTGCCCGTATGCGGCAGGTGGAGGGCTGCTCAGAGGTGGTGATCAGCCGTGACGAATACACTCCCGAATTGGAGGTCGTCTTCGACCGTCAGAAGTTGGCCGAGAACGGACTCAACTCCACGACAGCGGCCGGTTACGTGCGCAACCGCTTCAACGGTTACACGGCATCGCAGTTCCGTGAGGATGGTGACGAGTACAACATCCGCGTGCGTTACGCGCCCGAGTTCCGTAACGACATCCACGCTATCGAGAACATCTTGATGTACAATAACATGGGCAAAGGCATCCGTGTGGGTGACGTGGCCACGGTGGAGGAAACCTTCACCCCGCCGACCATCGTCCGTAAGGATCGTGAGCGTATGGTCAAAGTCTCCTGTGTGGTGGCCAAGGGCGCCGCGTTGAGTGAGCTGGTAGCTTCCGCGCAACACGAGCTCGACCAGATGGACGTCCCCGCCACGTTGGACTACAAGATCGGCGGTACGTGGGAAGACCAGCAAGATGCTTTCGGCGACATGTTTATGCTGATGGCGCTGATTATCATCCTCGTCTATGTGGTGATGGCCGCCCAGTTCGAGTCGTTCACTTATCCGTTCGTCATCATGCTCTCCATCCTCTTCGCCCTCACCGGCGTGTTGATCGGTCTGGCCGTGACGCGTACAGCATTGGGTATCATGGCGTTGATCGGCTTGATGATGTTGATCGGTATTGTGGTGAAGAACGGTATCGTGCTCATCGACTACACCAGCTTGTGTGTCGAGCGCGGCATGACTATCAAGGACGCTGTCGTCGCCGGCGGCCGTTCCCGTCTGCGCCCGATCTTGATGACCACCTTGACCACGGTGCTCGGTATGATCCCGTTGGCCGTTGACAAGGGTGAGGGCGCCGAGATGTGGAACTCCATGGGTATGGTCGTGGCCTGGGGTCTGACCTTCTCCACCATGGTGACGTTGATCCTCATCCCGATCATCTACAGTAAGTTTGCCGAGTGGAATGCCCGTGGCGCCGCCCGCCGCCGTGCCCGCCGCGAACGCAACAAAGCATTAGGTGTCAACGAGGTGTAAGGCAGAAACAATTAAACAAATAGATACGAAAAATGAAAGCAGTCTTCATATCCCTATATCAGGCCTTCTACGATGAGGTCATGGAAATTTTAGACAAGAACGAGATCCGCGGGTTCACCTTCTGGAACGAGGTGCAGGGTCGCGGCAGTCACGACGGGGAGCCGCACTACGGCACCCACGCCTGGCCGACGTTAAACTCCGCCGTGCTGGCCTTCGTGCCGGACGAGAAGGTGAAGCCGTTGCTCCACGACATCCACGAGCTGGACGTTTCCGCCGAGCAGCAGGGCTTGCGCGCCTTCGTACTGAACGCCGAGGAGATTACGGACAAGAACCTGTAGAGACGCGCCATGGCACGTCTCTACGGCATACGGCATACCCCATGTCTCCAATCAATCATTAACATAATCCCCTGACGATGAAAAAGATCCAATCTCTTTGTCTCTTACTGGCGATTTTCCTGTTTGGAAACATTTCCGCCCAAATCCAGCACTTTACCTGGCAGGGCGTACAGCGCGACTATCTCGTGCGCATTCCAGCCAACCACGAGGGCACACTTCCCGTATTGTTCTTCTTGCATGGTTTGGGAGACAACATTACGAACTACAATCAGGAACTCAATTTCGGACAGATAGCCGAAGAGTTCGGGTGGGCAATCGTAGTGCCACAGGCCCGCAATTTAGGCATGGGCAACATGTGGAATGTGGGGATGACAAACAGTAATGTTGACGACGCGGGATTCTTGATGGCCCTCCTTGACTCGCTGACGGTTCAGTACCAACTCGACCCCGACAGCGTCTTCTTCACAGGTTTCTCGATGGGCGGCTTCATGACCCATCGCATGGCCATCGAGCATGGCGACCGTATTACCGCGTGTGCACCCGTCAGCGGTCTTATCTACTATGAGCAGGCATCTTTAACCCCTGTGGCACCTGTGCGGATGCTCCACATCCACGGCACCAGCGACAACGTGGTGGGCTACAACGGAAACTCCTCCGTTTTCGGTTCGAACCTCGGTCTCGGGGTGGATGCCATTATAGACTACTGGCAGGATGCCAACGGATGCTCCGGCGAACCTGCCATCGACACGCTCCCTGACCTTAAGAACGACGGCTTGCGTTTCATCCGCTATACCTACAACTGCGGCACTGACCTGCAGCACCTGAAAGTGGTTGGCGGAAACCATACGTGGTACGACAATGTCAATCAATACGATGTTGACTACAAGAACATTATCTACGAGTTCTTTACGGGTCACAGCACTCCTTCCGGCATCCCCGATCGCAAGACCGGACAGCTTCAGGTTTGGCCGAACCCCACAGACGGTATTCTCCACATTCAGACCTCGGATTCTCCATTGTCAAATCCTGAGATCCGCGTTTACGATGTGTATGGAAAAATGATAGACGTGATTGTAGGGGCGAATAATGATTCGCCCCTACAGACCCTACAAATCGATCTCGTCCGTTATCCCGACGGTGTCTATTTCGTGCAAGCGGGTGACGGCGCGGTGACAAAGGTGGTGCTGGAACGGTAGCGGAAAACATGTTTCTCACTTTACATACTCGTACCGGCAGGTCACAACAATCCCGTTTTCTTCGTTTCCAATGTATTGGGAATCTGTGACATACCCGTCTTCGTCCAATTGATAATGGTATTCATTATGGTAGTTAAGAACATCTGTTGAGCCAGCCCATTCGTGGTAATACTGAATATCTGCTGAAGACGGCAGGTTACGGCTGTAGCTAAACGTGAATGGCATAAACAAATCGGTGTAGTTGCCGCTGAAAAAACGATACATTGGGTTGGGATAATCCGTGTATTGGAATAGATAAACGTATTCCATATTATCATCGTCAATACGGTATTCTTTCACGTTGTCACCCTCGTATGCAAGGGTAATCACTCTTTTATAAAATTCTTTTGGGGCAGGCATTTCAGTTTGTGTCTGATAAATTCTCTCCGCGTCCGTAAGGGAAAGCCCGGGCAATACCATCGACAGAATTTCGGTCAAAGGATCGTCCGCAGACTTGTTCTCTCCATATAGCTCAACTTGAATCTCCGTGATTTGGTCCCGGTCATTGTGTGTGAAGGTGTATTTGGCGCACGGACGTTGCGGAAATTCCTCATTGTTCGTGTCTTGAACACCTTCAATACAGGACAAATGTCTCCCGCTATAGTGGAAATGGTAGTACTTGGCATGATTATACCCTGAAGTGTCCGTGCAAATGATGGTTTTCAATCGTTGACCCTGATATTCAAACTCAAAGACATCACTATAGTCATCGGAATAGTTGACCTTGATGGACTTCAACAAATTCCCATCCCAATTCCAAATCATATCCCGTTGCCAATAATCTGTCTCCAAGTGAATCTTGGACAATTTCTTTTCCGGCTTGTAAACGCCATCTTTCTGACAAGCACTTGTCAGCATTGTGAACAGAGCAGTGAGCAAAACCACGACCATCTGTCTTTTATGTTGTAACATTCTGTTTGTTAAGCGTTTATTCATAACTGTTGTGTTAAAGTTATTGATAATATTCGTAATAATTGACATGTGTGAATGGTTCTGTGTATTCTGGAGCGACATAATAATGAATCGTACCGTTGCAAGTGGTTTTCACCGGATAATTGTCCTCAATTTCATACTGATATTCCATATCCTCGTAAAGGTTCATTGTTGGATCCGAATCCCAAATATTCTCATAATGACACGTCTTGACCAAATTCTTGCTGTACAAGCCCGAAGCCGAAAAATTGGTTGACTGAAACAGCTTGTGTGATGGGTTAAGGTAGTCTGTGTACGTAAACGTGTAATTTTCCTCTATCCTATCATTCGTCAATATATGACATTCGGTTACATTTTCGCCTTGGTAAGTGAACGATACGGAAATCCTGTCCCAAATCTCCTCATCGCCTTTGCTTTGTGAGCGCGGTTTGGCAAGCTTCTGTGCAGCCATATCTGGAAGACCGGGAATTGCGCATTGCAGTACCAAACGGAGAGCTTCGTTACTGTCTTTCCAACTCGGATGTGCATACACTTCTTCTTCATACCCAGAAATCAATCCGTCCGCATTATACGAAAAAACATAATGGGCTAAACGACGAACATTCGGATCAAGGGAAAGACAATCCGTGTAAACATCCAAGGAATCAATTCGTTTCCCTTTCTTGTCATAATGGAAAAGATAGTACTGGTTGGTGCCACCCAATTCATAGATAGCACTCAACTGCTTGCCGTTGTATTGAAACCGCAGTTCGGATGATCCATTAAAAAAAGAGATGGAACTCAACAAATCCCCGTCCCAATTCCAAGTCTGATACAACCTCTTTTCTCCAGATTCATACGTAGTGAAGATTTTTGAAATCTTTTTCCCCGGCTTATACACGCCCTCTTTCTGGCAACCGGCCGTCAGAAGACAGAGCCCAAGGATGAGATAAAATGTTTTGATTAATAGTTTGTTTATTTGATGCATAAAGATTTTTGCTTGAGACAATGAAAAACTGTAAATAACAAAGTTGCAAAAATAATATATTTTTTCCATTCTGTTTGATGCAAAAAAAACCAAAAGGTTACATTTTTTTGAGATTTTTGTTATTTTTGCGCCGCCATCCAGAAAAGTGTAACTGTATGATTACCAAGATTGTGCTCACCGGCGGCCCGTGTGCCGGGAAAACCACTACAAATGAGCGTATTGAGGAGTTCTTCTCCAAATTGGGGTACGCCGTGTTCACATTGCCCGAGGCTGCCACGCTGTTCATCAAAGCGGGGGCTGAGTTCCTCACCCAGGACAAGAACCTCTATTTCGAGATTCACAAGAACATGATGCGGTTTCTTTTGGAAATGGAAGAGGATTTCTACCGTATCGCCGAGGCGACAGGCAAGCCGGCACTCATCATCAACGACCGCGGTGCCATGGACCTTTCGGCCTATATGACACCCGAAGATTGGAAACGGCTGCTTCGCGAAATCGGTCATACAGAAGAGGAGTTGCTGAACCGTTACAAGGCAGTCTTTCACCTCTGTACCAGCGCGAAAGGAGCCCCGAACAGCTACACCCTCAGCAACAACTCCGCTCGTATGGAGGAGACCCTCGCGGAAGCTATCCAAGTCGATGACAATCTCATCAAAGCGTGGGAGAAGCACCCAAACCTCCACCTCATCCAGTCCGAAGAGTTCGTAAAGGACAAAATTGACAAGGTGCTTTTAGGCATCGCCCAAGTGCTCGACATCCACGACTCCGTCAAAGATCTAATCCTCTAATCCTCTCCTTCTCCCATTCTCTAATCCTCCCATCCTCTCATCCTCTAATCCTCCCCCTAAAACCGGTACATCCCCTGCACTCTCACTTCCGTCTTGTGCGGTTTGTCAATGTAGGTCAAGCCGCTACTGATGTCGTGTCTGTCCAGATAGTGCGTTCGCGACACCCTGAACCACACGCTAAAGTTTTGGATTTTGTAACGCAACATTAGGTACGCCCGCATCCCTTGATAGTAGTACGAGCCGATAGTGAAAGCGTAATACAAGTCGTTTTCGTATGCGTACAGACGTTCTTCGTAACTGTCTGTGTCGAAATAGGCAACACGGAGGTGGAGACTTAATTGCGGTTTCTGAAAGTTGAAAGCCAAGTCCTGATACATCAGTATCCCTTTATCCCAACGTCTCTGATCCGGACCCTTGTTGAACACCAGACTGACTTCCGTTTTGGTATTCAGAAACGGCCACGGCGCATTTGTCCATTGCAGTCGTAACCTATGCCGGCACTGCTCCACAAGGCGATGCATGTATAGATCCTCGCTTTCGTTTTTCGGCTTTGTTCGCCATTGGTATCTGAGACACAGCGTGCTTTTTCGGGTGAGTCGGCACGTCAGGAGGAGTCCGGCGTCCGTTCCCTGCACGGGTGCGTCCGTACGATAAGTCAGCCATTTCAGCCGATAGTAGTCGCAGAACAGATCCGCCTCCACCTTTTTGGAAAGGATGAGATGCCCGGTAAGATAGACGCCGAACTCACCGCCGTCACCCGAAGCCGTCCGGAACCCGCTGCCCATAAGTGACTGGTAGCCCGTGGCGTAATATCGCATCAACGCGGCTACCTGAAGCACTGGGGTGACGGGGAAGAGTGCGGCCTGCAACAAGGCAGGTTTCCCCTTTTCATTGAGAGCCACCTCTCCGAAGAACAGTGCTTTGCCTGCCAGTGCCTGATACCACACGCTGGCGTTCCATTGGCGAGGTTGGATTAGCGACCGCCATTTCTCTTTACTTGTCGCCGAGTCAGCAACTTCTCCGAAACAAACAAACTGTCCACCGAGCGTAAACCGTGCCCGCCTATAAGAGAGTGCTCCCCCTATAGCGGTACGATTGGTTTCCGTCACCGCTCCAGCGAAAGCGCTCCCCGACCAATGAGCATTCCCCAGTGTGAACGCAGCTCCCCGAAAAAACTCGCTTTCGTTGATGGTTGCCACAGGACGAATCCCTTCGCTGAAGCGGCGTATCGCCGACACTCCCCCACCCTTTCCGGCCATCATGGAGGAGCCCAGCACCAGCCCTTGCCCGAAATTCAACCGGTAATCCCCAACCACGGCACACTTCAACCATTTGATGTTCTTCACATACAGCGAGCCCGAATAGTGGTCGAACCCGTACTTTTGGTCGCCTCGGAAAAACGCCTCCCCTGCATCTTTCTCCCCGGCAACGCGGAAACCGAAATGCTGGTGGATATCGAAATCGTAACGGAATTGCAAGTGAGCTGGCGACCCGTCATAATGGTTTGCCCTCGAGGTGTCATACCCTGCCTGCCGCTCCACTACTTGCCCATAACGCAGCCAAAGGACACTCTTGCTGCTTTTCATCAGCTGTCGGAAAGTCGGGCGTTGTTTTGGCGGCGGCGAAATAACAACTCTGTCAAACAATCTACGCATATCCACATCCGTGAAACCGTCTATGGCCGCCAGCTCGTAAATGCTATACAACTGACCGTAATTATCAATGTACAACTGTAACTGATAGTATTGGTAATCAGTCAACTGCAATACTGTCACCGCCACTTCATAGCTCAAGTTATTCAAATTTGGACGACTGTTCTCATAAACATCCTCCATCTGTTCGAGCATCTCCTCGCTGACGTTCTCTTCGTTTTCCAAATCGTCCATTTGGAGCATCCAACTTTCGACGGAGCTCTCCAACAACCGAGTGGAATCCTGTTGGGCGAATCCAACTGTCGGGATGATTATCGCTATCATCATTATACTTCTTAATATTGTCTTGTTTTTCATGTTTGTTTTTAGTGATCAGTGATTAGTGAACAGTGAACAGTCATAGTCATTGTTATAGTTATAGTCATTGTTATAGTCATCGTTATAGTCTTTGTTATAGTCTTTGTTATAGTCATCGTTATAGTCTTTGTTTAGGTGCATCAAACCACCATCCTCCGATTTCAGGGGAGACTGAAATCCGATAATGCCATGCGGCCTGCACTGACATCACGAACTTCCTGTAAACCAAACCAATATATATGCCCAAATGGTTATTAGAGCAATCCGCGCCGAGTAGAAGCGGTGCAATCGGATGGGTCATAAACCGTCCTGTCACTTCCCATGCGCCCGGCAACGACTTCGACATTGTAAGCGAGAGCAACAGTTTGCGAACAGGCATATACGTACACCCCAACGCGAATCTCAGGGGTATAACGTCCTTTCCCACAATTCCATATCGTAGCAGGAAAGGATTAAATACCACAGCATCGAGCAGCAATTTTGGCGACACTTTACAGGCGAAAGCAAAATCTGCGCAAAGAGAATGCCGTGGAGGATACCCTCGGGCGTGCGCCATCAGGTAAAAGATCCGCGCCGTCATCGCAAAACGGTCGCCAAAGTCACGGCCATAACCGACCGACAGTTTGAAATCTCCATAGCTCGCATAGCCATAATGATTTACGCAAAAAAACAGGATGTTCTTCCGAAAGTTCATCACACCTACTATATCGGCATACATCATCTCTTTCATGCAGAAATCGTTTCGGAAATGAAAACCGGCAAAAGTTGGAAGAAAACAGCTCTGCGCAGGCATGTCCGGCACGATTTCAGCAGCATGTGCGCGAAACAGCTGCTCTTGCGACATTCCCTTCGTGGGTGCCAAAAGACACAATCCACTTATAATCAATATGCTTATGATCACTTTTGTTTTCATTATTTCAATAATTTGTTTCATGGCAAATATACAACACAGAAAAGCGCTTGTCAAGTTAAAAATTGTTAATAATTTTAATGCAATTTTTTAACACACAATAATATTATAGGGCCTGCTACAATTTATTACAGGAACGATCCTGAATTACAGAGACGTTTCAGGAAACGTCTCTACTGCGTATTCGCAATTTGTGTATTTTTGCCGCCATGACAGATCCGAATAAAAATATCCGCATAGAAGATTACGACTATCCGCTGCCGGAGTCCCGCATCGCCATGTATCCCGTCGCCCAACGGGATCAATCCAAGCTATTGATTTACAACAAGAAAGCAGGGAAAATCACCGATGCGCAATTCCACCAGTTACCTGAGTTCTTGACAGACAATCATTGGTTGGTGTTCAATAATTCCAAGGTGATTCATGCGCGGTTGTTGGTGCACAACACTACCGGCGCCGCCATTGAAATTTTCTGCCTCGAACCGCTTGCCCCCACTTCGGACCCTGCCGTCGCATTTACGTTGAGCGGTTGCGTCACGTGGAAGTGCATGGTCGGAAATGCCCGGAAATGGAAACACCCATTGGAAATCGAAGTCCCTATTAACGAGCGGGTTGTAAGCATCAAAGCGGAACGAGGAGAAGCCATAGAAGGTACTTTTGAGGTTACTTTCACCTGGAACGAATCCGATGTTTCTTTCGCAGAATGGATTGAAGCATACGGTAAAGTCCCGCTCCCACCCTACATTCATCGTGACGCAGAAGACAGTGACACAGAACGTTATCAGACCGTATATGCCCGTCATGACGGCTCTGTGGCCGCTCCTACCGCAGGTCTTCACTTCACCGATGAACTACTGCACACTCTCAACAAGAAAGGAATTGAAACAGAATACGTTACACTTCATGTAGGAGCAGGCACTTTCAAACCTGTATCATCCGAAACTATCGGTGGTCATTTCATGCATGAGGAAAAGATTCTGATAACTGAAGACTTTATTCGTAAATTATTGGAAAACAGCGACAAGCAACTTATCGCCGTGGGCACGACCGTCACGCGCACATTGGAGTCGCTCTTTGTTATCGGTGCCAAATTGCACCTCGGACTGGATCAACCGCTTTTGGTGGAACAATGGGAGACCTATGAAAATCCCGGGATTCACCAAGTGACGGTGGAGCAGTCGTTAACAGCCATTCTCAACTACCTCAAAACGCACGACACGGACATGTTAAGAGCCAGTACCCGGCTCATCATCCTGCCGACTTATACAAGGCACCTTGTCAATGGGTTGATCACCAATTTCCATCAACCCAAAAGCACTTTACTATTGCTTATTTCTAACTTTTTAGGAGAAGATTGGCATTTCGTGTACCGGCACGCTTTGGACCACAATTACCGTTTCTTGAGTTACGGAGACGCAAACCTCTATCTTTGAAATAGTCCATTACTGACTATCCGACTCAGAGATGTTTTCGCCCACCTTATTCTGAACCATATTCTCCCATCGCAGGAAAGCATTGGTCTGAATATCGTAAAACACATTGTAAAAGGTTCTAGCCCAATAATTTCGCGTGCCAAAACCAGCAGGTGTCTTCAGGAATTTTTCGCACAAGGCAACCTCCTGGGTTTCTGTTTTGGTAATCACCACCCAAATGGCCGCCGTTTTCACCGAGGCATCAAACGACTCCACCACAAACGACAATGCATACGGAGATGTTTTCGGAAGTGCCAATCCTGAGATATAATCCACCATCTGGTCATCTGTGAGGACATCTTTTATATCAATATATCTGGTAAATAAATTATTGATTTTCACCGATTTGTTCAATTTTGTCACCGCGGACAAGTCGTAGTGCATTATCGGTTTTCGCAAGCTCATGCGGATATCGTACTTCTTCTGGTCGTTCAAAATCAACTTATTCCATTCCTGAAAATAATGCTGCATGATTTCTTGAGAGTAATCGAAACCTGCGCGCGTGAACTTTGCCTTGGAAAAATTCACGCCGACCCACAGTATCTCCCTGACACTCAAGAAATCTACGAACAAATCTTCATTCATGTACATATTCCACCACCTTTCAAAATCAAGACATACTTACCGCTTCCCACTCCGTTTGAAGACGGCAATATTCTGTATTACTATCCGCAGAGAAAATGGCCGTATTGAAACAATTTTCGGAAACTGGTTCCGAGCACACTATATATTGGTCGCCGAGTTTGGCTTGGGCGATGAATTTGACCGCCACGCCGGTGATTTTGTGCGTTTTTCGGAAAGCATCGCTCACCGCATCAAATGCCCACTGGATGTAATGCGCATTGTTGACGTGTTGGTTTATGTCGATATCGGAATGACGCACATCCATTGGTTCCGGAAGCGTTTCCGGAAGTTTTACAGGTCCGATTTTCATCGGTTTGGCTTCCAATGCGTTTCGATCCTGCGGGCTGAAACAACAATCGAAAATATCCATGCGCTGGGGTTGTCCTTTCTCTTTGTCCAAAATGGCCCACACGGTGCTTGCGGCAACCAAGACTTGTCCGTCGGAATCTATGATTTCGATGTCGCGAGGGGAAGTGGCCGCACCCGATTTTCTCACCCAAGTGCGTATCGTGACCTCTTCAGTCCATTTAGGCAAACGGTTGATCTTCATTTGGATTTTGGTAATCACCCAAAAAAAACCACGCTCGCGAAGACTATGCCAGCCAGCCCCTAAAATGGTAGCATGCCGGTCGCTCATCTCCTGCATCAGCTGAAACAGAGAGCAGACTGTCATCTGAGACCTGTCATCTACAAAATAGGACGGGATTATGAGTTTTTTCTCTAAAATCGGCAAAGGTTCCATGTCGCATTTATTTTACCACATTCCGTCAAACGTTGTCCAAAGCTCATCACCGAGTTTCCAAGCGCGTTCAACGGCCTCATTACCACATATATCGGTAAAATTGGTCAGCACTTGGATAGCGTCATCATAACGATCCTGTTTGATCAGCTCCATCGCTTCCTGTTCGATGACAAAATGCTCTTTGATAAACTCTTTCTGCATCGGTTTCCACACATTGTCCACCACAACATGCATATCCCCCCATCGTTGGGCGGCCAACGTACCCACGCGGTTAAACGCCCACCATGCAGCATCCCTGCTGAATCCCGTCAGGCGACCATCCGTCTTATAGGTTTCCGGAAGGTCCGTAACATTCGCATAGATAGGCACATAGATGGAAGAGGCGACATTATCCAAGGCGAACCAGCACAACGCACCCACCTCATCGGGCAGCCAGTTGCGGCATTGGATAATAGTAGCATACACCGTGAAATGCACCGCTATACTGCGTTCGCCGCGCTCGTTCCAACCGCCGTTGATGCGGTGCAGCTTCAATTCATCAAGCTTCATGAAGGGATTGGCCATCGGGGAAATGACATTTTTTCCATCTTTATCCGTGACTGTCAACGTCTTGCGCATGTCATACGGAGTTCCTTCGTAATAGTCATGGAAAATGCTCATCATCTTCTCCAAGGTAACCAATGTATCAGGTTTCACTGAAAACGGATAGTTTTCAGCGTTCGGGTCGAGGTGGAGGGAAGGGGCCACGAGGTCGAACACGCGCCATTCCCTACGGCGGCAAGCCATCATCGTGCGGGTCTGTGGCGCGTAAGCGTATGCGAAGCGGAAGGTCTCTTTACCATCCCACCAACCGTTCTCTTTGGCTAACGAATAGACGTTGTCGGAAGCCATGAAATAATCTTTGTCTTTAAGGTTGATTTCGCGAATGGTGGATGCATTAGCATTAACAGCCACATGGTCGTCGGGAACGCGCTGTGCCGCCCAGACAGCTCCCACTTTGTCTTTTCCGGGACCGAGGATTTCCAGATGCCAGACCTCGTCCTTGTCGGCGATGGTCAGGCACTCGCCCGCATCAATCCAGCCGTATTTTTTCAGCAGCACGCCCGCGGTTTCGATAGCCTCGCGAGCGGTGCAGCAACGTTGCAAAAGCAACATGCACAGTCTCTGACAATCAATAAGTCCGCTATCGGATTGCATTTCCTTTCGACCGCCGAACGTCGATTCGCCAATGGCCAACTGCGCCTCGTTCACGCAAGGATAGGCCGTGTTGAGGAACTGGTAGGTGTGCTCCACCTGCGGAATCTCACCGATGAGGATGTTGTCGTAGCGTTGCATCTGGCCGGGAAGCTGCTTTTTCGCCCATTGACGCTTATAGAGGGGTTGCATCGCGCCACGCTCGTAATCCTGCTCGGGGGTCACGTAAATGTTCGTGCGCGAACGGTGGCTGTCGTCCGTGTGCGAGGTCATCACCGAACCGTCCGCCGATGCCTTTTTGCCCACCGTGATGGAGGTGCATTCCATGCCGTCGGACTCGATATCAGCGACGTTCTGCGCCGAAACGGACATCACACATAAAAACGCTATTACAACTGAGAAAAATCTTTTCATATCTTTGGCTGTTGGCTGTTAGCTTAAAAATAAAATGCAAAAGTACAATTTTTACGGAATATCTTCATAGAAAAAAAAGGAAAAAACTTGTGTGCGACAATCCATAAACAACGCGACAATCAAAGATTTTTTTTTATTTTTGCAGTCTTAAAAAACAACGAAACAAATGGGATACTTTATCATTTTTATCGTATTGATGGTTGCGAGCTGGATTGTGCAGAAAACCCTGACCTCGCGTATTGAAAAATATTCTAAAACCCCTATTAGCAGCGGGCTTTCTGGCAAGCAAGTGGCCGAGAAGATGCTGCGTGACAACGGCATCTACGATGTGCAGGTAACCTGTACAGGCGGTTTCCTCACCGACCACTACGACCCGACAAAGAAGGTTGTGAACTTGAGTCAGGGCGTGTTTGAGGGACGAAACATCGCTTCCGCCGCCGTCGCCGCGCACGAATGCGGTCACGCCGTGCAGCACGCCACCGCCTACCGCTGGCTCACCATGCGCTCCAAGCTGGTGCCCGCCGTGCAATTCGGCTCCCGTTTTTCGCAATGGATTCTGCTGGCCGGTATTGTGTTGCTGAGCATCTCCAACTTCATAGGACAATGGGTCCTGCTCGTGGGCATCGTCCTGTTCGGCCTCACTACCCTCTTCTCAGTCATTACCCTTCCGGTGGAATACAACGCCTCCGAGCGCGCCGTGGAATGGCTTGAAAGCAACGCCATCACGACCGGCGACGAGACTGTCATGGCCAAGGATGCCCTCAAATGGGCCGCCCGCACCTATCTTATCGCCGCCATCTCCTCGCTGGCAACATTACTCTATTATGTGATGATTTTCCTCGGAGGAAGAAGGGACTAATTCATAATTCATAATTCATAATGCATAATTCATAATTGGCAATGAAAAGAATCAGTATATTGTTGATAATTTGCGTGTTATCCCTTTCCGCATTTGCGCAGGTGCAGGTCTATCCGTTGAAGGAATTCCCGTCAAAAGGGGTGAAGTATGTGGGCAAGGTGCAATACGCGCTACCGACCACCACGCTGAAAGTGACGGTCTCCGTGTCTAAGGTGCAGGACATTCGCGGCTATTTCGCCGACTATGCCGAGAGTTTGCTCGGCCTTACGAATATTATCCAGCAGAACCGCACCTACTACAAACTCAATTCTGTTGATATTGAGCCGATTACAGCACCCGATGATTCGAAAGTCTTCGTGGCTTATACCTCTAACTATGATCTCGCGAAGCTGTGGCAGGAGGAGAGCATAACCGCAACCGATGTGCTTGCTGCGACACCGCTCACCACCTACACGACACACACCGCCACGCTGCCTGATTTCTTCAAGAACTACGCCGACATCTCCTACACGCAACAGTCAGAGACATTTGTCGATACCAAAATCATTGACGGTGTGGTAACGCAAGTGCCTGCCAGTCACACGAAAACCGTTTCCAAAAGTTTCGAGAGCAAAGCCCGTGAGGCTGCAGATGCCATCGTGAAAAGTCGCAAAGACCAGTACAACTTGGCGGCAGGTGAACAAGAAACCCCATACTCGGGCGAGGCGATGCAGGCCATGCTCTCCGAATTGAAGAAATGGGAAAACAACTACATGAGTCTGTTTACTGGTGTATCCATTTCTGATACAATGGTTTACGTATTCTATATCACCCCTGAGGACCTCACCCTGGCCACGGCGTTCTATTTCAATGCCACGAAAGGTTTTAACCAGAGTGAAGGAGCGGCTGCCGATGCCTACAGTTTGATTTTCAACAGGATTTACAAAGATAATATCACCAAAATTATCGAATTCAATTATCCGGAATACAGTTATATCACCCGCGACAAAAAGCCCGTCCAGGTTTCGCTTACGCACGCCAACGACAAAATCCACGATTTCGGTGTCATCAACATGCACCAAGCCGGCTCCCTCCAAACCTTCCACCCTTACTCCAAACAGGTGGTAGGAATCAAAGGAATCGGTTTCGTCTTCTAAACAGGGGCGAAAAATTCCAAAGTCTCAAGTCTTACGTCTTACGTCTCAAAAATTGACAATAATGACAACACCCAAATACTTTATCGTGGCACTCCTTTCTGCAACGGTCTGTCTCACAGGCTGCCAGAAGATGGAACAGAACAAGCTGAACCGCCAGATGAAAAAGATGGCGGAAACCTATTTGCAGCAGGAGAAGGTAACCGATTATCAAAAGCTGACCATTACTAGCGTTGACACACTGACGGAATACAGTTATGCCAAACTCACCTCCGAGTTGCTGGAAAACATGGAGGGCGTGTATGAGCAGATGTATTGGGATGATTCTGACGACACCGCCCGACGTGAGGTTATCGGCTTGTACCTAAACGAGATAAAACGGACCAAGGCGGATATGGACGATTTGATTGACAACGGCGACCTTCTCACCGAAGGGGTCACGCTCTTCATGGTGACGGGAAATTTAGAGAAAGACGGCAACGAGCAAGAATTTATGTTTCTGGTGAATCCGGACAAGAAGTCGCTGCACACGTTGGATCCCTTCGGAGACAATTTATTATATAAGGATGCGGAGTGATGTATCCCTGGGGCAACGAGCGACGTTTTCACGCATACAGCCATTATTGTAAAACCCACTTTGGCGGGCGCATTCAAAAGTTGCCCGTCGATGCCGGTTTTTCATGCCCGAACCGCGTAAACCGTTCGCAAGGCGGCTGCACCTACTGCGCCAACAATGCCTTTACGCCATCCTATCTTACTGAAAAAGATGACGTCGCAACACAGTTGATAAACGGAAAACGGTTCTTCGAGAAGCGCTATCCTTACAATAACGGCTATTTCGCCTATTTCCAGGCATATACAAACACAAACGCCCCTCTTGAAGTTCTTCGTCAGAAATATGAAGCCGCATTACAAGTTCCTGACATCAAGGGGATTATCGTTTCCACCCGTCCAGATTGTCTTCCTGACGAGGTGCTGGATTATTTGGCGGAATTAAACAGCCGCACCTACCTCACGGTGGAATTAGGCGTGGAAAGTTTTCACAATGAGATACTTGCGCATATTCATCGGGGACATACGGTGGAATGCACCTTTAATGCCTTCGAAAAACTGCATTCACGGAATATTCCCGTTGGGGTCCACCTGATTTTCGGATTGCCGGGCGAGAAACCGGAGCAATGGCTTTCGAACGTAAAGATACTCAACGAGTTGCGGCCACAGTTTGTGAAATTCCACCAGTTGCAGATTTTCAAGAACACAGCCATGGAAAAGGAATACAACGACCATCCCGAGCGTTTCAACCCGCTCTCCGCCGACGAGTATGTGCGGTTTCTGTGTGATTATCTTGAACGAATGTCGCCCGAAATCGTGATTGAGCGTTTCTCTGCCGAAGTGCCGCCGCGTTATCTCGCTGTCTCCCAGTGGAATCTGCTCCGCCACGACGCACTTGTACGCAAGATTGAGGAGGAGCTTGAGAGAAGGGACAGATGGCAGGGCTCGGTGATACATAATATATGATTAGCCGGAGACGGCACGCGATCAAAATCGCAAAAACTTGCGAAATCTAAAATTAAAATTAACTAATAATTATTAATTTTAATTGTCAAAAATTACAAGTCGCTGATTCTCAATATTGTTTATTTTCAAAAAAAGTCTTGACAAAAGATTGTTTTTGTTGTATCTTTGCTGCGTTAAAAATTAATTTATGGAAAAAGTAAATCCCATTGAAGAGGCACGAAGATACGTGACCAACGCGGAAGAGGTCATCCAGAAAGCGAATTATGACCCAGCGGTAAAATTGTATTCAGACAGCAAGTATGTCAAGATAGCCGGAGACACGCTTTGGAAAGGATGTCTGATTGCTTTGGATGCAATCCTGAACATTCGCAAAGGCAAAGGCCGCCCTTCTATTAAGAAATACATGGAAGCCGCCGGCAAACGTGACCGCAAATTACTGGCCGCCATAGTGTCTGGCTATGACATCATGTACCTTACCATGGGTTATGATGGAACCAAGAACAAAAAAGTCTGCGATATTGGCTTTGAAAACGCCAACGCCATCATAGACCGATGCGCAGTGCTATACAACGGTTTGCAATGCGCGTGAGAGCCGATTCACCGTGAATAAAACGAAATATTAAATTATGTTGATAAGAACGAACAATTGTGCACTGATGGGGGTGGCCGCGATACCCATCATGGTGGAGGTGAATGTTGATAACGGCATCGGTTTCCACTTGGTCGGTTTGCCCGACAGCGCGGTGAAGGAGAGTCAGCAGCGCATCGAGACCGCGCTGAACATCTATGGCTACAAGATACCCGGGCGGAAAATCGTGGTGAACATGGCGCCAGCGGACATCCGCAAGGAGGGTTCAGCGTATGATTTGACCCTGGCCATCGGCATCTTGGCCGCTTCCGAACAGATAGCGGGAGCGTCGGAACTAGAGGACTACTACATCGTGGGCGAATTGTCGTTGGACGGTTCGCTGCAGCCCGTGCGCGGCGCGTTACCCATCGCCTTGGAGGCGCGACGGCACAAGAAAAAGGGACTGATTCTGCCCATCCAGAACGCCAGGGAAGCCGCCATCGTGCAGGGCATCGATGTTCTGGGGGCATCCAACATCAAGCAGGTCATTGACTTTTTCGACAAGGGCACGCCCATCGAACCCACACGCATTGACGTGGCCAGTGCCTTCAACGACAGTCTGAACCACTACGAGTACGACTTCTCGGACGTGAAAGGGCAGGAGAACATCAAGCGGGCGATGGAGATTGCGGCGGCGGGTTCCCATAACGTGATTCTGATCGGTCCGCCGGGGTCTGGTAAAACCATGTTAGCCAAGCGGTTGCCTTCGATTTTGCCACCCTTGTGTCTGGAAGAGGCGTTGGAGACGACGAAGATCCATTCCGTGGCGGGCAAGATGAGCCGTTACGCCTCCATCATCGCCACTCGGCCGTTCCGTTCGCCGCACCACACCATCAGTGATGTGGCGTTGGTGGGTGGCGGCACGCACCCGCAGCCCGGAGAAATCTCGCTCGCACATAATGGGGTGCTCTTTCTTGACGAATTGCCGGAATTTAAGCGGCAGGTTTTGGAGGTGATGCGTCAGCCGTTGGAGGAACGGCGCGTAACCATCTCACGGTCAAAGTATTCCGTGGAGTTCCCCGCCTCGTTTATGTTCATCGCGGCGATGAACCCCTGTCCGTGCGGCAACTACAACCACCCGACGATTGCCTGCACCTGCAAACCCTTCGAAGTCCAGAACTATTTGAGTAAGATCTCAGGACCTTTAATGGATCGCATCGACCTCCATGTTGAAGTCGTGCCAGTCAGCCATGAGGAGTTAGCGTCCGACAAGCCGTCGGAGCGGAGTGCGGAGATCCGCAAGCGTGTGGTGGCAGCGCGGGAAATCCAAAAGCAGCGATTCGAGGGGTGTCAGGGAGTGTTCGCGAACGCGCAGATGAGCAGCAGGATGGTGCGCGAATATTGCCGTATTGACGAGGCGGGGCAGCTGCTCCTGAAGCAGGCGATGGACCGCCTCGGCCTCTCGGCCCGCGCCTATGACCGCATCCTCAAGGTGGCCCGCACCATCGCGGACCTCGACGGCAGCCCGAACATTGAGATCGGGCACCTGAGCGAGGCCATTAATTTTAGGAATTTGGATAGGGATAATTGGGGGAGGAGATGATTAATTCATAATTCATAATGCATAATGCATAATCATAATGCATGATCATAATCATAATTCATAATTAAATGGTAGGATATGAAAAGTAATAAAGATAATCTGATTGTGGTGAAGAGTACCGAATTTGCTGTGGATGTTGTTCGATTTTGTGATTGGTTGCGGAAAGAGAGAAAGGAATGGGTGATTTCTGAGCAATTGTTGAAGAGCGGCACCAGTATTGGCGCTAATATCCGAGAGGGAATAAGAGGGCAAAGCAGTTCTGATTTTTATTCTAAATTCAACATCTCTCTTAAAGAAGCAAGCGAAACAGATTATTGGCTAGAATTGTTACACAAAAGCGGTTATTTGGATAATGCCCTATATGAAGAGTTGAAAAACAAATGTGAAGAATTGATCCGCATATTAACATCAATCGTTAAACACAAAGACCATCGCAACTGATTATGCATTATGAATTATGCATTATGAATTAACATGGTAACCGCCGTGGCGCTTGCTGCCGACGTATTTGACGAGCTTGCGTTTGCGGAGCTCGGAAAGGCAACGCTCGACCGTGCTCAGCGAAATCTCGGTCTGGGCGACGATATCTGTGGTGTTGCAGCCCGGATTCGCCTGAACGCAGGATTGAACCATGTCGAGTTTCTGCTGCGGGGGGACGACGGGCTTCCGCTTGGACTTCGACCGGGGCTTTCTCTTCGGAGCTTGTTCCCCTGCTGTTTCGGCCTTGCATCGCTGAAGACCCTCGGCGACCTGGTCGGCAATCAGGCCACTGTTTTTGGGATCCAACGTGAACGTGAGCGGCTTCTTCGTCCACGGCATCTTTTTCAGGAACACCTCGCTGCCGTTGCACGACCAGATGTACTTATACGGAACCAAAACGGTGGGCGAAATGCGGACAAAGTCTTCTTCCCCAAACAGTTGCACAAGATGTTTCATGGAGCCGAGCCGTGTAAACCAACGGTCATGCACCGTATAGATGCGGGTGAAGTTCCCGTCCTGAACACAATAGTAGATGTCGTCTTTGGGAATCATTAAGAGGTTACTCTCATTGTCTATTACATCCACCATCTGAGTGTCGCGATAGACCACATGCACCTCCGTGTCCAAGGCCTTTCGCAGTTCCTGCCGTTCGCGGAACATAAACGGGAAGAAGTTGAATGCCAAGGTACGGGCAGCCACAACTCTCCCATGATGGGTAAACATTCTGAAGGCGCCAAATTGCTCTATAACCTCCGCATTACAATATTTCATCCATTTCCAGGCGATAACCATCTCAATCAATCCTGCCACAAAGGAAACGAAAACCACTACCACCCAATAGACAACCGGATGCTTTTTATGAAGTAGGGGGTAAAACAGGAAATAGTTGGCATATATGGTGGCCAACAACAACAGCCCCGCAAGCACTTCATTGGTGACACTGCCCGCCCATGGACGAAGATAGGAGTTGTTGACAAAGAAGTAGAGCAGCACGGCGCAGAACAAGACGTTCAGCAAAACGATAACGATGGTTCTTCGGTGTTTCATAATCGGACATCCATATTTGTTTATTATTATGCTTCTTGTTTTCGGGTCTGAAAGTCGCTGCAAAGATAGTGAATTAATCCAAACAAAACCCCAGAAAACAGCCCCATTCCCTCACAGAAAAGCCCTCTAAAGCCCTCATAACAGCACAAAAATCAAACATTTGCATAATGTATTGAAAATCAGATTTTTACCCCCCCCCGAAATATCCGTTCAAAAACCGTAATCCGGTCACATTTTTACAGTGAGGGAACATATTTTTTATGTGAGGGATATAAAAGTGTTGCGAAAGATAGTATTTTTGCCGTCAGAAACTGATATAATTGAATGATTTCGTCATGAAAAAGTTATTTATTATCCAATGGTTGATGTTGATTTCAATTCTAACTGTTGTGGCACAGGAGCCTGCTCTTCCCTACACGGCCACTTTTTCCACGTCGGAAGGATGGGTGCTGAACAATGGTGATGCTCAGAATTACTGGATATTAGGTACCTCTGGCAGTAACAATGCACTCCTTGTGACCAACAACGGTGTCACCCCCACCTATTCCTACACCCGGAGTAATGTTGCTGCGGAAAAGACATTTGTGGTCGGGGATGCGGACAAGATTATTGTCTCTTTCGATCTGAAATGCGGCGGCAAGTACAACAAAGACTTTCTGAAGATGTTTTTGGCGCCTCCTTCCCAGATCTACGAGGGTGGAATCGCCTACTCGTGGGGTGTCAGTACGAATTCCCTCTATGCAGCCAACTTCAGCGACCACTTCGACATGACCAACACGCCAAACTATCCTTACATTATCAATTTGACAGATGGCAAAACTATCCATTTGGATGTTCGGATGAACAATCCGATTGCCAATCCCGATACCAACTCAATTGCAAAACTGGTTTTTGGATGGGTTAATGACTACGGCAGCACTTACGATCACGGAATCCAGCCCGCACCAACAATCACCAATTTGCGTTTGAAAAGAGAGACCTGCACCCCTCTTACCGGATTGTCCGTCTCCAACATCCAGAGCCATTCAGTAGAGTTGTCGTGGAATATGCCTGAGGGTGGCACCTCTAATTATATTGTCCAATATGCTAAAGATGGCCAGAATTGGAACGATGCCTATATTACCACCGTGAACGTGCAGGACACGTCTGTGACGTTGACTGGATTGCAATCTATAACAAAATATTGGGTAAGGGTGGCACGCAATTGCGGTAGCGATACCAGTGTCTGGATCAAACAATCCTTCACTACACTTTGTGAATATATTGACACCCTTCCTTACATCTGCGACTTATCTCTTGTTTCAAGTACTATGCATCCGATTCCTGTTTGTTGGGAAAGAGGCCCAGGAAGCTGCTGCGACCCTGTTATTAGCTATGGTGCTATCAATCTTTGGATTCCCAACACCATCTCGATGCCGCATTTGAACAGACAGCTCATTGATATAAATACTGTGGAGGTTTCCTTTTCCGCCAGAAGTGAAACGAACAATGGCACCTTGATCATTGGTGTGATGACCGATGCCAGCGAAGACTCCACGTTTGTGGCTGTTGACACGCTAAGCCTGACTACATCATACGAGACTTATTTGGTTCCGATAAACGGTTACACTGGAGTTGGGGACAGAGTCTCTTTCAAATGTATCGACCACAGCGACATATACGTGAAAGATGTGCTCCTTGACTATACGCTTTCGTGTCCAAGGCCATACGATTTGGAATCGTCCAGTCCTACGCATAACAGTATCAATTTGAGTTGGACGGGAACAGAATCATCCTGTAACCTATACTACCGAATCAAGGGGAACAATGCATTTACGGTTGTGCCGAACGTGTCGTTGAATAACAATGGCGTTTACACTTTGTCGGGACTGACCTCGGGTACAATTTACCAATGGTATGTGGCGGCACGATGCGATGACGGCACCGAAGCGGCAAGTCACGAACTCCACGATTTTTCTACTCTTTGCGATCCAATTGTTGAGCTTCCCGCGACTTGGGACTTTGAATATTATAACAATGAGACCATGTTGCCTGTATGTTGGAAAACATTATCCGCATCTGCTACCATTAGGACGGACGAGTCTCACAGTGGTACACGGGTGCTGCGGCTGTACTACGTAGATAACGGGTCAAACATTGTCGTACTCCCCAAAGTGGAGGACAATCTCTATCCGATTGATAATTTGCAAATTAAGTTCTATGCCAAGAATATGGGAACTTATAGCGATTGGCATGTTCAGGTCATCGGTGGACTGATTACGAATCCAGAGAACAGTTCCACCTTTATTCCTAACGACACAATTGATGTGATTGGTGCGGCAGGCGGAAGTTTCCAGGAATATACGCTTCGCGTGGCGGATTATCATTGGGCGGATGGCTATCCCGCCATAAGGTTTGTGAGAGTTAATGGCCCAATGTGGCTTCACATTGACGACCTGACATTGGAGGCCATCGATTCCACATTACTCCCGGTGCGCCCCTCTGTGATGACTGTTGACGCAGACCCCATCGGACAGACAACCGCGACACTGAGCGCCACCATCAACAATCCGGACAATCTGCTTGTCTCTGCAGCGGGTTTTGAGTGGCGTGATATTTCGGACAGCGCGTTTACGCAGGTCGATTGTTCCATCTCGAATAACGCTTTCATGACCGAATTGACCAGCTTGACCGCAAACATGACTTACGCCTACAGGGCATTCATCACCTATTTTGGTATAACCGACTATAGTGAGGAAACGTTCTTTGCCACTTTGCCTAATAATAATGACTCGGTCCATGTTGACGACTATTTGCTCAGCTGCATCAAGCTATATCCGAATCCGGCAAATGAGTATATCGATGTACAATGTACAATGAACGATGTACAATTGGAGGGCATTGAGGTGATAGATGTTTACGGCAAGGTAGTCCGTACCATTGTAGGTGCGAATAATCATTCGCCCCTACAGACCCGCATCAACATTTCAGGATTGGCCGGTGGCATCTATTTTGTGCGTTTGACCACCGATAAAGGCATTGTGATAAAGAAATTTGTGAAGAGATAACTCTGTTTATATACAAATAAAAATTCGCTATGAAAAAGTCTTGTATAATATGGTGTTTGCTTTTAATGGCCACATTGTCTCTGCCGACAGAGAAGTTGGAGGCGGAAACGAGTGGCACAGGTCTGCCATTTGCATTGTCGAATTCCCTCTCCGATTGCGATTCCCCGAACGCGTTACATGTGTCCTCTGTGGCTGGTTCATCGGCGATGGTCATCTGGTCACCGCCCACGGCTAATCTGCCCGACAGCTACATCGTGCGGTATAAGGCGGATGCACAACCTGTCTGGACGGAAGTTGTCGCTATTGACACCTTTTTGATGTTGACAGGATTAGAGAGAGCTACTCGCTATTGTGTCAACTTGTTCTATGTCTGTGGATTTGACACCACATTGTCATCGTCGGTATGTTTTAGGACGCTTCATTATCTGGAATGCTTGGAAACAGATCCCAACCCTACTGTCATTTCGGGCTCTCCCCAATTGGAATCAGGAAGTTTTCCGATATCGGGAGCCCTCCACTCCTACCGTGAAGAGATTATCAGAGCCCACGAACTCAGTCCTGACGGTAGCCCTGTTTTGCTCACGGGTATCTCCTACCAGTACACATCCCCATATCCTTTAGATACCAAAAATCATGTGGAAATCTATTTGACACATCGTGAAGATAGTGTTTATAGTAATAGCTTTGACTTTACCCCTCTTACTGAAGCTTCTTTAGTTTATGTGGGGAATTTTTACTGTCAGTTAGGATGGAATTATTTTGAGTTTTCTACCCCGTTCTATTTTGATGGTATTCATAATCTGGTTGTCTTTGTGTTAGATAAAACAGTCGATACTGCAACCGGCAGCAAAGCATACCACAAGTTTAAATGCCACGCAATACCCAACAACTATGTTTCATTGGGTTGGGTGACCACTTCACCTTTGGATCCCAATGCACCATTTCTCCCCACAGCTGATTTCATCCGCAACAATATGCGTTTCACGGTTTGTTCGCATTCCGAAAGCGTTCCTTGCTCTCCACCTAATATTTATCATCACGAATGGTCGAACGACAGCGTAACAATATACTGGGCATCGGGGTTGAATGATTCTGTTTGGGTGTTGCGTTATAGGTTGTTGGGAGACAATGGTTGGACTTATGATTCCACGGCTACTTCGCCGTACAAGATCTATGCACCATCACCAGACAGCATATACGGCATCGAACTCCAATCGAAATGCGGTGACAGTCTGTACAGTGTTTGGAAATCGCCATTCTCAACAACGGATTCCCCTTGTCGTCCGGTAAGCGACATCACCTTGTCGTCCGTGAGTGAGCATACCGCCGAAATCACCTGGGTCCCAGGCGGAAACGAAAGTTTTTGGACATACTATCCTGTTGCGGATTTCACCACACCCGCCCCACCGCCTGCTAATGAGGGCTGGATTGCCACGACAGACCCTCTTTTGTTAGACTCACTTGCTGAGGGACATTGTCATCATCTCTGGATTAGAGCAGGTTGCGGTGCGGGAAACCTCAGTTCAGCCCAACCCTTTGAATTTTGGACAAGTTGCCATGAAATAGACCACTTACCTTATACTGAAGATTTCAACAACCCTGAAGATACGATATATCTTGGTGCGCAAAATTCGGGACCGCTACCGCATTGCTGGCAAAAACTGAGCCCTTATCTCAACTCAGGACCTTATTGCACCAGTGATAGCTGTCTCATGTTTTACAGCACCAACAATGAATACAAGGTGGCCATTCTGCCGCGCCTTTCCGACGACCTGCTGATTTCCCACCTCAAGATGAGCTTCTACTGCAAGAAACTGCAAAATTCCTATTCATCCTCTTTGATAGTAGGTGTGATGGACAACCCCACAGATCTTTCTTCGTTCACACCTGTGGATACAGTTTACACTCCAGATGTCAATTGGTGGAATTGGCATCAAAGGGAGGTTTTTTTCGAAAATTACACGGGGACGGGACATTACATCGCTTTGAAATATCAGAATTCTTCCTCAAATTATTTCAAGATGGACAACTTGACGATAGATACCGCGTTCACCTGCCATACGCCCACAAATCTGATGGCGACAGGCATTTCACCCTCATCCATTTACGTGACTTGGGAGGATGAGGACGGTGAGAATGAGTGGCAGGTGGCGTTAGTGCCCAGCTATCTCACAGATCCCGACAGTAATCATATTGTTACCGTGCATGAGAAACATTATCTGGCTACAAATTTGACAGATAGCAATTATGTGTTCTTTGTCCGGACACATTGTGCCAATGGGTGGGGGTACAGTGAATGGACCTCTATTCCCGTGACCTCTTTTGCTTATCAGCCCGCCACGGTTCCTTACTCCCATAATTTCGAAGCCGGAAACGAGAATGCCGCGTGGCGGATGGAAAGCATGAATCCTGTCAGTCGGTGGCAAATCGGTGTCCCTAATGGTTACAGTGATTCATTGCTCTTTGTTACCAACAACGGCACGGATGCCTCATACGGCAACTCGTTGGCTGAGGCATGGGCGTACCGGGACTTTCTGTTAAGCGATGCCACCGAATACGAGATTAGGTTCAGATGGCTTTGTAAGGGGCATTCTTCATGGGCATATATGCAGGCGTTGGTCGGGGAACCCGCACCGATACCCCCTATAACCAACTTTGCAGACATTGTCTATCCCGAGGGTTCTGTTCCGATAGGCAATTATGCACTTCAGAATAATTGGAAGACAACCCGTTACGTATTGGGAAGCGAAAACGACAATACGGTGCGGCGTCTCTACTTCCGGTGGCGTAACGCGTATAATTCTGTGTATCCTCCGGGAGCGGTCATCGATAATGTGCAGATAGTCCCTTATCACTGTTCGCGCCCTGTGGATGTCACGTTTGAGGGAGCGACGGCACATGAAGCTTTCATCTCCTTCTCTTCTGGGGGGATTGAGCAGGTCGCCTGGCAATATGTGATTGATGCCGGTGATTTTGACCCCGACACAGTTTCAAATGTGGTTACGGTACAAGACCCTTATATTCAACTCGCTGGTTTGCAGGCGAATACATTCTACACCCTGTATGTAAGATCAGTTTGCGAAAACAACTATCCCTCCGCTTGGTCAGAGGAAGTGACCTTCCGAACATCGTGTGATCCGCTTTCCATCCCATACTATGAGGATTTCACACCGGAAGACAGTCATTCAGGCAAGCTCCCTGGCTGCTGGTCTGCCCTTGCCTCTGAAACTGGCATCCATAGTCCTTCCATATATGTACCACATGCTTCTTGGGAAATAGACAGCAATGCCGTTCTCCGTTTTGCGGGTATCGACTCCACAGAAGCTTTGGCCATACTTCCCGAGGTGCCTTCCGATTATTCTCTCAATAGTCTGCGAATGTCATTTTTCATACGCACAAACACGAACAACCTCCACTTGATTGTGGGGGTGATGTCTGACCCTGATGATTTCTCGACCTTTGTCCCAGTAGATACAGTTCAAACAGTCGAGCCATTTTATATTGTCCGTAAGGAGGTTTTCTTTGACCATTATCAGGGCGCGGGTACTTATATTGCCATTTTATCCGATTACGTAGGAGACAACACTTGCCACCTCGATGTGGATGATCTAGTGTTGGATGTGGCACCCTCTTGTCTTGCTCCGTCCGGATTACGGGCCACTAACGTATCCCAGCATTCGGCAACGCTATGGTGGACGCCAGCCAATGATGAACAGGCCTGGGAGATAGCTTACGGCACAGAAGACTTCAATCCCGATTCAACAACAAATGTCTGTGCGGTAAATACAAATCCGTTCGAGTTAACGGGGCTGGAGGAAGGAACATTCTACGGTTTCTATGTGCGGGCAATATGCTCTCCTGGAGAATACAGCGAATGGAGTCCGCTCGGCTATGTAATCACCCGTTGCAATCCGATTTCAGTGGTCAGTCAGCCTTACCAAGAATCTTTCGATAGTTATACCACGGGGATTTCCTCATCGGCTTATCCACCTTTAGCGTATCCCTATATCTCGTACCCCGATTGCTGGTCGTTCCTTAATCTCCATGCCATTGTCGGTTTTCCAGACGGGACGCTTCCCGCTGCGTTTTTATACAACGGAAGTATGGTTGTTTGGGGTAACAGTCTGCAGCTTGTAAACAGCAAAGTTAAGCCGTTGTTCGCGGTTCTTCCTGAATTTGTCGAACACCTCCGTTTCCTGAAGCTGACTTTCTCCTACAATCATTCGACCCTTAAGTCAATCCTTTCTGTGGGATATATGACCGACCCATACGATGGGGACACCTATCACGATGTGCAATTCTGCCCGAGTCCGAACTACTTAAGCAATTATTTCACGACTCTGACCATCGACTACAGCACACTTGGGCTGGACACTGACAGCACCTACTACATAGCCATCCGGGCTTATGACACCATTAGTAGCTGGTTAAACGCCTCTATCGAAAACGTGAAAGTAGAGCTTGTACCGAATGCTTTCCCTGCACCCACGCAGCTGAATGTCAGCGATATCACCACGAATTCGGCTGTACTGGATTGGACCAACGGGAATGACGAAGACCATTGGGTGGTACAGTACAGAGTGGCCGATAAATCCGGATGGACGGACAGCATGGAAGTTCTTGAGCATCCCGTCCTCCTCGACAGTTTGGCAACCAACACGGAATACGAGGTTCGGGTAAAATCGGTTTATGGGAAGAACAACAATACCATGTGCAGTGCCTACACCACCACGGCTTTCACCACCCTCGACGACACTTGGGTGCCCGAATACGGTGGTTTTAACCAGCACGTCACCATCCGACCCAATCCTGCCAAACAATATATCGACGTGGTTTTGGACGAGGCTTCGGGACCTTGCCAGATCGAGTTGTACGACAGCCAAAGCCGAAAGGTCAGAGAGATGTCTATGGCGGGAAAGAGTGTGAGAATCCCTCTCGGGCATCTTGCCTCAGGCGTTTATTTCATCCAAATCAAGAGCGATGATATAAAGGTCACCAAGAAATTCATCAAAGAATAGTATCTTTGCACCCAAAACTTTGAACTTTGAACTTTGAAACTTGAATTCTGAAACTTAGAAAAAAACATATTATTATGAAAAACCTCATTTCCTTATTCGTTATTTTAGCGACGCTGGTGGCAGGGCTGAACGCGCAAACCCTCACGGTGGCCAATGACCCGAATGGTGTTGCTATGCAGGATCGATACATCCCTGTATATGGTTATTACATGGATGCGGCACAACGGTCCCAAACCATTTACCCCAATACCATGTTGACGGCGATGACGGGAAAATACATCACCGAACTCACCTATTATTTCGCCACCGCGCCTAACGGGACTTGGGGCGGTACCCAGACGGTAAAGATTGGGGTGACGGCGGCCTCGGATTTGGCGAACGGGTTTGTCGCATCGCCTGCCACGCTGGTATGGACCGGCACACTGTCGGCCAATATCTCCAACAACCAGATGCACATCGTGTTGGACCAGCCATTCCTGTATAGTGGAGGCAATTTGCTGATTGAGATTGAAAATCCGACGGCGGCTACCTGGAAAGATTCCTATTTCGCCGGTCAGAGCCAGTCTGATCAGCTGTCGTACATGACTTGGTCGAACTATGGCACACCCCAGACCCATGCAGCGAACTTTCTGCCAAGACTGACGTTTGCGTATTCCTCCACCCCGGGATGTGCCACACCTAACAACTTAGTTTCCTCAGTCAATGGCGATTCCGCCCTGCTGACCTGGTCTCCATCTCCATACAGCACTGTCTCAAGTTACACCGTAGGATACAAGTCTTCATTAGACACTGCCTACACGGATGTGACGACAACGGACACCTTCCTCACCATCAGCAACTTGATACCCAACACAGACATCCAATGGCGGGTTCGCGCCAACTGCGGCGATTCCGAACAGAGTTCTTGGAAAGCGGCCTCTCTGCACGTGCCGCAAGTCATAGGTAATCTACCCTATCACTGCGGTTTCGAGGATTTGGTCGAAAACCAGCAGTGGATGCTGCAAAACGGAAGCTACCCAAACAAATGGTGCATCGGGGAAGCCACACACATCAGCGGCAGCCATGCCTTGTACATCTCCAACAACAATGGTGCCAGCAACCAGTACTCCACCGGCAATTCAAGTTCCACTTCGACGGTTTGGGCTTATCGGGACATTTATTTCGACACCACCTACAACGAATACGACATCTCGTTGGATGTCAAAGGGATGGGACAAATAGATGCCGGCTTTATGCGTATGTATCTCGGTTCTCCGGCAACCCCTTCGGGAATGTCGGTTCCCGGCAACGCCATCCAAATGAGGACATTTTATTTCATAGAAAACTGGCAGCATTTCCATTTCGTTGTAGATAGCACGCACCGGGGTTTGCAGCGGATCTATTTTGTGTGGAACAACGGCTCTACCGTTGGCGTCAACCCTCCTGCCGCCTTCGACAATCTTACAGTGACCGGCGTCAACATTCCAGCCCCTACAGGATTGACCGCCACAGACATCACTACCTCGTCCGCGACGCTTTCCTGGAATGGCAGCGCCTCGTCTTCCTATACCCTCTCCTACCGTATTGCCTCTGACACCGTCAGCACAGAAGTGACGGTCAGCGACACCTTCTTCGTGGCCACAGGATTGGATGTGTCACAGACCTATTTGTGGAAGGTCAAGGTGAACACAGGTACAGGAAGCGCATGGAGCGGTGAAAGCAGTTTCAAAACCCTGGCGAACATAGCGCAAGTGCCCTACCAGTGCGATTTCGAGGACAATTTGGAGAACCAGCAATGGCAGCTCGTCAACGGCAACTACCCCAACCGCTGGTTCATTGGAAGTGCCGTGAACCATGGCGGCGAAAAAGCGCTGTTCGTCTCCGACAATAACGGGGTGTCATACAGTTACAACACCAATGTTTCCTACATTTGGGCATACCGCGACATTGACTTTGACACCATTTACGCTGGCCACCGTCTCTCCTTCGACTGTAAAAACCACACCTTCTACAGCAGCAGTTACCATGGCACTTTCCGAGTGTATATTGGCGACCCCGTTGTCCCGAACGGCGGATATATTCCGGCTGGAGCTGTGCAGTTAGGCAGTGACATTTACAACCAGAACAACTGGACACGACCCACTTTCCTGTTAGATTCCACCTACAGAGGAGTGAAACGCCTCTATTTCTATTGGCACACGCCCGGCTCCTATTCCCGTGTGAATCCTCCTGCCGCAGTGGACAATGTCACCATCGAGAGCTTCACCTGCGCGACACCCGAGGGGCTTGCCGCCCAACCCGACAGCACCTACGCTGTCCTCACCTGGAACGCGCCTGTTTTCGGCACGGCTTCCTCCTATACGCTGGCTTACAAGACATTGTCTGACCTTGAATACACGGAAGTGACGGTAACCGACACCTTCTATCTTCTAACAGGATTGACGGCCTCCACCGAATACGAATGGAAGGTTCGCGCCCACTGTTCCGCAAACGATGAGAGCGACTGGAGCGAGTCGGTTTCGTTCATCACCGCACCCTTGTTAGCGCAACTTCCCTACTTCTGCGGGTTTGAAGATGCGTTGGAGAACCAGCAGTGGCGTTTCGTGAGACTGGCGGACGAGGGCTGGTTTATCGGGACCGCCACAGCCCACACAGGAGAACATTCGCTGTACAATTCCAACGATGGAGGAACAAGCTATGCGGTGAACCAAGCGGACTACGGATCCAATGTACACGAATTCTGGGCCTACCGCGACGTTAACTTCACTCCCGGGTATGCCGACTACCAGATTTCTTTCGACTACAAAGGCATAGAAAACGCGTGGAGCAATTTGGTGCTGTTTATTGGCAACACTGGGGTAAGTGAGCCGGCCACATACACTTACACACCGGCAGGGACCCTTTTCTCCCAATATTTATCCGCCCAAGACACCGCTTGGCATCACTTCTCCCTTACAATTGACTCGACTTATCAGGGAGTGAAGCGGATTTATTTCCATTTCAGCAACTCGTACGATCCGTGCGAAGCGCCTGCCGCCATTGACAATCTCACCATTACGGGAAACGCCTGTCAGAGCGTCCGCAACTTGCAGACTCTCAGCATTTCCGACACATTTGCGATACTCGCTTGGAATCCTGTTGAGGCCGAGAATTACACAGTGGCCTATAAAACAGCTGACGAAACGGGGTTTACGGAAGTGCAAACCAGTGACACGACCCTTCAGCTCAATGGTCTGCTCCCGTCCACAACCTATGAATGGAAGGTGCGGGCGCATTGTTCGGATTCAACGGAGAGTTACTGGAGCGAACCGCTTACCTTCACCACGATACAGCTGCTTTCACATCTGCCTTACTTCTGCGATTTTGAAAACGCTGACGAAAACGCCCATTGGGAAACAACCGTTATCAACGGCAACAACCAGTGGTTCATCGGCAACGCTGCCAACAACGGCGGAACATCGTCCATCTACATCTCGCAGGATAATGGTCTTACCAACACCTTTGACATCAACAGCACCTCTCAGGCAGGCGCATACCGCGACATCTACTTCGACCCCGAATACAAGGAATACCTCCTTTCCTTTGACGTGCGTTGCCAAGGCGGAGCATTGTCCATGGCAGCGATTCTAATCGGGAGTTCCACTGACTTCGACAATGACGCGGTACAGCTTGGCGGCGAGATATACGGACTGCCCGAATGGACACACTACGAAGTAATCCTTGACTCCACCTTTGCCGGCAACCGTCGCCTCTACCTGAACTGGAACAATATCTATTGGAGCTCCTTCAATCCGGGGGAGAATCCGCCTGCCGCCTTCGATAACATCTCCATATCGGGGGTGAGCTGCAGCAAACCCGTTGCCTTAGCCATGTCTGACATTGGCCTGCACACTGCCACGGTTTCCTGGTCGAGCGGAAATGCGGGGACAGCCGCCTCTTACACCGTGTCTTACCGCAAAAACACAGACACTGCATACGCTGAGGTGACCGTTTCCGACACCACCCTGCAACTCACAGAGCTCCAATCCGGCAGTCATTATTTCTGGAAAGTGCGCGCAAACTGTCAAGAGGGGGAAACGGGCGACTGGAGTGCGGAAAAAGAGTTCTACACTTTTGCGGAACTACCCTATTCATGTGGATTTGAGACTGCGGAAGAAAGTGATTTATGGGTGTCGCATTACCAAGCCACGTATGATAACGTAGCTGTTTATGAGAACCGCTGGTCGGTGGGTGAAGCGACTCACAGCACGGGAACTTCCGCCATGTATATTTCCAGCGATAACGGATTGTCCAACACCTATTCCTTTGATTACGGCTGTACAGCATGGACGACGTTAAGTCTGTATCTTGATCCCGCCTACCCCGAATACCAGATTTCGTTTGACTTCAAAGGGGTCGGCGAGCAGGGACAAGACTACATGCGTGTGTATTGCGGCGACCCGACCTACACTTCCGACCAATCTTCTTTCCCCAATAATGTGGAACAGATAGGAGGGGATTTCAACCTCACGGAAGATTGGACGACCTTCACTTTCACGCTCGACTCCACGCACACTGGTTACAAACAGCTGTATTTTAGCTGGACAAACAATTATTACGATGGGGTGAATCCGCCCGCAGCCGTTGATAACATCATCATCATCGGTAATTCATGCGGCATCCCGACCAATATGACCCAACAGATTGCGGATTCAACGGCCATGCTGAAATGGTCGGCCAATATCGGTGAGCCCGAATCCTACATTTTGGCTTACAAGAAAACTTCTGACAGTGTGTTCACAGAAATCAACACCACAGACACTTCCCTCCTGCTCACCGCTCTTTTGCCCGAGACCGACTATGTCTGGAAAGTGCGGGCTGTATGCGATGACGACTCACAAAGTTTCTGGAGCAACACATTAGGTTTCACCACCACGCAGCCGCTAAATCACCTGCCGTATCTCTGTTCCTTCGATGATGCGGAAGAGAACGGACAATGGACGATGGTGAATGGCGATGCTGAGAACCAGTGGGTCATCGGCAATGCCACTGGTTACGGCGACAACAGCGCCCTCTACATCTCCAACGACAACGGCACGACCAACGCCTACGATGTTTACTCCGCCGCCTCGGTTTGGGCTTACCGCGATGTCTATTTTGACGAGAATTTCCAAGCATACCAGCTGTCCTTCGACTATAAGAGCATGGGACAGAACACTGCTGACTACATGCAGGTGTTCGTGGGCACTCCCGCCGCTCCTTCCGGCACGGCTATTCCGAGCGGAGCGGTACAACTCGGCGGACAGTTCTCCTACATCAACAATTGGGCTCACTATTCTTTCCTTGTGGATTCCACACACGTCGGAGCGCAGCGCATCTATTTCCTGTGGGTCAACAACAACTCCACGGGAGTGCAGCCGCCCGCCGCAGTCGATAATCTCGCCATCCTCGGACTGACTTGTGTCACCCCTTCTGAGCCAGTGGTAACGGACATGACGGACAACACCGTGACACTCAGCTGGTCACCGAATCCGGTCGGCACTGCCGCCTCCTACACGGTGAGCGTACGACAGGCGGAGAGCACCACAACCACCGAATACACGACCACGGACACTTTCTTGACCGTAAGCGGACTCACTCCGTCCGCCGCCTACTTCTGCAAAGTGCGCGCCAACTGCTCCGCCAACGACCATAGTGGATGGACCAGCGACCTCAGCGTCCAGATGCCGGCGGTTTTGCCCTACGTCTGTGACTTTGAAGATGCCAACGAGCGCAATGCTTGGCAAACTGTAAATGGGAATTATATTAACCAATGGTATATTGGCAATGCCGTTAACAATGGCGGGGATTATTCTATATACATTTCCAATGACGGTGGCGTTTCTTACGCCTTTTCCCAAAGTTACTCTACTGCCAACTTCTCATACGTGTGGGCATATCGGGACATTTATTTCGACCCGTCCGACTCTGTATATACTCTCTCTTTCGACTTCCGTGGGGTAGGTGGGACAGACTGGCGATATTTATCTTATGCGAATGTTTACATAGGTACACCTACTATCCCCAACGGCTCAACAGTACCCGACGATCTCACCGCACTTGAAACCGGTCTTTGCGGAATGTCGGCGTGGACAACCAAGACCTACACGTTGGACCACACCTATTCTGGTCTGCAGCGTCTCTATTTCTTCTGGAGCAACACGGGCTATTATGTCGCCAACCCGCCGGCCGCTATCGACAACATCAACATTGAAGGCACCCCTTGCACTAACGTTCCTTCCGAACTGACCGCACAGGTGATGGATACGCTCGCCAATCTATTGTGGTCTATGCCCAACGGCAGTGCCGAATCCTACACTGTCGCTTACAAACTGCAATATGATACCGCCTTCACCTACATCACCGTACAGGACGAACATCTCACCATTGGCAACCTCAGTCCGCTGACCACCTACGTTTGGAAAGTGCGGGCCAACTGTACTGCCACCGACCACAGCCAATGGTCTGCGGAATCCACCTTCCAGACCCCGGCGATAACCGCCCGTCTTCCATACGTATGTGATTTCGAAGATGCGGATGAGAACAGCCGATGGACGTTCGTGAACGGGAGTTACGCCAACAAATGGCATATCGGAAACGCTGTGAACAACGGAGGTAACTCATCTTTGTATGTTTCCAATGACAATGGCGCCACCAACACCTACACGACCAACTATTCGATGATATGGGCTTACCGCGATGTCTATCTGGATCCCAGCTATACCGATTATGTGATCTCATTCGACTGCAGAGCTTTCGGCGAGCTGTATAACAACAATCCTGTTGACTACGCGAAGGTATTCTTAGGACCTCCCACGACACCAACTGTCACACCCGTCAGCTCAAATATTATTGTCCCCGACGGTGCAACCCAGATGGGCGATGTCATCTATTTGGATTCCACCTGGCACAATGTCACCATCAATTTAGACACCGCCTTCACTGGTCTGCAGCGCATCTACATCCTGTGGCGCAGCGATGTGTCATGGGGTACCAACCCGCCGGCAGCCTTCGACAACATCTCCATCACACCGGAGGGTTGCGGCATCCCACGCCATCTGACCGCCAACCAAGTGTCGGAGAACGATGCAGTGCTGTCGTGGACTGCGGTTTACCAAGCCAATTCCTACACGGTGGCTTACCGCCGACAATCCGACAACACCTATAGTTATGTGACCGCCAACAGCACTCAAGTCACACTGACCAACCTGCAACCCAAGACCAACTATATAGCCAAAGTCAGGACCAACTGCGACACTATGCAAGGCGTTTGGAGCAACGAGTTCCAGTTCAGCACGACCACACTGCCCTATTTCTGCGGCTTTGAGGAAGCGGATGAGAACGTTTGTTGGATTTTGGATGACGGCATGAACAACCACAAGTGGTACATCGGCCATGCGGTGCACTGTGATGGCGATTCCGCGTTGTATGTCTCCAACAACAATGGTGCTTCCAACACATTCTCCGACAACGTGAACGCCCAGACCTGGGCTTATCGCGACATCTACTTCGATCCGCAATATTCCGAATATCTGATGGAATTCGACATCCGTTCATACGGTTATCCCGGAGCGTCTGTGGACTATGTGAGAGTGTTCCTCGGACCGCCGGCAACGCCTTCCGGCAGTTACACCCCCGCCAACGCAGAAGTCATCGGCGACTTCTATGGAATGACGAACTGGAACCATTACCGTTTCGTAATCGACGGATCCCATGCGGGCATGCAACGTCTATACTTCCTGTGGAGACAGCAGGTTGCAGGGACGAACAATCCACTTGCCGGTGCTGTGGATAACATCTCCATCGTCGGTTCGCCATGCAGCATCCCGACGGAGCTCACCGTTTCCGACCTTGCCGATGTCACAGCAGTGGTTTCCTGGAGCCCCGGCGCATGCGGCATCACCAACGACTACACGGTCGGCTACCGGATGAGCAGCGATACAGGATGGTACGAGCTTTCCACCACCGACACGTTCCTCTTGCTGCAGAATTTGCAGTCCTCCACGCAATACACTTGGCGGGTGCGCAAAAGCTGCGTGCCGTCATTCGCCAGCCAGTGGAGCGATGTAAGCACTTTCTTCACGGAAGCCACCGAAGCGCAGCTGCCCTATTTCTGCGGCTTTGAAGAGAGTGACGAGAACCGCGACTGGCGTCTGCTGGGTGTGGGCGATAACCGCTGGTATATTGGGCAGGCCGCGCAACAAGCAGGCCAATACGCCCTTTATGTCTCCAACGATAACGGCGCGACCAACGCCTACGATGTCTATGGCTCAGCGAGCAACTCCTGGGCTTATCGTGACATCTACTTCACCCCAGGATATGCTGAATACCAGATTGCCTTCGACTTCCGAGGGCTTGGGCAGAGCGGCGATGACCGCACCCGCATCTTCCTCGGACCTCCTGTCCCTGTGGAGCCCAATGCCACCTATTCCATCACTATCCCTTCCGAATTGGAGGAACTCGGCAACGGGCTTTACACAGATGCCGCATGGACCAGCCATTCGTTCACGGTCGATTCCACGCACGCGGGACACCAGCGGCTCTACTTCCTCTGGAGCAACGGCTACTATGAAGGAACAAACCCGCCGGGCGCCGTCGATAACATCATGATTTACGGCGGTTCCTGCGCCGCACCTCACACGCTGACGGTGACCGCGACCTCCACGACCAGCATCAGCATCAGTTTCACCCCCGCCGACACCAGCGACCATAATTGGGAAGCCGTTATTGTGGAAGACGGGCAACCTATTGACACCACGCAGCTTATTGCGCTGACAAGTACCGCTTACACCTTCAACAATCTGCACAAAGACAGACTCTACACCATCTATGTGCGTACCGATTGCGGGAACAGCAAGAGCGCATGGTGCTCCACTTCCCAAAGGACGGACTGCGGCACCATCACCGATATTCCTTATGTGGAATCCTTTGACACCTACGGCACCGGTTCCAATCTGGATGGCTATTCCGCATTCCCGAGATGCTGGAGCCGCCTCTACTCCTCCTATATCGTCGCTCCTTATCCGTTTATTTTCCCCAATGGATATTACAGCTCACCGGGTTCGCTCTATTTCCAACCCAGCAACGGCCACAACGTCGCCATCACGCCCGAATTTGACTCGTCTATCCCGATGAACACTTTGCAGGCATCGTTCAAGTTCAAAGCCAACACGACAGCCCCCAACTCCATTTTGGTGGTGGGTGTGATGACCGATCCTAACGACTTTGCCACGTTCACGCCTGTTGACACGGTCTTCCCGAATCCTTACGCACTGACATCTTGGATTGACAGGACCGTTAGTTTGGCCTCCTATACCGGCAACGGTCACTACCTCGCCTTCATGCAGGAGAACTTCTCCAATCCACTCACACCGGTCAGTATGGACAATCTGACGGTGGAATACCTCTCCGCTTGTCCGCTGCCCACGAATGTGACCGCTGAACCCATCACCCACGACAGCGTGTGGGTGGATTGGCAACCCGGCGGGTCGGAGACCGCTTGGCGCGTGGTGGTCGTCCCCAACGGCAATACACCGGAGAGCGGTACACCTGTGCAGACGGGAACCCATCCGATCGTTATTGGCGGCTTGGCCGACAACACGATGTACGATGTCTTCGTACAGTCCGATTGCGGCAGCTCGAGCAGCTCGTGGTGTACACCCACCACTTTCATGACGACTTGCGCCCCCGTGGTGGATCTGCCCTACTCGGAGAATTTCGACGACTACCCGTGGATGAGCACCTATATTGTGAGACCTGACTGTTGGATTTTCCCCGTCACCTACGCCGAATGTCCTAGAATTGACTGGAACACCTACGGTTATTACGGTATGGAGAGCAAAGCCCTGCTCTTCCATTCCGATACATCAATGGCTGCCACCGCCGTCACCCAGCCATTCGGGGTGGACATCCACTCGCTGCGCGCTCAGTTCCGATTGTCTGCTGACCACGAATATATCGCCGGCTGTATGGAAGTGGGTGTGATGAGCGACCCGTACGACCTTTCTACCTTCGAATCCGTACAGGTTATTTCCATCGCCCATTTTGATACCTGGCAGGATGTCACGGTGGATTTCCGCAACACGGCGATGACGGGCACCAACCGCCATATCGCCTTCCGACAGGTGGGATTACACTCCTCTAATATGGCTATGTGGCTTGACGATCTGATTGTCTATCAAGCAGATGAGTGCGATGCGCCCTCCGCTTTGACTGCCCACGACCTCACCTCCACCTCGGCTACCATCTCGTTCGAGCCCTCGCAAAGTAGTGCTTCACAATGGGAATACGTGGCCTGCGCCCCGGGAGTTTCTCCCAGCACCCAAACACCAGTCTCCACTGCCAATACTTCGTTTATCGTGGACAACCTAAATCCTGGACAAACGTACCGCATTTACGTGCGGACCATCTGTGGCTCGAACAGCCATTCGGGATGGTCAGAGCCACTGGAGATCACCCCAGATTGTGGCATTATCAGCCAATTACCCTACACGGAAACGTTCGACACTTACGGAACAGACAGCGAGACGGCCTTCCCCGATTGTTGGCGGCGCATTCTGACCCCGGCATCCTACTCCTACTACCCCATCGTTTCGTCCGAAGTTTCCGCCAGCGGTGTCGGGTCGATGCTCTTCCTCGCCAACTCCTTCAGCGACGACTGGGCCATCACCTCGGCATTCGCCCCGAATCTCTCCTTCGACAGCATCCAACTGGATTTCAGCTACTTCCAGGAAGCTGGTGCGATTCCGGGTTGGGACACGATGTTCATCGGCGTGATGAGCAGTCCTTACAATGCCGCCTCCTTCGTGCCGGTCGATACCATCACCCTCCAGAGCTGGGGCGTGTGGGAACCGCATTCCGTGCTCCTTGACCGCTACAACGGCGACGGACGGTATGTGGCGTTCCGCTACCACTGCCCCGCCTATTTAGGCAAGGTGTTCATCGACGACGTGGTGTTCTCCGTAAGACCTGATGTCGGGGTTTCCGAGCGTGACATCGACCAACTCTTGCACCTCTACCCCAACCCCACGACAGGCAAATGCATCGTCCGTAACGAGCAAAACCTCATCGAGCAGTTGGAGGTATATGACATGTATGGAAAACGGTTAGAGCAGCATTTTGTGCGTGATTACCAAACCGATATCGACCTTTCCGCCCGTGCCTCCGGTGTCTATTTCGTGCGTGTGACCACCGAACAGGGCACCGTCACCAAACGGGTGGTGAAACGGTAATAAGCTGATAAATTTGTAGGTTTCCCCATTTTGTAGGGACGCGATGAATCGCGCCCCTATATTTTTTACGCACCTCCACCACAGATAACCATAATCATTCAACAGCTTCAATAACCCATAACCATTAACCCTCAATGTCAATGTCAATAACCTATAACCACTAACCATTAAAAAATGTATTTTTGCGGCGCAAAACCAAACCGTTATGGAAAAGAGATACATTATCAGCGGCGGCGGCACCGGCGGGCACATATTCCCCGCGTTAGCCATCGCCAACAAGATCAAAGCGGAGAATCCCGAAGCCAAAATCCTCTTCATCGGGGCGAGTGACAAAATGGAGATGCGACGAGTGCCAGAAGCTGGCTATCCCATTGAAGGACTGGAGATTTACGGCATCCACCGCGACATGTCTCTCAGCGGTGTGATGTGCAATCTGCGCCTGCCCGTGGTGATGATGAAGGCCATGCGCAAGGCCAAGAAGATCATGCGAGAGTTCAAGCCCGACCTGGCCATCGGCGTCGGCGGGTTCGCCAGCGGTCCCGCTCTGAAGGCCGCCTCACAGCTCGGAATCCCCACGCTTTTGCAAGAACAGAACTCCTATCCCGGCGTCACCAACAAGATGCTGGCCAAAAACGCCAAGGCCATCTGTGTGGCCTACGACGGCCTCGACCGCTTCTTCCCGCCCGAGAAAATCATCAAAACAGGCAATCCCATCCGCAAGGAAATCTTGCAATTAGTGCGCAAATCACCAGCGGCGTATGAATATTTCAACTTCTCACCCGACAAGAAAACCGTGCTGGTAGTGGGCGGTAGTCTAGGCGCACGCACCTTCAACCAAACCATGGCCGCCAATCTGGACGCTTTCCGAAAAGCCGACCTGCAACTGCTTTGGCAAACCGGTGAACAGTTCTACAAGAACATTGACCCCGAACTGCTGAAACAGCAGGACGAACACATCCATATTGTGCCGTTCATCAAGAACATGAACGACGCCTACAGCATGGCTGATGTCATCATCTCCCGCGCCGGCGCGTTGGCATTGGCGGAACTGGCCATCGTGGGAGCTCCAACCATCCTCGTGCCGTTCCCCTACGCCGCCGAAGACCACCAGACTTTCAACGCCAAGGCCCTATCCACCAAAGACGCCGCGCTCTTCATCCCTGACAGCGAAGCCAAAGAGAAGCTGATTCCCACACTGTTACAATTGGTCAACGACCCGCACCGGATGGAAACCCTCGGCACAAACATCAAAACTTTCGCCCTGCCGAACGCCATCGACTTGATTTACGACGAAATCCTGAAATTATCTTAACGTACAATTTGAACCTTGAACCATAAACCAACTATCATGAACGGAGATCCAAGATTATACCAACTGTTGGACGAACTGCATATCCCCTACGAATATCTGGAGCATCCGCCCGCCCCGACCATCGAGATTGCCAAGCAATACTGGGCTGGGCACGACGCCAAACACTGCAAGAACCTCTTCTTCCGCAACCACAAGGGCAACCAGCACTATCTGGTCTGCCTCGACTGCGACCAGGACATGAACATCCACGACATCGAGAAACAGCTGCATCAGGGCAAGCTGAGCTTCGCCTCGGAACCGCGATTGATGAAATATTTGGGCGTGACTCCTGGCTCCGTGACCCCTTTCGGACTCATCAACGACACGGAGCACCATGTGCATGTGTTCCTTGACCGTCAGCTGCAGCAGGCGGAGCGCGTGAGTTTCCACCCGTGCATCAACACCGCCTCGCTCATGGTGGCGCGCGCGGATTTTGAGCGTTTCCTGCAGTATATGGGGAATCCGTACGAGTGGATCGATTTATATTAGCTTTTGGCTGTTGGCTGTTAGCTATTGGCACTTCGCTAATTCTTTGATTGAAAAATTGTTATGTTGAATTGTAGAGCATTAATATCCCAATTAGAGGAAACGCAAATTCTCAGCAAGGAGGAGTTTGCCTTTTTGATCGCGCAGCATTCCGAGGAGGACGCGCAGTTTCTGTTTGAGCGGGCACGGACGGTGCGGGAACGCGTTTTCGGAAAGTCCGTCTATTTGCGCGGGTTGATAGAAATCTCGAACTACTGCGCCAACGACTGCTACTATTGCGGTATCCGGCGGAGCAACGAAACGGCAGAACGCTACCGTCTTACCGAAGAAGACATCCTCGCTTGTTGTGACGAAGGTTATCAGCTGGGGTTCAGGACGTTCGTGATGCAGGGCGGCGAAGACGCGCATTTTACCGATGAAGTGTTGGTCCGGTTGATTGGCAACATCAAATCGCGTTATCCTGATTGTGCTGTCACCCTGTCGTTAGGCGAGCGTGCAAAGGAGCGTTACCAAAAGCTCTTTGACGCGGGTGCAGACCGCTATCTGCTTCGCCATGAGACAGCTAACGCGCAGCATTACGCGCAACTGCACCCCGCGTGGATGTCGCACGCGAGGAGAATCCAATGTCTGTGGGATTTGAAGGAGATCGGCTATCAGGTGGGAACGGGTTTCATGGTGGGCACTCCCTTCCAAACGCCCGAACTGTTAGCGGAGGACATGCTCTTCATCAAGGAGTTGCAGCCGCAGATGGTGGGAATCGGGCCGTTTGTGCCGCACCACGCCACGCCGTTCGCCAACGAGCAAGGCGGCACTGTGGAGCAGACTCTCTTCATGCTCGGCCTTTTGCGACTGATGATGCCGCAATTGCTTCTGCCTTCCACCACCGCATTGGGCACTATCGACAAAACCGGTCGCGAGAAAGGGCTGTTGGCCGGTGCCAACGTGGTGATGCCGAATCTTTCGCCGGTATCCGTACGCAAAAAATACGACTTGTACGACAATAAAATCTGCACAGGGGACGAATCGGCGCAATGCGTCAACTGCCTGGGTGTCAGAATCGCTTCAACCGGCTACAAGATTGACGTGAACCGCGGCGATGCACCGGGGTGGTAATCTCAGAAACTTGCCACCGCTTTCCTTTTATTGCTTGGACGACTTTTCTTCGTCTTCATAACAGAAACAGCTGTGTTATGGCGATCATGCTGTAAGATCCTCACGTCTGTCCGTAAATTGGCAATGTCTTTTCGAAGTTCTTCTGTGTTCCGATCCAGCTTTTCAGAAAGGTTTTCTATTTTCCGGTCAAACTTCTTATCCATACTCTCAAACCGATCATCCATTTTCTCGAACCGCTCGTCCATCTTCTGTTCTAATTTTTCAAACCGCTCGTCCACTTTCTCGAACCGCTCGTCCATCTTCTGTTCTAATTTTTCAAACCGCTCGTCCACTTTCTCGAACCGCTCGTCCATCTTCTGTTCTAATTTTTCAAACCGCTCGTCCACTTTCTCGAACCGCTTGTCCACTTTTCTGAATCCATCGCGCATATCAGCGGACAATTGGTCAATTCTTTTAAGAATCTCTTTATGGCCCTCTTCCAGATGTTTTTGGGAAAGGTCAAGCCGGGTCACTTTTCTTGCGAACCGAAAGAGAAGCCAAGCAGCTATCAAAAGAAGACTGAAAATAGTAGAAAACATACCAATTGGACTTTCTGCTAAAATTTGCAACACTTCAATTATCTTATTCATACTCTGCTTTTTATGATTATTTAATTTTTGAATATTTTGTTAATTTTATTAATTTTTTGTATATTGATATTTCAGAATTATTTAAGTGCAAATATAATTTTTTTTTTGATTACAACACCTTCATAAAAAAATTATTTTTGCCGCCTCAAAAAAAAGAGGCATCAGCGTAAGATAAGAGGTGTTATGGCAAAGAAATCGAAAGGAAGAAAGTTTTGGAAAACATTCGGGAAGATCATTCTCATTCTGTTTATTCTCAGCATATTATTGCCGATTTTGTATCGTTGGGTCAATCCGCCCGTGACGACATTCCAGTGTGTGCAAGCCATTAGCAACGGCACCGGAATCCACAAGAAATGGGTGCCGATTGAGAAAATCTCCCCTTACATGTACCGGGCGGCCATCGCCTCGGAGGACAATTACTTTCTCGGGCATCGCGGTTTTGACGTGATCGCCCTCAACACGGTGATGGAGGAACGTAAAAGCGGTCGCCGGCATCGTGGCGGCAGCACCATCTCGCAGCAAACGGCAAAAAACGTGTTCTGCTGGCCGAAAAGTTCATGGGTGCGCAAAGGCGTGGAAACCTACTTCACCTTCCTGATTGAGACTTTCTGGTCGAAAGAGCGCATCATGGAGGTCTATCTGAACGTAATTGAGATGGGGCCGGGCATCTATGGTGCGGAAAAGGCGGCGCAAACTTACTTCCACTGCCACGCTTCGCAACTCACTGCGCATCAGGCGGCCTTAATCACAGCTTGTTACCCCAGTCCCCAAAAGCGGAATCCTGCCAAGCCGACATCTTATCTGCTCGGTCGCGCCGCCAACATCGAAGGGAAAATGGCCAGATACGGAACTCCCAAATTCACAGACGAATATATCTCTCACGTGCGCGAGCGTTATCTGAAGTCTGTGGAAAAGATGGAGAAAAGAAAAGGGAAGAAGAAAGGCAAAAGCAAAAAAGGCGTTTGGGATTTCATAAAGCACGAGACAAAAAAAACAGCGGTAGATGCTACCGCTGTCCAAAACCATTAACCTATGTAAGACAATGAAAATTAATTCATAATCATTTTACTCTTACGCAGGTTGTATAAAAAAGTTACAACTTTCCATAATTTTTTTTGCAAAGGCCGTGTTAGCGAAGTGGCCAGGGCGGCTTGCGGTAATCTCCGCACACAACGGAACCCCCAGTAAATAAAGGTCTCCGATGAGGTCGAGCAGCTTGTGACGGGCCGGCTCATTGGGATGACGTAAATGCGTATTATTAAGAATATGATCCGGGGTCACGGTGATGTCTTTCATGTGGAAAAAGTCGCCGAGCTGGGTCAGCACCTTGCTGTCGGGCACTTTGTCAACGAATACGATGGCGTTGTCAAGGTCGCCGCCGCGCGCCAGGTTGTTCTGGATCAGGAACTGCAGCTCGTCAAGGAAGACAAAAGTGCGGCAGTTATAGACATCCGGAACGAAATTCTCCAAATTGTCAAGGACCGCCTCCTGCTCAGCCAAAACCTTCGTGCCGTAATCCACATGCACGGTCATTTTGAAGCGTTTCGCGGGCTTAATGGTGAGTTCTATCTGTTTCTCTGGGATGGAGAACGTGATTTCCTCTTTCACAAATCCGATTTTTTTCGGGGAATCGAGCGTCACGATGCCGACCTCTTTGAGCATCTCCACATAAATGCGGGAGCTGCCGTCAAGAATGGGGGTTTCCGGACCGACGGTCTTCACAAGGACATTGTCGATGCCAAGTCCGGCGAGAGCGGCCATAAGATGCTCAATCGTGTGCACTTGCGCTTCGCCTTCTTTGATGGAAGTGCCACGGGAGGTGTCAAAAACCGAATTTGGGGTTGCCTTGACAATCGGGTTCCCAGGCAGGTCGGTGCGTTCAAACTGGATTCCGAAATCGGCGGGTGCGGGCACAAAGGTGACCGTCACCTGTTGAGCCGTATGTAAACCTCTCCCCGATACGGAAACCGGAGAGGCGATGGTGGTTTGTAATGATGTCATGAAGGTTATTGGTTCTTTTTGTTGTTTATATATTGTTGATACAGTTCAGGTAATTTGCGGCGCAGCACCATGAGTTTGCGCTCTTCTGAAGCGGGCAGTGCCGGACTTCCGAGGTAAACGCCCTGTTTAAGGGAGTGTGACACGCCGGACTGGGCTCCGATAACGGTGCCGTCGGCTATGGAAATGTGGCCCGCGATGCCCGCCTGGCCTGCAATGATGCAGCGGCTTCCGAGTTTCGCGGAACCGGCCACGCCCGCCTGTGCGGCGAAAGCGGTGCCCTCCCCTACCGTGACGTTGTGCGCGATCTGCACGAGATTGTCGATCTTCACGTGATCGTGGATGCGGGTCGAACCCATCGTGGCGCGGTCGATGCAGGTGTTGGCACCAATCTCCACATGGTTGCCGATCTCCACGTTGCCGACTTGCGGGATTTTCAGGTACTCGCCATCCTGCTGGGCAAAGCCGAAACCGTCAGCGCCAATGACCGCCCCCGCGTGCAGGATGCAGTCGGTGCCGATGTGGCAGTCCTCATAGACCTTGACCCCTGCGTACAAAGTCGTGCGGGCGCCGATCTTCACGCGGTCGCCGACAACGGTCTGCGGGTATATGCTCGCGCCGTCGCCGATTTCCGCACCGTCACCGATGCTCACGAACTCGCCGATATAGACGTTTTGCCCGATTTTTGCGGTTGGGGCGATGCAGGCCTTGTCGGAAACGCCCGTCTTGCGCGGTTTGTTCTGCTGGTAGAAGTTCAGGAGCTGCGCGAAGGCGAGGTAGGAGTTGGCCACCTTGATGAGCGTGCAGGGGACTTCATGTTCGGGCACAAAGTCCTTGTTGACGATGGCCGCCGTAGCTTTGGTGGTATATAAATATTGTGTGTATTTCGGATTGGAAAGGAAAGTCAGGCCGCCGGGCACGCCCTCCTCAATTTTGCATATCGTGGTGATCTCAGCATTGGGATTGCCCACCACTTCGGCAGAAATCAATTCTGCGATCTGTGCAACGGAGTACTTCATTGTTTGACAATTTTGAGGGTGCAAAGGTACACTTTTTTTGGTAATGACTAAGTAGAGGCGAATAATCATTCGCCCCTACGAACAATCACTTCTCGGAAAAAAGATTTTTTTCACAAGATGTCGTCGTATCAAAAAAAAGTGTATTTTTGCCGCCGATTTCAGAAATGAAACCACGGAGAGGTGGGTGAGTGGCTGAAACCACCAGTTTGCTAAACTGACGAAGGGGTAACTCTTCCGCGAGTTCGAATCTCGCTCTCTCCGCAAAACCCTGTAGAGACGTTTCATGAAACGTCTCTACGTGTTTTAAATTCTAAAAAAAAACTGGTTGTTGATTTTTTTATTCGCTCAGTTCCAGCCATTCCATCTCTTTCGCTTCGATGTCGGCCTTGATTGATTCGTAAGCTTGGTACAGCTCGCCAGAGGCGATGGCTTCCGCGTTGCCTTCTGGATTGGCCAACCGCTCCTCGGTGTCAGCCAACAGACGCTGCAACAACTCCAACTCATCCTCCAGCTTGCGCAAACGGTTCTTCTTCTTCCTATCGTCGGCCTCCCGCTGCTTTTTCTGTTCCCACAACTCTTTGTTGCTGGACACCTTCTCGCCGGAAGCACTGGATGTGGTAACGTTCCGGTTTTGTAATTCGTTGAGCGTCTCCATCTTACGCTGCGCCAAGAAATCATAGACATCGCCGACGAAAGCATGCATCTGATGGTTCTTGAACTCATAGACCTTGGAAGTCAACCCTTGCAGGAAGTCACGGTCGTGGGAGACGAGAATCAGACTGCCTTCGTACTGCAACAGGGCGTTTTTGAGCACATCCTTGGAAGGCATGTCTAGATGATTAGTCGGCTCGTCGAGAATAAGCAGATTGAAGGGGGACAGCAACAGTTTCGCCAACGCGAGCCGCGCCTTTTCGCCTCCGGAAAGCACTTTCACTTTTTTTTCGGTATCTTCCGTGTCGAAAAGGAAACTGCCGAGGATGGTGCGGATTTTGGGTCTTATATCGCCAACCGCCACATCGTCAATGGTCTCGAAAACCGTCTTTTCGGGGTTGAGCAGCTGCGCCTGGTTCTGTGCATAGTAACCTACAACCACTTGATAACCAAGCTGCAATTCACCGCTCTCGGAGGGCAGTGCACCTACGATGGCTTTCACCATAGTCGATTTGCCCTCTCCATTTCGACCCACGAATGCCACCCGTTCACCACGTTCCAAACGGAAATCCACCCCTTTGAGCACACCCGGTTTTGTATTATAACCCAAGCTGAGATTCTTGCTCTCCACCACCACCAGTCCGGAATGCGGCGCAGGTGGGAATTTGAACGAAATGGAACTTTTGTCGTATTCGTCCACCTCCACACGATCCATCTTCTCCAACATCTTGATCCGGCTCTGCACCTGACGCGCTTTGGTGGCCTTATAGCGGAAGCGTTCGATAAACCGCTCGATCTGCGCGATTTCTTTTTGCTGGTTTTCATACGCGGACTGCTGGCTCTCAATGCGTTCAAGACGCTGTTCCACATATTTGGAGTAGCTGCACTTGTAATCCTGAATATTCCCCAACGTGATCTCAATGGTACGGTTGGTCACACGGTCAAGGAAAGCGCGGTCGTGGGAGACCAGAATGACACATCCGTCATAATTGGCCAAGTAATCCTCCAGCCACTGGATGGATTCGATGTCAAGATGGTTGGTGGGCTCGTCCAAAAGGATGATTTCGGGTTTTTGGAGGAGGATTTTGGCAAGACAGACACGCATCTGCCAGCCATTGCTGAAAGAGGACATCGGTTGGTGGAACTCCTCACGCAAGAAACCCATACCAGCCAACACCTTCTCCGTTTCGGCCTCTATCATATTGCCACCAAGGTGGTTATATCTGTCGTTCAAGTCGGAAAGTTGCTGGGTCAGCTGGGCATACCCTTCAGATTCGTAATCCGTGCGTTCGGCCAGCTCGTTGGATATCTGCTGCATTTTGCGCTCCATGATGCGAATTTCCTCAAACGCGGAGACCGTCTCGTCCCAAACGGAAAGTGTGGATGTTCCGGCGAGTTCCTGCGGCAAATACCCTACCCTATGTCCAGAGGTGATGACCATCGTTCCCGACGCCGGCTCTATGTCCCGATGGATAATCTTCAACAACGTCGATTTCCCCGCACCATTATGCCCCACAAGCCCGATACGGTCCTTGTCACCCGCCACAAACGAGATATCCTTGAACAGGAAATCTCCCGTGAAATTGACTGACAGTTTGTTGATTTGAATCATTAAGTAATGGTTATGGGTTATTGGTTATGGGTTATTGAAGCTTGGTGTATCGCATCACCGTCTCAGCATCTCAAACGGATCCTCTTTCTGATTTTCAAGATAGGAGATTTTGCCGATGTTGAGCAGCATACCCATGGCACAGCCGGAGACAAACAGGGAGGCACCACCACTGCTGATGAACGGCAGGGTTTGTCCTGTGGTGGGCAACAGCTCGCAGTTCACCCCGATATGCACCAGTGCCTGACAGGTGAACCAGAATCCTATGCCGAAGGCCAGGATCCTCCCGAATGTGCCTGTCGCCTCTTTGGCGATTTTCCGCGCTCGATAAAAGATGATCAGATAGGACAGGAGCACCAACACGCCGACCACGATGCCGGTTTCTTCAAACAATGACGCAAAAGCATAGTCTGTTTCTTTCTCGGGCAGACGGTTTTTGATAACCCCCTTTCCTGGACCGGCAGGGTTGAAGCCAGAGCGTGCTATGGCAGACCTTGCCAGAATCATCTGGTCTCCATATCCGTCACTGTTGTCTTTGGTGATGTAATATTCCCACCTGTTGATAAATGTCGCCATACGGCCTATTTTCGCCTTCTTGTCATCACTCAGGTTGGCCACTATGATCACAGCCACCAGAAGGATCGCGGACACGATTCCGATCATGCCGGCAATATCCTTCAGCTTGAAGCCTCCCACAAAGAAAATAACCATTCCTGTTATGAATAGAATAATGGCAGTGGACATGTTCATGGTGGCGATGCCGACACAGAAGCCACCCAACAAGAGGAAGAGGAACCGGACATTGGCGCTGGTCAGTTCCCCATGGTTATGATACTGCCGTGCAATATAGTTGGATATGTAGAAGATTATCAGGAAGCCGATAAAGTAGAACGTCTGCACATCTCGCCCGAAAATGGTGACACCGCGCACCGCCTGTGACAACATGGTGAGGATCAACAGCCCAGCGGCAACAAAGAGGAAAACGGGGGCGAAAACGCCCAGTTTGCGATAATCGAACTGATACACAACAAACATCCCGACATATCCGAACAACAGATGCTTCAGGTGCTGGAGCACAATGTTGCCACGCATACTATAAACCATGACAATGGATATAGCCGTCAGAAATATCACCACTATGGGGATGATATTGTCCGTTTTCAGCTTAATTCTGTGCAACAGAGGCACTCTAGGGGCGTCAATGTTAGTCTCCATGACCATGACGGTTTATAGTTGTGCGACAGCCGCCTTGAATTTGTCCCCACGCTCACGGTATGTAAGCTGGCCATTTCCATGAATTCCAGGAGCATACAACACCAAATCACCCTTTTGACAAGCATAAAAAGCGTGATTGACGGCATCTTCCATGCTCATGGTCATCATTACGGGGACACCCATCTCGGACAGCCTTTGGTAAACGTCAATATTATACACTCCTTGCAAAACGACCTCCTTCACCTTTGATTTCACCTCTGACAAGACATCCTCCGTAAGGGCGTCAAGAGAGTCGATATTGGTGATCCAAACGGTGGGCTTGGTCATGGACTGCAGCGAATACCACACCGCATTGGCCGTCGTGGAACGCGCGTCATCCACAAAGTCAACGCCCGAGAAGCTTTTGACATGTTCCAGCTTATGGGCATTTCCCTCGAAATCAGCAAGAGATTCGGCAATGTTCCGTTGACGTAATTTGATAAGTTGTTCAGAAAGTGTGCCAACACGTGGATTGGCGGTCTCGCGCGCTTGCTCAAACAAGCGGAAGCTGTTGGTTTTTTTAGTCGGCATAATGGTTTTGGTTTATTATTCTACTTACTTTTATTTATCCAATTATCATATTATCTAATCATCGTTTCATCGTTTCATCGTCTCATCCTCCAACTACCTGACTTTCAAAGTCACTATAGCCAAGACTGCGAGAATCATGCTGACCACTATGAATCGTTGTACAATTTTCGATTCATGAAGGCCTTTTTTCTGGAAATGGTGGTGCAGTGGTGCCATCAAGAAGATCCGGCGCCCTTCGCCATACCGTTTCTTAGTGTATTTGAAATAGGACACCTGCATGATTACCGATATGGACTGGGCCAAATAGACACCGCAAAGAATAGGGATGAGGAGTTCTTTGCGGATGATGATGCATGACACCGCCACAATGCCGCCTAAGGTAAGGCTTCCGGTGTCACCCATGAATACCTGAGCGGGATAACAGTTCCACCAATAAAACCCGATACAGGCGCCAATCACGGCAGAAATGAAAATCACCAACTCCCCTATATTCGGGATATACATGATATTCAAATAGTTGGCAAATATCACGTTACCCGAGACATACGCCAGGATAGCTATACCGACCGCGATGGAGGCGGTCGTCCCTGTCGCTAACCCATCCAGTCCGTCAGTGAGGTTCGCCCCGTTGGAGACGGCGGCTATGATGAACACAATGATCGGGATGAAAAGCAGAAATGACCATCTTCCACTCTTGTCTCCCATCCAGCGGGTGAGTGCTGAATAGTCCAACTCGTGATTCTTCACAAAAGGAATCGTGGTCTTAGAGGAGTGATGGGGTTCATCAAACAGTTTGGGCGTGTTGGCTTTCTCCTGATTCTCCACCTGCAACAGCTCGTTGGGGCTCACCTGTGTCAACGATTGTTTCTGCACTTTCTTCTCGCTAATCATCGCATCGGGATGGAAATACATGGTTGCACCCACTAATAGGCCAAGGATAATCTGCCCGATCAGTTTTTTTCTCGGGGAGAGCCCATCTTTGTTCTTCTTGAACACCTTGATATAGTCGTCGGCAAAACCTAATATTCCTAACCATATCGTGGTGAAAATCATCAGGATAATGTAAATATTGGTGAGATTACAAAGCAGCAGCACAGGAATGAGGATAGCCGCGATGATGATCAGTCCACCCATGGTCGGGGTTCCCGCTTTCTCGCTTTGGCCCGCAAGCCCCAAATCGCGCACGCTTTCACCTATCTGTTTCTTTTTCAAAAATTGAATGAAGTATTTTCCTATGAAAACAGATATGAACAATGCCAACACAAAAGCCATTGCGGAACGGAACGAGATGTACTGGAAAATCCGAGTCCCGTGATAGCCGCTTTCATGAAGCCAAGAAAACAGATGATACAACATAATCTACTGACTTATTTGATGTTGAAAAAATTCTTTATTTCCTCCGTGTCGTCAAAATGATGTTTGACGTGGTTGATTTCCTGATAGTTCTCATGACCTTTCCCCGCAACCAACAGAACGCCGTCGGATGGCAGCATCATGCAAGCCGTCTTGATGGCTTCATGACGGTTTTCGATGACCAGCACATGCTTCGCTTTGCTTGCAGGAACCCCTTTCTGCATATCATCCAGGATAGCCATGGGGTCTTCGGTGCGCGGGTTGTCGGAGGTCAGCAGCACCTTGGAACTGTACTTGCAGGCAATCTCCGCCATTTCGGGCCGCTTCAGCGCGTCACGGTCACCGCCACAGCCCACCACCGTAATCACCTCGGCCTCCTTGCCCACAATGTCGCGGATGGTTTTCAGCACGTTCTCGAGCGCATCCGGCGTGTGTGCGTAATCGACAATGGCAGTGCCTCCATTTTCAGAATGCAGCATCTGAAAACGCCCTGCCGCACTCTCCAACATACTCATCCGCGCGAGCGCGTCATACTCGTCCATCCCCAACAACACAGCGGCTCCATAAATGGCCAATAAGTTGTATGCATTGAATTTCCCGCACAAGCGGAAAAAGACTTCGCGATTGTTGATGCGCATGTGCAAACCCGAAAAGGCATTCTCCATCACGACCCCCTTGAAATCGGCTGCGGTGCGCAAACTGTAAGTATGAATGGCTGCTTTCGTGTTCTGCACCATCACACGCCCGTTCTTGTCATCCACGTTGGTGAGTGCAAAAGCGGATTTCGAGAGTTTGTCGAAAAAGGACTTTTTCGCGGCAATATAATTGGCAAACGTCTTGTGGAAGTCCAAATGGTCATGGGTGATGTTGCTGAAGATAGCTCCGGCAAAGCGCAGTCCGGACACACGATGTTGGCAAAGTGCGTGCGAACTCACCTCCATAAAGCAGTATTCGCAATGACGGTCCACCATTTGCGCGAGCAACTGGTTGAGTTCCACAGCGTCGGGAGTGGTGTGCGTGGACGGGATCTCCTCATCCCCGACTTTATTCACTATCGTGGAGAGCAGACCTGTCTGGTGACCGGCAGACATGAACAAACGGTGCAAAAGCGTCACTGTCGTGGTCTTGCCGTTGGTACCGGTAATGCCGACCAGTTTCAGCTTGCGGCTCGGATGGTCGTAATACGCATCCGCCAATTGCCCCAACGCCACAGAGCTGTCCGCCACCTTGATGTAGCAAACCTCCTTGTCCAAAGTCTCCGGCAGTGTTTCACAAACCACCGCACGACACCCTTGAGCAATCGCCGCAGCAATGTACTTGTGCCCATCGGTTTGTGTACCACGTTGTGCCACATAAAGTTGCGAACATCCTTTCGGCTGTGTCGCCACGCGCCGCGAATCAAACAGGATCTCCGTGATTTCAATCCCCGGATTTCCCGTCAGCTCACAGCTACGCAGCGCTTTCAACAATATATCTAATGGTTTCATTGTCTTTTTTAATGGTTATGGGTTATAGGTTATGGGTTATTGAAGCGGGGTTATAGGTTAAGAGGTTATAGAGGTTAGGAGGTTAGAAGGTTATGGTTTATTCCTTGACATCCCGGCAGGGATGAAAGCTCGGTAGAGGCGTATCGCATACGCCCGACATTCACGGGTCCAGGTACAATTTCACCGTATGCGTTTTGTCATCGTAAACCTGTGTTTTGACGCGGCCTTTACCGATGATTCGTGGGTTATAGCCAGCCCGAATCAACTCCGTGACGGCATCCGCCGCCATCATGCCACGCACATCCGGCATTTTCTGATAGGTATTTGCCTGTAAAGCCGTCACCGTCACATGTTTGTTCGTATCAGCGGCATCCACTCTCAGATAAGGGGCGGCAGTCTCGTAGCTGACCGTGTCGTAACCCAACCCTTTCAACAAAGTGTTGAAATACTTTTTGCGGATGGGTGCGGTACGCGCCAACGGGGTGAATGGATAATCCTCCACTCTGCGTGTCGCGCTGTAATTGGAGCTGTTCATAATGCTGCGCGCGATACGTGCGAATGCATCCGCCGCCACGGTACTATGTTGCGGGACCCCGTAGATATAGACGATGACGGTGTATTGCGGCTTGTCCATCGGGAAATAGCCGCAGAAAGAGACCGCGTTTATGTCTTTCCGGTAATTACCGATGCTCTCGTCCCAGATGTCACGGGTTCCCGTCTTGCCGGCGAACATGCAGTTCTCATCGCGGAACCGGTAGGCCGTGCCGTGCTCGCCCCACACCACCTGTTCCAAATATTTCCGGGCTTTCATTATCGTGGTATCAGAGGCGATTTTTTCAATAAGAACCTGAGGTTCAAAACGTTGTATAGTATCGTACGTATCAGTGACGTACCGCACGAACAGCGGAGCCATCATCTTTCCGCCATTGGCAACAGCGTTATAATACACCAGCGTGCGGATAATCGGGATATTGAATCCCGCACCGAAACAAGTGGCGTAATAGGTGTTGAAATCGTTGGTGCCATCCTTGATTCGGGCGGGCATGATGTCCCCCAGCTGGCTGTGGATGGTATCCAGCAATCCGAATTTCTTCAGCTGCTCAAGATATTTCGGGAACCCTCTTCTCCCGTAGGTCGTGAAAATCATCTCGGCGATACCGACGTTGGAAGAACGCTTGAAAACCTCAATGGGAGGAACGTCAATAGGGTTATACTTGTGATCGCACTTGTAATACCGCTTAATCTGTCCCGACTTTGTGGGAAATTCGAATGTATGGTTGTAAATGGGATACACTTTGCTGGTGTCATCGTCATTTTTCTCCAGATAAGCCAGCAAAGAGGCCAATTTGAAGGTGGAGCCGGGTTCAACCTTGGCATCGAGGGCATATTCCATACTTTCCGTATAGTAAGAGGCGTCAGCGGCGGCGCGACGAAGATTGGATATGGCCTTGATCTCACCCGTCTTGGTCTCCATCACGATGGCGCATCCCCATTCGGCATTCAGTTCCGAAAGCTTCCGCGAGAGTTCATTATGCACCGCGTGTTGGATCTCCAACTTGATGGTTGTGTGTATGTTGTGACCATCCTCCGGATCCATACGCTCGCGCAGCGGCACTTTGGCGTGGTTCAGCTCAAGGTATTTTTTACTCCCGTCCACACCGGCCAAAATGTCGTTCATGGCATGTTCCAGCCCGAACTGCCGGTCCGGCATCTCCACCCCCAACGTCCGCTTCGCCATCTCACCATAAGGGTTGATGCGCACACTGGCGGGCACATAGTTGAAATGGGTGTTGACAATCCTTCTCCGAATGGAATCCCCCTCGCTGTTGACGACAGTTCTATATAAATATGGACGGTTCTTGATGAATGCCGTGTCCACACCCATCACCCACATCTTCTCATCCCATTCTTTCACAGGGAAAAGCGTGGCATATTTCTTCTTTTGGATATTTTTCGTGAAAAAGTCGTAATAGTAGTCCGCACTGTATCTCGGGAAACGGTCTTTGAACTGGTAGTAGAAATCATCGGACAACTTGCGGAAAATCTCATCAAAAGCTTTCGGGTTCTTCTGCAGGGTGTCGGCGTATTCGCGTGCAAAGCCCTTGCCGTCGAACGCCACCTCGAAAACAGTGAAGTTGGCCACCAGCACACGGCCATGGTCATCGTATATCTCCCCGCGGACAGGCCGTAGCATATTCTCGCGGACAAAGCAGTAGGTGTCATCCGTGACCTTATCCTCCCATCCTGGTACGGTGGTGTCCACGCATTTGTCAGACGTGCCCGACGCCACGGCGCGCTCCACGATGGAAAGGTACAGGATTTTGGCCAGGCAAGCCACACCCACCAACACCATCAGCAGGTATACGACAGTCATCCTTCTCAAAGTGGAAGGGGAAGGCTCCTGTTTGCTACTTGTTCTCATGTTTCCGCTCCTTTCTCTTGAACCAACGGCGTTTCTCCACCGGTTTCGGGGTCGCTTTCACCGTAAAGCACTGTTTTTCATCGGTGATATATCCTTTTTCCTGCATCTTTTGGATAAGGATTTTGTTTTTCTCGTATGGAATGAACTGGTTGTTCGCTTTCAGTCGGCTGATTTCAGCCTTGTAGGTGTTTTCCAGTTCCATGATTTTTTTCTCTTTGATATGGATGCGCTGCTCGCTGACAACCAGCACGGTGACCAGAACAAGCAAAAAGAAAACATAGAAATACCACGGCCTCATCTTCTTTTTCACCAATATTTCACCACCGAAAATATTGGAGAAGAACTCGCCAAAACGGGTCTTTTCCGGCTTTTGATTGGGGTTGATATTTCTAGAGGTGGTTTCCATGATTGACAGGTTTTATTTTCTCGGCAACACGCAACTTGGCGCTACGGGCGCGAGGGTTAGAGTTAATTTCTTCATCATCAGGCTGTATCGCCTTTCTTGTCAGCAGTTTGAACGGGGTCAGCGGATTGCCGAAAAAATCCTTCTCCACCTCTCCGTCCAGTTTCCCGGCGCGCATGAAATTCTTCACCATGCGATCTTCCAAAGAATGGTAGGAGATGACCACGAGACGACCTCCGACCTTCAGGGCATCAACCGTTTGTTCCAAAAAGGATTCCAGCACCGACATCTCTTGGTTCACCTCGATGCGGACCGCTTGGAAAATCTTGGACAGCGTCTTGTTCTCCTTGCCGCGCAGCAAAGAGGGTTTCAGAGCCGCAACCAACTGGTGGGTGGTGGTGATGGGCTGTTCCTCGCGAGCCTTGACGATACGGTGGGCCAAAGCTCGTCCGTCGGGGAGCTCCCCGTAACGGTAGAAAATGTCACTCAGAGCTTTCTCATCATATTGATTGACAACATCTTGTGCTGATTTCCCCGATTGGGTGTTCATCCGCATGTCCAAAATTCCATCCTCGCGGTAGGAGAAGCCGCGCTCCGGCGTGTCGAACTGATGGGAAGAGACCCCAAGGTCGGCCAAAATACCGTCCACGGGATAAGCCTTATGGTACTGCAAAAAACGGGTGAGGTTTTTGAAATTCGATGCCACAAAGGAAAACCGTTCATCATCAACAAGTTGCGATTGGGCGTCGACATCTTGGTCAAAAGCGACGAGACGTCCGGCAGTCAGTTTCTCTAGAATAGCACGGGAATGCCCGCCGCCACCGTAGGTGACATCGACATAAATCCCATCAGGATTTGTAACCAGATAATTGACAGAAAGTTGAAGGAGAACAGGGTTATGATATTCCATTGGGTCCCTCCTTCTCCGGCAAATAGTGACCGAGGTGCATCTCCTCGTTGAGTTTTTCCAAATCCTCAGGACTCATATCAAACTTCTCGTGATACTTCCGGCTATTCCACATCTCGATCTGACCGTTATCCAGCACCATCACCAGCTCCTTGTCAATGGCATACATCTCCATCAGCGGTTTCGGGATGACGATGCGGTGCTGCGCGTCACATTCCAACATGGCCGTGTTACGCAGGAAAGCATTCCGATACAATTTCACACGGGTAAGGTTCCGATCCAGAGAGTTCATATAGTCCATCTGCTTGCGATAAGCCTTTTCCGACCACAGCATGATATACTCGCCGAAGCCGTGCGTAACATAGAACGTGCTGCGTTCATCCTCTGACAACGCACGAAGAAGAGCCGTGGGCAGCTTCAGCCGTCCGCTCTTCTCTATTGAGACTTCCCAATATCCGTATTCCGTTGTCATAACTTTTTCTATGTTAATTTTCGAGCGACAAAAATATAATTTTTCCATAACATATTTCCATAAATCGCATCTTATTTAACTCATGTTGTTAAAAAAACACCTTATCTTACTGATTTTCAATATGGAAAATATTGGAAAAAAGTTATCAACAGAAATCAACAGCAATATCAAAGAATTGATACACAGTAATTTAAATCAATCTGTTAAGAAAACTGTTATCTTGTTTATTATCAGCTAGATAAAAATCTAATTGGAATTTTTAGGAATTTACATCTTGCGAACGGAAGAAATATTGGAAAAAAATGGAACAATTTGGAATCCTCTCATCGTGTCATCGTGCCATCGTATCATCGTGCCGTCCTCAAATTTTGTATTTTTGCCGCTCAAAACCTTTACCGAACCAACAAGAGCATCATGGCGACAGAACACCCTGACAACTACCGCGAAACGGCTGTATTGATTGCCGTCTCCACCCCCGATGTGGCAGAAGAAAAAACGATGGAATACCTTGACGAGCTGGCTTTCCTGGTGGAGACCGCCGGTGGCGAATGCGTGAGGAAATTCATCCAGAACCTCGCCCACCCCGACACGCGAACCTACTTCGGCTCCGGCAAAATCCGCGAAGTGGCCGACTACGTGCACGAGAACGACATCGACATGGTGGTGGTGGACGACGAGCTTCCGCCGTCACAACAGCGTAACATCGAGGAACTTACGCGGTGTAAGGTGATGGACCGCACGCACCTCATCCTCGACATCTTCGCCAAGCACGCGCAGACCGCCCACGCCAAAACGCAGGTGGAACTGGCGCAGTACAAATACCTGCTTCCGCGCCTCACCGGCATGTGGACGCACTTGGAAAAACAGCGCGGCGGTATCGGCATGAGAGGCCCCGGCGAAAAGGAAATCGAGACCGACCGCCGTATCATCCGTGACCGTATCTCCTTGTTGGAAAAGCGGTTGAAAGAAATCGACAAGCAAAAAAAGACCCAACGCGGTCACCGCGAGCAGTTCGTCCGCGTCGCACTCGTGGGCTACACCAACGTCGGGAAATCCACCATCATGAACCTCCTCAGCAACTCCGACGTGCTCACCGAAAACAAGCTTTTCGCCACCCTCGACACCACCGTCCGGAAAGTCGTCTTTCAGAACCTCCCGTTCTTACTTTCTGACACGGTGGGATTTATCCGAAAACTACCGCACGGCCTAGTGGAATCGTTCAAATCGACGTTGGATGAGATCCGCGAGACACACCTGCTGCTGCACGTTGTCGACATCAGCCACCCCGATTTCGAGGAGCAGATCCAGACCGTGCAGCGGACGTTAGACGAAATCGACTGCGGCGGGAAACCCACCGTCATCATTTTCAACAAGATAGACCAATACTCATGGGTGGAGAAGGCGGAAGACGACCTCACTCCGAAGACCAAGGAGAACGTCACCCTAGAAGAGCTCAAGGCCACCTGGATGGCGAAACTCGGCCCGAAAACGCTCTTCATCTCCGCCAAGACAAAGGAGAATGTCAACGAAATGAAAGACTTCCTCTATGAGGAAATCAAGAAGCTTCACATCCAAATATATCCGTACAACAACTTCCTGTACTAGTCTTCAGCTATTAACCAGCCAAAAGCCAACAGCCAAAAGCTATTTCCCTTTCTTCGCGGCAATCGACAGGAAGAGTCCGAGGATGACGCTGCAGAAGGCGGCGAAGAGGACTTGGAGATCCTGAGGCAGACAGAAGGTGAGGGTGTGCGCGGGAATCCAGAACAACGGGATGGTCTTCTTGAAGACAAAGCCCCACTGCACGCCCCAGTCCATCTCGCAAATATGGCGTTTGACGGCCACCGGCTTGAACAAGGCCGAAAAGGCGCCGCCGTGCTCGTTGATGTGCATGTCGGAAATTTTGTGGACGGTCATGAAGACGGGGGCGAAAGCGGTGTTCATCATCACGCTGACGCAGAAAGCACCGAGGAGTTTCAACCACGACATCGGCTCCGCCATTGCCGCCGAGACACCGCTGAAGGCGGCATAACGCTCCATGAAGGCCGGCACGCCGAGGCGGAAAACGTTCATCGCCAAGGCTATCCACATTCCGAGAAGCCCCCAGACCACGAATTTCGGGGCAAGGCCGAAGCCCTTATGGTAATACTGCCCGGTTTTCACGCGACTGCCAAGCATCTCCCCGAAGGTGGCCAAAATACCGAATTTCAGGAAAGCCATCCATAACGGGAAACGCTGGTTTGCCGCACAATAGGCATCATAAACGCTGTCAAACAAGAAAAATGGAAGCAGGCACAACACGATGACCGCTATTACGATAATGTCTGATTTTTTCATACCTCGATGATGTTTTTATTAAACAAACGGCAAAGGTACACTTTTTTCACGCTGACACCGCCTTCCTATTTTTTTATTCATTATTCTAAAAAAGCATGTAACATCTGGCAATTTTTTTCGTTAGTATGGAAAATGTTTTATTATGAAAAAAGTATTCGCTTTCACCATTTGTGTTTTGACATTTCTTACTGGCGCGGCTCAATACGCGCCCTGGGACCCGTCACAAGGGCCGCTGAACTTCATGACCCTTGATGTGCCGAACCACCCGTACATAAGACTCACCTATAATGAAAGCGGGAGTTACGACAATTACGAGGCCATCACCGTCAACACAAATGCCAACAACAACACTGGCGACATCACCCATCACAAACTGATCACCACAAATGGATCAGACCCTTGTAGATGCTATCAGGTGGGAAACCAATATCCGCACGAAAACTTCCTTCCGGACTCCTCCCTCCTCGGAGAGGCCATAGACACCGTTATCCGACTGGGGTGCAACGGAAGCAGCAATGCGTGTCTGAGCAATTCCCAAATCGAATACTGGTTTTATCCGCAAGAAGACGAGAGCACCCTGCTGGTGGTATTCACCTTCGCTGAAGAGGACGTTACCCACCACAATGCCACGGAGAACCCTCGTTTTTATATTGAGGTGTTGGACGGCCAGACGAACCAACTCATCGCCGGAGGCTATTATCCCACCGAGGCCAGCAACGGGACCGCCAATGAAATACCCAACACCCAGTGGCCATACAACCGTTTCCTGGCCGTGCCGAGCGGCAACCAGTCCTCATTAGACCATCACACTTCACCCAACGACATGGGTATCAGCACTTACTATTGGGCATTCACACAGGCCACGCCAACCACTTTCCCCTTCCGTAAATGTCCTGACGCGCAAAACGGTTCAAGCACCACCTATGAGGTCGGTTGGTTCGAATACAAGCCCATTGCCTTCGACTTGAGTTCTTACGCCGAACAGGGGAAATCCGTGAAGTTGCGTATTCGTTCGAGAGCCTGCCAATATTTCGCTCACTGGAACTACGCCATGTTTTACGCAAAAATGATTCCCGGCTTCATCAAAGTGGATGCCTGCGGTGCAGAGCCCATCCACCTTTCCGTGCCCCGGGGCTTTTTGGAGCAGACCTACACCTGGCGATACGGATACAACGCCGCGGACGCGCTCACACGTTCCCCCTTTGAGGTGGATGACCCGCCTACCGGCATCACCGTGCTGGGCAGCTATGACATTTTCATTGACAGAGATGTGCTGCTTGCACAACCCGGAGGACAATTGTGGCCCTACTACCGCTGTGAGATGAAATCCTACACCGGCGTCCCCTTCATATATGAGGCGCACATCAAATCTTATTTCCTGGAGCCCGATTTCAATTTCCAACAATTGTTCAACAATTGTGACCTGAGTGTCAAACTCAACGATAGCAGCCTCATCTACACCGTGACCCCGCCTACTCAGACGGGAGGCACCAATGACACCACCTACCAGCAGACCCAGCTCATCCAGTGGTTCGTCAAAAATCGGCTAACCAACAACTTCGACCCCATCCCCTACTCCGATAACAGCACCAATGTGACCTATACCTTTAATTCTACCACCATAGACACCCTCACAGGGGAGGCCACCATCAAGATCATCATCCAAGACGAGGAACAAAAGTGTATCAAAGACACCATGAAAACCATCTTCTTGGATCTGTCGGCCATCCGGGACACCCTGACAAATGACACGATATACACCTGCGAGGAGAAGCTTCCTTACGTTTACGACGAAGCTTATTTCGGTGACACCCAAACATGGTCCACGGAAGGCACGCGCCGCGTCAAATATGAAAGTCTGTCTTGGAACGGGTGCGACAGCCTCGTGGATGTCACCCTCATCGTCCGCAAACCCAAAGTGGAAATCTCTTTCGATCTGGACTACTGCGACGCCTTCTCCACCACACTTACCGCCGACTGTAACAACAATGTTGCGGAATACAAATGGAGTACGGGGGAGAACACTCCTTCCATCACCATCAATGCGCCCGGCACATATTCGGTTGACATAGTCAACGACGAAGGCTGTGCCGCTTCCAACAGCATCACCATCCCGGCTTGCAAGCCTTTCCTGAATCTGCCCAACTCCATTACCCCGAGTAATGTCGATGGTGTTAACGACTATTTCCAGATTCCGCAAAGAAGTCTTATCAAAGAGCTGGAGTTCACCGTTTTCAACCGCCACGGCGAAATTATCTATCACACCACCAACAAGGATTTTGAGTGGAATGGCACCGAAAACGGCAAGCTGTTTGTGGGGGCCACCTACAACTACATCCTTCGTATTGTCGATTACGAGGGGGTTGCGTCAAATCACAAAGGTTCGATCACGATACTGTAGGGGTTCAAGATTTAAGGTTCAAAGTTGAAATTTGAAGATATGAAAAAGATATTGACATCTGTTGTTGTTTCCTTGCTGTTTTTGTGCACGATGCAGGCGCAAAACAACATTCTGAACAGTGATTTCGAGTTATGGTCTTACGGGAAACCGGTGGGCTGGACTGTCGGTCTGCACGGAACCATCACCTCGTTTGTGAATCTTCCCGTGGAGGTTAATTTCGGCACCCAGAGCAGCGAAGCGCATGGGGGCAGTTCGGCCGTCAAATTGATGTCCGCAGACTTCACCATACCTTACGTAGGATATTCCCTGAATTTGCCCGGCATTCTGCAAGTCGGGGAATCGGAAGGCTTTACCATCCCGTTGGAAGACATCATGAACATCGCCAACATGTTTCAGGACACGACCGGTTTCGGCGGACTGGATTCCACAGACATGTCCTCGCTTTCCTCCCTGACACGTCTGCTCTCCAATGGAGTCCCCTGCACTCAGGTTCCCGCATCCGTTACCGCGTGGGTGAAATACCAACCTCAGGAAAACGACCAACTTATAATGTTAGCCGTGGCGAAAAAAGAGGGCATGCCTATCAGTTACAACTATGGCAGTTTCCAAACAGATGACCCTAACGCCTACCAAAAAATCGGAATCGACCTTGACATGCCCAATGCGGAATGCGACTCCATTATGATTGTCATCCTCTCTTCTTTGCAGCTCGGCAGCAGCTCTGTGTTGTATGTGGATGACGTCTCGTTGGAATACAGTGGCGTAGGGATTTCTGACATGGAAAGCTATACAGGAAAGATCTATCCTAATCCCGCCGGCGACCGCCTCTTCATACAACCTGAAAATGAAGAGGTTTACGAATGGACATTGACGGATCTGAAGGGCAAGCTGTTACAAAGCGGCAAAGCCTCCGGTGGAGTTTCCATTGACACAAAAACTTGTGTTCCAGGCATGTATTTAATTCAAATCCGTGAGCAAGGCGAGACCAGCACCCACAAGGTAATGATTACACGATGAAACCTCAGATTTGGCTGGCTCCCTTGCATGGGATCACCTCCCACACGTTCCGAAACACCCTATGCCGTCACTTTGGCGGCATAGATTTTTTTATGGCCCCTTTCCTGCCGGCACAACCCGCCGGCAAATTCCGCCCGAAAGTGTGGCAGGACATCGCACCCGAAAACAACACCGCCCTCCCACTCGTTCCGCAACTGATGGGCAACCGTCCGGAACATTTTGTGGACACAACACGTATGCTGAACGAACATTTTGGATATGAGCGGTTTAATATCAATATCGGATGTCCATCCTCGCCCGTAGTGCGCCATAGGCGGGGCTGCGGATTGATGCCGCATCCCGACTCGGTGGAAGAAATCGTGGCTGAAGTAACGAAAGCGACACCCTTTCATCTATCACTGAAGATGCGACTTGGTCTGCACAGTGCCGACGAAGGACGCCAACTGCTCACTCGCCTTAACGACTATCCACTGGATTTTCTGGTCATCCATCCCCGTTTGGGCGTCGATTTGTATGAAGGGACTCCCGATTTGGACACCTTCGAGGAGTTTTGCCAGATAACACGGCACAAAATCGTCTATAGCGGTGATGTTTTCACGACGGAGGATTACGAGCGATTGTCGGAACGATTCCCGCAAGTGGCGGCTTGGATGCTGGGGCGCGGGATGTTACGAAATCCTTTTTTGGCGGAGGAGATCAAAGGGCAAGACACTGGCGACAAAAACGGACGGTTCAACGCATTCTATCATGACCTCATAGATAAGCTGCTGCCAATTCGCGGAGAATCGGGCACCTTGGCGAACCTGAAGGAGTTGTGGCACTATTTCGCCCATTTCACGCATACTTCCGACGAAAAGCTGCAACAATTGCTGCGGATTTGCGATTTACAGGAATTCGTGAAAGTGAGTAGTTAGCTATTAGAACCCTTTAAGTCCTCAGTCTTAAGTCCAAAAATAAATGTATCTTTGCCGTTGAAAAATCATCTCTGGTGATTATTCTATCAAACTGGAATTCAAATAATTAAAAATAAAAAATATGAAAAAAAATTCTACCATTTTGAGTAAGGCGGCATTGCTGTTATGCTGCCTGATGAGTTTGGTTGGTTTGACTTTTGCACAAACCACATATTCATTCAGCAATTATCCTGCAGGAGAACAATATGCTGAGAATGAGGTACATGTATTGGACGACGATATGACTCTCGTCACCAACCAATGCCATTTTACCACGCAGCTGCGCGTCTATTCCAGCTCTTCCCACGATGGTTATTTTTATTCCTACGCATTGCCGCTCTACATTGACAGCATAGCCTTCAATATGGGTTACAAAGTTGACAATGTAAACATTTACGGCAGTGTGGACGGCGACAACTGGAATTTGGTCGGCACCATTGCCGTCACCTCGACCAGCTATAGCGATTATGGATTGTCCTTCGGAAGCAGCAATTACAACTTTTTCAAATTTGACGTTGCCGGTTCACAGCAGATCCGTTTGGCTTCCATGACGATGTATTACAAATCCACAGGCCCGTCTGGCCAGACCGCCCAGATTCCGACCTTCTCACCTGCGGCCGGACTTTACACCAGCCCCATATCGGTAACCATCGCCACAGAAACGGCCAACGCCTCCATCTATTACACCACCGATGGCAGCACTCCTACCACCAGCTCCACGTTATATACAGCTCCCTTCCCCATCAACCAGACCACCACGGTGAAAGCTATCGCCACGGCAGACGGTTATGCCAACAGCTCTGTGGCCACCGCCACCTACTCTTTCCCGGAAGTTCTGGCCAACCTCGCTGCTTTCAAGACTTTACCCAACAGCAACCAACCCTACATCATCGGGAACGATGTGACTTTCGTGTTTGGCAATGGCGCTTACACTTATGTGAAAGATGCCTCTGCGGGCTTGCTGCTCTACGGCAACAACGGCATTGTGAATGATTTTTCAGAAGGGGACCAGATCGCGAACTTGATGGGCACAAAAACCACTTATCAGAACCAAGTGGAGATGACGGTTTCCGCTTACGAAAGCTCTTCCGCTGCCAATGTGGGGACAAACACCCCCATCACTCTTACCATAAGCGAATTGAAGAATAATTACAGCACATACGATGCCCAATTGGTGAAGATTGAGAATGTCACCTTCCCGGATGGGTTTACCGGAGGGAACAGCACCATCATCACGCAAGGAGATGATTCGCTCACTATGTACAAGCGCTTCAGCATCGACACCACGATAGCCGCCGGAAGCACGCTCAACATCACGGGTTTCGCAGCCATCTATGGATCCACCATCCAATTGTATCCTCGTAATAATCAAGACTTCACAATACAACTTCCCACTGTGGAAACCCCTGTATTCACTCCTGTTGCCGGCAGCTACGCCGACAGCGTGACCTTCAGCATCACCTGTGCAACGGAGGGTGCGGAAATCCGCTACACCACCGACAGCACAGAGCCAACGGAGAACTCCGCACTCTACAGCGCCCCGGTCACTTTGACTTCCTCCGCCACCGTAATGGCCAAGGCATTCAAGACGAACTGGTTACCCAGCGAAACATCCACAGCCGTCTATACCGTTGTCTATGAGCCGGTTCTGAGTGTCAACCCGTCCGTATTGAGTTTCAACAGCACCCAACTGACCCAAACCTTCACCGTGAGCGGCGCTTATCTTACCGATCCTGTCACGTTGACCAGCAGCGACTCGCACTTCACCGTGAGCCCGTCCTCCATCAGCAATCCGAACTCCACCACGGAGGTCACCGTCACCTTTGACGGTACGGAGCCGGCAACGGGAACAGTCGCCGTTGTTTCGGGCTCCTTGAGCGAACAAGTCGCCCTGAACGCTACAGCCCGTTTATCCGCTCCCACCCTCACCCCCGTCACTGAAACCAGTGATGACGCCATCACGGTGACGATGAGCTGCACCGTTGCCGATGCCACCATCCATTACACCACCGACGGCACCGAGCCCACCGAGAATTCCGCTGTCTATAGTCAGCCCATCGTTTTCAGCACGCCCGGCACCTACACGGTGAAGGCACTTGCCACGAAAGCAGGTTGGGAAGCGAGCGAGGTCTCTACCGGCAACTATACCATCAACCAACCCGCATCCAACGACACGGTGATCTATTCCGTCGGATTTGAAGACGAGGAGGGATTCACCGCCAGCAACGTCTATAACAACACCACAGTTGAATTTACCGGTGCGGAAGGGGCACAATGGGGCACTTTCTATGGCACACCGTCCACCAACAACCATATTGCCGGCGCTCAGTCCATGCAGATGCGCTGGTACACCTCCGCCACAGAGAATATCGGTTACACTTACACGAATTTCGACCTGCACAACGTGACCCACGTCACTTTCGCTGCAGCAAGCACCAACGGCTTGAATGTCAAGGTTTCCCACTCCATTGATGGCGGAAACACCTACTCGGCCGGACAAGTGTTCACGCTGGGCAGTACCGCACAAGTTTTCAACTATGTGGTGGATGAGGAAGGCAGCTACAACTTTGTACGTCTGAAATTCGCCATTGAGCTGCCCGAGACTGACCCCACCTCCACCTCCCGTGTAGTTATTGACAGTTTGGTGGCCTTCGGTATTCCAGGAGTGGTTCCCTCCACGGTGGCAACTCCGGTTATCAGCCCGAACAACGGTTTCTACTACGAGCCCCAGACCGTCAGCATCACCTGTTCTGACGCTGACGCGGTGATCCGTTACACCACCGACGGCACCGAGCCCACGGAGAACTCCACCCTCTATAGCCAGCCGTTCACCGTAAGCGCCACCACGACCATCTCGGCCAAAGCGTGGAAAGCCAATATGACCCCGAGCTTTACGGCTACGTCCACTATCTCATTCCCCGCTCAGGTCGCCAACATCGCCGCTTTCAAGGCCGCCGCTTCCAATGATCCGCAACAGATCATGAGCGATGTGACCTTCGTGTTCCGCAGCGGTCGTTACATGTTCGTGGAGGACAACACCGCCGCCATGCTCATCTACGACAATTCAACTCCCGTGATCACCACCACCTACAACGAAGGCGACGTGATTGAAGCCGGAATCTTCGGCAGATATACCACGTACCAAGGAATGGTGGAAATGGTGCCCACCCACAATGCCAATGAAGCCACCGGAACGCCCGTCACCGTCACACCTGCGAATGCCACCATCACCGATATTAAGGCACAATATACGGATGTTTATGAGTCCAAATTGGTACACTTAAGCGATGTGGAATTCATCAGCGCCACCCAATTTGTGCAGAACGGCGACACAATGGCCATCTACAACCGCTTCAACACCGTCACCACGGAGATTTCCGCCGGCGACATGGCTGATGTGACCGGCTTTGTCAGCTACTCCACCAACTACGGTTACCAGATTTATCCTCGTGGCGATGAGGATATTGACATCCACCCCGTAGTGATTATGGACACCGTTGCCACGCCCGAATTTGACCTGTTCAAGGATGGCGAGTTCTATAGAGTGAATATCACCTGCGCCACAGAAGGTGCCAGCATTTACTACACTATCGATGGCACCGACCCTGACGAATCCTCCAACTTGTTTGACGGCATTTTCCCGTTGAACATGCAACCTCGCATCCTGAAGGCCATCGCTATGAAAGAGGGTATGGTGAACAGCGCCATTGCCGTTTACGATTACAATCCGAGCGGCATCAACAGCTATGAGTTGCGCGATAACCTCAGCGTTTACCCCAATCCCGCCATCAACAATGTGGCCATCAGTGTGAAGAATGACAATGTCACGATCGAGAAAGTGGAACTTTACAACATTTATGGTCAACTGCTGAATACGATGTATGTGAACGGAAACACGACAGAAGTTTCTGTCCAAGCATTCGCCACGGGCACCTATCTCGCCAAGGTTTACACCGACAAGGGCGTTGTTACGATGCCGGTAATCAAGAAATAACAAGAAATAATTTGTCCCTTTGTAGAGACGCGCCATGGCGCGTCTCTACAGTACCGTCACGCTGCCCGTGACGCGGTACGGTTTGCCGCCGGCGAGCGTGTATCGGATGATGTACGTATAGACCGTGTTGACGAACGTCTTCCCCTTGAAGGATCCGTCCCATTGGAAGTTCTTGTCCGTCGAGTAGAACACCTGCTCGCCCCAACGGTTGAAGATGCTGATCTCGAAGTCGGCAATCATGCTCTGAACCCTTTGCGGCAAGCTGAACACATCGTTCAAACCGTCGCTCTTGGAGGGTGTGATGGCATTGGGAAGCCACAACTGGAAATCGCAGCCCTCCACCGTGTATCTCGCTGTGGCGCGGCAGCCGCCCTGCATGGCCGTGACGCTGTACACCCCGGGCTGCGTCACCGTGATGTTCGGCATCTCCTCGCCCGTGCTCCACTCGTAGTCCGTCATCGACGTCACCACCGACAGCTCCGCCGACATCCCCTCGCAGAAATCCTCCGTCAGGGAGATGATCTCCAACGCCGTGTCGATGACCGTCAGGTGGAGGGTGACCGTGCTGTCACAGCCCACCATGCTGGTAAACGACCGCGTATAGTCGCCCGATTCCGTGTACGTCTCCCCGTTCCACACATATTCCTCGCATGCCGCCTCCGCGATTTCCGCGACTTCCGCGGGATAGACTGTCAGATGCAGCGTCACCACACTGTCGCAGCCCGCCATGTTCGTAAGCGTCCGCGTGTAGTCGCCCGATTCGGTGTAGGTCGCCCCGCCCCACGGGAACGTGTCGCACGCCGTCTCGTACAGCTCCGTGGAATCCAGCCCCAGCACGGCAAGCTGCATCGTCACCACGCTGTCGCAGCCCGACACCGTCTGCAGGGTGACCGTCTGCGTGTCCGGACCAATGAAGGCAACCCCGTTCCACAAGTACGGGAGCTCGTCCGCGCAGACACTCCGCGACTGCATCTGCTGGTAGGTGCTGGAAACGGACAGCGTCATCGTGACCGTGGAGTCACAGCCGCTGACGGTCTGATACGTGACACTCTGCGTGCCCGGACCGCTGAACGTCACCCCGTTCCACACGTATGGTAGCTCGTCCTGGCAGACCGTCCGCCCTTCGGACAGCTGGTAGGTGCTGTTGACGTGGAGCGTCATCGTGACGGTCGAGTCGCAGCCGCTGACGGTCTGATGCGTGACACTCTGCGTGCCCGCACTGCTGAACGTTACCCCGTTCCACAAAAGCGGGAGCGCGCCGGCGCAGACGGAGGAGTCCAGCTGGACCGCGGCATTCTGAGCTATCGCGAGATGCAGCGTCACCACGCTGTCGCAGCCCGACGCGTTGGTGAATGTACGCGTGTAATCTCCCGATCCGGTGTAGGTCTCCCCCTCCCAGACATATTCCTCGCAGGACGTCTCCGTCATCTCCGCGGTTTCCGAGTGGTGCAGCGTCAGGTGCAGCGTCACCACTGAGTCGCAACCCGCAGCGTTGGTGTACGTCCGGGTATAGTCACCCGATCCGGTGTAGGTCTCCCCTTCCCAGGCATACTCGTCGCAGGACGTCTCCGCGATTTCCGTTGTGTCCGCGTGGTGCAGCGTCAGGTGCAGCGTCACCAAACTGTCGCAGCCCGCCGCATTGGTGTACGTCCGTGTGTAATTTCCCGATTCGGTGTAGGTCTCCCCTTCCCAGACATATTCCTCGCAGGATGTCTCCGCGATTTCCGTAGTGTCCGCGTGGTTCAGTGTAAGATGCAGCGTCACCACTGAGTCGCAGCCCGACACGTTGGTGTACGTCCGTGTATAGTCGCCCGGCTCGCTGTAAGTTTCCCCGTCCCAGACATACTCCTCGCAGGATGTCTCCGCAAATTCCGCAGTGTCCGCGTGGTTCAGCGTAAGGTGCAGCGTCACCACGCTGTCGCAGCCCGCCACGTTGGTGTACGTCCGCGTGTAGTCGCCCGGTTCAGTATAGGTCTCACCTTCCCAGACATATTCGTCGCAGGACGTTTCCGCAAATTCCGAAGTGTCCGCGTGGTTCAGCGTAAGGTGCAGCGTCACCACGCTGTCGCAGCCCGCCACGTTGGTGTACGTCCGCGTGTAGTCGCCCGGCTCGCTGTAGGTCTCCCCGTCCCAGAGATACTCGTCGCAGGACATCTCCGAAATCTCCACGGTTTCCGCGTGGCTCAGCGTCAGATGCAGCGTCACCGTACTGTCGCAGCCCGACGCGGTGGTGTATGTCCGCGTGTAGTCGCCCGATTCGGTGTAGGTCTCCCCCTCCCAGACGAAACTGTCGCAGGACGTCTCCGTGACCTCCTCCGTCTCCGAATAATGGACCGTCAGATGCAAGGTCACCACCGAATCGCAGCCCTCCGCATTGGTGAGCGTCTGTGTATAGTCGCCGGACCCGGTGTAGGTCACCCCGTTCCAGACATAACTGTCGCACGATGTCGCCGAAACTTCCGCCGCCTCCGCATGGTTAACCGTCAGGTGCACCGTCACCACGCTGTCGCAGCCGTGGATGTTGGAGAACACCTTCGTGATGTCGCCGCCCTCCTCGTATTCGTCGCCAGCCCATTCGAAGACATCGCAGGCGGTCACCGACTGCTCCACCGTGTCGGGTTCAACCGTGCGCAACCGATACTCCGCCGTGCTGTCGCAGCCCATGGCGGAGACGCCCGTGAAATACAGCGTGTCGGCGTGACCGAAAAGGTATCCGCGCCACTCCACGGGAAGGTCGCCGGCGCAGACCACCGTGTCGAAGACCGTCAACGGTGGCGCAACCACCGTGACATGTGCCAAGACCATGCTGTCGCAGCCCGAGGCGCCCGGCAACTGCTTCATGTACACCCCGCTCTGCGTATAGATACTACCCTCCCACTCGAACACACCGCACACCGTGGTGTCGAACGTGGTGTAGGACACCTCGGTCACCTCCAACGTCATCACCACCACGCTGTCGCAGCCGTAACGGTTCTGGAGAATCTGCGACTGGGTGCCGGCAGCGAGGAACACCAGACCGTTCCAGCTCAGCGGAAGCTCGTTCTGGCAGCAGACGCTGTCAACATGCACCGTGTCCGAATAGTTCACCGTCAGCTCTATCCGGCGAGTGTACGGGCAGCCGTCGGAGTTGTTGATGACGCGCTCGTGAATCCCCGATTCCGTATAGACCGTGTCGAACCACGCATAGCGGTTGCAGACCGTAATCTCGGAGACCACCGCGGAGGTGTCCGACACGTCCACGTGGACCGTGGTGGTGCTATCGCACCCGTGGATGTTGGGGACGGTGACGCTCTGCGTGCCCGCCTCTGTGAATGTGAAACCCCGCACGGTCACCGGCAGGCTCTGAGGGCAGACCAGCGTGTCGAGCTGCACCGTGTCCGCGTAGTGGACCGTCACGTACGCCGTCACAATGCTGTCGCAGCCGTAACGGTTCTCCAGCGTCTGCGCATACACTCCGCTCTCAGGGTATACTTCCCCGTTCCAGACGAACGCCCCGCACACGACGGTGTCGAAAGCGGCGACGCTAGACGGGTTTACTGTCAGGGTCAAAGTGACAACGGAGTCGCAACCGAAACGGTTGGTGAAAGCTTTCGTATAAACACCTGATTGCGTGTAAGTTTCACCAGCCCAAGAGTAAAAATCGCATGCCGTCTGGGCGATATTGACAGAATCTGAAACATTCACTATGAGATGGACGGTAACAATACTATCGCAACCGAACTGATTCGCAAATGTTCTTGTATAAATTCCTGATTGTGTATATGTTATTCCTTCCCAAATTAAAGAATCGCATACCGTCTGGGAAACGCTGGTCGTCGAAACGGGGTTGATATGGAGAGTCATCACCACTACACTGTCATATCCCTGGTAAGATGGGATGGTCACGTCATGTGTTCCGGCCTCTGCAAACATAATCCCATTCCAAACGAGGGGCAGGGCATTTTCGCAAACCGTGCTGTCCACTCTAACCGTGTCCAAATGCAAAATGGTGATATTTAATTGGATAACACTATCGCAACCGTACTGGTTCTGGTATTCAAACGTATAAGTCCCTGATTCTGTGAAAAGAGTATCGTCCCAAACCAAACCGTCGTAGGCACTGGTATCTATGGTGAAATATTGTGAGTAATGAATCGTGATGTCCAAAAACACGACACTGTCGCAGCCGTTGCCGTTGGTGAGATGTTGTGTATAAGTTCCTGAATAGTTGTATGTTGTACCATTCAGCGTATAGGAATCGCAGGAGGATTCGGTCAGATAGGCAGTGTCGGGTTCATGGAGGGTGAGATGGAGGATCACCGTGCTGTCACAACCATTGGAAGAGAGGAAATGTTGCTCGTAATCGCCTTCTTCATAGAGGGTTATACCATTCCAAAGGTAAGTCTGGCAGGCCTCTTCGTAAATCTCGTTGGTGATAGAAGGCAGGACGGTCAGGTAGAGGGTCACGACAGCGGAGCAACCGTCGGCGGTGACGGTGCGCGTGCGGGTGATGGTGCCCGGCGTGGCGGTTTCCTCCGCGCTGACAGTGAACCCGTTGGCCTCGTACGGCTCACCCTGACAAACCTCATCGTAAATCTCCTGCGGCATGTTCTCGGCCACGAAGATGGTCCGTTCGGCTGTCGCACTGCATCCGCTTTCGTTGGTGGCGGTCACGGTGTAGGTGGTGGTCTGCGGCGGCGACGGGTTGATGTACGGCTCTGTACTGCCCGTGCTCCACTGGTAGGTCAGAGAAGTGTCATACTCAACCGGAGGAATTACGAAACTGCGAATGGCTCGTACTTTATGGTAGGTTCCACGATTGTATTGTGCGGGAATGAAAAATGACACAGCCCAAGCTTCGGTATTACTTACAAGACTACTGCTCCAATAATCACCTTCAGGGAGAGTGCCTCCCGCATTCGTCATTTTCTCATCAATAAAGGGAAAACTTGCCGTTAGCCGGAGCAACTGTCCGATCGCAGGAAGATACCATCCATTGTCAAAATCCACCTCGGTGGCGGCGACAGGAACTGGATATGCCAGCGTTGCTTGGAAATTCCGGATAAGTTGAGTGTTGGAATAGCCAGCGGTATCATCTGTCATAAGTTTGTATAGCTCCATATTCCGTACATAATCATTTGGATTTGGATACGAAAAATACGGAAGCCCTGTGAACACAGGACCGTTTTGAGACCATCTGATACTTTCCGACGCATCATCCAAAGCCACCACCCAACCCCCGCTTCCATCAGGGTGAAGATAAAAAATGATTCCCTGACTCCCGTCCGGTGCAGTATATAGGTCTCCTATCTGGTAGCTTTGTCCGAACAAATCTGCTACAAGAAAGAAAAGTGCCATATATACCACAATTTTCTTCATTTCTTGAGAATACTAAAAATCGATAATACTGCGAACTTTCCTTGCGTCCCCCGGTACTCCTGACATTAGCGTTAGACTGAAAAAATCAACAAAATAGGGACCTGCAGAGTTATCTCCTGGTAATGGATTGTTTGGCATCGAAAAAGAAGCGGGAGTGATTGACCAATAGCAGTTACTCATATAATCATCCAACATATCAAAAGTCGACGAAGAGGAGAAAGGGGGTAGGAAAGGGCTTCCATTGACAAGCGACAAGGACTCATTAACAGCCGACAATTCATAAAACAGAAAAATCAGTTGCCCAACGGCTGGCAAATACCAACCATTGTCAAAGTCAACGGCCCACACGGCAGGGAAGTCGGTGGCACTGCCGTATAGTCTTAACTTCTGTGTGTTGATTTTTCCATCCAGAAAATATTGTGGTTCTAAAACATAACCTCCTGTAATGCCGCTGCTTGCCGGCAAATAGGCCGTGCCCCAAGGAAAGCTGCCTTGGTCTTGGAGATGTACCGCCCAGCCGTGCTGCCCGGTGGAATCCACAAAATAGACAACGGCTTTGGCTGTCTTGCCCGGCACCGGCCATTCAGCAGGCTTCACGATGGTGTTGTCGGTGCATAGAATGTCACCCGGGACCACTTGCTGCGGATTGTGGGGTACTATCGCCCCGTGATCCCCAACGGCAAGGACGATTGTACTCTCACCGGCGCAAAGATCCTCCGGTTGTGCCAGTGTGGTGAGCGTCGGTGTTGGATTCACCACCAACCGCACCATCACATCGCTATCACAGCCGTTCACCGTGGTACCGTTATAGGAAAGATAATAAAGCCCTGGATTGTCCAGAAGTGGGGTCTGGATACCATGGCTGTTGTACGACACCCCCACACAAACCGTGTCCTCATAAATGATATGATAGGCCGGGGTATGATAGACCGTCTTGGTCAGCGTATAGCTTCCGCAGGCGTTCGTCCCCGTCACTGAGATGACGGCAGGGTTGGGCGAATTCTCAGTGAAGTATAAATGCACCGACTGCCCAGGAGTATTGCTATAGTTTGTCACCCCTTCCGGAACATCCCATTGGTAAAGGAATATTGGCCCGAGGCAATTCAGCATATAGGTGTTGACCGTCATATCACAGACTGCCGTGTCCCCGAACAACTCGCCGGAGTCTTCCAAATGAGGATTCACCGTCAGATGGAGGTATTTGTAAGCGGGAAAACATCCGTTTTCGGTCGTTAGCGGAAGACTGTCTGTGAATATTCCGGCCTGCAAGTTGGTGTAATGGAACCCGTATTGGTCGTAATCCGTCCCTTCACAGACCGTGGCGTAGTAATGTTCATTCCGCTGAATCACAGTAAGATGCAGTTTGTAAATATTTCCTGAAAGACAGTTGCCAGGGTCCAGAACAGTCCTTGAAAAGGTGAACTCGCCGGAAGACTCTTGCGGAGGCAGGTCGAAACCGTGTCCGGAATAACTTTCCCCTTCGCAGATAGTATCATACCATGTTTCGTTTGTAATCAGCGACATTCCCTCTATGGAGTTCAAATCGAAGTAGAAGTCGCAATCAATGCCAGGGTCGGAAGAGACGTGACAGAGGACATCCAAGTTATCTTGCAACGGATAGGTGCTGGTGACGCTGGTAGAACCGTTATTCCAATCATAATGGGCATATCCTTCCGGCGCCGCCAGGGTGACTTGTTCCCCGTCACAGCCCACCACGGTGAGACGGTCGCTCATACACGAGGCGGTGAAGTATGCGTACCCGAATGACGCATTGTTGAATTTGCTGTCATAGGTGATGAACCTTGCCCTGACCTGCTGTCCTGCATGTTGCGACAGATCTATGCTGATGGTTGTCCAAGGCCGCCAAATCACCGAACCAGCCACCTGAAAGTTTCCGAAAAACGGGTAAGGAAAATAATAATGCCCGCAAGGATATATGGAACCGTAAGCATAACTGTCACCACTTTGCTGTCCTAATAGGTAAATGCAAAACATTGGGCACCCAGAGGACATTTCTCCGAAATTCTGCAGCACAAAGGCAAATTTGACGGTCAGAATCGGATTGTCGGGATCCACCACGAAATCATAGTCAATGCATTCAGACTGTTTGCCGCCGAGGTCGTTGCCGAGTTTCACCACCGCAGTCTCGCCGGGCGGCAAAATGGGCAGCTGGAAACCCGTATGAGGGTCCATTCCCTGCTGGGTGACCACCGTATGCCGCCCTTCCACAATACCTGTGTTCATCGTCGGATTTTCGTACGGCCCATACCTACAGAACACCCCCGGGCCACTCAGATCCGTGAAATCCGGACACTGCGCCCGCCCGGCTGCCAGAACCGCCAAAATAGACACAGCCAACAACAGAATCCGTTTCATTGCAGATTGAACTTTTTTTCGGCAAAATTACATTTTTTTGTGAATTGTGAATTGTGATTGGTGAATTGGGGGTAGGGGCGAATAATTATTCGCCCCTACAACATCCCGCAATCCGTTATTTCCTGACGATTTTCTGACGGTATTCCTTCCCGTCACCGTTCGTCACGCGCAACACGTACACGCCCGCGGGAAGATTGGAGACATTGACGCGAATCGGGTTGCCCGTCACATTCTCCGTGTGGACCAATTTACCGTAAATATCGAGAACCTCAACGGTCTCAACCTCAATTTGTACATTGTTCATTGTACATTGTACATTGACGTAATCGCTCGCCGGATTGGGATACACCTTGAAATCCGCCGGCGCGTATTCCTCCAAACCGACACACTCCTCATAGACGAGATTGCTGTAGTTGCTCCAACCAGGAGCGGACTGATACTCCGCTGTTTTCCCGCACGGCACTCGAACGTAAATAGTGCCCTGCTTGCTGAAAGTTGGATAACCGTCTCCTCCATTAATGGCGGGAGGTGTTTCACAGTAAATATCCAACACCCTTAACCCTTCTCCAGCACTTGTAAAGAATGCTTTTTTGCCGATAGAAGTTACGGAAGCGGGAATGGCTATTTGCGTCAGCATAGGTGTGGCAGAAAAAGCATAGTTGTCAATGACGGCCAGCTGTTGAGGCAGTACGACATAATTCAAATTGGGACATCCTTCAAAACAGTATTCCGGAATAGTGTCAACCTGTGGCGGTATGACGACTGAAGAAATTGCTGTTTTTTCAAAGCAATAATGACCTAACCGCACAATATTGTCCGAAAGGATGAGTGTCTCCAAATGATTGAGACCCATGAAGCAGAAGTCTGCCAATTCCAAAGGATTAGCTCCGGCCTGGAATTCTATGTAACGACAAGAATAGTCTTCATTTTCATACGAAAACCCGTCTCCCAGTGCAATTTTCTGCAAACTTCTCGGGAAAACCAAAGTATCAATGTATCTCGCCGAAAACGCTAACTGTTCTATTTCTTGTAACCCCTCATGAAAAGTAATCTTGGTCAGCGGACATCCCTGGAAGGCTCCGTAGGGTAACACGGTAACACCTGCTGGAATCTCCACTTCGCTGAGAGAAGAGTACGAAAAAGCAAAGTCCCCGATATAAGTCAAGACCGTGGGCAAATCAATGGATTCCAGCGGGGTGGACGAAAATGCGCCATAATTGATTCGGGTTACATTGGGCGACATCATAATCTGATGCAGTGTGGAACCGTAAAAAGCACCAGTGTCAATGGTCTCCACCGAAGCAGGCAACACCACGGTGTGCATGCCCTTCTGATAGTAGAAAGCCTCTTTATCAATGGATTTCACCGAATAGGTCTGCCCTTGATAGGTCACCGAGGAGGGTATTGTTATCAGCGAGTCGTAATCATACACGGGATAAAGGAACCCGGGCTGCCCTATTTCAACAGAGCTTTGGGGTAGCGGAAGGGTGTGAAAGACCGAGTCATGACAACGGGTCACGGCCACGGTATAAGGCGCGGTGGCCGAAGTGATACGGTAATAAAGGGTGTCGCCATCTGCATTGGCGATCATGAAATCGTAGTCGGGATAAGGGTTCTGGGCGGAGAGGCTGCCCGTGAACAGGGAAAGCAGCAGAGCCAATGCGGTACCGAAATATCCGCGGATTCTCTTTCTTTGTGTTATTTTCTTTTTCATTGTTGTGGAATTTAAGGGTTATAAATTTATTTGGCAAAATTACATTTTTTTACGGTTTGCGGTTGTGGGGGCGAATAATTATTCGCCCCCACAACATCCCGCAATCCGTTATTTCCTGACGATTTTCTGACGGTATTCCTTCCCGTCCCCGTCCGTCACGCGCAACACGTACACGCCCGCCGGAACGTGCCGCACGTTAATGGTGGCGGTGCCGACTTGTTGGGGCGTATTGAATACGCCCCATAAAATACCAAGACAGGTCCGCTTTCCTTGCTACCCGTATTTGACAGAAAGACTCTGTTTCCCCATGCCTGAGTTTTTTCATCCTTTTGACATCCACTTGCTGTGAATAACATTATCCAAACGGAGAATGACAGCCATAGTAATTTTTTTCTCATAATTTTTACTTTTTTTGAATTTGTTATATATGATATTGCGTCAACAAAAATACAAATTGTTCGGCTCGTTTCCTCTTTTTTCTGTTTACTTTATCCTTCAAAGGGGCTTTTCATGACGAAATTGCCATAATTTGATAGAATAACGATAAAATAAATGATAGAATAAACATTGACGAATGATATATATAACAAATTGGAAAACAACAATATACAAACCTTGTCTCCTGTTTTGCGGAATCTTATTTGCAAATAATCAAAATTTCGTCATATTCTTTCTTCAATCATGCCATTGAAACCTTAAAATCGTATTTTTGCGCTCCTAAATTTCGCAATATGAGCAATAAATTGTCAACTTTCGGAAAAATCTGCATCCATGTCGGATTCTGTGTTATCATTGTCTTCTTCTTTGGTAGGAACACTGTCCTGCGTTTACCCTCCTGTGGCGCGATGTATAAAGAATACGTAACAGGACTATTGCCTTTGGTCTTGTTCTACGGCAATATGTTTCTCCTTTTCCCGCTTTTGTTTCTGAAAGAAAGACTGTTTGCGTACATTGGTTCTGTCACCCTATGCCTACTTGCCGCCACCTGTGCGGAACTCGCATGGGTTTATCCACAAATCGCGCCTTCTTTGGTAAGCTTATTTGGAGCGGAATCCAGTAAGTATCTTATTGTCTATTACTTCCCTCTGGTTTTCTTACGAAATACAGGTTTCACCCTGTTCTCCTTCGCTTTTTGTGACATTCGCCATCAAACTACTCTAAAGGAGAAATATGAATCCCGACTGAAAGAAATCGCGGGCGAGGTGGACATCCAAAAGACAGACAATACACCAGTCTTTGCCAATATAAATGACATTCTCTATTGCCAACAGGGTAAAAATTTCTCTTGGGTATTTATGGCTGGAGGTAAATTCTATATCCGATACGGTTCCCTGAAGACATTGAAAAAACTGCTTGGGGAGAATCTTTTGATTGATGTGTCGAAAGGGTTGTTTGTTATGCTGGATAAAATCCACTCCTACGATGAGGCATCCATCACCATAAGGGATTCAGTTCAAGACAAACTGCACTCGTTTGAATGGGGGACTGGCTATTATGAAAATGCACGACGGAAGTTGTCTGTCAGCCCTTCACAAGAAGCTAGGGAAACCTTTTTGAAAAACTCCTCGGAAAAGGCAACAAACGCGCCCCTGACCCTTGAAAGCAAAAAACATCTGAACGCCGTTTTCAGATTGCATCCGAATTTCCGCCCTGTCTATTCTTACATTCGGCAGCATCCAGGTTGTAAGGCAAACGACATCTCCTCAAAACACACAATCCCTACAGGCAGCCTCAACCGCATCCTCAAACAACTCAAAAACGAGGGTCTCATCGAGTACACCGGCAGCAAGAAGACCGGCGGGTACCGCGTGCGACAACAGCCATCATCGGAAAGCTAACAGCCAAAAAAAATACTATCTTTGCCGAAAAATATTTGACAATGAGTACTATCATCTCCAATCTTCCGCAACTGTCGCCGAAAATGAAAATGGCCGATGCTATCAACCAGTACCACAGCCTGTTGACTGTTCTGCCGCGACTCGGCATCCCCCTCGGCTTCGGGGAGAAAAGTATCGAACAGCTCTGCTCCGAACACCACGTCTCGCTCCCCCTGTTCACCCTTATCGGCCGCATATATTGCCAAGAAGACTATTACCCCACCGCCAACGAGCTGCAACAATGCCCCATGACCGACATCCTGCAATATCTTGTCTCCTCGCACAAGGACTACCTGGAGAACAAACTGCCCCATATTGAGCAACATCTCCACACTCAGTTGGCTTCCATGGACAAGAAATACATCACTCTCATCTCCAACTTCTACGCCGAATTCCGCAAAGAGATGGAAAAACATTTCCGTTACGAGGAGGAGGTGATTTTCCCCTACCTGCGGCAGATTCTCTCCGAACAGGAGGCCACCGAGTCCGCCACCTACCAGAAGAACACCTTCCACCAACAGCACGATGACATCGAGGACACCCTCAACGACCTCTCCAACCTGCTGCTCAAGTACATCCCCGCTGAAATCTCCCCCGTGGAGCGCGTCGATATGCTGTTAGACGTTTATGCCCTCTCCAACGACATCGCCAGACATGCCATGATGGAAAACCGCATCTTAGTTCCTTATATCCAACTGTTAGAATCCAAACGCCATGACTAAGATCGCCATCGCCGAACCCTCCATCCTGCTGCGCACAGGACTGGAACAGTTGCTGCACGAGCTGCCGGACGCGGAAATCATCTTCTCCACCGACAACCTGAGCTCCCTCTATGCGAGAATCAACGCCCTGCACCCTGACATTCTGATTGTCAACCCGTTGCTGTACGACTACGCCAAACGCGCCACCATCCGCGCCGAGTTTGACAACTTGCCGAACCTGCGTCTCATCGGATTGGTCACCTCCTACGTCGAATCGCAGCACCAGCGGCAGTTCGCCGGCGTCATCGAACTCAACGACGACTTCCAACGCATCAAATCGACCCTCAACCAGGTGACCAACTCCCTCCAATCCGACGGCGACGAACCCGACACCGACCCCCTCTCCGACCGCGAGAAAGAGGTGCTCGTCTGCCTCTCCAAAGGACTGAAAAACAACGAAATCGCCGACACCCTCAACATCTCCGTCCACACCGTCATTACCCACCGCAAGAACATCGTCCGCAAAACCGGCATCAAATCCGTCGCAGCCCTCACCGTCTATGCCATCCTGAACAACCTCATCGAAGAAAAAGACATTATCTAATTCAGAATTAAGAATGCAGAATTAAGAATTTTTTCATGGACATTAGCCATTGACATAAATACATTCCTGATTCTTATTCATCATTCTTAATTCTTAATTTTTAATTCTTAATTATGAATTTAAGAACCCTACTATCAACCCTGCTGCTGTGCCTCGGCATGGCAGCCACCGCGCAGGAGAGCAATCCCTACGCCGGCTACGACCGCGTGACCCTCTACGACAGCATGACCGTGCGCATGGAGGAGAACGGGCTCAGCCACTACGTCAACCACCAGCGCTACCGCATCTTGAGCGATGCCGGCGGGCGCGACTACAACACCGTCATCGTCGATTACGACCCACTGTCGGCCTACTGCGAGATCCGTGACGTGGTCGTCTATCGCCACGACGGCACCGAGGAGCACCCCGACTTCATGGTTTGCGACTACCCCGCCCCGGCCCACATGATCTACTGGGGCGCGCGGCAGAAGATGGTCGCCCTCGGCCGACTTGAACCCGGCGACGAGGTGGAGTTCCTCACCTACAAGAAGGGATTCACCTACGCCCTGCTGCAAGGCGACGACCCCGACGCGAAGTACATCCCGCCCATGCGCGGCCACTTCTACGACATCGTCCCCTTCTGGAACAACCAACCGGTGAAAGAGAAAGTATATCAAGTCAGCGTGTTGTCGAGCAAGAACTTGCAGTACAAAATCTACAATGGTAATCTCAGCGTGAAAACGAAGAAGGACGGTGACCGCACTATCTTCACTTTCGAGAACAAGGACTACTTCCCACTGAAGACCCCGCGCTACACGGTGGCAAACAACGACATCGAGCCGAAGCTCATCGTGACCACCGCGAAAGACTGGGAGGCCAAGTCGATGTGGTTCTACGGCGTGAACGAGGACTTCGGCAGTTTCGAGGCCACACCGGAGATCCAAGCAAAGGTCGATGAGCTGCTGAAGCCGGCCAAGACCGAGAACGACAGCTTGGACATCCTCACGCACTGGGTGGCCGACAACGTGCGCTACTCCGGCATTTCGATGGGTGAGGGCGAGGGGTTCACGCTCCACAAGTGCGAGATGACCTTCCGCGACCGCTGCGGCGTCTGCAAGGACAAGGCCGGGATGCTCATCGGCATGTTGCGGGCGGCGGGCTTCAAGGCCTACGCCGCGATGACGATGGCCGGCGAGCGCATCGAAGACATTCCCGCCGACCAGTTCAACCACTGCATCACGGTGGTACAGCGGCGCAACGGCAACTACCAACTCCTGGATCCCACGTGGGTGCCGGGCGTGCGCGGCGAACTGTGGTCCAGCGCGGAGCAGCAGCAAAACTACCTGATGGGGCTTCCCAACGGCGCGAAGTTGGGACTCACGCCCGTCTCCGATCCGAAAAACCACTACGTGCGCATGACCGCTAACACGCAGGTCACGAAAAATGGCTCGCTGAAGGGCACCGTCACCATCACCGCCGACCGACAGAGCGACCGCACCGTGCGCGGGGTCTTCCACGGCTTCCGCACAGAGTGGCGGCGCAGCGTGGAGGAGATGTTCTACCTAGAGTACCCGAACGCCAAGCTCAAGAGCGTGAAATACACCAGTGAAGACGACTACCTCAAGCAGCCGGTGAAGATTACCTACACGTTCGAAATCCCGGATTACGCGGTCGTTACCGACAACGAGGTCATCGCCACGCCTTTCCTCGCCAACGGATTCTACACCTTCGCCATGCGCCATCTCTACTACAACACGGGGCTCGAAAAGCGCGACTACCCCTTCACCGACCGATGCTCGCGCTACGTCGCCATCAGCGAAACGATGAAGGTGCCGTCGGGCTATACCCGCGTGAGCGCGCCCCCGGCCCAGCAGTTCGTAACGCCATCCATCTCATTCAAAGGCGGCTACACCATAGGCTACAACATGGTGACGTTCAACGAGACCATCTCCCTCGGCAAACGCGTCTATGACGCCTCCGAATGGCCCGCGTTCCGCAAAGCCGTACAGTGCCAACGAGGGTACATGGGGAATCCCGTGATGTTCATCAAGTAGTTAGCAGTTAGTAGTTAGCAGTTAGTAGTTAACGAAAATGTCTCGGTCGAAGCACCATTCCCCCCTTTAGGGGGGATGCCCGCAGGGCAGGGGGGTAATAACCCCACACTGCGCTTCGCTTGTGTGGGGGTTGACACAGGAGACTGCTCCGGACTGCGGAAGCAGCAATAACAAAAAAATAAACAAAAAATGAAAAGATACATACTCATAATCATCGCAATATGCGCCATGTCAACAGTCATGGCCAAGGCCCCCGAAAAGGACGCCGTCTATAAGCTCATCTCCGAGAGTTACACGTTGAACACCGACGGCTCCACGGAGTTCCGCAAGCGCACGGAGCTGCAGATTTTCACGCGGATGACCTTCGACCATTTCGGGGAGACGTTCATCACCTACAACCCTGACTTCCAGGAGCTCATCATCAATGAGGCCTACACCATCCGCAAGGACGGCAGCAAGGTGGAGACCCCCGAAAACGCCTTCAACCCGATGTTGCCGGAGGGCTGCACGAAATGCGAGCGGCTCAACGGCATCCGCACCATGGTGGTGACGCACACGGCGCTGGAGTACGACGCCGTCATCGTCCTCGACTACACCATCCGCTCCAAGAACTTTTTCTTCCAGGAACTGTTGGAAAAGGTGGATTTGCAGGAGGAGGTGCCGGTGGAGAAATACGTGGTCAGCGTGACCGCGCCCGACTACAAGCCCGCGAAATTCCAGCTCAACGGGGAGAATCTCGTTTACACGAAGACGGAAACCACAGACAAGGATTTCGTCACCACGGTCTATACTTTTTCAAATTTGCCGGAGCGTCCCACCGACGAGTATCTCTTCCCGAGTGTGTATGCCTCGCTGACGTTCTTCACGATGGACAAAGCGGAGAATCTGGTTGGCAAGATGGCACAACAGAACTCGATGCAGAAGTTTGACAATCAGAAGATTACAGACTTTTTCAAGAGTCGTTTCACGGATGAGATGAACGTCATGGACAAGATTTTGTACGTCAGGGATTACATCCACGACAATATCCAGACCAACCATCTGGATGCCAGCGTGTTGAACTATATGTTCGCCTCGCCGCAGCAGGTGTGGGAGAGCAACTGCGCGTTGCCGATCGAGAAGAACATCCTGTTGGCGGGCGTATTGCAAAGTTTGGGGAACGATGCGCAATTAGCGTTTATGGGAAACTCGTTAGCATCTGATTTGAAGACCGTTGTGCGCATCCAACGAAATGGAGCAACCGATTATATTTCTGCTAACGAGATTGAAGAACTGAGTTTGGACGCTTTCTTCGCGCCCGCCACACTCATCATGCAGGACGGCAAAATAGAGAATGTGACGGCACAGCCCGTATCCGTGGAAAGAGTGGCCGAAATCACGCTTGAAAGCGGAAAATTGGATGATCCGGTGGTGAAAATGGAACAGAAAGTGGAATCGCCACAGATGAAATATCTGCAAGTGCATGGAACCGGAGCCACTGAAGTGTCCGTCTCGCAGCTCACGGGCAAATATTACGAAATGACCATCGACGACGGTCAATATGGCACACCGATACGTTCCGTGAACATCCACAACGACCGCAAATACGATGTGGACACGAAAGAATCGAGCGAGAAATATGGTTATGCCGTCAAATTGCCTGCCAACGTCCGTTGTCTGACGAAAACCTCACACAAAGAAATCACCGTCGAGGGCGCCAAACTCCTGATTGATGTTGTGGTGGGCGGTAATACGGTAATGATTACAAGGACGTTAAGTCTGCCCAAAGAGGGCATTTCCTCCAAATCGTCGAAGAAGTTCAAGGCAATGATGGGAGAATGGGAAGCCCCCGTGAAGGTGGTGTTTTCCCTGTAAAAATGCGATTCAAAGTGTAGAGTGAAACTTTCATGCCGTTTCAGGCAGAAAACATTTAGTTAATTGTTAAAAAAACAATATTCAAAATAATATTAACGCAATGGCGTAGCATGTCAGAAAAAGTGTATCTTTGCCGCGTTAAATTCAAACCTGAAATAAAATGAAAGACACTAAAATCACATATTCCATCGAAGAGGCCCGGAGATATGTGGCCAATGCCGAGGATGTTATCCAAAAGGCCAAATATGATCCTGACACACAGTCTTATATGGATAGCAAATATGTCCGGACCGCTGGGGATATTCTGTGGAAAGGTTGTTTGATTGCCCTTGACACGGTCTTTCAGGTGCGCAAGGGCAAAGGTCGTCCGTCAATCGAAAAGTATCGTGATGCTGTTGCAAAACGGGACGGGAAATTGCTGAGTTTTGTTAATAACGGATACGACGTCACCCATCTGTATATGGGCTATGACGGTACAACGGATAAGAAAATCTGTGACAGAGGATTCGAAATCACCAACCACATCATCGACCACTGCGCGATGATGCTACCGAAGCCGGTGTGCGCGTGAGAGTATAACGAAACAATATTAAAAAAGCGTGTTTGGAAACACGCTTTTTTAGATTATTACTGTAAATTATTCGTTATCTTCTACAGGCAAAGCTTCCTCTTGTACCGGCATTTCCTCTTCGCCAAAGCCCTCGTATTCCGCACGGAGCTTCTCGTAAAATTTGGTCTCGGTCATCTGCATGTAGGGCGTAAGCCAGAGAAATCCGATGAAGAAGGTAAACACACAAAGGATGGCCCAGCCGATGAAGCTGAGATAAAGAACAAACAGTTCCCATTTGTGACCTTTCATCATCTCGCGGCTCTTGGCCAGCGTTTCTGTGCAGGAAAGCTCGGGGTTGTCACGCAACACGTATGGAACCATCGCGTATGCAAAACAAAGGATGATACCGGGAACCACAAGCAAGATGAAACCACCGATCACTGCCAGCATCATCAGCAAAAAGGTGCCTAACACTTTCCAAAAACGTTTGTAGCCACAGAACAAATCCCCGATGTCAGCAGGCAAATCCTGGCGGGAAGAATTCAAATATGCAACATAGTAGCCATATTGCAGCGGCAAAGCCAAAAGAGTCAACAAGGCTCCTGAACCTGTCATCACTTTGGCCAATGTGGCAAAAGAACTACCCGTGAAAATACTGCCGAACTGAGTGGTGGTAGAGGCTATGCCAGCCAGCAGAATGTATAGAAACGTGAGCCCCACAAAAGAGCCCCATTTACCACGCAAGGTGGCCAATGCCTGTTCTTTCAAATCGTTGATTTTTCCCATAATGTTTCGATTTTTTGGTGAATAATTATGGGGCAAAAATACATTTTTTTGTGATTTGTGAATTGTGATTAGTGAATTGACATAAACTTAAACAAGAACTTAAGACTATGACTTTTGCGGACAACAATAAAAACAAATCACTATTCACTATTCACAAAAATTAGTATCTTTGCTCGCTGATTAAAACTTCTGATTATGGCACAAACTATTGAAATAAAAGAAGTTAAAAATAGTGAGGAGTTGAAAAAGTTTATACAATTCCCGCGAGAACTGTATAAGTCGTGTCCTTATTACGTGCCAGCGTTGGACAAGGGTGAGGAAAAGCTGCTGACCAAGCATCCAGCGCTGGCTTTCTGCGACTTACGGATGTGGCTCGCCCTTCGCGACGGTGAAATCGTCGGGCGCATCGCGGGCATCATCAACCACCGATGCAACGAAATCAAGGGACAAAAACGCATCCGCTTCGCCTGGTTCGATGTCATTGAGGACCTCGAAGTGGCCCAAAAGCTGTTCCAGACGGTGGAAGAATGGGGAAAGTCGCAAGGTCTGGAGGAAATCTGCGGTCCCTCGCGCTACTCCAACATGGAGAAACAGGCCATGCTGGTAGAGGGCTTCGACCACCTCACCTCCCTCGGCGCCGACTACAACTACCCGTATTATCCTGAATACATGGATCTTATGGGCTTTGAAAAAGAAGTGGACTACATCCAGTACAAGGTGAAAGTCACGCCCGTTTCCGAACGCATTTCCCGCATGGCCGATCTTTTAGGCAAAAAATACCACGTGCATCTGCGCGAAATCAAGGACAAAGAACAGTTGAAAAGGGACGGCTACGCTTTTTTGGAAGTCCTAAACGAAAGTTACCACGACATTTTCAACTTCATCCCGCTCACCCATGAGGAGATGACCTGGATTATTGACGAAAACCTTTCCCTCGGGATTTTGGATCTGGTTTCCTTTTTAGAAGATGATAACGGCCGTTTAGTCGGCATTGCCATGAGCATCCCCTCTTTGAACAAAGCGTTCAAGGAAGCCAACGGGAAGATGTGGCCGTTTGGGGCGTTCCATATCCTGCACGCGCTCCGCAAGAACAAAAACGTCGATCTGCTGCTCACGGGCGTGCTGCCCGAATACGCGCATACCGGCATCCATGCTATTTACCACAAACAGCTCCACGAAGCCTTCCTGCGCCACGGCTTCGAATACGCCTACACCTCACAGCAACTCGAAAACAACATCGCCGCCCGCATCTGGCAGAAATACGATTCGGAGGTGATTGCGAGAAGGAGGTGCTATCGGAAGAGAATTGAAAATTGATAATTGATAATTATTGGGTTAGTACTTATTTCTCCCTTGTCAAAGTCTTCTTATTCCCAAATCTTCTCACTCTCTATTAAATCCAATATCTCAAATCCAAAGTCCAAAGTCTCAAGTCCAAAGTCCAACAAATTCAATGAACAACAAATATGCCATAATTACAGGAGCCAGCAAAGGTTTGGGCCGGGAGCTTGCATTTGAGTTGGCGCGGCGGGGCTACCCTACCCTTTTGGTCAGCTCAACCGAAGCCGTTCATGCCGTACGTGAAGAAATTGTCAACAAATATCCCGTTGACTGCCAGTCGTTTATTGTGGATCTATCCGATGAAAACGCGGTGCGGGAATGGGCGGAATCCATCGCGAAAGAATATCCTATAAGCATTCTCGTCAACAACGTGGGCACCGGAGGCAGTCGCGCCATCGAAACCGCCAACATGGACTACCTGCTGCGAATTCTCCACCTCAACGTTCTGTGTACCACCATTTTGACAAAGTCCCTGCTCCAGAATCTGCAACAAGACACACCCGCCCACATCTTAAATGTCGGCAGCATGGCAGGATTCACCGCCACCGCCTACAAGACTGTCTATCCGGCATCCAAAGCATACGTCCATGCCTTCTCGAAAAGTTTGCGCGAGGAGCTGAAAGGCACGGGTGTTTCGGTCACGCTGGCCGCGCCCGGCGCAATGGCCACCAACACCGAAGTGAGTGCCCGCATCGCCAAGCAGGGCTTCTTCGGCCGCGCCACCCTGAAATCCACCTCCGACATCGCCCGCAAATATATCGACGGGATGCTCCGCGGCAAACGGCAGATCATCCTCAACCCGCTCAGCTACTTTCTGACCAAAATCATCCCCGAACGATGGCGCATCCCTATGCTCTCCCGCATCGTAAAACGGGAACTTTAACGATAGCCAATAGCCAATAGCTAATAGCCAATAGCTAATAGCCAAACATGACAATATTTTTACTATTTTTGCACCCTCAAAATCTGATACGTTGGAAGAACAGGATATACAGAGAATTCAGGCTGCGCTGAAAGAGACAAAGACCATTGCCATTGTCTTCCATTTCAACCCGGACGGTGACGCTTTGGGCAGTGCGCTGGCCCTTTACCATTATTTTCAGGACGAGGGATATGAGGCCTCGGTCATTTCACCCAACCCGTTCCCGAATTTCCTGCAATGGATGCCCGGCGCAGAGCAAATCATCGTGGCGCAGGAGAATCTCGTGGAGGCACGCAAACGCATCCGCAACGCCGACATGCTTTTCATCGTCGACATGAACGCCCCGCACCGCGCCGGCCAGGATCTCCAGAACGCCATTGCCAAGTCCACACACTTCAAGGTGCTGATTGACCATCATGTACAACCCGACATCAAATGCGATGTGATGTACTCCACACATCTTACCACTTCTGCCTCCGAGTTAGTATATGATTTTCTGTATCAATATCTTACCCCTGGAAAACCTATTTCCAAAGATATTGCCGAATGCCTCTATGTGGGGATCATCACCGACACTGGCTCCATGTCCTACACCTGCGACTACCCGAAATCCTACACCGTGTTGCGCAATCTGATCGAGGCGGGCATTAACGGCGAGGAAATTCACCGTAAAGTCTATGACAACTACACCGAGAGCCGCATGAAACTGCTGGGACTGGCTTTGTCACAGCGCATGGTGGTGATGCCAGAATTCGGGGCTTCCTACATGTACCTGACCAAAAAGGACTTGAAGGAAAATGGATTCCAAATCGGTGATACAGAAGGGTTTGTCAACTACGGACTATCTATGGGAATCGTACACTACACGGCATTCTTCACGGAGCGTGACAACCGAATCAGGGTCTCTTTCCGGTCGAAAGGAATTGTAGACGTCAACCTCTTTGCACGCAAATACTTCGAAGGGGGCGGACACGCCAACGCCGCCGGCGCCTTCTTTTACGGCACAATGGAAGAAGCCATTGCTCATTTTGAAAAAGCGGTACGGGAAAATGCGCAACAATCTTAAACAAACACGCGAATTCTGGTTTATTCTTCTTTTGGCATTATTCACCGGCGTGCTTTTCTCATGCCACCGGCAAAACGCCACGGGGAGCGTGGTCGTGTCGTCGGATGCGGAAAAAGAGGAAAAAACCGATCCATACGTGGAGGGCAACAAGAACATCATGCGTCGTGAGAACGAAGAGATTCAAATGTTCTTGAAACGCTACGGATGGGATATGCAGCGCACACCCACAGGACTCTACATCGAAGTGTTGAGCCCTGGCAACGGAGAACTTTACAAGGAGAACGATCCCGTCACACTGGAATACCGCACTTTCCTGCTTTCCGGTGAGATGATTTACTGTTCCGACAGCCTAGGCATGAAACACTTTGTAGTGAACCGGTCTGAGGAGATTGACGCCCTGCACGAGGCGGTTCAGTTGTTGCGTCCGGGCGCCAGAGCCCGCCTGGTCATCCCTTCCTATCTGGCTTACGGTGTGGCCGGCGACGGCGACCGTATCCAGGGTCTCCAGCCGGTCATGATGGAAATCAAGATTTCGGAAAACACTCATAATCCCTCCACAAACACCTATATCCCTAACCTTTATAATTAAAACGATGAAAATCAAGCTCTTTACATTATCTGCTTTGTCCATTCTGGTTTGTCTGGCGGCGGTTTCCTGCCGGAAATACGATGGATTCAAACATCACTCTTCGGGATATTATTACCACTATTTCACCTGCAACGAGAACAATATCCAGCCGCAAACCGGTGATTTCGTGGTGGTTAACATGGGGCTGCGCACCCAAGACACGGTGATCTCTCCGATGACCCAAAACAACATGCTGGTGGATGAACTTTACCGAGGCGACATTTTCTGCGCATTGCGCAACATGCACCTGGGCGACAGCGCCACTTTCATCTTCGACGGGCCCCAATTTTATGACCAGTTCCTAGGCATGGGGGATTATCCTTATGGCAAAGCCCCCATATACGTGGATCTCAAGCTGTTGAAAATCTTGCCCAAGGAGGACCTGGAAAAAGCTGAGGAACGTTACAATGAACAGAAAAAATTGTTACGACATATTGAAGATTCACTGATTTTGGACTATGTGTCTCAAAAACATATCTCCACCCAGACTCGCGGCCTCTACTGCACATGGAACAAGAAAGGCTCGGGACCAAAACCGGAGAAAAACCAAACCGTGCAGATATTGTTCCGCGGATACCGGCTGGACAACACTAAATTCGACAGCTGCATGAATGCCGAACACCCCCTCACTTTTGAGGTGGGAAAGGAACAGGTGGCACGAGGGTTGGATGTCATGGTGGAGAACATGTGTGTCGGCGACCAAGTGACGGTTATCCTTCCCTCTTCGTATGCGTTTGGGGATAAGGGGACCGAGATTTTCCACATACCTCCATACACCCCGGTGATATATGATGTCGAATTGCTGAGAATTTTAAAATAAAAATCAATATTAATCACAGAAAAAAGAAAAAATGAAGAAAAACGTAACAAAATTGATCCTTTTCGGGATTGCAGCGACCCTTTTACTCTCACTCGGAGCATGTAGCAAATACAAGGGATTTAAAAAACATACTTCCGGCTTATATTATCAGTTCCATGAACAGAATGACACGGCAGACCAACCGAAAACCGGTGACCTGGTAGGCGTTTTGATGTCCCTGCGGGCTGGCGACTCCCTTCTCATTCCTATGATGCCGAATGAGATGCTGATGGATTCCCTATACTCCGGCGATCTTTTTGAGGCTATCCGCATGATGCATGTGGGCGACAGCGCCACCTTCATCCTCGACGGCAAACAGTTCTTCGAAAAGATGATGAACCCCGCCCAGGAATATGAATTCGGCGATGATCCGCTCTACCTCGACGTGAAACTCTATGGAATGATGAAAAAAGCGGATTATGAAAAGGCTAAAGCGGAATTCGAGGCTCAGCTGGATGAGAGAAAAGTGAAAGAGGTGGAAGAAATTGACGAATATCTGCAAAAACACCCGGGTATGAAACAGACCCCGATGGGCGTTTATTTGAAATCAGTGAAGAAAGGCAATGGCACAAAGGTGGAACCTTTGCAGACCGTGAAAGTCCACTATACGGGTCGTTTCACGGATGGCACCGTCTTTGACAGTTCCGTTGAACGCGGTGAACCGTTTTCCTTTACAGTGGGAGCTGGTCAGGTGATTCCTGGCTGGGACGCTGTGGTGTCCGAAATGAAAGTCGGCGACAAGGTGACCGTGCTCATCCCCTCCAGCATGGCCTACGGCGAAGGCACCCGCGGCATCCCGCCCTACTCTCCGCTGGAATTTGACATCGAACTGCTTGAAATCGTAAACGAATAATTATTTTCAGGCTATTAGCTTTTGGCTCTTAGCTATTGGCCAGAAGCTAATAGCTAAGAGCCAAAATTATGTCCGAACAAAACTATGCCTTACGGATTGCACAAGCGCTCCAATTGACAGAGGAGCAAGTGCAAAACACACTGAATTTGCTGGAAACCGGCGCCACCATCCCCTTTATCTCCCGATATCGGAAAGAGGTCACCGGCTCTTTGGATGAAGTGCAGATCGGGAATATCAAGGATTTGTACGCCAAGTGGCTGGAACTGGACAAACGCCGTGCCGCCATCCTGGATTCCATTGCCGAACAGGGCAAGCTCACCCCCGAGCTGCGCAAACAAATCGAAGAGGCGGAGAGCATGAGCGTCTTGGAAGACCTGTATCTCCCCTACCGACCCAAACGGAAAACCCGCGCATCCGTGGCTATCGAGAAAGGGCTGCAGCCACTCTCAAAACTGCTGTGGTCGCAACGGCAATTGGATCTGCAGCGCGAAGCCGCCAGATTCGTCAGCAAAGAGAAAGGCGTGAACTCCGTGGAGGAAGCCTTGTCCGGAGCCCGCGACATCATCGCCGAGAAAGTCAGCGAAAACCCCAACATCCGGGCACGGTTGCGCGACACATTCCTCCGCTACAGCCGGATTTCCACCCAACAAATCCCCGACCGTATCGATGAAGACGAAAAATACCGCATCTATTACCATGCGGAAGAGTTACTGGCCAAAGCCCCGTCACATCGCATCCTGGCCATGTTCCGCGGGGAAGAGGAGGGTATCCTCCGCCTGCACATCGCTCCCGACGAGGAACGCACTCTCGCGGACATGAAACGCCGTATCGTCAAGAACAACAGCAATTCCGCGCAACAGGTCTGGATGGCGGCCACCGACTCCTACAAACGACTTCTGCAACCTCAGATGGAAACGGAAATGCGCAAGTTCTACAAGGAAAAAGCGGACAAAGAGGCCATCGCTGTCTTCACGAAAAACGCTCGGCAACTGCTGTTGGCAGCCCCGTTGGGACAAGTCACCACCTTGGCCATCGACCCGGGCTTCCGCACCGGCTGCAAAGTCGTCATTCTCGACCCGCAAGGCAAACTGCTCTACAACGAGACTATCTACCCACACCCGCCGGTGGCACAGTATAAGCTCGCCTCCGACAAGCTGAAACGGCTGGTGCTCCAGTACAAAGTGGATGCCATCGCCATCGGAAACGGCACCGCCGGCCGCGAAACGGAGAATTTCGTCCGGCACATTCCCTTCGAGCGGGATGTCAAAGCTTTCATGGTGAACGAAAGCGGCGCATCCGTCTATTCGGCATCGCCCGTGGCCCGCGAGGAGTTCCCCAACTACGACGTCACGGTGCGCGGCGCGGTTTCCATCGGCCGCCGATTGATGGACCCTCTGGCCGAGTTGGTAAAGATTGACCCGAAATCCATCGGGGTGGGACAATACCAGCACGATGTGAACCAAAAAATGCTGCAGGAAAGCCTGCAAACCACCGTCGAGAGCTGCGTCAACTACGTGGGCGTAGAGCTGAACACGGCCAGCAAACAACTGCTGTCGTACGTGTCCGGAGTCGGCCCGGCTTTGGCACAGAACATTGTGGACTACCGCAACGAAAACGGCGCTTTCCCCTCTCGCGAATCGCTGATGAAAGTGCCCCGTTTCGGAGCCAAAGCCTTCCAACAAGCCGCAGGATTCCTGAGAATCCGTGGCGCCGAGAACCCGCTGGACGCCAGCGCCGTACATCCCGAGAGTTATCGCGTGGTCAACCAAATGGCCGCTGACCTTAACTGTTCAGTGGCCGACCTCATGGCCAACAAACAGCTCCGGCAACAAATCAAACTGAAAAACTACATATCCAAAACGGTCGGGATGCCCACCCTGCAAGATATCATGAACGAGCTTGACAAACCCGGCCGCGACCCTCGCACCCAATTCGAAATGTTCGAGTTCGACAAAAACGTACATACAATCAATGACTTGAGCATCGGCATGGTGCTGCCCGGCATCATCACCAACATCACCAATTTCGGATGCTTCGTTGATATCGGTGTGCATCAGGACGGTCTCATCCACATTAGCCGTCTGTGCGACCGACGCATATCCGACCCGTCAGAAGTGGTTCACCTCAACCAGAAGGTCATGGTGCGTGTGGAAAATGTCGAAATCGACCGCAAAAGAATTAGCTTGGCATTGGAAAAATAGCGCTTTCGCTGCTCACCTCTACCCTCTCCCCCGTCTTCGGGTGCGAGAATACGATACGGGAAGCATGGAGATATAGCCTGTCCGACCGATGGCCATAGAGATTGTCGCCCTTTATGGGACGACCGAGCCCTTCCGAATGGGCGCAGTGCACGCGCAACTGGTGAGTGCGGCCCGTGAGTGGATGCAACTCCACAACATGTTCTCCAACAACGCGATACAGCGTCACAGTTGGTTTACCGTGCTTTTTATCCACCCTCTGAAATGGACGGTGCATTATATCGGGTGCAAGCGGCAATTCAATACGCCCTTCCTCGCCTAATGGCAACGGATCGTCATCCAAAACAGCCTTATAAGTCTTATGTATCTCCCTGTCTTTGAACTGTTTTTGAAGACGATAATGCGCCGACTTATGCTTCGCCACTATCATCAACCCACTCGTATCCATATCCAGACGGTGAACCACAAAAGGGGATTCCTCTTCCTGGCAACGACCTTGCAGTATGGATATCACCGACTCCCGATCCGTTTTTCCAGGCACACTCAACATTCCGGAAGGTTTGTTCACCACCCATAAGTCATCATCCTCGTAGACGATTTCAAACTTTTCGGCAAGAGCACCTTTGGCTTTTGAAGCCAGCACCTCCGGCGGCAACATATAGGTCAAAACAGGCTTGCATTTGCCCGAACAGGCGGGATAGTAATGCAAATGGTGACGAATTTCCCCCTCGGGGGACTTCCCCCACCAGAACATAGCCATCTGGACGGGCTTAAGTCCGTGCGTGTAAGCGTATTGCAACAGTTTCGGCTCGCAACACTCGCCCGTACCCGCAGGAGGCAACTGCTGCACGGTATCACGGAAAATGTCTATTAAATTACGACGTTCGCCAAGGTAATTCACCATCACGAAGTGTTCAAACAACCAGTTCTGCAGAGCCTCCGACATCTTTTTGCGCTGGCTCGCAAGCGTTTCGATCTGTTGTTCATAAACGGAAACCGCTCCTCTTGCCTTTTCCAACTGTGCCGCCCATCGCTGTTTCACCCGTCGCAGCTCCGCTTTCAGGAACTGGCTCTCCTTCACCAAAGCGGCCTCCTCCTCAGGCGAAAGCGTCTTTTGAGAACGCACAGCATCTCGATTCTCTTTGGCTTTCAACATATTAGCTTTTGCTTTCGAGATAGACTCTTCAGCCTCCGCTTCTGTTTGCCGCAGAAACATTCTTGCCTGCAAATAATCCCCACCCGATTCTATGTCTGAAATTCTCTGATTAACAACCGTTATCTCTGCCTCATGACTCTTGAAATAGCCGTCGGGCGCGAGGAAATCGAAAACCGGCGGCACAAAACCGGGCAGCACGGACTTGTCATACAGCTGCCCCGAAAAAGCCGCCAAATAATACATTTTCTCCTCTTTCGTCACGACCAAAACCCCGAACATCTTTCCTTCAGGATTTCCGCGCATCAATTCCTCAACTTGCGGTAACAAATCCGCTACCGCCGCCTCGCACACGGGATGCGGCACATAATCAAACGGGTTGTTGAACGTTTCCGGCAACAACCCGTGATATAAGAGAGGATGTAGGAGATAACGCACAGACGTAGGATAAAAGACAGTGATTTTTCTGGCTGTTGGCTGTTGGCCGTTGGCTAACAGCTAAAAGCCAAAAGCTAATAGCTAAAAGCTAATAGCTACTTCACCCAATACACCCAATTCTCTTTGCGGGGTTTGGCTTCAGGATAATCACCGGCAGTATAGCCGAGGATGCAGTTGCCGACACCCACGTAATCGCCTTCAATGCCGAGGTCGGCGAGAATCTGCTTGCCCTCTTCGCTTTCAAAGACCTCTTTAGCACGGTGAATCCAGCAGGAGCCGAGACCCTTGGCGTGGGCGGCATTCATCAAATTACCCATCACCAAGCTGCCGTCTTCAACACAGGTATGCACATTCTTGTCGGCAAGCACCACCAGCACCACGGGAGCACCATAAAACGGGTCGTTGTCGGCACCCATCACGGCGGCGTTCAGCTTGCTGAGGCGGTCGCGCATCTCACGGTTCGTCACCGCAATAATGATCGGACTCTGTCGGTTCATGCCGGTCGGGGCATACGTGCCTGCTTTGCAGATTTCTTCAATCACCTCCATCGGAGGAATCTCATCAGTGTAACTACGAACACTGCGTCGGGTCAATAAATCTTCCATAGTTGTACTCTTAACATTTTCCTCAACGGTTTCCGTTGACTCCGCAGCCTTCTGCTGGCAACCACAGCACAGCATCACCACTGCACATAATAACATTGCGATCTTTTTCATATTGATAATCTTAATAACTAGTCCTCTTACCCTCTCATCACAACACCGTCACCGTTCCCTTATACACAAACGGCTTGCCATCCAGATTAGACACCCGGATAATATACATATAGACGTTTGACAGATTGACTTCTTCACCACACCAACGGAAATTGATGTCGTTGGTTTTGTAAACCAGCTCTCCCCAACGGTTGAAAATCTCTATGTCAAATTCACTGATAAAACGGTGCACATATCCAGGGATAGACAGGCAGTCGTTCAAGTCATCAGCTTTGGACGGGGTTATGGTATTGGGAATGAAAAGTTGGAATTCACACGACGGAATAGTGAAATGGTCTGATGCCTGACAATCGCCATCGCTGACTGTCACCGTATACAAGCCCGGCTCTGTGACAGAGATATTCGGCGAGGTCTCGCCTGTATTCCATTCGTATTGCTCAAAATCGGACACCGCCGTCAACACAAGCTCGCCAAACTCACAGAAATCATCGCCAGAAGTGACAATTTCCACCTCCGGCTCCACAATCTCCAAATGCATGGTGACCAAACTGTCACAGCCGTGCATGTCAGTCAACGTCTGGTAATAGTTTCCCGACTCCACATAGGTATTGCCGTTCCATGTGTACTGCTTGCAAGCCTTATAATCAAATTCGCCAAAAACACTGTCACGAACGGTGAGCTCCAGGACCAACAGGCTGTCGCACCCGAATCCGGTCGACTGATAGACGATCGAATCATAAACGACACCCGGAATCCCCGTGCGGTCACCGGAAACATACATTCCATAGCCGGAATAATCGCTGCCGGGACAAATCGTGTCATACACCATCTCTCTTTGGGAAGGATGTATCGTGATCTCTATAGTGTCGTACAAAGACTCCATAAGACAGCCTCGGGAGTCGTTGGCGACAACCGTGTATAACCCGCTGTTCTCAGGCATAGCATTTTCCAATAGGTATGGCAATGTGTTAATTTCCAAATCATTAGGGCCTACAATACGCATGACAGAAGCATCTATCGTGTCGAATCCAAAGAATATCGTGTCGCCTTGACAATAATCCGAATGGGTGATATCCGTAGCCCAATGTATCTCACTACCAGGAGTATAACTGCTGAAATAGCTGATGGAACAGTCATCGTACCCGGATCCTTGCATGTGATAGTCAATCATACCCATGTGGAATTTTCCGACTGAATTGGAAACCTGGATGTATTGGCTGGTAGCCTTGCTGGAAATATCCTTTTGGCAATAGCGCATGGCAGGGCTGCCCGGCACCGAATGCCATTCTGAAGCTCCGATGGACACCGCACCTGTATTCGTCTGGATCTGGAACCCATTGAGAATATTCTGTCCGGTCGGAGTCAATTCATTACAGACCAATGTGAGAAACAGATGTTTTTCATGGTTAGACGGATGAGCCAACGGCCGATAGGTGACCTTCGTAGACCCAGTGCAATAGACGTGAGGCAATTGCGTGCCGCCCAGCTCATTGCCGGCTCCGGTCACCTGGAAAACAAAAACATTGCTCGGACTATAGGAAATAGAACCATCCGCACTTTCTTCTTGGTGATAACTATACACAAATGCGGGCTTGTTGTAGGTGAAATGGAAAGCGCGTTTGTCGCCCCGCATCAAATTTGAGTATTGTGTTTGGCTGAAATTCCCACCCGTAGTCTCATAATAGACCGTCACATTCGTATTGTCTTCCAAAGCGTAGATGAAGGCATAGTCGCTCAAACCCCCACTTGTTGTGGAATTGTTGGCATCAGATGGTGACGGCACAACCACATATTGATAACCCGCCAGATCCTCGGGCACTATTTGGTCGGCCACCAGATCTTGGTTGCTGCCGTTGGGCGTGGCGGAATCATCAGAGACATCCACGACTATCGGCTTGGAGGAAGTGACCACCGTACCGCCCAGATGCCCGGTAGCCGTTTGCGTATTGGAGGCGAAATTATACACTTGCCCCCTATTCAACGTAACGTTAACAGTGGAGTTTGCGGAACCTCCATTTTGGTAAAGTGTCTGGGAAGGAATTATGGTCACGGAAGTATTGTTCTCAGTGGCAATGATTTGCACACTGTTACGGGCTTCCCCGCCATACGAGGCATTCTCATACTGATATTGCATGGGGATGAAAAATTGCGTCCCCAATGCACTATTGCCCTTCAAGGCGTAAATTTCGCTGTTATTGTTCTGCACAGCGATATAAGCATTCATTTTGGCCGTAGAATGGATATAAATTCCGTAATTCAAGGGGGTGTTATAAGGGTCGCATTCAAATCCCTGAAGGGCGGTCTCCGAACTACCCACCAGCTCGTAAGCGTAGGAGCTGTTGGCCGGTACCGTGAAAGTGGTCAGCGGGGTACTGCTTGCAGCCGGCTTCGACACCGTCACTGTGGCCGCCTCATCCAAAGTCGCCACACACAATTTGATAGGACGACCTGCGTGCCCATGCGCCAGTCGAGGCACCGCGAACCAGAACGCTGTATCCACCTGCGCAGACACCCCAAAACACGCCATCATCAATAATAGCAGTAATGTTTTGCTAATATTTTTTTCCATAAAATTCGCCATAATAATATGAGCTGCAAATATATGATTTTTTCATATTGGAAAAAAGTGTATTATTGCATTTGATGATATTAAAACGTATAATCTTAATTATCAAATCATTATAATTTCAGATATGAAAAGAGACGAACAAATTTTCAACCTTATCCAACAGGAGCGTGAGCGTCAGACCAATGGCATCGAGCTCATTGCTTCCGAGAACTTTGTGAGCGACCAGGTGATGGAAGCCATGGGTTCCGTTATGACCAACAAATATGCAGAAGGCCTTCCTGGCAAACGTTACTACGGCGGCTGCCAAATCGTTGACCAATCCGAACAATTGGCCATCGACCGCGTGAAACAACTTTTCGGCTGCGAATGGGCCAACGTGCAACCGCACTCCGGTGCCCAGGCCAACATGGCCGTCCTGATGGCTTGCCTGCAACCGGGCGACACCTTCATGGGCCTCGACCTTAACCACGGCGGTCACCTGTCACACGGATCCCCCGTGAACTCCTCCGGCATCCTCTATCATCCTGTGGCTTACCAAGTGGACGAAGAGACCGGTTGTATCAACTACGACACGATGGAGGAAATTGCCCTCCGCGAGAAACCGAAGTTGATCATCGGTGGTGCTTCCGCATACAGCCGCGACTGGGATTGGGCACGCATGCGTCAGATTGCCGACAAGATCGGCGCCATCCTGATGGCTGACATCTCCCACCCCGCCGGCCTCATCGCCAAGGGCCTCCTCAACAACGCCGTGGCTCACTGCCACATCGTGACCACCACCACCCACAAGACCCTCCGCGGACCTCGCGGCGGTCTCATCATGCTCGGCAAGGACTTCGAGAATCCGTGGGGCAAAACCACCCCGAAAGGCGTCGTGAAGATGATGTCCCAGATCCTCGACTCTTCCGTGTTCCCGGGCTGCCAAGGCGGTCCCCTGGAGCATGTCATCGCCGCCAAGGCTGTCGCTTTCGGCGAAGCCCTCACCGACGATTATGCTCAATACGTGAAACAAGTGAAGCTCAACGCCAACGCCATGGCCAACGCTTTCGTGGAAAGAGGTTACAAGGTGATCTCCAACGGCACTGACAACCACCTCATGCTCATAGACTTGAGAAAGAAATTCCCCGAAATGACCGGTAAAGTGGCCGAGAACACCCTCGTCAAGGCCGACATCACCATCAACAAGAACATGGTGCCGTTCGACACCCGTTCCGCTTTCCAGACCTCCGGTATCCGCGTGGGTACGCCCGCCATCACCACCCGCGGCCTGAAAGAGAACGACATGCCCGTCATCGTGGAGATGATCGACAAAGTGCTCTGCGACGTGGAGAACGAGGAACTCATCGCCAAGACCCGCAAGACGGTCAACGACATGATGCACGACCGTCCGCTCTTCGCTTGGTAAACAACATTTCCCTATCTGTGGAGACGCAATGCATTGCGTCTCCACGAATACCAAAAAGCCCCGACAAAATCGGGGCTTTTTCATTAATGTTATTCTCGACAGGAAATTAATTCCTCATAATCCTGACTTTCCCCGTCGCCTGGTTTTCTATGCCGTTGTACAAAAACGTGAACTCGTAGCTATAAACCCCATCGGGACAAGAGCCTCCGTCCCATGTGTTTTTATACGTATCGTTTTGATATACCACTTTATTGTTTTTGTCCCGTATAACCAGTCTCGAAGACGAGTAATTCTCAAGTCCTTCAATCACAAAGTAATCATTGACCCCATCGTTATTCGGAGTGAACAAGTTGGGAATGCTGAGATGAACCGGCAACGACCAGTCCAAACTTTCGTCTGAGAGGTTCTTCAGCACCGGATCGGCGGCCAACTGTTTGGCTAACGTTGAATTGGGCGGCAACACTATCTGACGGGAATTGGTTCGTGTAGCAACCGTTTCCTCCTGTCTTCTGGGCTGTACGTCAGGTTTCTCCAGATCATCCTCTCCAACACTGCGGGTAGGCAATGGTTTGGCAGGAGTCTCAAGGGCAGGAGTCGCCTCCTGTTCCACAGTTTCCTCCTGATCGGGCGCTTCCACAAAAACATCAACTTCCTGTTTTTCAATCGATTCCGTTGTATTTTCCACTATAACATCCTGGTTTACACGGTTATGCAAGAAGATTGCGACGGTCAAAGCTCCTCCCAAAAGCAAAACCGACAAGATGGCGGCCGTCCATTTCCATGTCTTGGCACGGCGAATCCGGGACATATCCCCCGCTATCGGCATTTCTTTATCCAGCCTGGCATTCAACCGATTCCAAACATCCGAAGAGGGAGTCTCTTCATATTCGTTCAAAACATCTTTTATATCCTTCATATTTTATATTGTATTCAACATTAAACTCATCGTTTCATCACCTCATCGCTTTTTTCAGCCAATTACGCGCCCGCATATAACAAATCCGCAACGCACCTTCGTTTTTCCCCAGTTGTCGCGATATTTCCGAGAAAGAGTATCCCTCCACCGCCTTCAGGTTGAATACCATCCGCATGGTCTCCGGCATCTGTTCCAGCAACGTCAGAACCTGCTTCGCTTCCAACTCTGTGGTAATCCTCTCTTCCTCAACGAATTGCACATCCTCTGTCATATCCCCAAGCAGCTCGTTGCGAAATCTCTTCACGGTCCTGAAATGACTGATGGCCGTGTTCACCATCACCGAATGCATCCAGGTTTCAAACTGGCTCTCTCCGCGAAAACGGTCAAGATTCTTGAAAACCTTCATGAAGCCCTCCATCATCATATCCTCCGCCTCTTCGACTGTGTTGGCGAAACGACGACACACCACGAACATCTTCGGCGCGTATCGCTCGTACAACTGTCGCTGGCTCAATCGGTTATTGGACAAACAACCATTGATAATGTCTTGAAGTTCCGAATCTTTTACCGTCACGTTCAGATTTGTCGCACGATTAAGCCGAATTGTTACATCAAAAAAATAAAATTATTGTATAGATTTCACAATTGCCTCAACTTCACGGAGATAATCTCTTTTATGCTCTTGTGGGGCATAAACAAAACCATCTATTGTGAGGCAAGAAGTGCTGTCAGGGGAAACCTGCGTGAAACTATAGAACGGTCCACCCATTTTGTCGCGAACAGACGCCCACAAACCTCTCAGTTCCAATCCATTATGATATCGAATTGCCATCTCTTTGGCGACGGGATACCCTTCTACATCCGCAACAACTGGATATGCACCGGCCACTGCTCCTTGAATGTAGGCTTTTGTGATTCGATTTCGCTCCGCCACAATGTTTTCCGTCGACAATGCATAACGGGGAGACTTGTATATCATGACGAACCGATCATTTTTCGGAGTCCGGAAAAGCAGCCACAGGAAATCCTCTTCCTCACGACCCACGAAATAGCCCTCAGGGATTGTCATGGAAATCCCGAACTTTTCCTTGATCTTCTTCTCAATCACAGGATTGTTCAATTTCCGGTGGGCGTTCTGCAACCGTGCAATGTCATTGTCATACATCGCCTTGACAATCTCCTCCTGATGGGCGAGGAACAGTTTCAGGCAAGAATCCTGACTGTTTCCTTTGATTTTCACCAGAATTTGCGGGTTTGTGATGGGATTTTTGTCGATTTCAAAGCTGTTTCCTGAATAATCTGGATTAAAATCGAACTGCACGATGTTGCGGTGACGCATGAACGACGCCTTGTAGTCGGCGTTGGAGCACTGGATCACATCAAACATCGGTTCAATCTGGTTTATGGCCGGTTGCGGCTGATGCAGCACATCGTAGATGGCGGTCATGGCCTTCTTCGACCAATAGTTGGAATCGATGGCCAAGATCATCTCTCCGGCCTTGCCAGTGGAAAAGTTCTCCACCTTTATGCCCGATCCGCCTGACTTTGTGTGACAGGAGACCATGGCCAAAAACACTATCGCCAATGCGAAACAACTGATTTTCTTCATATTAATAAAATTATTTTTTCTATTAGTTTTATTTTAATTAATTATTATCTTTGCAGTTCCAAAATAAAATGCAAAACTATAAAAATAAATTAAGCGAGAACAAAAAAAATGCCTACAGAAATTTTTTACCGAATCGCATTAAGCAAAACCGAAGGGTTGGGCAAGTACACCCTCAAACAAATCCTGACTGCGGCGGGATCCGCAAAAAACGTTTATGAATCACCTGAGACGTGGCAACGAAGATTACAACATCGGAAACGTCGTCAGATCAGCATATCGCTCAACGACAAATTGAGGGCGTTAGTTGACCGGGAGCTGAACCTGATGGAAAAACATAACGTCAGAATGTGCCATTATCTGGATTCCAGCTACCCCAACCGATTAAAACGATGCCCAGACGCACCGGTGTCGTTTTATTTTCGTGGCGCCGAGGATTTCAACCGTTCCCGAATGCTAGCGGTGGTAGGCACGCGCAACGCGACATCATACGGTATAAAAAGTCTTACGAAAATCCTCAACGAGCTCAAAGACAGCGACATCACAACTGTCAGCGGACTGGCCTACGGCATCGACACGGTGGCACACGAGGAGTCGCTGAACTTGGGGATGCGCACCATCTCCGTGTTGGGAAACGGGCTGCACACCATCTACCCGTCCACAAACCGGAACTTGTCGGAGAGAATAACGGCTGCCGGGGGGACGCTCATCAGTGAGTTCGACTTCAGCACGGGTCCCGACCGGATGAACTTTCCGGCGCGCAACCGCATCATCGCAGGCATGGCAGACGCCGTTTTGGTGGCGGAAAGCGGCATTAAAGGCGGGAGCATCATCACCGCTCACATCGCAAACTCCTACAACAGAGATATATTTGCTATTCCGGGCTCTGTTTTCGACGATATGCACGCCGGATGTCATGAGCTTATACGGAAAAACATCGCCGCCATCGTCACCTCCGGAAAAGAACTGTTAGAGATGATGAATTGGGACACTGTCACGCAGCCCGTTCAAACGCAGCTTTTCCCAGAAATATCTGAAGACGAGGCATTTGTCTTTCGCTTTATAGAAACAGGCAAGAAGAACATCGATGAAATCGCCGAGCATTGCGCCGAGTTTTCACCTTCGAAGCTTGCCGGAATCCTACTTTCGTTGGAACTCAAAGGGATGCTGTTTGCCCTGCCGGGGAAAAGCTACAGCACCGAAATGCAGTAGCGTCAATTTCAATTGCCTGTGTGTATTCGAAATTTATGTACCTTTGCAGCCTCAAATAAATTGCGAAAATGTACACTGTAAAATCCGGAGCGTCGCAAGACGACAAAAGACAGAAACAGCCAAGAACCTCCTTCCCGAAATGGGCAAAAACCTTCTGGAAGGTCTATTTCATTTTGTTCGGTTTGGTATGTCTGATGTTCCTGCTCATCTCGCTGGGATGGATGGGATACATGCCGTCGTTCGCGGAGCTTGAAAACCCGGACTCCAACCTTGCCACGGAGGTCATCTCCTCCGACGGTGTGCTTTTGGGCACCTACTACCGCGAAAACCGTTCCAACTGCAAATACGCCGACCTCTCCGACGAGCTCAAACACGCGCTCATCGCCACCGAAGACTCCCGATTCTACAAACACTCCGGCGTCGACGTGAAAGCTCTGTTCCGTGTGGCTTTGGGTGTGGCCACCCGCCATCACAAGGGAGGAGGCAGCACCATCACCCAACAGTTGGCCAAGAACCTTTTCCCGCGCGACCCGAACGCCGGGAAAATCAAAATCGTGTTCACCAAGTTCAAGGAATGGGTGGTCGCCACCAAATTGGAACGTTCCTACTCGAAAGACGAGATTCTGGCCATGTACTTCAACACCGTGGATTTCGGCAACAACGCCGTGGGCATCAAGTCTGCCGCCCGCACCTATTTCGACAAAGAGCCCTCGCAAATCAACACCGAGGAAGCCGCCTTGCTGGTGGGAATGCTGAAAGCCCCCTCCAAGTACAGTCCACGCCGCCATCCGCAAGCCTCCCTCGACCGCCGCAACACGGTGCTGGGACAGATGAAAAAATACAACTACCTCACGGAAGCACAATTCGACTCCATCAAGGCGATTCCGATTGACATGAGCAACTTCAAGTCGCAGGCCCACACCGCCGGCATCGCCACCTACTTCCGCGAATACCTCCGACTGGTACTCAAAGACTGGTGCAGCAAAAACCCCAAAAACGACGGCACCTGCTATGACCTCTATTGCGACGGACTCAAGATTTACACCACCATCGATTCACGAATGCAACAACATGCGGAAGCCGCTGTGAAAGAGCATGTTTGTGATTACCTCCAGCCTCTGTTCTTCAACCACATCAAAGGTGCCAAAAACGCACCCTTCGTCAACATCAGCGAAGAACAGACCCACAACATCCTCTGGAGAGCCGTGAAACAAAGCGAACGCTACGAACAGCTGAAAGACGCCGGCAAGTCGGATTCCGAAATCGAGGCGATCTTCAACAAGAAGGTCAACATGACGGTTTACAGCTACAAAGGGATGATAGACACGGTGATGACCCCGATGGACTCCATCCGCTACTACAAGTCGTTCCTGCAGTGCGGACTGATGTGCGTGGAGGCGGCCACCGGACACGTGAAAGCCTACGTGGGCGGAACCAACTACGAGTATTTCCAGTTCGACCACGTGAAACTCTCCAAACGGCAGGTCGGATCCACCTTCAAACCCTATGTCTACACCGTGGCCATGCAAAGCGGCGACTTCGACCCGTGCACCATGGTTCCCAACGTGCCGGTCACCATCGAGACGCCCGGCGGTTCCTGGACCCCGCACAACTCGGGTGGTTACAAGGAAGGACAGATGCTGCCGTTGCGCGAGGCTCTGGCCCATTCCCTCAACCAAGTGTCCGCCTACCTCATGAAACGTTACGGCCCCAACGCCGTCATCGACCTCGTGCGCAACATGGGCATGACCTCTGAGATTCCCGCAGTGCCCTCCATCTGCCTGGGAGCCTGCGAGTTGACACTATACGAGCAAGTCGGTGCCATCAACTGCTTCCCCAACCAAGGCGTCTATGTGGAACCCATCTTCATCACGCACATCTGCGACAAGGAGGGCAATGTCATCTATACAAAAGTGCCGAAGACCAATGAAGCTATGGATCAGATCACCGCATTCAAGACGGTGCGTCTGATGCAGGGGGTCGTCGACTACGGTACTGGCGGCCGACTGCGCAGCCAATACGGCATCTCCTTCCCGTTGGCAGGCAAAACCGGCACCACCGACAACCAGTCCGACGGCTGGTTTGTGGGCTACACCCCGTTGCTGACCTGCGGCGTGTGGGTGGGCTGCGAAGACCGCGCCGCACACTTCCGCAGCACCGCGCTTGGACAGGGTGCAAGAACCGCCATGCCTGTTTTCGGACTCTTCATGAGCAAGGTCTATGCCGACCCGAAACTGCCTTATCTGGCGGTCGTTTCTGGCGAGAACAGAGGCTCGAAGTCGGGCTACAGCTTCATCATTCCAAGCGCCTATATCGGTGACCCGTCGGGTTGCAACGAAACCAAGCGCGACTCCATCATGGACCTTAATTTCGATTAACAAAACCACTCATCGCAGAGGCCTTCCTTGACGCCTGTAAAGACGTTTCAGAACCCTTTGTAGAGACATTTCCTGAAACGTCTCTGCAAGAGGACAATAACGTCGAAAATATCCCTCCCAGCGTACCAAAAAAATACTATATTTGCACGGTTTTTTTACTATGGCAAAGAAGACTTGTAATATATTGTTAATCATATTGTTAGCCTTCGCGGTTGATGTGTGCGCAGCGGACTTTTGTAGCGCTGTTGACACTGTTGTGCCGAACACGCAAGCTCAGACAGACACGGTCAAACCCATGACGCAAACGCAGAAAGGCAGTTCCAAACCGGCCAAACAGAAGACGGTCAGCCGCGTGAGCAACAAGCGGGTCACATTCGAATCGTTCGACATGCACTACGCCCGCGCCATGAAATACTACAACAATCGCCAATGGCTCTCCGCAGCAGGCCTGTTCGAGGAACTTTACCCGCTCTCTCTGGGCACTCCCCGCGCCGACACCATCCTCTTCCTCTTTGCCCACTCGTATTTCCAAAACGGGGACTTCAACATGGCCGCCTTCCACTTCCGCGACTACGTGCGCCGCTACCCGAACTCCGACCGTGCCGAAGACGCCTTCTACTACTGTATCTCCGCCATCTACAAAACCTGCCCCGACTACTACCTCGACCAAACCAACACACATTACGCCATCGAACAAATCAACGCTTACCTCCAAGCCTATCCGGAAAACAAACACATGGAAGAATGTAACGAGATGCTGGACGACTTGCGGCTGAAACTGGCACGGAAGGATCTTGAAATACTGAAACTTTACTACAACACCGACCACTACGAGGCCTGCCGCATTGCCGCCAAAAACTTCTTCAACAAATACTCCTACTCTCCCCTGATGCCGGAAGCGGTATATTATCTGGTCCTGAACAACTACGAATACGCCAAGCGAAGCACCGAACGGAAAAAACCGGAACGCCTTAAGACTTGTCTTGAGGCTTGCGAGAAGATGAGCATCAATTTCCCGGATTCGAAATACATCAAAGAGACGGAGAAAATCGCTCAGGACGTAACCAAACAACTGGAAAAATACGCAAAAAAATCAACAAATTAGTTATAATAATGAAAGCTTTAGAGTACAAAAAATTAAAAATCGACCTTTTTGCCAAAACAAAGGATATCCGTCAATACGACAAGCAGACGGGCAACTTCTACAAGAGCATCGTGATTATGTCGAAGCGCGCCGATCAGATTGCTGCGGAATTGAAGCAGGAGTTCCAGGAGAATTCGCATCTCTCCGCCCCGCAGGACCGCACCAGCGAGGAAGTGTATGAAAACCGCGAGCAAATCGAACTCTCCAAACTCTACGAACAGCTTCCCAAGCCCACCCAGCTGGCGCTTTACGAATTTGAAAACGACCAGATCTATTTCAAGGATTCCGACGATCAATAACCGATTATGGGCAAACATATTGTCATAGGCATTTCCGGCGGCATCGCGGCCTACAAAACCCTGTCGCTGATACGGCTGTTCAAAAAGAACGGCTATGAAGTTCGTGTCACGGCCACACGAAATGCCCTGCAATTTGTCACCCCGTTGACCATAGAGACGCTGTCGCAGAACAGACTGTACACGGACATGTTCGACACTCAACGCACGCTGGAGGTCGAGCACATCAGCATGGCTGAATGGGCAGATGCCCTTGTGGTGGCCCCTGCCACGGCTAACATTATCGCCAAGTTCTCACACGGCATCGCCGACGACGCGCTCTCTACCCTTTTTCTGGCCGTCAAAAAGCCCGTGTTCATCGCCCCCGCCATGAACAGCAACATGTTCGGCAACATTGCAGTACAACAGAACATCGCCAACCTGCAGGAGCGCGGCTGCCATATCCTCTCCCCGAACGATGGCTTCCTGGCCTGCGGGACCACCGGCAGCGGACGGATGCAGGAACCCGAAGAGATTTTTGACACCGTGGACGAATACCTTTCGGAGGACCGCTCCCTGCAAGGCAAAAACGTGATGATCACCGCCGGTCCGACGTACGAGCCCATTGATCCCGTACGCTTCATCGGAAACCACTCCTCCGGCCTCATGGGTTTCTGCCTCGCCGAAGCCGCCGCCCGCAAAGGCGCGAAAGTCGCCCTCGTGACCGGTCCCTCCAGCTGTACCGCACATCACAGCAACATCACTCGCTACGATGTGAAAACAGCCGAAGAGATGTACCAACAGTGCATGAAACTGGTTGACAATCAAGACATCATCATCATGTCCGCGGCCGTGGCCGACTATACGCCCGCACACGTGGCACCCGAGAAAATCAAAAAGGATTTCGCACAACTCTCTGTAGAGCTGGTCAAAACCAAAGACATCCTCGCCTCAGTCGGCAAAATCAAAAGAGACAACCAACTGCTGATCGGTTTCGCCCTGGAAACGGAAAACGAAATCGAAAACGCCAAGAAAAAACTGCATAATAAAAACGCAGACCTCATCGTTCTTAATTCACTGCGTACAGAAGGCGCCGGCTTCCGCACTTCCACCAATCAGGTGACCATTTTCAGCAAAGACGGACGCGAATTCGTCAGCGAGCTGAAAAGCAAACAAGAAATTGCAACGGAAATCCTTCAAACAGCGCAATTATACATTCATCAATAACAAAACTATGAAACGCATATTCGGACTAATACTCCTACTGGTCATCTCTCTCGGGACATTGAAAGCCCAAGACTTCCAATGTTCGATCTCGCTCAACACCACTCAGATCGCAAGCTCTGGCAATCAGCAAAGATTCAATGAATTACGGCAAAAAATATACACCTTCGTCCATGACCGGAAATGGTGCCAGTACAACCTGAAACAGAACGAACGCATCGAATGTTCCATGACCCTCAACCTCACCAAGGCTTCCGGCGACGAATACGAAGGCACTATGACTCTGGTACTTCAACGTCCTGTGTTCAAGGCAAGCTACAAGACCACCTTGATGAGTTTTCAGGACAAAAAGATAAAATTCCGTTATGCGGACGGTGACCCCCTGGAATATGACGAGAACGCCACACTTTCAGATCTGACCGCCATCATCGCATATTACCTGAACCTTTTCATCGGCGTTGAACTGGACTCTTTCTCCCCGAATGGCGGAGCCGCCTATTTTGCCAAATGCCAGAACACCGCCAACCTGAACGCAAAAGAAGTGGGCTGGAGCGTGGCGGAAAGCGGACAGAACAACCGCTATTGGATTGCCGAGAACTTCAACAACGGCACTTACAGCAAAATACATGACTTTTACTATCAATATCACCGCTTAGGCTTGGATGTCATGTATGAGACTCCCGATGCGGGACGCGCGGTCATCCTCGAAAGCCTGAAACTGCTGCAGCAGGTCAACGCCCAGAAATCCAACCTCGCGGTCGTACGTATCATCCTGAACACCAAAAAGGACGAAATCATCAACATTTTCAAGGAAGGTATGCCGTCGGAGAAGACCCAGGTCATCAACATCATGAAACAGATTGACCCCACCAACTCCTCCTCCTACGATGCCATTAACGCCGCATCATCCAGACAGTAGCTATGCTTACCTCCTTACAGATAGAGAACTATGCGATTATCCGGTCTCTGAAAATCCCGTTTCATGAAGGGCTGACCGCCATCACCGGCGAAACCGGTGCCGGCAAATCCATACTCATGGGTGCATTGTCGCTGATTTTGGGCAACCGCGCCGACACCGACATCCTGTTCGACAAATCCCGGAAATGCATCGTGGAAGCCACCTTCGACATCCGAGGGCTGAACCTCCAACCCCATTTCGACCAACTTGACCTGGACTACCAAGAGGAGACCCTCATCCGTCGCGAAATCAACGAACACGGAAAATCACGCGCCTTCATCAACGACACCCCCGTGAATCTGTCCACTTTGAAGACCATCTCCTCTTCGCTGGTGGACATCCATTCCCAACACCAGACCCTCATGCTGCAAAACGCCGGATTCAGACTTCAGCTTCTAGACCAGTTCGCCCAGAACCAACAGCTCGTGTCCGACTACCAACAGGCGCTTCACTTGTGGCGAACCAAGAAAAACGACCTGGATGCGCTGAAACAGAAATGCGAGGAAGCCGCTTTGAAATACGACTATAATCTCTTCACCATCAACGAACTGGAAAAAGCAGCCATCCAACCGGACGAGCAGAGTACCATCGAACAGAAAATCACGGAACTGACACACGCGGAGAGCATCAAGACGCACTTGTACAATGCGGCAAATCTTCTTTCCGAACAAGAAGGTAACAACATCCTCTCCATGTTGAAATCGGTGCAACACGAATGCCAAGCCCTGGAAAATCTTGGGGATGACTATGCCTCATTCCTTCAACGTGCCGAGAGTCTTTACGCGGAAACCCAGGATCTGGCTTACGAGATTTCCAAAAAAAGCGACCAAATAGAGATTAACCCTGCCATGCTGGAGCAGTTGAACGAACGGTTAGACCTTATTTTCTCGCTTCAGAACAAATACCACGCCCACGACAACGAAGAGTTGGTGACGTTGCTGGAATCTCTCCGTCAAGAAGTGGAATCCTATACTGACGACAGAGAACAACTGACGGAAACAGAACGGCAGACAGCACAATTGGAGACCGAGGTGAGGAACCTTGCCAAAAACGTATGTGAATCCCGTAAAAGGGCGATACCCGCTTTAGTAAACGCCATGGAGGAACGCCTACGTAAACTAGGCATGTCCGAAAGCAAATTCAGTGTAATCCTGCAAGAAACCAATGATCTACATGAAAACGGCACGGATATTGCCACTTTTCTGTTCTCAGCGAACGCCGGCGTCGAACTCTCCGACATGTCCAAAATCGCTTCTGGCGGTGAAATGTCTCGCATCATGCTCTGTCTCAAGTCTATCATCACCGACTCCATGTATCTTCCCACGATTATTTTTGATGAAATAGACACCGGCATATCTGGAGAAACAGCCTCAAAAGTGGGGCAAATGATGCAACAACTGGCGGGGAAACACCAAGTTATCGCCATCACGCACCTTCCTCAAATCGCGGCGCGTGGCCGAAACCACTATTGGGTTTTCAAGCAAACAATTGACAATCAAACTTATACAAACATAAAACCGCTCAACATGCAGGAACGAGAACAGATGTTGGCCACCATGATGAGTGGCGAAAACCGTACCGAAACAGCTGTCGCCTCCGCTCGCGAGTTGTTACAATCCAGTCAGAATTAGCCAATCAAACACATTATGAAAAAAACACTTATCATACTGCTCACCGCCATGCTCGTCGCGACAGCCGGACAAGCCCAGCACCGTCGCCCCACGCCCGACAGAAAATTCATCTACATGACTTCTGTTGGTTATGCGACTGGTGTCGGGCAAATCAAATTGGAGCAACAGACCGTGCAAAACCGGAACTTTGACATCTCCGTCAACCAGTTGCTGGGATATCAATTCAACCCTTACTTCCAATTGGGCTTGGGCGCCGGATTCGACTTTTGGAGACACACCGCTTTTATACCCATCTACTTGAATGTCACGGTGAATTTCACTGATACAAAATTCGTTCCCCTGTTCTACGCCAATATGGGTTACAGCTTCAAATGGTATGTCTCCTCCGTCCCGGAAAAGATGGATCGTGTGGTACACGGCACCAAAACCGGCCCCATGGGAGAAGCCGGTATCGGCATGCGAATCAACCTCAATGAAAAAATCTCCCTCTTGATTGCCGCATGCTACAAAAACCAATACTCAGACATCCGTTACACCATCTTGGGACCCAACGACCAAGATTTTTCCGCATACTCCACCAACAAACAGAAAAACACCCTTTACCACTTCGCCGGAGTAAGACTTGGCATCCAGTATTAGCATATTGGTTATAGCCAAGGGCGTCTTACTGACCTTTCACGAATCCCCATCAAAAAAATGAAAGAAACAACATACACCGCCGCTTTCGAAGAGCTGAAAGAGATTGTGAACCAGCTGGAGAACGACAGTATCAGCGTGGATGAACTGGCCGAGAAGATGAAACGCGCCACCGAGCTGATGAAAATCTGCAAAGACAAGTTGACCAAAACGGAGGAGGAGATCAACAAAACCATTTCCGAACTATCTTAAATGTCCACCTTCGAGCTCATCTCCCCTGAAATTGAGGCCTACTGCGAGGCCCACACCACCGAGGAATCAGATTTGCTTTATCGGTTGAACCGTCAGACCCATCTGCAAACTATTAACCCAAGGATGGCGTCCGGACAGCTCCAGGGGCAATTCTTATCGTTGATTTCCAACATGATAGTTCCAAAACGGATTTTGGAAATCGGCACCTTCACCGGCTATTCCGCCTTATGTCTGGCCACCGGACTGACTTCAGACGGCATGCTGCACACCATCGAAATCAACGAGGAGTATGAGGACCGTATTCGCGCATACTTTGCCGAAAGTCCCTACAACCAACAAATCACCCTTCACATCGGAGATGCCAAGACCATTGTCCCCTCGTTGGATGTACTATGGGACCTAGTGTTCATTGATGCGGAAAAAACCGACTATCAGGAGTATTACGAGTTGGTGTTCCCTCAAGTCAAAAAGAATGGCTTCATATTGATTGACAACACTTTATGGAACAGCAAAGTGGTATGCGAAGTACAACATAACGACAAAGACACCCAAGCCATACTGGCCTTTAACGATATGGTTCAGCATGACGAGCGTGTGCGCAACTTGCTTCTGCCTTTCCGTGACGGCATTATGATAATTGAAAAACTACAATGATGAGAATAGACATACTGACTCTTTTTCCTGAGATGTTCCCAGGTGTTTTTGGAAGCTCGATTCTAAAACGAGCCGTCCAGAAACAATACATTGAGTTATATACTCATGACATCCGGGATTACACCTTCGACAAACACCGCCGTGCTGACGACTACCCGTTCGGAGGGGGCGCCGGCATGGTAATGATGGTCGAGCCCATCGCACGCTGCATTGAACAATTGAAGAGCGAGCGGGAGTATGACGGCATTTTCCTGATGGCGCCTGACGGCACCACCTTCAACCAGCAGAAAGCCAACGAGATGTCTCTACTCAAGAACATCATCCTGCTATGCGGACATTACAAGGGCGTTGACGAGCGCGTGCGCGAGCTTTACATCACCGAAGACCTCAGCATCGGCGATTACGTGCTTTCCGGCGGTGAATTGGCCGCCATGGTCATCACCGACGCGATTGCCCGCGTGATCCCCGGCGTCATCAGTGATGGTGCCTCCGCCCTTTCCGACTCTTTCCAGGACAACCTGCTCTCCGCCCCCGTATATACACGCCCCGCTGACTTCCGGGGGCACCGCGTGCCCGACGTGCTCCTCTCCGGCAACCAGAAACTGATTGACGAATGGCGTATGGACCAACAAATCACAAGAACACAAGAACGACGACCAGACCTTCTCAGCCATGAATAAGCTCCACTCCTACCTCCTGTCCCTGGAGACATCAGACCCCTATTTCAACGTCAGCTACATACTGATGATGTTGATGATGGCGCTTCTGCCCTTCACCACCTTCTTCATGTGGCCCATCGGCGTTCTTCTGATGCTGCTTTGTTTTTTTCAGGGAAACTGGCGCGAGAAGTGGGAAAACTTCAAAATCAATGACGGAATCCCCTACGGATGCTTCCTGCTCGGCATCTGTCTCATACCGCTGTTGGGATTCATCAACTCTGAAAACATGCCCATTGCCTGGCGCACGTTCGAATGCTATATCTGGTTCTTTTTTACCCCGTTCATCTTTCTGACCACCTCTCCGAAAATCTGGAAAAAGCAGCATTTTAACGTCTTGCTGGCGCTCTTTTCCATCGGGGAGCTCCTTTATTTGGCTTTCTTGTTCACCAACGGCATCCGACAGGCCATTGCAAATGGCAATATAAGCTATATGTACAACAATTTCTTCTGTTACAATAGTCATCATGCCTACGTTGCGTTATATGCCACTTTTGTATATATACTGATTTTCAAAAACTTGCTCGAAAACCAGCATAAAATGCCAAAGGCTCGTGTCGTTTTGCTCTACTTCCTGGAAGTGTTCTTGGCTGTGGGAATATTCTGCATGTACTCCCGGGCGGGCATCCTCATATTCCTGATCGTGCATATAGTTTGGAGCGGCTATGCTATCTACCTCAAACACTCCCGATGGAAGATTATCTCTTTGATATTGATTATCGTATTTGCCTCCTTCGCGGTATTCCTTGCCACTGCCCCTGACAACCGTTTCAACATGCAATCCCTCACCTTGGAGAGCGAAGACGGCAAAAGTCCTGACCCGCGACTGATTATATGGCAGGCGGCCTGGGATGGCGCCGTAGAGAATCTGCCTTGGGGGGTGGGAACAGGCGACGGCAACGACATGGTGGTGAAAATGTACCACGAAAACGGTTTTTGGCCCCACAGCGACCATCCTTTCAACGCTCATAACCAGTTCCTGTTTGCCCTGCTCACCAACGGCATTTTGGGACTTCTCCTTACCGTACTCTATTTTCTCGTCCCGCTCTGCACCGCAATCAAACACCGCGACATGATGCTGTTCAGCATATTCCTGCTGCTTTTCTTCAACTGCCTGGTGGAGTGCATGTTCGACCGGCGTGCCGGAGTTGATTTCTTTGCTATTATGATTCCTTTGTTTATTGTTAAAGTCCATTCTTTTCAACACCAAAAAAATTCCCTGACATGAAACGAACAATTTCTTTTTCCTTACTGATTTTCTTCATTTTCAACCTATTTGCACAAGAAAAGGAGACTCATCTTTATGCAGTAAAGGACACATCCAAACTATACATGGACGTTTATGTGCCGAAAGTGCAGAACGAGCAGCAGGGTTGCCTGTTTTTCGTCTTCGGGGGCGGCTTCATCGGAGGGAAACGTGACGACAACCAGATACAAAAAGTGAAGGAATATTTTACAGAAAAGGGTTATGTGGTCATCGCCATCGACTACCGGTTGGGAATGCGCGGCCAAAAGAACTTTTCGGCTTTGGCATCGGTCAAACGGTTTGACTATGCTATCCAAATGGCAGCTGAAGACCTGATATCTTCCATAGACTATACCTTGAAAAACCTCATGGAGACGAAAAAATTCAAACTCAACCGGAACAATTTCATCCTCATGGGCAGCAGTGCAGGAGCCATCGCCGCACTGCAAACTGACTACGCCCTCTGCAACGGATACTACAACAGCGGCATTTTGCCTGCCGACTTCCGCCCCGCCGGTATTATCTCCTACTCGGGAGCCATTTTCTCCCATCACGGCAGGCCGAAATACAAGAACCATGCACCTGCACCGACCCTCTTCTGTCACGGCACCGATGACAAATTGGTAATCTATAACAAAACCAATGTCTTCAACCTCGGCCTTTTCGGCACGAATTCCATAGTGAAGGAGTTCAAGAAAAAAGGCTACGGGCACCATGTACGCCGGTATCCAGGTCTTGGGCACCAAGTGGCTGGATTTTTTAACGATGAATTACCTCTCATTGAGCAATTCATCGAGAACATCGTCTTCGCTAATCCGAAAATCCAAATTGACGAGACCTACTATAATCCTGACACAAAACCTTTGTGGAACAATTTCCGCGTTCGCGATCTCAAGACCGTCAAACAATAACAACAGAGACGTGCCATCGACACGTCTCTACACATAGATAACACAATATTTTTCCTTATTTAACCAGCGTCACCGTGCCGATGTACTCCTTGTCCTCTTCGTTAAGGTTGAGCAACTGGATTTTGTAGACATACACCCCTTCAGGACACATTTGGCCATATTTGTTGCGGCCATCCCAGTAGTCGTATGGATTTCTGGTGGTGAATATCAACATGCCGGAGCGGTCGAAAATCTGCATGGAGTAATGGTCGGGATCCACCCCTTCCCCTCTCGGGGCAAACGTTTCATTAATGCCATCTCCATCCGGGGTGAAGGCATTGGGAATGTAGAAGAAATAGGGCACCGACACAGAGACCCGTGTTTTGATAGAATCCACACAACCGAACTCATCCTGGGCGGAAAGCGTGATGGTATAAAAACCGGAGCGGATATAATCATGACTGGGATCTTCAATGTCTTGGACAACATTCACATTAGAGAAAACATCACCGAAATTCCATACCAGATGGTAATCCCCATCGGTGGTACTCGTGCAGTGCACCGTGCCGATTCCATTTTCCACAAATATCTCCGTGGGAGAGGCTATGAAAGAGGGATTGGGCAACGGCATCACATGAACGGTGAATGTATCCGTGACAATACAATTGCCCTCCATGGTAGCAGACACAACATACTGGGTGGTCACCTGCGGGGAAACCGTGATCGAAGAGGAGGTTTGGCCTGTGCTCCAGTGGAAGTTGTTGGAAGTGGGGTGATTGACATTCAGTGTGGAAGAGTAGCCAAAACAGATGGAATCTGTTCCCGTTATGGTGGGCAATTCCAAATCCGTGACTTTCACCCGCACGGTATCATGCTGCGTGCATCCGTTTTCGAATGTCACCGTGAGCGCATACGTTGTAGTCTGATGAGGAGCAACCTTATCAATGGCCAAAGTGTCACCTGTACTCCATTCATAATGCATTGGAGCAACCCCCAACGAATGGTCATAACTCATCGTGAGGGAAACAGTATCGCCAGGGCACACCGGCACATTGCCATTGCTGCTCGCCAGTGAGATTTTGGGGATGTTCACATTAATGATCGTGGTGTCGTAGAGTACGATCAGGTCGCCCACGGCATTCGTGTATCTATATTCAGAGATATATCTTGTGGTGTCGGACGGACTGACCGTGATGACACGGTTCTTGGCATGGGCGTCATAGCTGATAATATTTGTGTCCGCCACCGAATTGACATACCACGTCAAGCTTCCGTTCTCATCCAATGGGGTGATCGGGGTGAACCGCCACGCCTCATTGTCAACGTTCCAGCTGCTCATGCCACGCCCCGGTGCGAGCAAAATCTGGGAGGAGGTGGTGTTATGCAAACCGATAATTCCCTCACCATTCGGATTGGTGGTGGCACAGCACTTACGATGCTTCACATAAACGTCTATGATGTTTGTTCCCTCATAAAGCACCATTTGATAGGTGTTATAATTGGCATACTGACTACCCGTGCTGTTGTTGGTCAATCCATATAGCCCAACATTCAGATAGTTGAACACAAACGCTCTGCATGGGTACTGTCCCAACACTCCCACTCTAACGTTACCCTGACCAAGGCCATCGTTTTTGTTGGTGTAATAGCGGCAGTCTATATCCTCATACACACCATAAACACAATTCTTATAGACATACGGGTTGGCTGAATAGGGCGGCGTAGTGGGTGGTGCATTATAGGAATACGTACAGCCACCGGACTGGGGAGTCATGGAAATCAATCCGTTTGTGCCCGGGTAAACTTTTGTATAAGGCTTCCCGAAAAAGATAAACGTGAACGGCAACTGCACTCCCGACAACCAACTGTCATCAGAAGTGGCGCCGATAGAAGTTCCCTCGTTGTATGCAAAAAGCATGTTATCCTCATCATACGGGATCTGTTCCACTTTATAGTCGCTGGTGTATTGGCCAGTGGCGATAACGCCGGCTTGGAGCACCACCACCGGATTAGAGCAGTCGAATTCAATCACTTTCGGGTCTGGGGAGTCCGCGTATACTCCGCCAGGAATATTGGTAACAGAAGGACAAGGGTTTCCATCTTCACTTTCAAACAGTTCTGGCACGCAGGAGATTTCCGCTCTCCAACCAGCCTTGCTGGCATCACCCGACCCGCTCACATAGACAAAAGAAAGCGTATTTCCGGAAGAAAAGAGTGTAGGCGGTTTGTTTCCTGTGGAATTATCCAGCGTGGAAGGACAGAACTGCCCTATCAACCGTTTGTCCGGATCATAGTACTGACCATCGTATATTTTAAGGACTCCAGACACCGAAAATTGGGTGAATTCGCACTTGATATGCGTACCCAACGGAGAGGTGAATTCCGTGAATGTGCCTCCGTTTGAGGTGATATTGCCGTTTGGCCCGCCAGAATCGTAAAAATAGGCGTTACAAGTAACCACTGTGGTGTATTCGCCATAGTTGATTTCCTGTGTAAGAGGATCATACGCATACACTTGGGCTTCCCACCCTTCCATCAAGCCAGGAATATCCACTGAATCGGAATGGAACACAAAAGTCATGTATCTTTCTGTGGCAAAAACCTCACCCGGAGAGTTCACCAGATTATAGATTCCCAACAGGTGGTCTATATCACACTGTGAAGCGTTGCCGTCAAAAATCCAAAGCGTGTCCCCTTCTCCCATGGCAAACCTCTCAAACAGAACATACATCTGGGTGTTTGACATATTGGTGCGTAAAGTAATGGTGTCACGCAACCCTTTGGCATAATAACCATTCGGATCCTGATTGTCACCCATTTCCAGAGGAATGCCACCGCCACCGGGATCAAAAAAATTCCGCGGCTGATCGTCTATGTCACTCACCAACGGGGTGGAGCCCATTATGATATTTCCCTGACCTGAAACCTTTTGGACAGTGGTCAACAACAATAACAGTATGCTTAATCTGAGTATCTGCTTCATCATAACCAATAAATTTGTTGATATAACGTAAAAATGATAATATTGTTACATCTCGTTTTGTGAAAAAACACAAACCGCAAAAACACAAACATTTTTTTCTGAATGATTTTTTATTTCAAAAAAAGTGTATTTTTGCAGCCGCAAATCGGACGGGGTGTGGCGCAGTTGGTAGCGCGCTACGTTCGGGACGTAGAGGCCGGAAGTTCGAGTCTTCTCACCCCGACTTTTCTGTAGAGACGCAATGCTTTGCGTCTCTACTTTTGTTTAAAAAATGTATCTTTGCACCCCAAAATTGGAAATTATGACCAGACTATATAATATATTGGTTGCTGCTATTATCGCATTGCTTTGTTCCGGTTGCATACACACCGAAACCACCTACTATCCAGACGGCAACAAGCAGTCCGTCATCCAATACCGGGGGAAAAAAGAGCACGGGAAAACCGTCTATTATTATCAGCGCCCCAACACCGTGGAAATGGAGGTGGAAATGAAAAACGGCAAACGCAACGGTGAATTCCGCCGCTACTTCATCAACGGTTACCTCGACACCTACTGCGTCTATGTGAACGACTCCATTGAGGGACTGGAGGTGATGTACACGGCCAACGGCTGCAAAAGCCAGGAATACACCTACGTCCACGGTAAGAAAACCGGTCCCCACAAAGCCTACCACCTCGACGGAAGCCTCAAAATCGAAGGCGGATTCCACAACGACCTTTTTGACGGACCCTGGAACTACTACGACGAACGGGGCGTCCTGGTGGGAGAAGGCGTGTTCAAAGACGGCACCGGCGAAGTGACCTTCTACGACAAAAACGGCCTCAAGTCGAGGACCACACATTATAAAAACAACAAAAAAGACGGTCCGGAGACATATTTTACCCCTTCGGGCGAGATATCCCGCGAAATCATCTTCAAAGAAGACCGCATCATCAGCGACAAGACCGACTCCACATTGCTGAAATAACATGAAGCGAATTTTCGTCATAGTTGCCGTTCTCTCTCTGTGTATCTGCAACCTGCACGGCCAGAATAACCGCAAGATCCTCTATCGGGCGGATATGGGATATTATGACGAAGAGGTGCTCTCGGGCGCAAACCGACTCATCGGGAACGTGAAATTCGCCCAAGACAACATCGTCGGTTACTGCGACAGCGCCTATCTGTACGACGACGACAATTACCTCGTCGCCTTCGGCAACCCCGTCCGCATTATCATCAGCGACTCCGTCCTGCTGTTCGGACGGCGGGCCTATTATGACGGCAATATCCGCCAAGCTGCCATCGCCGAAAAAGTGCGTCTGGAAAATGGAAACTCTTTTCTGCTAACCGACAGCCTATTCTACGACCTCAACACCGATTGCGGCTCCTACACCACCGGTGCGCACATTTTCAGCGATGAGGACACTTTGACCAGTGTCATTGGTAGATATTACACCGCGACAGACGACGCCTACCTCCACCAAGACGTCCAACTGCATAGCAGTAGCTATGTCATGAATTGCGATTCACTACGTTACAACGTATCCTATAAAACCGCCTACTTCATCTCCCCAACACACCTCGTCAGCGACGAAAACACTATTTACACCGAACACGGCTTCTACAACACCAACACCGACATCTCCGTCCTCTACGGGAATGTGCTGCTGACTGGCGAAAGCCAAATCCTGTCCGCCGACAGCCTCTACTACGACAAAGCGCTGCGCTACGGAAAAGCTTGGAACAACACCAAATTCATTGACACCGCTAATCACTTCATCATCCAGGGCAACTACCTTGAGCATTACGAAAAAGGGGGCACCTCCATCTCCACCGACAGCAACCTGGTCATTTTTATTGACGACAACAAGGACACGTTGTTCCTGCACTGCGACACTCTGAAAGTCGATTTCGACACCGCCTCCAACCCCACCCTGCTCCGAGCCTACTTCCATACAAAATTCCACCACAAGGACATACAAGGAGCTTGCGATTCCATGAGTTACAATGTCAATGACTCTATTCTGATGATGTATTACAACCCCGTGTTCTGGTCTGACAACTACCAACTCTCCGGCGACACCGTGCGTTTCATCATTTTGGATTCCGTGAACTCCACTATTGAGTTGTGCAAATCCGGATTCATTGTAGGCGGACTGTTTGAAGATTCGGAATTCAACCAGATTAAAGGTTTGAGAATCAAGGGATTCTTAAAAGAAAAAGATTTGCAACGGGTGGATATTGTTGGGAACGCCGAATGCATCTATTATATTCAAGATGAAGACAGCTCCCTCATCGGAATCAACACTTCCATCACCAGCGAAATGCGTATTTATCTGGACAGCAATCAGATACAACAAATCCGATACTTTGACGCCCCGAATGGTCAAATAAACCCTGATGAACAAATGGCCGACAAAGACCGGAAGCTGCAAGGATTCAGATGGTTGGATGTTTACAGACCCCGTAAAAAAGAAGATCTCTACGTGATGCCTGTTCCACACGACCCCGACGAACAATGAACAATGTACATTTTCAAACGGAATAATTGAACTACAACGAGAATATATCACTGATATTGAAATCCTTGCCGGAAAAGCCAGGGGTTTATCGCTTTTACGATGATAAAGGCACAGTGATTTATGTCGGGAAGGCCAAGCGATTGAAGAGACGGGTCTCCTCCTATTTCAACAAAGATCACGATTCCGCCAAAGTGAGGATGCTGGTGACGAAAATCCGCGACATCCAAACCGTGGTAGTGGACACTGAATGGGATGCGCTGCTATTGGAGAACAGCATGATCAAGCAGTTCAAACCGAAGTATAACATCATGCTGAAGGATGACAAGACCTACCCGTGGATAGCGGTCACGAAAGAGCCGTTTGCCCGGGTGTTCTCCACCCGCCGTCCAGACGCCGCGAAGATGCACCTTTTCGGGCCCTACTCCTCCGTGAAACAGATGAACGTGCTGCTGGACCTCATCAACGAGATGTTTCCAATACGCAACTGCAAGATACTGAGAAACAACGACCGCCCTTGCATGCAATATCAAATCAAGAAATGCGCCGCACCTTGCTGCGGACTTATTTCAGTGGAGAAGTATCAGCAGAACATCGAGCAAGCAATACAAATCATCAAGGGGAACCGCAAAGAGGTAATCCGTCAGCTGAAAGAGGAGATGATGCAATACGCCGAGGAATGGAAATTCGAACAGGCGGCTGAAGTGAAACGCAAAATCGAAGCACTGGAGAATTTCATTGGCAAATCCGTGGTGGTGAACCCATCGCTGACAAACATGGATGTTTTCGGAATGGAAGAAGAGGACAACTGTGCGTATGTCAGCTTCTTGCGTGTAGTTGACGGCGCAGTGGTGCAGGCACACACCCTGGAAATCGACAACCGACTGGAAATGTCGCGGGAGGATGCACTCTGGGCCGGCATACTGGAAATCAAAGAGCGGCTGGGCGGTCTCTCCCCCTCCCTTTTGGTCCCCTTCGCGCCCTCACTTGCTCCCGAAGGATGGGACTTTCAAGTGCCACAACGCGGTGACAAGCGCAAGCTGCTAGAATTGGCCATACACAACGCCCATTTCTATCTGTTGGAGAAGAAGAAACGTCAGGATCTGGTGGACCCCGACCGGCGCAACCAACGCGTCCTGCTGGCGCTTCAAGAGGCTCTGGGAATGAAGACGCTACCGCGACGCATCGAATGCTTCGACAACTCCAACACACAAGGCGAAGAGCCCGTGGCCGCCATGAGCTGCTTCATCGACGGGAAACCCGCCAAAAAGGAATACCGCCACTTCAACATCAAGACCGTGGTCGGCGCCGACGACTTCGCTTCCATGGAGGAGGTCATCTATCGCCGCTACCACCGACTGCTGGAAGAAGAGAAGCCTCTGCCCGACCTTGTGGTCATCGACGGCGGCAAAGGACAGCTCCACGCCGCCTGGAACGCCATACAAGCCCTACACATCGAAGACCGGCTCATGATGGTCGGCATCGCCAAACGATTGGAGGACATCTACAAAGTTGGCGATGACCTGCCCGTTTATATCGACAAACGATCTGAGGCGCAGAAACTGCTGCAGCATGTGCGCGACGAGGTACACCGCTTCGGCATCACCCACCACCGCAAACGCCGCAGCAAAACCAGCATCGCCTCTGTTTTGGACAATGCTCCTGGCATCGGCAATATTCTCAAAACCAAACTGTTGAGAGAATTCAAGAGCGTTTCGAAAATCAAAACCGCCTCCGAAGCCGAACTCGCCGCTGTCATCGGCCCGAAAAAAGCCTCTGACCTGAAAAAATATCTTAGTGAACAATGACTTCGACATATCTATAATCATCGCATCATCGTATCATCGCATCATCGTATCATCGCAAATCAAATTATCATGAAAAAACTCCTGACCATCGTCGCCGTAATCATCGCCGTCTCGGCCACGGCACAAAACAAACAACTGACATATCCTGCCACCTACGTGGAAACGGTGGTGGATGCCACAACCCTGCAGACGTTGTCGCAAGAATTCTCCGTGGATAAGGTAACCCGCAATGCCGACGGCACTTTCAATACACGCATCTGCCTGTCATACAAAGACTTTGACAACTTTCTGTCGAAGCAAATCCCCTATTCAACCTACGTGCCGACCCGCGCCAGCGTACAAATGGCCTATAATTACGAGGCGATGACCGCCAACTGGAACCGCTACCCGACCTACAGCACCTACACCGCCATGATGGACACCTTCCGCACACGTTACCCGAATCTATGCGAGATTGACACCATTCTGGCCACGACCCTTGGCGGTCATACAATCCTCTGCGCCCATATCAGCAACAACCTCAACAACAACGAGGGCAAGCCTTCCATATTCTACACCTCCACCATCCACGGCGACGAAGTGGTGGGTTATTACATGATGCTCAGGTTGATCGATTTACTGCTAACCAATTACAACACAAACTCCTATATCACCGAATTGGTCAACAATGTGGACATTTGGATTTGTCCGCTGCACAACCCTGACGGCACCTATTACACCTCTGATGACCAAATCAACAGTTCACCGGTATCCATCCGACACAATTTACATGGGGAAGACCTGAATCGCTCATTCCCTTTGGCGGGGCAACCATCGGCCAAACCGAATTACGAGCCCGAAGTGGAAGCGATGATGCAGTTTATGGCGGCGCACAACTTCACATTGGCTGCCAATTTGCATGGCGGTGCAGAGGTCTTCAACTATCCATGGGACAGCTGGCCGTCATGGCAGCACAGTCATGCTGACGCTGACTGGTGGGAATATGTAGGCCACAATTTCGCCGACACCTGCCATAACCACTCCATGTATTATATGTGGGATGAGGACAACGGGGTGACAGAAGGCGGCGATTGGTATGTCATCACAGGTTCCATGCAAGATTACCACAACTTGTATCTCGGCACCCGGCACGTCACCATTGAGGTAAGCGACTACAAAGTCGTCTCCACCAGCCAGGTGGGCAGTTATTGGAATGCCGCCTATCATTCCCTGCTGAATTTTATTGCCGAAGCGGACAATGGCATCCACGGCATCGTCACTGACTCAACCACGGGTGAGCCGCTACAAGCTCTGGTTTATATCACCAACCACGATCTCGACCACTCTTATGTGGAAACCACCCTTCCTTATGGCGACTACCACCGCCCCATCAAAGCCGGACAATATGCCGTGACCTACTCGGCTGAAGGCTATCTCCCGAAAACCATCGTCACAACCGTCGCCGATGGAGAGAAGTTGGCGCAAAACGTGCAATTGACGAAATCTGTCGGTCTCCAAGAACATGATAACCGTATTTCCGTTTACCCCAACCCTGCTCACGATTACATCACCGTGGAATTGTCTGACAACACGAAAATTGACTACATCCAGCTCTACGACATGCAAGGCCGTCTTGTAGAGACGTTTCCTGAAACGTCTCTACAGACCACAAGACTGGATGTCCGCAATCTTCCTTCCGGCACCTACATCCTGCATATCGGCACGGCCCGCGACCGGGAGATCATCCGGAAAGTGCACATTTTCTAAGTGACAATATACTCATACAAAGCCAGATAGTTTGTTTTTTTTCGCAGAAATACAAAGGTATAGTTTTTTTTATTACTTTTGCTACGCTTAATTTAAAGCGGATGTTTTTCCTAAAGCTTTGATAATTAGTAATATAAAATAATTTTTAGTATGAAAAAATTGACAAATAACACTTCTTTGGGCAAACTTATCCTGCTCTGCAACGTGGTAGTGCTCATCCTTTTCATCATCTCCATGCTGTTCTTGATGAAATTTGACAAGACCAACAGAGCGGTCATCCAAGAGCGCAAGCATTACAACGATTTGTACGAAGCTTACGCGACAGCCCAACACCCCTTGCGTCAAGACAGCGCTGAAGTGGCTTACTATCAATACAAGTTAGACACACTGCAGCAGAAGACCCCCGCCAACAAAGACGAGCGGAAAGCTCTTGCCGAAAGCATCGAAGTCACCAAACAGACGCTGGCCGACAAGAAAAAACAGCAAGAGGAGCACTTGAACAGTGTTAAAGAATTGGAACAGGAATACAACCCTGCTCTCCAAAACTGGGAGAACCTGAATGCCGACAATGCCGCCGCCAAGAAGAAATTCTGGGTTATCGCCGCGCTGACCATTGTCGCCTTCCTTGTCAAAACATTCCTTTTCGCCGTCTGGGGCGCAAGGAACAATAAAAACCTGCATGCCATCGCTCCTTGGATGAGAAGCGGCATGAAACCTTCCGTTTCCTACTTGGCTTGGTTCGTTCCCTTCTACAATCTCCTTAAACCCCTCTCCTTCTTCAAGGAAGTGTGGAATGAAACCGACTATGCCCTTGAAAACAGCGGCGTTACCGTAAGAGACGAGAACAAGGTTGACAACTCTAACATTTATATGTCCATTTGGTGGGGCTTCCTGTTGTGCAGCGTTTGGTTGATGAACTACATTCTGTTCTGCACCTTCTTCCGCGAAGGCGCCCTCTATGTGAAGGCTAATCACGGCACTATGGTGGTGGTCGCCATCTTGATTATGGTCATCTGCATGATCATCGAATCACTGCTTATTCTTAAATACAACAAGAAAAACTTGCAACTGTTGGAAAACGAAGACAAGTTCTAATCTGTATTTCATATAAGAGACAAAAAAGCAGGGCTTAAACCCTGCTTTTTTTTTCTATAGATAGGACTCACTGTGGACGAAATGAGACAACCTTCATTACGGCATGGCTTTTTCTATTGTTTTCCACAACAAATCCGCAGTGCGGTCCCAGGTGAAAAGGTCTTTTCTGGCAATGCCTTTCTCTATCAGTGCATCCCGCAACACCATATCCTGCTGCAAATTGCACATAGCATCTGCCAGCTGGCCAGGATTATTCGGGTCAACAAGGATGGCGGCATCACCCGCGATTTCTGGCATAGCCGTCACATTGGAGGTGATAATAGGCACATGCGCATTGAATGAGTCCACAATGGGAAGTCCGAACCCTTCAAAAAGAGAAGTGTATACCATAGCTATCGTGCTGGCGGTCAGCTCACAGACAACCTCCAGCGGTTGACGTCCGAGAATAAGCACATCCTCACGATGCCGCATTTGCAGGTAAGTGTTCTCAATCTCCCCGGCCCACCATTTCTTGTCGCCTACCACCACTAATTTTGTAGCGGTGGAATGCCTGTCTTTGAAAATATCAAACGCCTTGAAAATGTTGTCCAGATTTTTCCGTTTATGGATAAGCCCGACAAAGAGGAAATAGTCGCATCCATCTGTATATTTCCGCCTGACTTGGTTCTGTTGCTCCTCTGTAAGTGGCTTATAAGCTGGATTATTGCCTGAGAAAACGACATTGACTTTTTCGGGAGCAACGTGAAACGACCGCACGATATCCTGTCGGCTGTACTCGGACACAGAAGCCAACTGCGTGGCGCGCTGCGCAAACTTCGGGAAAAAACGTTCGTAATAACGGCGCACGACAGGCGGCACAAATTCAGGATGGTGCAAGAAGTTCAAGTCATGGATGACATTGACCACGGGAATGTCTAATCGGGTCGGAATCCAGCCATCTGTTGAAAGGAACAAATCCGGATTTATCTTCCTTAATTTTAACGGAACACCATACTCAAAAAACAAATACCAAAGATAGGGATGCCGAGCCTGCGGGTGAGCCACAAGCGGGGTGACATTATCATTGAAAACAAAAGATTCGTCAAATTGGCGGTCAAACAGGAAATAGAAATGATGTTCAGGATGTGCGCGAGTGATCCTGCGCAAATTCTCAAAAGTAAATTGTCCGATACCCTCCAATCTGTCTTTCAGCAGCAGACGTGTGTTAACGGCAATCTTCATAATACCAATGCGATTTATCGGCTGAATTATTTCTTCTTGTCGCTGCTGGTACGATACGCGTAATCATCCTGGTGATCCAAAGAGTCCCCAAAATGGTCGCTATCAGGGGTGGCTGGTTCTATATCCTTGATGTTCAACTGCGTGGTCACCGTATTGTTCCAACGGTTCTCTTCCACATGGTAAAGTACATTGAACGGTTTCGAATCGCTAATGATGGGAAGTTGCGATTTTTGGTTAAAGGCAATCCCGTCAAAGGAGTTCCCTCTTTCATAAGGGCTCAGTATCTTGCATTTTAAATGCTTGTCACCCACAATACGTGCGTTTCCTTCATCCACGACACCATCCGTCTCAAAGACAGGTTCCATGTTCCCAGGTCCAAAAGGAGCGAATTTTTTCAGATTTTTCAGGAAATGAGGGGTGATTTCCGAAAGATTCAGCATCATGTCCACCGTGATTTCCGGTTCATATGATGACTCATCCAGATTCTCCTTCACATATTCCTCAAAACGCTGTGAAAACTCCTCCAAATTCTCCTGTTTCATGGTCAGACCGGCAGCATACTTGTGCCCGCCAAAGTGCTCCAGCAAGTCGGCGCAAGAATCAATACCGTCATAAATATTGAATTCTTTCACCGAGCGGGCGGAACCGGTAATCAAACCGTCATCCGAACTCATCAACACGATGGTGGGCTTGTAAAACTCCTCCACCAGACGGGAGGCCACAATCCCAATGATACCTTTTTCCCAAGAAGGATTATAAATGACAATACTCTTCCTGTTTTCAAATTCGTGGGAGTTCCGGATCATATCCATCGCCTCTTCAGTGGCGTTTTTGTCCTTCTGTTTCCGCTCGTTGTTCTGTTTATTGATGCGGTTACTGATTTCCATAGACTTGTCCTCGTCTTCCACAATAAACAGACGCACCGATTCTTTAGCGCTTTTAATTCTGCCAGCGGCATTGATACGCGGTCCGACATAGAACACCAGGTCGGAGATGGAAATCACCCGGGTGAAGAAAGTGTCTTCGCTGAAAGGCGGATAGGTTCTCATTTTGATACCCGCCTGATCCAGAATGGCGCGGATTCCCATACGAGGGATTTTGTTGATCATTTCCAGTCCAAAATGGGCCAGGATGCGGTTTTCACCTGTGATGGCCACAATATCGCACGCGATGCTGACCGCCACCAAATCCATACGTTTCAGCCACAGCTCGTCCGGAAGTTCATTGCGGAAACAATATCCCTGTACCAGCTTGAAACCCACACCACAACCCGACAACTCTTTATAGGGATATGGGCAGTCTTTACGCTTGGGATCCAAAATGGCAAGCGCATTGGGAAGCGTGTCGCCCTCAAGATGATGGTCCGTGATGATGACATCGATGCCATATTGGTTGGCCAAGTCAACCATATCGTTGGCCTTGATGCCACAGTCAAGAGAAATCAGCAGGTTGATTCCGTTCTCTTTGCAGTAGGTAATGCCTTTCTCCGTGATGCCATAGCCTTCCGTATAGCGATCCGGAATGTAGTATTTGATGTATTCGTGGGCATCGGAGCCACGGATTTCACACAGGAAAGAATACACGAGCGCCACGGCAGAGGTGCCGTCCACGTCATAGTCGCCATAAACCATGATTTTCTCGTCATGAACGATGGCTTTCGAAAGACGATCCACCGCGATAGACATGTCTTTCATCAAGAACGGGTCGTGTAATTTTTCAATATCGGGTTCAAAAAAGTCGCGGGCTTGCTGTACCGTGGAGATTCCACGTTGGGCAAGAAGAGTGGCAAGTGGCCGCTCAAGTCGCAGATGTTCACACAGTTGCGAAACAACTGCTTCATCTGGAAGTTCTTTTTTAACCCAATGTTTTTTCATTTTACCTATTACAAAAAATCACGCTGCAAATATATAGATTATTTTTTTACGATATTATATATTTCCGATTTTCATCTTTTTATCAATATCCGTAATATACTGTTTCATCTTCTTGTCCGTCTCGCTAAGGTTCCGGATAGTACGACAAGCATGAAGAACCGTCGCATGGTCCTTGTTTCCGCAATAGGCACCAATGACTGAAAGCGGAAGATGCGTGTATTTTTTTGCGAAATACATGCTGATCTGCCGCACCTGGACGATCTCACGCTTTCTGGTCTTGGCATTGATGGCCTCAACGGAAATGCCGAAATAATCGCACACGATTTTCTGGATATATTCGATGGAAATCTCCTTGGCGGTGGATTTCACATATTTGTCCACCATTTCCCGCGCCAGGTCAAGCGTGATGTCACGATGGTTGAGCGATGCCTGGGCCAAGATGGCGATCATGGCACCCTCCAGCTCGCGTGTGTTGGCCGTGATGCGCAACGCCAGATAATCAATCACCTCTTTGGAAAATTCAATGCCGTTGTTTTCAAGTTTCTTTGTGATGATGGCCGTACGGGTCTCCAAATCAGGCACCTGCAGGTCAGTGGCCAATCCCCATTTGAAGCGGTTCAACAGTCGCGGCTCAAAACCGGTGATATCCACAGGAGATTTGTCAGAGGTCATTATTATTTGCTTCTTCATCTGATGCAAATGGTTGAAAATCTGGAAGAAAGCCTCTTGTGTCTTCGTCTTGTTGCCGGAAATGAACTGAATGTCGTCAATGATGAGCATGTCCACAGCCTGATAAAACCAGTAAAAGTCGTTAAGGTTGTCACTCTTCACGGCTTCCATATACTGCTGGTAAAAAGTGTCCGCGCTGACATAAATGACGATTTTATCGGGGAAGTTGATTTTAGTCTGGATACCGATAGCGTTGACAAGGTGTGTTTTTCCCAATCCCACATCAGAATAGATAAAAAGCGGGTTGAAAGGGGTCTGGCCGGGGGCTTTGGCGATAGACAGGCCTGCCGCACACGCCAAACGGTTGCAGTCTCCCACCACATAGTTGTCGAACGTCAAGGATTCCGAAAGATTGGAGGGGATACGCTGCTTTTTGATACCCGGGACAATGAACGGACCGGGGATATCCTTACGGTCCATCGTGTTGACATCCAGCGGAGGCATCATCAACGGGTTCTTCACCGCCTTGCGCGGAGATGAGGGAACTGTGATTGAAGAATTCTGATCGGGGGTTTTACCGCGTTCCATCAAAACTTTGTAGCGCAACTTCGCATCATTGCCCAACAATTTCCGAATGGTCGTACGCAACAAGTCCACATACTGCTCTTCCAATATCTCCTTGTACCACAAGCTAGGCAACTCCAACGTGAGCTGCTTTTTATCCAATGACACTGCATTTATCGGTTCAAAGATGGTGGAAAACACCTCCGAAGACACCGTGTCCCTGATGATGTCCAAACACTGATTCCAAACTGTCGTATATGAGGGTATCTCTTTTTCCATTTGTAGTATTCAGAAAGTTATTATTTTATATAACACTAACAGTTAATAAATTAGCGGCAGAACATCCGCCGTCATTTGACGCAGCAAAATTAACAAAAAAAAAGTTCAAAAAAATATTTTTTTCCTCTTGATTTTTTGAAAAAAAAATATAAACCACTTTAAAAGCGGCTATGACAGAACGTTACAGAATTCCTGAAATTTCCCCACATCTTGCCACGTGTCCTCGTCATGGAGAAAGCCTTGAATCCGGTGCCGTGACGCCTCGTCAAGATAAAACCGGGTGACGGAGGACTTCTCCACCGACGGTATCCTGCGGGCAAAACCCGTGTTCATCACATGTATCCCACTGAAAGCCAGCCTAATCGGATTATCTATATCCAATGCGTTAATCTTTTCTCCCGTTTTGACATTCTCCCACCCACACAACCTGCGCTCTTCGCGATCGAAAAGGAAATAACGCTGCGTCTGGCGGTTCCTTACCGCCAATGTGGCATCGGCACGATGTTCAACATGATAGTCGATCAGTTTTGACAAGTTAATATCGGACAAGATATCAACATTATAGAAGAGAAGCAGATCACTGCGCTGCCAGAAAGGCTCGGAAAATTTAACCCCGCCGGCAGTGTCTCGCAGATATGCCCGCTCATCGGAAATGTGTACCCTGCCAGGAAAAGAACGCTGCTTCAGGGCCTCCATAATCATATCAGGGAAATGGTGCACATTGACAATCACATCGGTGACGCCACACGCCATCATTTTCTCCAAAGCATTGTCCAACAACGTTTTCCCTTGATATTTTACCAACGCTTTCGGCTTCTCTGCCGTAAGTGGATAGAGTCGCGTGCCCAATCCCGCTGCAAAAATAAATCCTGTAATGTTCATTCGCAATTTTTTAGACTGCAAAAGTAACAAAAAGATGTTGATTTCATCTTAAAAAAAAGAAGAATCCATTGTTTAATTCTTTTACTTTTGCAAAAAATAACAAAATAAAACGGATTATGAAAAAAATCGTCTTTGTCGCCATATTGGGTGTAGCCCTTCTATTTGGGGGATGCAACAAGAAGTTGGTTTCCACGCAATACACCATCGGATGTCTCGACTACCAATACGGTTCTGTTGAAGGATCTGACTGGGAAGAGCTCCAATCTTATTTTTCCTCACATGTGGAATACAACAAACTGATCACCTTTGAGAGCAAGACCCTTGCAGAAAACGACGCCAAAGCAACCCAATACTTCGATGAACAAGTTAAGAAACTGGACACTGGATATATCTGCTCTTTACTGAACGATTTGGACTATTTCGAATATGGGATAGCTACCCTCAACATTGACGGGAGCTACAGATATGTCCGATTGGTTCGCTTTGAAGAGAGCGGAATGACCGAAATAAACAAGAATTAGACAGGTCACTTTTTGACACGCTCCCGCAACATCGGGACAAACACGAAATCCCCGAAATCCTCCTCTTCGTATTCCGAATCGCTTATTTTCACGATTCGTTTCATAACTTGTGATTCCTCCCCGACAGGAATCACCATAATTCCACCTACAACCAGCTGGTCAACAAGCGCTTGGGGTATTTCCGGCGCACCGCAAGTCACAATCACGCGGTCGTAGGGCGCGAACTGCGGGAATCCTTTGAACCCATCGCCGTAACGGGTGATGACAGTTGGGGCGAGCTTTGACAGCAATGGTTTTGTGCGCTGAAACAGGGCGATTTGACGCTCAACAGTGAACACCTTCGCCCCCATGGCATACAGGATGGCCGCTTGGAATCCTGAACCCGTGCCGATCTCCAGCACCTTCATCCCTTTACTCACCTCCAACAGCTGCGACTGGAATGCCACCGTGGATGGCTTCGAAATGGTCTGGTCTGTGGCTAACTTCAAGGCCTCATCCTCATAAGCACGGGGCCACAACAACGACTCCAGAAAAAGGTGCCGCTCCATCTTGTCAAAAGCCGCAAGCACATTCTCATCCGTGATGCCCTTCTCCCGAAGCCCTTCGATCATTCGTCTCTTTTGCCCGAGAAGTAGGTAGTTTTCTGTTGCCATAATCCAGTATTATTCTGATTTTCCACCGTAGAAACGTTTCCTGAGACGTCTCTGAAACGTCCCCTATAAGAAGTTAGAATCCAAAAGAAGACCCGTCGAAACAGTGCGTACAGATGCGCTCCTTGGGCAATCCTATCGCTTGCGTAATGGTATCCAACGTATTGAATTTCAACGTATCCACACCCAGATGCTTGCGGATAATCTCCACCATCTTGGCATATTCAGGCGTGGTGCTGTCCATATAGCGATGCAGGTTTTTGTGACTGTCACCCTCCAACTCTTCAATGACCCGGCGAGTGATGAGTTCCAGCTCCGTCTTGGAAGCCGAGAAGTTGAGGAACTCGCAGCCGTAGAGCAATGGCGGACAGCTGATACGGATATGCACCTCCTTAGCGCCATACTCGTACATCTTTTTCACGTTGTCACGCAACTGCGTGCCGCGCACAATGGAGTCGTCGCAAAACACGACCCGTTTGCCCTTCAGCAGGTCGCGGTTGGGAAGCAGTTTCATCCTGGCCACATGCTCGCGCATTTCTTGAGTGACAGGCATGAAGCTGCGAGACCAGGTGGGGGTGTACTTGACGATGGCGCGTTGGTAGGGAATCTGCTTGCCGTTGGAGTACCCAATGGCCATTCCGATGCCGGAGTCAGGGATGGGGGCCACAAAATCGACCTCCGTGTCGTCGGTTTTGCCCATGGCGTAACCGAGCGCATAACGCGCACTCTCCACGTTGATATCCTCATAATTCACAGACGGATAGCCGTAATAAATCCACAAGAACGAACAAATCTGCATCTGATAGTTCGGGGCTAGCAGCTGCTGGAAACCGTCAGCGGTCACCTTGACAATCTCTCCCGGCCCCACAAAATACTCGGTCTGGTAATCGAGGTTGGCAAAGCTATGGTTGTCGAACGCGACAGCATGACCGAAGTCATTCTTTCCAATCACGATGGGAGTACGCCCGTAAAAGTCGCGGGCGGCAATGATTCCGTCCTCCGTCAGAATCAGAATCGAGCACGAACCTTTTATCTTGCTATACACATATTGGATGCCCTCCACGAAGTCGTGCTTGCGGGTAATCATCAGCGCAACGAGTTCAGTGGGGTTAGTGGCACCGGAGCTCAACTCCGTAAACTGTTGGTTGCAGTCCAAGCACTCCTTCTCCAACTCGCTGACATTGTTGATCTTAGCCACTGTGGAAATAGCGAATCGGCCGAGGTGGGAGTTCACCACGATGGGCTGCGCATCTGTGTCGCTGATAACTCCAATGCCGGAATTACCGATGAACTTTCCAAGCTCCGCATCGAACTTGGTTCGGAAATAGGTGTTCTCAATATTATGAATAGAACGGCGGAATAGCTTGAGTTCCTGATGATAGGTCACTATTCCGCCTCGTTTTGTGCCAAGATGGGAGTGATAGTCCACCCCGTAAAACAAATCCGCAATGCAAGGTTTGGTCGAAACGACTCCAAAAAATCCACCCATAGGTTTAATGCTTTTATTTGGTTATCAAAAGGTTAACGATAGGAAAAGAATGTTTTCCACGGGTGGCAATAATACGCTTTTTTACAAAAAAAAGACAACTAAGTACCGTTTTTTTTGAACAAAAATTGTTGATAAAAGAGATCTGCGGGCTCTCCACAAAAATAGTCCTTTTCGGCTACTATTTTCCCGCAAATCGCCAATTGTAGGGATATTTTAGAAGAGTATTTTGGTGTTTTTTTGCACAAGGTTTTACAACAAGCAGATTATCAAATTCAATTTTTTAATATTCAATTATTTATCACTAAAACTAAAGTAATGAAAAAGACAAAAAAAATGATGATTTTCGGAACTGTGGTGGCATTGCTGGCGTTTTTCGCCAGTTGCAGCAAACCTGCCGAAAAAGTTCAAGGCACCCTCAAGGGCTACACCCTCACCAGCTGCCAATTTTTCCAGAATATGTTCACGAATAATGAAACCGTGGAGATTGTTCCCACTGGCAACGATTTGGTGAATATCAAGTTCACTTCTGAAAAATGGGGCGCCTTTCTTATCAAGGATGCGACAGTGACAAAATCCGGCAAAGCCTATAACATTTCCGGCAAAGGGACCAGCCAGATGGCGGCCATGGGCGGGGAGACCAACTCTTACGACTGCAACCTAAACGCGAACTTCGTCAACCTGAAAAACGCGGAAATCACCTTTGAGGTTCCTGCTGTTATGGGAGGTACCAAAATCGTCTTCCACGCTGGTGACGCTCCTGCGGAACACCTTGAAACAGAACAGAACTAATTTCACCAATCCTTATGACCAACCGGCACCTTTTTCTCTTCTTCATATTGGTCGGACTGCTTTCTTCCGCCTGCAACGGTATTTTCGCTTGGATTTATAACCCTGTACCAGAAAAACCAGCATACGGTTTCATCGAGACAGACGAAGCATCCCATCGTGGAACCATCTTCCTCGACGCACACGATTATGCCAAATGGACGTATGTAAATCTCCGTCGGCAGATGATTGACACCGCCAACATCCTGATGGGGGAGCCAGATCCCGACGACTGGGATTTTGCCATACACCGCTATGATGTGAAGACAAACAACGGTGCCGCGTTGGAAACCCACTTCACCACCCTCGAAGATTTCTCCGAGGGTGGTTTATCTTTTTCAGGATCTTTCACTTACGACACACTTTCCCGCATAGCCATTGACATGTCCGGCATGATGGATGGCAACGTTCTGTATGCCGACAGCTATCTCAATCCTTTGCTGTGTAACTGGCTGGATGTCAACACCTCACAAATGCCACCCATTTACACGCTATCTGGCAAAGTGTATGTATTGCAACTGGCCAACGGCCAATATGCCGCCCTGAAATTCACCAACTACATGAATGCCGCCAGCACAAAGGGGTACGTTACCATCCAATATGTCTTTCCTATCAACTATGCGAAATGAGATAATGCGAAAAGAGTCCATAGTACTATTGTTAATAATGCTTTATACAGCAGCCGCAGCTCAACGCGACGTATTTGGGACGGTACGGGGGAACGACAGTGTGGCTTTATATGGTGCGGTCGTGGCCCTAAAGGAAAACATCGGTGTGGTTTCCTCCACCGCCATTGACGGAAGTTACAAGCTCCACATCCCTGACAACAAGGCTTATACCATTGAAATCATCTATTACGGATATAAGAAAAAAAACTATAATCTTCAGGAAAACGAATCGGGAATAATCGATTTCGTCATGGAGAAAGACATTTACAATCTGGAACAGGTGGTGATTACGGGCACGCGCACACCAAAGCTACTGAAAGACGTGCCCATCGTCACGAAAGTGATTTCCCATGACGACATCATACTCCAAAATGCCACGGACATCCGCGATATCCTGCAATCGGAGCTCCCTGGCATTGAATTCACCTACTCCATGAACCAGCAGGTGTCGCTCAATATGTCGGGGTTTGGCGGGAATTCCGTACTCTTTCTCATTGACGGTGAACGGCTTGCCGGTGAGACATTGGACAATGTGGATTACAGCCGTTTGAGCATGGACAATATAGATCGGGTGGAGATTGTGAAAGGAGCGGCCTCATCGCTGTATGGTTCCAACGCGGTGGGGGGTGTGGTGAACCTCATTACCCGCGAGCCCAAAGAACGCTGGAAACTGAATCTCAACGCGCACTACGGGTCCCACAACAATCAACGCTATGGCGGCTCCGTGGGGTTCAACCTCGGTGGGGTCAGCAATCTGCTCAACGTGCAATACACTTCCTGCAATCCCATCGAGCTGAAAAACGACGGCGCCTACAACACCATTTATGGCTACCACTCACTGAACATAAAAGACCAGCTGACCTACTCCTTCAAGAACCGTTTCAAAATCACCGCCAAGGCCGGTTATTTCTTCCGCGAGCGGAAATCGCAGGAGAACTCCCATGACCGTTACCGCGACTTCAGCGGCAATTTGAAAGGAGACTACCACATCGGTGCAAAAGACGACATTACCCTGTCGTACAATTTCGATCAGTATGACAAAAGTCATTTTGCCTTGACAGAGAGGACAGACGTGCGCAGTTACAGCAATGTGCAAAACTCCTTACGCACCGTCTATAACCACACTTTCCGCAAGAAACACATCCTCACTGTGGGCGGCGACTACCTGCGCGACTATCTGATGACCTATCAATTCGAAAACAACGGCGCCCACCATCAGCACACCGCCGACCTTTTCAGCCAATTTGACTGGAACCCGAACAAAAAGGTCAACATGATTGCCGGATTACGCTACGACTACTATTCGGATGCGAACCTGCACAGCGTCTCCCCAAAGTTAAGCACCATGTACAAGCTGAAGGATTTTGCATTCAGAGCTTCCTTCTCCTCTGGGTTCCGCGCCCCGACACTTAAGGAGATGTACATGAGTTTCGACATGGCCAACATTTTCATGATTTACGGAAATCCAAACTTGCAGGCGGAGAAGAGCCACAATTTCGGACTTTCCGCCGAATACAACCACAAGCAATATAATGTCACGGTGATGGGATTCTACAACCGCGTGAAAGGCCGCATCACCACAGCCTGGAACACAGAACTCAACGGGATGTTGTATGTCAACATGGCTCCGCTACAGATAGCAGGGGTGGACGTCAGCGCTTCCGCAATTTGGGACTTCGGCCTTTGTGCAAAGCTCTCATACGTATATACGTACGAGCACATTGCACTGGGCGAGCCGCTTTTGTCCTCCACGCGGCCCCATACTGCCACACTCCGTCTTTCTTACGGGCGCAAGTGGAAGAACTACCATTTCAATGTCGCCCTTTCGGGCCGCTGGCTTTCCAAGGTCACCTGCGATGAATACACTTCCTTGAATGACTACACCTCCACCGAAAAAGTGACCTATCCAGGCTATACTATTTGGAAACTCATTTTTACGCAGAAAATATACAAAGGACTGAATATCAGTCTTGTCGTGGACAACCTCTTTAACTACATACCAGAATATTATTATAGCAATTCGCCAGCAACCACAGGAACGACATTTTCTGTCGGTGTTTCGCTGGACCTCGAACAGTTTTTCAAAAAATAAGGTTTTAGGGTATCAAACAAATGTTTATATTTTAACAACAAAGACCATAAATATGAAAAAACGAATCACCTTTCTGACTGCCACTGCCATTTTAGTTGTTTTAGCCGGAATTATATTTTGGCGGGTGAAATGCAGCTATACGCACATAGCATTCGTCAACTATCAGATCACCACATTGGGTGAGATAGCCAAAAGTAACACCAACAAACACATCAAGTTGGCGGAAGTTTCGGTAGAAGATATCAAAAAGTTAAAAAAATACGACATGGTCTTTGTGAACGGCATGGGCTTGCGCATCACGGCCGATCAACGTGAAACGATGGAGGAGGTGTCCGAAAAGGTGCCCGTGCTCACTACCGCCGCCACAAACCCCGACAACTACATCGTATCCCTCGACTCACTAACGGTTGACACGCTGACACAATACCTCAACAATGGTGGCAGACGCAACTTCCGCAGTATGTTAAACTATGTGCGCCGCAACATTGATAAGAAAATACTCTTTAATGGCCATATCGAGTCTGTGGTGTTAGCGTCCCGCGATTTGCTCTATCATATAGACCCGAAACATCCTGAAGATGAGGAACTCGGATTCAATTCCATCGCCGAATACAACAATTTTCTGAAAGACAACGGATTATATCATGAAGATTATCCCCGCATCATCATCACGGGTCAAATGGGCGAACCCAAAGATCTAATCGCCAAGCTGGAAGAGACTGGCAACATGGTCTATCCGGTGCGTAATCTTCGTACACTCATTATGGGGATGCAGGCTGACAGCATCCGACCATCCGCTGTCATCAACATGGCTCACGGCCGAATGGGAGACTTTATCACACAATATCTTAAAAATCAAAACATCCCGCTATTCACCACCTTATATGTTCCGCAACTGACGGAGGATTGGGAAAACGACAAGAATGGCATGAGCGGAGGTTTCCTCTCGCAAAGTGTCGTCACCCCGGAAATCGACGGAGCCATACGCCCATACGTGGTCTTCGCACACCGGAAAACTGGCGAAGGGTTGCAGGAGGTGTATGCCATTCCAGAACGCTTGAAAACTTTCGTGCAGACGGTCAACAACTATATCCAACTACAGAAAAAGCCCAATAGCGAAAAGAGGATTGTCGTCTTCTATTTCAAAGGGCCGGGTCAGAATGCCCTGACGGCTTCTGGTATGCAAGTGGTACCTTCGTTGTACAATTTCCTGCAAAGACTAAAAGCTGAAGGATATAAAGTAGAGAATCTGCCCGAGAGTTCAGATGTATTGGGCAAGATGATTCAAAAGCAGGGGGCAGTGCTGGGCACTTACGCTGAAGGGGCTTTCACGGAATTCATGAAAAACGGGAAGCCCGCCCTCATCAACAAAGAGCAATATGAAAAATGGATTAGCGAAAGCATCCGTCCCGAAATGTACAAGGAAATTGTAGAAACAAGTGGCGAATTTCCCGGAAATTACATGGTCAGCGAGGACGGTCGGTTGGGCGTGGCACGGTTGCAGTTCGGCAACGTGGTGCTGATGCCGCAACCGATGGCGGGTGCTGGAGAGAACGCTTTCAAGATTGTCCACGGAACCCACACCGCCCCTCCGCACACCTACGTGGCCGCTTACCTGTGGGCGCAACATGGTTTCAAAGCCGACGCCATGATCCATTTCGGCACTCACGGTAGCCTGGAATTCACCCCAGACAAACAAGTCGCACTTTGTGACAACGATTGGTCTGACCGGCTGGTGGGCGCCCTACCCCACTTCTACATCTACACCATCAGCAACGTGGGCGAGGCCATGACCGCCAAACGCCGCTCCTACGCCGGCATCCAATCCTACCTCACCCCTCCGTTTATGGAGAGCGACGTGCGAGGACAATACCGCGAACTTTCCGAAGCAGTGAAAACCTATTTCCACACGCTGGAAAACGGCAACGAAAACCGTCAGAGACAAGCCGCCTTGGAGGTTAAGATAATCACCGTACAAATGGGCATCCACCGTGCCCTGGAACTCGACAGTAACCTAACCTCAGCCTATACCGAAGAAGACATCGTCCGAATTGACAACTTCGCTGAGGAATTAGCCAACGAGAAAATTACTGGAAAGCTCTACATTATGGGCAAATCGTATGACACAAAAGACATTAACAGCAGCATTTATGCGATGTGTACCGACCCTATTGCCTACAGTCTTTTGGCACTGGACAAACAACGCGGCAAAGCAACCGATGATGTAGAGAAGCACAAATCGCTATTCACGACTCGTTACCTCAACCATGCTAAACAGTTAGTTTCACAATTGCTGGCACAAGCGGTCGCTCCATCCGATGCGCAAGTCTGCAAAATTGCCGGCATCACATCGGACGAATTGACCAAAGCTCGGGAAATTGCAGAGAGCCAACAACCGATGGATATGCTGAGCATGATGATGTCCATGGCTCAAGAAGTGCCCAATGCGGGTAACATGCATGCGGGCGGACCTTCGGCACAACGGGACGACAATTCGGAAAACGTGTCTAAAATGAAAAAAATGATGCGTCGCATGGGCAAGAACATGAATCCGGAACGGGCTTTGAAAATGTCCAAGATGATGGGAGCCAGTCCGGAAGCCTTAAAAAAGATGGAAGCCGCGATGAAGAAAAAATCGCAACCGTCTGACAAACAAGTGATGGCCAAGCCTACCCTGGAGAATCCCGAGTACAGCCCGGAAGAGGTTCGCTGGGCCATGGCCGTGACCGAAGTGGAGCGCACAGTCAAGAACGTGTCACAATATCGCACACTTCTGCTGGAAAGTCCTGAATATGAAATGCGGTCGCTACTCAATGCGCTGAACGGCGGTTATACCGAGCCTTCCCCCGGCGGTGATCCCATCGTGAACCCCAACACCCTTCCCTCTGGCCGTAATCTCTTCGGAGTGAACGCAGAAAACACACCCTCGGAATCCGCATGGGAAAAAGGGAAACTGCTTGCAGACCAAACCATCGCCCAGTATCGCACGCGCCACAACGACAGCATCCCGCGCAAAGTCAGCTATACGCTTTGGAGCGGTGAGTTTGTGGAGACCGAAGGTGCGACCATCGCGCAAGTGCTCTATATGCTGGGGGTCGAACCAGTACGCGATGCATTCGGACGGGTCACCGACCTGCGCCTCATCCCCTCCAAAGAGTTGGGACGCCCTCGCATCGACGTGGTGGTGCAAACCAGCGGACAACTGCGTGACATTGCCGCCTCGCGCCTGCATCTCATCAGCCAAGCCGTAAGCATGGCGGCCGATGCCAGCGACGACCAATACGAGAACTGGGTGGCCACCGGCGTGGTAGAATCCGAAAAGACATTGATTAACAAAGGAGTGTCACCCAAGGAGGCTCGCGAAATGTCACACTACCGTGTATTCGGCGGAATCAACGGCGGCTATGGCACCGGCATACAAGCCATGGTTCAGGCCAGCGACCGTTGGGAAAAAGAGCAGGAAATCGCTGAAGCGTATATCAACAACATGGGAGCCTACTACGGTGATGACGAGAATTGGGAATCCATGCGCGAATATGCCTTCGAAGCAGCTCTCACCAACACCGATGCCGTGGTGCAACCACGACAAAGCAATACATGGGGCGCCCTGAGCCTCGACCACGTTTATGAGTTTATGGGCGGCATGGATCTCGCTGTGCGCAACGTCACTGGCAAGGATCCCGACGCTTACCTCAGTGACTATCGGAACCGGAACAACGCCAGGATGCAAGAGGTCAAGGAAGCAATCAACGTGGAGAGCCGCACTACCCTGTTCAACCCCAAATACATCACCGAAAAGATGAAAGGCGATGCCAGCGATGCGGCCGTGTTCTCCGAACTGGTACAGAACACCTATGGTTGGAACGTTATGAAGCCTAAGGCCGTTGACAATGAAATGTGGGACGAAATCTATAATGTCTATGTCAAAGACGAATATAACATGGGGATGAAAGAGTATTTCGGCAGCAAGAATCCAGCAGCCCTACAAGAAATCACTGCCGTGATGATGGAATCTGCTCGCAAGGGAATGTGGAAGGCCTCCGCCCAACAGCTGCAAGACGTGGCACGGCTACACACCGAAATGGTCAACCTGTACCAACCCGCCTGCTCGGGATTTGTCTGCGACAACGCCAAACTGCGCCAATACATCGCACAAAATGTGGACCCGCAGACCGCACAGGAATATAACCAGAATATTGACAGAATTCGCGAATCCTCCACACGGGCCAACAAAAAAGGCATGGTGATGAAAAAAGAGACTCTGAACGAAACTTCATCGAAAAAACACATCATCAACAACGTGTTAGTGACCGTTGGAGTGCTTGCCGCTGTGGCAGCCCTCGTGCTCATGGTCCGTCGCAGACGCAAAAACGCGGAAGAATAAGCCCCTATGCAAACTATCGTACTCCTCATAATGATTCTGATTGCCTTCAACTTCCTGCTGAAGCAAACCTTCCACAAATGGCACTACGTTGCTGCAATGGCGGTCGTGGCCGCTCTGTTTGTCGGACTGATGTGGCCCTTCGCGATTGAACAATCAAAGTCGCAGATTGCCTATTGGTTAGATAACCCGACCCTAATGCTCGACACTTCAGTGCTGCTGACAGTGGAGGTGGCCTTACAGATGTCTTTCTGCCTCCTGGCAGCCGAAAAGCGCACCGGCGGCTTCGCAAAGAAAAGCGCACAATGGCTTTACAAAATCCTTTGGCTTTTCCCGGGCATCCTATTTTTCGCCGTACTTTTCAGTTTGTTAGTGACCGTCATCTTCCTCTTCCCCGGCGTATCCTTCAGCCTGCTCTCATGGAGGTTGGCCACCTTGCTTCTTGTGGTTATTCCTGCGGGCATCTGGCTAATACACCTCCTGCTGCCCGAAGAAGACATCCGCCTTGAGCTACTGTTCCTGACCAACGCATTAGTAGCAATCCTCGGCATCGTCGCCACCGTAAATGGCCGCACAGCTGTTGAAGGCTTCAGTGAAGTCAACTGGCCTGCTCTTACCCTATTCATTGTGCTGCTGCTCGTCGGCACCCTCACCGGCCTCCTCCTCCGGAAACGCCACCAATGCAAGTCTTGAACTCCACCCATGTTTGAAAAATCAACTTAAACATTGAAATTAACTTAAAAACCGAATAAAATGCATATTATTTCAGACATTCTCTATTGGATTTCCTCCGGTCTTTTGGTACCGGTCATCATCCTGCTAATCTATTTTTTCATACGTTCGCTGATCTTGATTGGCAGTTTCTTCGGGCAATACCTGGAGATACGCAAAACCGGAAAATGGATGACCGATGAGTTTAAGATGCTGAACGCGGTCAATGTCGCTGACTATATGGAGCGTATGCCCAGAAAAAGCCGAACATTAGTAGCCGCTTACATGCGACAAATGTGGGACGACCGTTCCAACAAGGCCCGTATTGACAAGCTGGTTTCCGATTTTGAAATTGCAGCGGACAAGGATCTTTCCCTCTCCAAAACTCTCACCAAACTGGGACCGATGCTCGGTCTGATGGGCACACTCATCCCAATGGGCCCCGCCCTGGTGGGGCTTGCTGCCGGCGACATTGCCTCCATGGCCTACAATATGCAAGTCGCTTTCGCCACCACCGTGGTCGGACTCTTCAGCAGTGCTATCGGGTTCATCACCCAACAAACGAAACAACGTTGGTATCTTCAAGACCTCAACAACCTAGAGTTCTTTGCCGAACTATTGAAAGAGAATCAGGGCTTATGAAAAGGAGACTATTGAAAAACAATGAGGACAACGACCCAATGAGCGTGGTCAGCAACCTCTTCGATGTGGCCATGGTATTCGCCGTTGCACTGATGGTCGCCCTCGTATCGCACTACAACATGACAGAAATGTTCTCAAAGGAAGATTTCACCATCGTGAAAAACCCAGGCAAGGAGAACATGGAAATAATCACGAAAGAGGGTGAAAAAATCAACCGTTACACACCCGCGAACGACCAAAGCCAAAGTGGTACGAAAGGCAAACGAGTAGGCATCGCCTACGAGCTGGAAAACGGCGAAATCATCTACGTACCCGAATAGCGTCACGCCAGTTTGGCAATTTCCTCGTAAATCAGGGCGATGGCGTTCGGCAGGGCGAAACGCTTGATATTGTCGGCCAAAACCTGCATTCTGTCAGAATCGTTCACCAACTGCATCAGCGTGGGAATCAGTTTATCCGGAGCATCCTTGTCAGTGATGAACAACGCGGCATCCTTCGTGGAGAGCGCCTTGGCGTTGAACGTCTGGTGGTCTTCGGCGGCGTAGGGGAACGGCACGAGGATGGTGGGCGCCCCCACGATGGCCAACTCCGCGAGTGCGAGCGCACCCGCCCGCGACACGATGACGTCGGCCATGCTGTAGGCATCATTCATGTTCTTGATGAACGGCACAATACGGATATGCTCGTCCTGCTGTTTCAACAGCTCCGGGTCGATGTTCTTGTAGAAGCTTTCACCGGTCTGCCACAGCAGCTGCAGGTCGGCCTTGCGGAACGCATCAAGATGCGCCGCCATGGTTTGGTTGAAGGTGCGGGCGCCGAGACTGCCGCCCACTACAAACACCGTCTTCTTCTCCGGCGTGAAGTTGAAATACAGGTAAGCCTCGGGGTTCTTGCGCTCCAGCTCCAGAATTTCCTTGCGGATGGGATTGCCGGTCTTGATGATTTTCTCCGGCGGGAAAAAGCGGTCGAGGCCGTCGTAAGCCACACAGATGGCTTTGGCGTTCTTGGCCAACATCTTGTTGGTGACACCGGGATAGGAGTTCTGTTCCTGCAGCAGCGTGGGAATCCCCAACTGGGAGGCGGCTTTCAGCGCGGGACCGCTGGCGAAGCCCCCCACCCCGATGGCCAAGTCAGGCTGAAACTCGCGCATGATCCTCTTGGCCTTGCGCATGGCCTGCAACATCACCACCGGCAGGCGCAAATTACACATCAACCCGTTGAGCGATTTCTCCCGATGGATGCCGTAAATCTCCAGTCCCTCAATGGGATAGCCCGCTTCCGGCACGCGCCGCATCTCCATCTTGTCACTCGCCCCGATGAACAGGATCTTCGCATCGGGATTCTCGGCTTTGATCTTGTTGGCGATGGCCAACGCGGGGAAAATGTGCCCACCAGTACCGCCGCCACTGATGATGTATCTCTTTTCCATAACGGTTTGGTTTTGATGCGGCAAAGATACAAAAACTTTGCGTTTGACTGTTAGCTGGCCACAACACGCTGTTAGGTTTGCAGGGGCATATCAGAGAATAATAGAACAGCCGTCACCACGGTTTGTGCCGTTTCAAAAAATCCTCTTTCTCCTCTTGGCTGAAGGTCTGCGGCCCTATAGCACCGCCGCCGTACTGGAAGGTACAATGGTCGTTATAGGGAATCAGATCCAGATTCTCCATGGCGGTGGATTTCTCATCGTCCGTCATAGGATGTTCACTGACGATATAGTCGTAGCGCCCCATATCAACCCTGCGGAACCAGATTTTTACCAAATTGGGGGTGGTTTGCGAATACTCTATACCAATACAGCCCATTTTCTTGAGCCTCCGGCGTATGCCGTCATGTTCTTCCTGCTCCAACCCCACCACGCGCATCAACGAGTCCTTCTTTTCACGCGCCTCCTCATTCCAAAAGTTTGAATAGTGGTACTCTTCTCCTGCGCACACATGGAACATCTCCAGCCTGTTCCCCTTGAATTCCAAGGTAACGGAACAGCTGTCGGCGACCGCATTTTGGAGATAGCAGTGCAGTTCTTCCATCTCGGCATGATGCTTAACATAATGTTCGGCCATGATGTCGGGGCTGCAACGATGGCTGGGTGCCACAAAAAGGAAAAACAGGATCGCCAGTAGCAAATCGACACCACCCCACACCACGGTAATTCGCTGCCACACAACATCCCGACAAAACAATCCCATAATGAAAAACGCTATCGAGAAGCCAATGGCAGGCATCGTGACCCACCAGAAAATGAACGCAATCAACATCCCTAAAAAAGGATCCACCCAAAACAATACGATTATCGCGGTGACAAGTGCGAACGGAATCAGCTTCAAGATTCCGAAAATGGTTGTTTCTGTTTGTTCTTTCATAATACTGAATTATTTCTACCATCCACTAATTTGCATGCTTATATTTACCCATTCCAGAATGATTATTACGCAAACCACCATCGTCAACACCAACAATAGCGCAATCTTCCATCTTTTCTGCACAATCGCGAACACGAATGTGGCAAAGCGCAGTATTTTGGCGACAAACAACAGGACTGCCAGAAAGGGAGCCACGAACAGGTAATCCATAAATTCTTTTCCCGTTTCCAAACATAACCAATTGTCTGCCAGGAAACCGAGCATTACGAAAACACTCACCACCGGCGCCACCCACCAGTATTTCAACATCAAATTGGATATCTCGTTCATTTTTCAGCTTTTTGCAAAATATTCTATCGGTCTTGTCGGTTTCTCATTAAGACAGGCTTTGTGCCTCACCTATTCCCAAGCACCCTCTTCTTGAAGCTTTCTCACCGACAATTTGAAACGCTTCGTGACCAATGTGTCTTTCAAAGGGTAACCGTCTCTGTAAAAAGCTACAAAGACGGTATTCCCTTTCACAACATAATCGTATAAAAGCACTTGCAACAATCAACATCCGTTTCATCACTGTACACTATACACTTTATACCTAAAGCATCAATGTCAATAACCCATAACCAATAACCTATAACCATTACTCCTTGTACCATTTCACCTTCAGCGACACGAACATCAGCACTGCCAAAATCACAAAGATGCCGAGACTGCCGAACAATAAGGCGTAGGTCTCCATCTGGAGCAGCACGTACATGAAGACGTAGAGCAGGAGCAGCAGGGCACCCACCATCAGCGCGGTCTTGCGGATTTTCAGGATGCCCGCCAAGTAGCCCGTGATCAGCACGATGGTCATCAGCATGGCGATAAGGTACGACCAGAGGAAGGGGATGTGCTCGCTGAACGAGAGCAACAGCGTGTAGAACACCAGCAACGCGGCACCGATGAGCAGATACTGTACCGGGTGGATGGGCGTCTGCCGGCGGTACTCTACGAAAAAGACCGTGGCGAAGGTGAGGAAGATGAACAGGTAGGCGTACTTCACGGTTCGCGTGGTCTGCTGGTACTGCAGTACAGGCACCTTCATCATCACCCCGAACTCGTTCTTCTTCATGCTTACGCTGTGCGAGCCCCCGTCGCCGTAGTCCACCCATTGGGTCACCGACTGCCCGAAGTCGCGGTTGAGTGCCAGCACTTTCCACGTCGAGGTGAACCCGCTGTCCGTCACCGTGCGCTCGTCCGGCAGGAAGTTGCCCTGGAAGCTCGGCGTGGCGCAGTTGGAGGTCAGCTGCACGGAGGTGCTGTTGCCCACCGGCAGGAACATCAGAGACTCCGAACCCTTCAGCGACAGCCGCACGGAATAGGTCGCGGATACCGAATCTTGCATCTCTCTTACCGGCACGCGGCAGCACAGCACCGAGCCCAATTCCTCGTCCTTGTCGGACTTCATCGTGTACTCCTCCCCGTTCAGTCGCAGCACCACGTTCTCCGAGAGTCCCCGAAAGTCGCTCAGCGAAAGCAGCACCTCCGCCTTCGAGATATCATAGACGGAATCCACATATTCCGACAGATTTGGCAGTTGCAGACTGCCGTCCAATGTCAGATCCGCGGTATAGACGGTCACGTCGAAGTTGCCGCGATGCCGTTTCTTCGTCTTCACGTCGCCCTTCACCTGCAAGGATTCGGGCAAGAGATAAACATCCTTGTGGTAGTTTTTGCCGGGGATGCGCACCACCGGCCCGATCACCCGCTGTGGGGTGCTCCACATCTGCTCTACCTCTTTCTCCGCCTCCACCTGGGTCGCGTTCCGTTCGTTTACCACATGTAGGATGATTTGCTGTGGAATGAGTAGAATAAGGCTGATGAGCCCGATAAGGAGAAGTTTCAACAGCATGCGGTCGCTGCGCTTCATTCTTGATTTTTCCTGCGTGGCAGGCTTTGTTTGTTCTGTTTGCGGTGTCGTCACCGCGGTTGTCGTTTCTGTTGTTTTTGTTTCTGTTGTCATATTTTTGGATTTTTGGTGAATAATATCGAATGTACGTTCATTGTATCATCATATCCTCGTCATTCGACCCAGGGTTGCGGCCAGAGGCCTTACCCTGGGCTACCGAGCTCTTGTCCCTCCGGGACTGCTTAAGGAATTATGTTTCATATATATAGGGGGTGTCGTCATAAACTGCTAACTGCTAATTACCAACCACAATAAAGTACTTTGCGCTACAAAGTTTTACGCCAAAAAAAATTAGCCTCGGCATTCCTTCAAAAAGCGTTCCATCGCGTCGATGTGGGCGGCGAAGGCGTTTCTGCCCGACTCCGTGACGATATAGGTGGTATTCGGTTTGCGACCCACGAATTTCTTCTCGCAGCGGAGGTAGCCGGCCTCCTCCAAGCTGCGGGTATGGCTTGCCAGGTTGCCGTCGGTGAGCTCCAACAGTGACTTCAGGGTGGCAAAATCCGCCGAACCGTTGGCCACCAGCACCGACATGATGCCCAAGCGAATCTTGCTCTCGAAAACCTTATTTAACCCATCTATAATCGCCATATCAATTCAAATCCAAATATTATCAAACAAACCACTACTTTACTTACCCCTTTAACTGCTAACTACTAACTGCTAACTCTTATTTCTTCCGATCAAACATGATGACGTAAAGGATACCGAAGAGAATGTGCATCACACTGAAACCGACAAACCAGAACAGCAGCGCGTGCGACATGGTGAAGCAATCGATGATGCCGAGAATCAGCTCCGCATAACCGAGGTAGCGAAGGATAGGGTAGGTGTAATGGCTGCAGTTGACCAATGCGAGGCCGTAGAAGAGCAGCATAATGGAGGAGGTGAGCCCGTAGTGTCCCTGCATAACCAAGGCCATGCTGAGCAGACCGCCCGCCGCCAGCGGGATGAAGAAATCGAGCGACATTTGGACCGTCCGCTTCTCAAAGGCGAAACGCAGGTTGTGCCGTTTGGACTTCACGATGGCAAAGATGAAAAGCGTGAGCAGCGACAACGCAAGCAGCCCGATGGCGATCAACGCGGCGATGCGGATGCGCGAAGGGGTGTTCAGGTTGGCGAACTGATGCAGATTTTCGAAGTCGGGGAGCCAATTTCCCACTCCGATCACTGCAGCCGCCATCGCGGATGCGACCGCCGCATACAAGCCGATTATAATGATGGACCATCCGCTAATCGCCTGAAAGCGTGATGATTTGCTCATCATTTCACGGATGTCGTTCAGTGTCTGTCTGACCTCTTTTTCTTCCATAATCTTAAAAGTACTTTGCGCTGCAAAGATACATTTTTTTTGATATGGCACACATTCTGAAATTTTTTTTGTAGCCGACGCTTCCCAGCATCGCAAAGAATTACTACCGCAACGACCGCACCTCAACATTATCGGCATTGAAGTAGTCCAGCTCGACACACCTCAAGCGCCGCTTATGGTCAAAACTGAAAATAATATGTGTGCGTCTCCCTTCGTCTGTATAGAACCACAATGCGGTGAATTGCCTGTGCCTACAATGTCTAAATTTATAATTATACGGAGCCATGCATTCGGGACCGAACTCTATAGTATCCGTGATGTTGAATGCCTTGATAAAATCATCCAGGGTGGTATTATACGAAAGGAATAATCCAACATCTCCCAAAGAGAGAAAACTACCGCGCGCCAACTTGAAATCCAAATAACGAAGCCGTATATTCCCTTCATTGTCAGAAAGATATGTAACATGTTTCTTCTTTTCATGAATCCAATTCACCCGATAAACATATATCGCAGTATCCTCGATGGTCCACGGATAATATTTGAGTTCAAAATTAAAAGTCCCATAGCACCACTTGCCCTTTCCGTCAAAAACAAACGGAAGATCAGCGAGTTTACCGATGACCGGGACAGAAGACCAGATTTGTCCGATGTGAATGGTGTCCGACTGCGCAAAAGAAGACACACTCCATAAGATGACCGATAAAACCGAAAACATCCTTTTCACTGAAACCATACGAACAATTTTAGTCCACAAAAATACAAAAAATCCCCCACCCTCCCATTCTTAATTCTTCATAAAAAAAGCGGCCAGGAAGCTCGCTCCCAGCCGCTACAAAATTTATAAAAAAGTTGAACGTAGTCTGTTTATGCCAGACCGCCGCCGCTCATGAACGGAGGCATCTGGTTCGGACGATCCTGAATGGCACCGAACTGCTCCTCGTACTTGGAAACATTGTCCTGCAACGCACGGAGCAGCCTTTTGGCATTCACCGGAGTCATAATCACGCGAGAACGTACAACAGCCTTCGGAATGCCTGGGGACAAAGCGGCGAAATCCACGAAAAATTCGTTCTCAGAATGAGAAAGGATAGCTAAATTGGAATATACACCCTTCGCAACTTCCTCACTGATACTCAAATCCATTTTCTGTTCTTTCTTATCTTCTGCCATAAAATTATGAATTATGCATTATGAATTATGAATTAATACTATTCCTCCTCTTTCGAAGCCATCAAAGATTCGTACTCTTCCTTCGAGCCAACCTCGATGTTCTGGTAAGCGCGGATACCCGTACCTGCCGGAATCTTCTGGCCGACAATGACGTTCTCCTTCATACCGATCAGGCTGTCGGATTTGGCATTGATAGCGGCCTCGGTCAGCACCTTCGTCGTCTCCTGGAAGGATGCGGCGGAGATGAAGCTGTGAGTCTGCAGAGAAGCGCGGGTAATACCTTGCAGAATCGGTTTACCAGTAGCCGGACGTGCGTCGCGGGTCACCACTAAGCGCAAGTCTTTACGTTTCAGCATGGAATTCACGTCACGCAACTTCTTGGCGGAGATAATCTGACCTTTGCGGACAGAATCGGAATCACCGGCATCCTCGACCACCTTCTTATCCCAGATCTGGTCGTTCTCTTCCTGGAAGTCAATCTTATTGATGAGTTCGCCTTGCAGGAACTTGGTGTCACCCGGATCCTCAATCTCCATCTTGCGCATCATCTGACGCACAATGACTTCGAAGTGCTTGTCGTTGATCTTCACACCTTGCAGACGATACACTTCCTGGATTTCATTGATGATGTACTCTTGCACCTTCTGAGCACCCTTGATGTTCAAGATGTCAACAGGCGTCAGAGAACCTTCGGACAGCGGTGTACCAGCCTTCACGAAGTCGTTCTCCTGAGCCAGAATCTGCTTGGAAGTCGGGATGAGGTAGGTCTTGGCACCCTCGCCGGAATCCACACGCGGAGTGATCTTCACCACACGGTTACCACGTTTCAGCTTCTTCTCGAAGGAAACGACACCGTCGATTTCAGACACCACGGCAGGATCGCTGGGGTTACGGGCCTCGAACAGCTCGGTCACGCGCGGCAGACCGCCCGTGATATCGCCAGACTTACCGAAGGAACGCAGGATCTTAACCAGAATTTCACCGGAATCAATAACCTGACCCTCTTCCACAGCCAAACGAGCACCCACAGGAACGTCGAAGCTCTTGATGATGTCACCATCCTCATCGACAATGTTAATACCAGGATTCTTCGTCTTCAGACGGCTCTCAATAATCACCTTGTCGTGAATATTGGTCTGTTCGTCAGTTTCCACACGGTAAGTAACACCCTCGATAATATCGTTGAACTGCACCTTACCAGCCACATCGGACAAAATCACGGCATTGAACGGATCCCAATCAGCGATCAGGGCACCCTTCTTGATGCTGTCACCATGCTTATAGTACAGGTTCGAACCGTAGGGCACGTTCGCAGAAGAAAGGGCCACACCGGTCTTCACATCGATAATCTTGATTTCAGCAGTACGGCCGATGACCTTGTAGTAGAATTTACCTGTATCGTCGGTTTTTTCCAAAGCACGGAGCTCATCGATGCTTAGCACACCATCGTAAGAAGCGATGATGCTGCTGTTGGCGGCCACATTACCGGCCACACCACCGACGTGGAACGTACGCAGGGTCAGCTGGGTACCAGGCTCACCAATAGACTGTGCGGCAATGACACCGACAGCCTCACCAATCTGCACCATTTTGCCCGTTGCCAGGTTACGGCCATAGCACTTCTGGCAGATACCGTGCTTGGACTCGCAGGTAGGCACCGAACGAATTTCCACCTCCTCGATGGGAGAATCCTCGATAATCTGACAATATTTCTCGGTCAACTCCTCACCGGCTTTGATAATCAGTTCGCCGGTCTGGGGATGATAAACGTCATGCAATGTCACACGACCCAACAAGCGGTCGTACAACGTCTCCACTACTTCTTCGTTGTTCTTCAACGCGCTCACGGTCATACCGCGCAACGTGCCGCAGTCCTCCTCATTGATAATCACATCGTGGGAGACATCGACCAGACGACGGGTCAGATAACCTGCGTCAGCGGTCTTCAATGCGGTATCAGCCAAACCCTTACGAGCACCGTGCGTGGAGATAAAGTACTCTTGCACGGAAAGGCCTTCCTTGAAGTTGGACAAAATGGGGTTCTCGATAATCTCGCCGCCGGAGGAGCCAGCCTTACTAGGCTTTGCCATCAGACCACGCATACCGGACAGCTGACGAATTTGCTCCGCAGAACCACGGGCACCGGAGTCACGCATCATGTGCACTGGGTTGAAGCCCTGACGGTCTTCCTCAATCTCCTTCATGAGGATCTTGGACAGACGGGCGTTGCACTGTGACCACACATCAATCACCTGGTTGTAACGCTCGGTGTTGGTGATGAAACCCATATTGTAGTTCATGGTGATTTCATCGACCTGGGCGTTAGCCTCGGCAATCAACTTCGGTTTCTCGGCAGGCACAATCACATCACCGAGGTTGAACGACATACCGCCTTCGTAAGCCATACGGTAACCAAGGGTCATGATGTCGTCAAGGAACTGGGTACAGGATTTGTTACCGCACTTAATGAGCACGTCGCCGATGATATCGCGCAACGCCTTCTTAGTGAGCAACATATTGATATAGCCATACTCTTTCGGCACCACTTGGTTGAACATCACGCGACCCACAGTGGTATCGACGATCTTCTTGGTACCCTGCCCGTCAATATCGACGCGGCATTTGATTTTGGCATTCAAATGGATTTTCTTTTCGTTATAGGCAATCATCACCTCTTCCGGTCCGTAGAAGATGCCGCCTTCACCGGGAACCTTGTGGTCAGGTGTGGAGGGCAGCTCCTTCGTGATGTAGTACAGACCGAGCACCATGTCTTGTGAAGGCACGGTCACGGGCGCACCGTTAGCCGGGTTGAGGATGTTGTGAGATGCCATCATCAACATCTGGGCCTCCATGATAGCTGCGTTGCCCAGCGGCACGTGCACGGCCATCTGGTCACCGTCGAAGTCGGCGTTGAATGCCGTACAGCACAACGGGTGCAGACGGATAGCCTTACCTTCCACCAGTCTCGGCTGGAAAGCCTGGATACCCAGACGGTGCAACGTAGGAGCACGGTTCAGCAATACAGGGTGACCCTTCAGGATGTTTTCGAGGATTTCCCATACAACGGGATCCTTGCGATCCACAATCTTCTTCGCGGACTTCACCGTCTTCACGATGCCTCTTTCGAGGATTTTGCGGATAACGAACGGTTTGAACAGCTCGGCTGCCATGTCTTTCGGCAGACCGCACTCATTGAGGTGCAAGTCAGGACCGACGACGATAACGGAACGGCCGGAGTAGTCCACACGTTTACCGAGCAAGTTCTGACGGAAACGACCTTGTTTACCCTTCAAGCTGTCGGAGAGGGACTTCAACGCACGGTTGGATTCCGTTCTCACGGCACTGGATTTCTTGGAGTTATCGAACAGAGAGTCAACAGCTTCCTGCAGCATACGTTTCTCATTGCGCATGATGACATCAGGAGCTTTGATCTCCATGAGGCGTTTCAGACGATTATTGCGGATGATGACACGACGATAGAGGTCGTTCAAGTCGGAGGTGGCGAAACGACCGCCATCCAACGGCACCAAAGGACGCAACTCCGGCGGAATCACCGGTACGGTCTTCACAATCATACGCTCAGGACGGTTGTCGGCACGCTTACGGCTGTCGCGGAACGCTTCAAACACATGCAGACGTTTCAACAGGTCTTTCTTACGCTGCTGGGAAGTCTCACGGTTGGCACGGTCGCGCAACTCGTATGACTCGGCATCCAGATCCACTTTGCACAACAAGTCGTACAAAGCTTCCGCACCCATCTTGGCGATGAACTTGTTGGGATCCGTGTCCTCTAACAGACGGTTTTCAGAAGGCAACTTATCAACCAGTTCGAAATACTCCTCTTCATTGAGCAGCTTTCCTCTCTTAATCTCATCGCTTTCCATGATACCGCCTTGGATCACGATATATTTCTCGTAATATACCACGGCTTCCACTTCCTTTGTTGCAAGACCCAAAAGAGCACCAATCTTGTTCGGAAGGGATTTGAAGAACCAGATGTGCGCTACAGGGACCACCAGCTGGATATGTCCCATGCGCTCACGACGAACCTTGCGTTCTGTGACTTCCACACCGCAACGGTCGCAGATGACACCCTTGTAACGGATTCTCTTATACTTTCCGCAGTGACATTCCCAGTCCTTCATCGGACCGAAAATCTTCTCACAGAACAAGCCGTCGCGTTCTGGCTTCAGCGTTCTGTAGTTGATGGTTTCGGGTTTCAACACCTCGCCGTGCGACTGCTCGAGAATCGTCTCGGGAGAAGCCAGGCTAATGGTTATCTTATGAAACTCCTTACGGGTATTATTATCTTTTCTGAGAGCCATTTTCTTTCAGATGTTTATATTTCTATTCAAATTTAATATCCAAGCACAAACCGCGCAACTCATTGACCAGCACATTAAAGGACTCCGGAATACCTGCGACGGGCATATTGTCGCCCTTCACGATGGCCTCGTAAGCCTTGGCTCTGCCGACCACATCATCCGACTTGACCGTCAGAATCTCTTGCAGCACGTTCGCGGCGCCGTAAGCCTCGATGGCCCACACCTCCATCTCACCGAAACGCTGACCACCAAACTGGGCTTTACCGCCAAGGGGTTGTTGCGTGATCAAGGAGTACGGTCCGATAGAACGGGCGTGCATCTTGTCATCGACCATATGGTGCAGTTTCAGGTAGTAGATGTAACCCACCGTCGCTTTCTGATGGAACGGCTCGCCCGTTTCACCATCGTAAAGCTGGGTGCTGCCGTTCTCCGGCAATCCGGCCTCACGAAGAAGAGCATTGATCTGGTCGAGTGAAGCGCCGTCGAAAATCGGGGTGGCGTACTTCACACCGGTGTTCTTGCCTGCCCAAGCCAAAATGGTCTCGTAAATCTGACCGAGGTTCATACGGGAAGGCACACCCAGCGGGTTCAACACCACGTCCACAGGACGGCCGTCCTCGAGGAACGGAAGGTCTTCCTGACGCACAATCTTGGCCACACAACCTTTGTTACCGTGACGACCGGCCATCTTGTCGCCCACACGCAGTTTGCGCTTGTTGGCGACATACACCTTGGCCATTTGCACGATACCGGACGGCAGCTCGGTGCCGATGGTGGCATCGAAAATCTCGCGCGTGCGGCGGGACTCTATGTCACGAACCTTCACCAAATAATTGCGAATCACCGCTGCAACCATACCGTTCACACGGCTGTCGTTGGTCCATTTGGAGACTGAAACAGTCTTGTAATCAATGGTGTTCAACAGCTTCTGGGAGAACTTGGAGCCTTTTTGCACAATCGGTTCCTTGGTGTCGGCACATATCACATGGGCGACTTTGCCTTCCAAAACCTTGTACAATTTGCTAACCAACACTTCTTTCAAAGCATCCAACTCCACTTGGTATTTAGCTTTGATTTCCTCTTCGATGTCCTTGTCTTTGGCTTTCGACTTTCTGTCTTTAATCAGTCGGGACATGGACTTCGCGCCGATAACCACGCCACGCATGGCTGGAGGCGCCTTAAGGGAAGCATCCTTCACATCGCCGGCCTTGTCACCGAAGATGGCACGGAGCAACTTCTCCTCAGGAGTCGGATAGGATTCACCCTTCGGCGTGATTTTACCGATCAGGATGTCACCCTCTTTCACTTCCGCACCCACACGAATCAAACCGTCTTCGTTCAAGTCCTTGGTCGTCTCGGAAGAAACGTTCGGAATGTCGTTGGTCAACACCTCCTGACCGCGTTTCGTGTCGCGGACCTCCAAGGTGAATGACTCAATATGGATTGACGTGTACAGGTCATCCGTCACCGCTTTTTCGGAAATCACGACAGCATCCTCGAAGTTGTATCCCTTCCAAGGCATGAACGCCACCATCAGGTTACGTCCAAGGGCCAATTCACCGTTTTCGGTGGCATAGCCTTCTGTCAAAACATCCCCTTTCTTGACTTTCTGACCTTTCGTCACGATAGGACGCTGGTTGAAACAGGAGTTCTGGTTCGTTCTTCTGAACTTCAAAAGCTGGTAATTCTTGACATTAGAGTCGAAGCTGACCAACTCTTCTGCATCTGTGCGCTCGTATGCTATTTCAATATGCTGAGCGTCAACAGATTTCACTACACCAGTACCTTCTGCGAGCAGCACCACGCGGGAGTCTACCGCCACACGGTGTTCCAGACCGGTACCCACAATAGGAGCCTCGGGGCGCAAAAGCGGCACGGCCTGGCGCATCATGTTGGATCCCATCAACGCACGGTTAGCGTCATCGTTCTCCAGGAACGGGATCAAAGATGCGGCGATTGAAGCAATCTGGTTAGGAGCAATGTCGATCAAGTCAATTTCCTCACGCGGCAAGATGGGGTAATCTGCAAGACGGCGGGCTTTCACCTTTTCACCGAGCAGACCGTTCTCATCCATAGGCGTGTTGGCTTGTGCAATACGTTTGTTGTCCTCTTCCTCTGCCGTCAAGAAAATCGGGGGTTCGTCAAAGCGAACTTGACCGTTCTCCACACGTCTGTAAGGAGTCTCGATGAAACCGAGGTCGTTGATGCGGGCGAAAACGCAGAGTGAGGAAATCAAACCGATATTCGGTCCTTCAGGGGTCTCAATCGTACAAAGACGACCGTAGTGCGTGTAGTGAACGTCACGCACCTCGAAACCGGCGCGTTCACGGGACAGACCGCCAGGACCCAAGGCTGAAATTCTGCGCTTGTGCGTGATCTCAGACAACGGGTTGGTTTGGTCCATGAACTGTGACAGCTGGTTCGTTCCGAAGAACGAATTCACCACTGAAGAGAGGGTCTTGGCATTGATCAAATCCTGCGGATAGAAGGATTCGTGGTCGCGCACGTTCATCTTTTCACGGATGGTGCGTGCCATACGGTTCAGGCCAAGGCTGAACTGGTTGTATAATTGTTCTCCAACGGTACGGACACGTCTGTTGCTCAAGTGGTCGATATCATCGACTTCCGTCTTAGAGTTGATCAGTTCGACCAAATAACGGATAATGGAGATGATATCCTCGTTGGTGAGCACGCCCGTTTCCATCGGGATGTTCAAATTCAGTTTTTTGTTGATACGGTAGCGTCCCACTTCGCCGAGGTCATAGCGTTTCTCGGAGAAGAAGAGCTTGTCAAGAGTGGCGCGCGCTGTTTCCTCATCGGGGGCCTGAGTGCTCTTGAGCTGCATGTAGATATACTCGATGGCTTGTTTGCCCGAGTTGGTCGGATCTTTCTGCAATGTGTTGAAAATCACAGAATAGTCAACCTGTTTCTCATCTTGTTTGTGGAAGAGAACCGTTTTGATATTCGCTTCCGCCACCATGTTGATGTGGTCTTTCTCGAATACCGTCTCGCGGTCGATGATCACTTCCGTACGGGGGATATTCACCACCTCACCGGTCTCGTCATCTACAAAATCCTCGTACCATGTCTTGGTGACGGCGGCCGCCAGTTTCTGGCCCACATACTTCTTCAGGTTGGCTTTGGATGCCTTCACCTCCTCGGCAATGTCGAAAATGCTGAGGATGTCCTTGTCCGTCTCATAGCCGATGGCGCGCAACAGCGTCGTGACCGGCAATTTCTTCTTACGGTCGATGTACGCATAAAGGACATTGTTGATGTCGGTGGTGAATTCCATCCAGGAGCCTTTGAAGGGGATGATACGGGCTGAATAGAGGGGGGTACCGTTCGAGTGGTACGAAAAGCCGAAGAACACACCCGGGGAACGATGCAGCTGGGAAACGACCACGCGTTCAGCACCGTTGATGATGAAGGTGCCGCTCGGGGTCATATACGGGATCATACCCAAATAGACCTCCTGCACGCGGGCCTCTTCAAATCCCTCATGTTCTTCGTCGTTGCATTTCAGCTGCAACTTCGCTTTAAGGGGTACACTGTATGTCAAGCCTCTTTCAAGGCATTCGTCCATGGAATAGCGAGGAAAATCAATATAATAGTCTAAAAATTCCAGAACGAAACAATTTCTTGCGTCCGTAATCGGGAAATTTTCCGCAAATGCCCGATACAAGCCCTCGTTTTTGCGGGATTCCGGGTCTGTGTCAATCTGGAAAAATTCCTGGAATGACTTGAGCTGGATATCAAGGAAATCCGGAAATTCCACAGGTCTTGTGGTCGCAAAACTAATTCTTTTATTTTTTGTAGTTGACAAGGCTTCTTGTTTTTATTTGACGAAAATACTGATTATTACCAAAATACCAATCAGCAGGTATTATAAAACAGCAATAAGAACAAGGCTTCCGCCAGACGCGGAAGCGTTGTTCTTTTGCTTGAGGTTAAAGTCGGAACTATTTAATTTCGACTTCGGCACCGGCTTCCTCGAGGGATTTCTTCAAGGATTCAGCCTCTTCTTTGGAGATGCCTTCCTTCACGGCTTTGGGAGCGCCGTCAACCAATTCCTTGGCTTCCTTGAGGCCGAGGCTGGTGAGTTCCTTCACCAACTTGACAACCTGCAGCTTTTGACCGCCGGCGGCTTTCAGGATCACGTCGAACTCGGTCTTCTCCTCAGCAGCGGCTGCGCCACCTGCGGCGGGACCAGCGGCAACTGCAACAGCAGCAGCGGCGGGCTCGATACCGTATTCGTCTTTCAAAATTTGAGCTAATTCGTTAACTTCTTTAACGGTTAAGTTCACTAATTGTTCTGCAAATGCTTTCAAATCTGCCATAATGTTATTTTTTTTATTGTTTTTACTTTATTGAATTGTTTTTTTGTTTTTATGCTCTTTCGGAAAGAGTCTTGACAATGCCGGCCAATTTGCCGCCGCCTGACTGCAAAGCAGAAACAACTTGTTTTGCAGGTGATTGCAGCAATGCCACAATGTCGCCGATCAATTCCTCGCGAGACTTGATGTTGCAAAGTGCCTCCAGCTGGTCATCTCCAATGTAAACTGCTTCTTCAATGAAGGCGGCCTTGATGATGGGCTTTGCATTTTTCGCCCGGAAGTCCTTTATCAACTTCGCAGGCACGTTACCCGTGTTGCACAACATGACAGCCGTAGGGCCGTTCAGGGTCTCATACAACTCTGAATAGTCCTTGTCGGACTGCTCCATGGCGCGTTTCAGAAGGGTGTTTTTCACCACTTTCAGTTTCACGTCCTTGCTGAAGCACAATTTGCGTAACTGATTGACTGTGCTAACCGTAAATCCGGAAATATCCGTTACATATACATGAGAATAGTTAGCCAAGTCTTGGGAAATTTCTTCAATAATCTGACTTTTTTGTTCTTTGTTCATACTAACTAATCTTTATTTATACGGTAACTGATTTAGGATCCACTTGCACGCCGGGACTCATGGTGGTGGAGAGGTAGATGCTCTTGATGTAGGTACCTTTCGCACTGGTCGGTTTCAACTTGATCACCGTTGAGAGCATTTCACGAGCATTGTCGGTCAACTGCTCAACGCTGAAGCGGTTTTTGCCGATTGAGGTGTGGATGATACCGTATTTGTCCACCTTGAAGTCGATCTTACCGGCTTTCACTTCGGAAACGGCTTTGCCGATCTCCATCGTGACGGTGCCTGACTTCGGGTTGGGCATCAAACCACGGGGGCCGAGAATTCTACCCAGCGCACCAATCTTCGGCATCACGCTCGGCATGGTGATGATGACATCCACATCCGTCCAACCCTGTTTGATTTTATCCACATATTCCTCCAAGCCCACGAAATCAGCACCCGCAGCCTTTGCCTCTTCCTCCTTGTCGGGAGTGCAGAGCACCAGCACGCGCACCTCCTTGCCCGTTCCGTGAGGAAGGGTCACGATACCACGCACCATCTGGTTGGCTTTTCTCGGATCCACGCCCAAGCGGACGTCGATGTCGAAAGAAGCATCAAACTTGGTGTAGGTAAGGTTCTTCACCACTTGAACAGCTTCCGGCAGAGCGTATACTTTGCTCTTATCAAATTTAGCAAATGCTTCTTTGCGTTTTTTTGATATCTTAGCCATTTGTTTTAATTTTACTTGTTAATTAATTTTGCTCGAAAGGATTCTGGCCACCCTTCACATTGACACCCATGCTGCGTGCAGTACCGGCAACCATAGACATGGCGGATTCGATTGTGAAACAATTCAAATCCTTCAGCTTGATTTCGGCGATGCTGCGCACTTGGTCCCACGTGATAGTACCAACCTTTGTACGGTTGGGCTCTCCGGATCCCTTCTGAAGTTTGGCGGCCTCCATGATCTGTACAGCTACCGGCGGCGTTTTCGTAACAAAGTCGAAGGATTTATCCTTATAGACTGTTATGATAACCGGAATCACTTTGCCAGCTAAATCCTGCGTACGAGAATTGAACTGTTTGCAAAATTCCATAATGTTCACGCCCTTGGAACCCAATGCAGGACCTACCGGCGGTGACGGATTGGCGGCACCTCCCTTGATCTGTAACTTAATTAAGCCAGCAACTTCTTTTGCCATTTGTTTTTGAATTTAATTGTGTGTAACTAATTTCCAGACACTATATTTTTTCAACCTGCATAAAACCCAGCTCAAGCGGAGTCTTACGGCCGAAGATTTTCACCGTAATCTTCAGCTTCTTCTTCTCGGTATCAATCTCTTCGATAACACCGTTGAAAGTGTTGAAAGGCCCATCGATAACCTTAACCTCCTCACCCACAACGTAAGGCTGAAGAAGATACTCGTCCTGGGTGGACAACTCATCAACCTTACCTAACAGGCGGGAAACCTCGTCTTTGCGCAAAGCCACAGGAGGATCGCTTTTGCGTTTGCAACCTACAAAGCCCAGCACTCCCGGGATCTCCAGCAGCTTGCCGCGCACCTCCTGAGTCATAATCGCCTCGACGAATATGTAACTCGGGAAATAGTTGCGCTCCTTCACCACCTTCTTGCCGTTTTTCGTGCTGTGAAAAACTTTCTCCGTGGGAATTAAAACCTCGAATACAGACTCCTTCAGATTGGAAAGCGCCACTTCACTCTCAATGTTCTGTTTCACTTTCTTCTCTGTACCTGTAACAGATTTAATCACATACCACTTACGCTCTAATTCAGCCATGTTAAGTTTCTTTGGATATATTGTCTGCTATAAAGAAATTAAACAGTCGGGAACATTAATCTCATTCCCAAATTGAAGACGGCATCCATCAAAAACACGATAAACGCGATTATAAGGGAAGCAATAGACACCACCACAACACTATTTCCAAGCTCCTGCATGGTTGGCCAGCTCGTTTTATGAACCAGCTCGTCATACGATTCTTTTAAATAATTAACTATCTTCATTTCTTTATATGTTTTTTATTTTATCAATTTTTGAAACTTTTTTCCGCATTTTCAACACAAATCGTCACTAGATTTTTTAAGAACACATCCATTATTTATCGCCACAAATCATTATAAATCAACTTCTTAAAAAACATCCACCCAGAAATTCCCTTTCACAATAACGATTTTTAAACAAGCTGGCAAATATAGTATTTTTTTTAATCAAACATTCGCTGTTGAAAAAAAAATTATCACTGTGGCACGCTTTTTGTAATAGAGAATAATAATCCATTAATAACCAGGCATATAACACCCATCCAAACATATTGCTCATAACTTTCATTCTCTATTGTACATTGTACATTGATCTTTTGAGCCTTGATACTAGAACTAAAAAAAGGGACCACCTTACGGCAGTCCCTTCTTCTAACGAGAATAGTAATAATTATCTTTTGACGATTCTAAAGATAGCGGCACGATGCTCTTCACGGCTCGGATCAGTAATGTTCTGTCTGTTCTGCGGGTCATTCACCGTATAAGAGGCAGTTTCAATCTGATCAGGGTTAACACCCTTTTGGATGAAGAGTTTTCTAACATTGTTGGCTCTTCTCTGTGCAAGGTCACGGTTGTGTTCCTCTGAACCCAAGTCACAGGTATAACCTTCAACGATAAGTTTCAACTGAGGATTAGACTTCAAGATAGCAACAGTTCTGTTGATATTGTCGTTATAATCACTGATTTTCGGAATATCTTTATCAAGGTCGAAAAGAATCTTGGTCTTGGACAAAACATCACTCAATTCGTTGATGGCTGCTTTGTCTTCAGGAGTCAGGTAATCATCATCTTCATTCATCTGATCGCAAACAGGAACGATATAGATGTATTGAGGATCTTGTTTGATGATAATAGGCTCATTAGATTTCTTCTTAAGTTCGTCCAGAATTTCTTTTTCAATTTGCTTTTTGGACTTCTCAGCAGGAGTAGCACAAGCTTTGAAGTGGAAACCAGCCTTCAGACCAATTTGGAGAAGATTCCATTTGGTTTTACCCTTCTTGATCTCATTGTTCTGGTAAGCAATGTCAAGCATGTCAGAGCCAAGAGTTCCTTGGAACATGACTTCGCCTTGGTCATTCATACCAATCAAAGAAGTTTTCTCCTTCGGCAGAATGTTCAGGAAACCATACTTGCAGTATGCGCCAAGATAAAAATCAACGACTTTATTCAGGGCGAAAACACCACCGAAATCAGCAACAAGATCCACTGAAGGTCTCATTTTCACATTCTTGCCACGGCCTGTATAGGCGGCATCCGGGAAATGGTTTTCCATCTTGATCTCACCATTTTCCAGGTGTTGCATATACCATTGGTTATAAAGAGCCTCATAACCCATAGTGTTGACAGAGCCTTCACCTTTATATTTGTTGAAAGCCTTAATGGGGAAATAACCCTGAACACCGAGAGCGGCATAAATACCGTTACGGCCATCAAAACGCCAATCAAAATGAGCTTTCAAAGGAACCTCGACTGCCCAAACCACTTCCTTCTCCTTCAAACCATGAGCATCATAATAGAGATCATAGTTGGGATCATAAGTGACAGGCTGATCGAATGCATGGTCATAAGCGACATCAAAATCAGGAATAACACCGGACTTGGAAATAGAAGCTTTAGCAGCAAGGCGGTTAAGGCCAACACCTAAGCTCAATCCCCAATGTTCGTTAAAGAAATAAGCATAATCAACATCTAACATAGTGCTATGAGAATAGTATTGGGTAATACCAACTCTCTTATAGATATTGTTAGTCCAAGCCTCTCCCACATGAACATTGATGTGATGAGGACAGAAGGTGGAAGTCTCATAATTCTCCAAATTGCCTTCGGAGTTATTTTCGGTCTGTACCTCTTGACCAAAAGCGGTACACATGGCGAAAATAAGACTGAATAATAATAAATTCTTTTTCATAATATATTTTACTTTTTTATTCTGTGATAATTGTGAAACCGGTGGTTTAGCGGCCAGAGCCGCTAAACCCGGTGTTCAACATACTATTTTACGATAACGAATTTAACAGTCTTGATTTCATTGGTACCGGTGAGGATACGTCCGAAGTAAGTACCTTGTGCTTTGAATCCTTCGATCTTCGTGATCGGACGCAAATCAGTCACGTGGCTGATGTGCGCACCCGTTACACTGTAGATGTCGAGAACAGCACCTTCAAGTTCTTCAGATGTCAAATCAAGTTCGATAGTGATTTCTTGACGAACATTTGCAGGCACAGGATAAACTTTGACTGTTGATGTAGAGCTGAAGTACATCTCACAGGTCTTATAAGTAACCATATTGCCATCAGCATCTTGTTCAACAAGTTCAACTGAATAGAATCCGTTCAGACCACCGATTTCTTGGTAGTTGGAGTAAACAGCGCCAGGGATAGCAACACCGTTCTTGTACCACTGGAAGCTCACGAACAAGTGACCGCCATTGGTAGAAGGATTGTTATTCACGACCACCACGTCATTCCAACGTTGATCCATAATCGGAAGAGTACCGCCGAAGGAGAAGTCACCAACAAGCACACGCACGATGATGTCGTATGAACAACCATCAATGGTGATGACTGCAGGATAATCACCAGGAGTCGTAGGAGCTGCGAATGTAGCGGTATTGTTGGAAATGGTACCACTAGCCTGGAGACCATTTTCATAAATAACCGTGAAGTTAGCAGTCGGATTACCAGAAATCATATTGAAGCTGACGGTGACGAAACCAGGATTATCACATCCAGATTCGAAGACAGTTTCAGTGAATTCGATTTCGTTGACATAGACAGTAGCCACTGCATCTGCACCGAATGACGTGTTCTCACAGTAAGCATCCTGGATAAGGGTGATTCTGTAAGTAGTCTGCGTGCTAGGAGCAACGTAGATGGTAGCGGTGTTGGCTTGAGTAGTTGCATGAGCAACAACGTTACCATGATCGTCAACAACTTCATACGTGAACGGAGCAACACCCGTGAAGGCAATCACAAGTTCAGCAGAAGCGCTCGGATCGTTGGAGCAGATGGAGACACCATCACCACTGGTGAAGGTAGCGGTCGGCAGTTCATGAACTGTAACAGCAACCTGGACTTCGTCGGTGTTGGTCAGTTGACAACCGTTGCCAATGTTACCCACAAAGGTAGGAGTATAGATGTATGTACCAGCAACAGAAGGAATATCGTAAGATGAACCACCGAGGCCACCGCTGACATCCATCGTATTGCCATTTTCATCCGTAACAATCCACTGGATGTGACCATCTGTGCTGCCATTGTCACCAGCAACACCACCTTGGATAGAAGCAGCCAAGATAACCATCTCACCGAGACAAGCGTCGGTACCGTTGTTACTATAGACATGAACCTCGGTCCAAGAAGGATCACCAACAACATTCACAACATAGATGTTGGAAGCCTGAGGTTGACAGTTGTAACCAGCAGCGTCAACAGTGACTTGATAGCTGTAGTTACCAACCGTATTCAAAGTTTGAGAGATTTGATTACGGTCACTGTTATTCACCACATTGCTGCCGCCAGGGACAAGAACACCATTGGAAGTCCAATTGAACGTCATTGCGCCATAGATGTCACTGTTCGTAGCACCGTTGACCGTATTGTTGTAGTTCGTGACAATACCAGTCATAGAGATGGTGCCGCCCTCACAGATGGAGAGACCATCAGCAGAGGTCAAGTAAACAACAGGTTGTTCAGCAACTTGAACAGTCACAGGAGCAGAAGATGTAGAAGAACATCCAAGATTGTTGTTCTGGGTAACGTTCAACGTATAGATGTACTCACCAGCAGCCGTGAGAGGTTGTACGAATGTGCTGGAAATAGCACCCGGAATCTCGAAGCCGTTGACAAGCCATTGATAGCTGAAATCAGAAGGAATATTGCCGTTCACATTGACGATAGAGGAGAGGGTAACAGTACCGCCAGCACACATCGTGGTGTGATCAGCAGCGATAGTGACAGAAGGAGCAGCCACAACCTGAACAGGAGTTGCGATAGTAGCAGTAGCAGAGCAAGAAGCGCTGGCATTCGCTGCAGAAACCACAACAGTAGCCGTGATAGTACCGACATTGGCGATAGAGGTCGTAACAGTACTTGCATTCACAGGTTGTTCAACACCATTGATCGTCCAAACATAGTTGTAAGCGCCAACAGGAGAAACGTGAGCCGTGAAGGTCACCTCACCATTTTGGCAGACATAGTAGTTATCAGCAGTAACGCTCACAGAAGGAGCAGCCAAAACGTTGACTTCGTGTGCAGCGGAAGTAGCAGTACAACCGGTGCTGTCGTTACGGAAGATCGTAACAGTGAAGTAGTAAGGAGCAGCAGCGTCGCTGGCCGGGAGGTTCGGGACGAAGGTAGGAACAGCCGTAATCATTGTGCCGGCAGAAGCACCAGTCCATTCCCAAACGTAGGTGTAAGCAGCACCTTCAACACCACCGGTCACAAAGGCGTTCAGAGTCAGGTCACCACCTTCGCAAACCGTGTTAGCACCTTGGATAACAACCGTAGGAGCAGCCACAACATTTGCAGGAACAGAGGTGGAAACAACAGAACAACCGGAGAGCGTGCTGGTGACAACAACATAATAATCATAAGAATTGCCTAAGAGCAGGTCAGAGGTAGAGTATTGAGCGCTGGTAGCACCATTGATAGCAACAGCACTGCTACCATTGAAGATCTTGTACCATTGATAGGTCAATACATCACCAGGAACAACACCATTGACAGTAGCCGTCAGGGTAAGTGTACCGCCTTCGCAGACATTACCGAAACCAGAGATATTCACAGTGTAAGCAGGATTAACTGAAACGAAATCGCTGACAGTAGCAACACCGATGTTGGAGCAGCCAACACCCGTTTGGATAACCTCGACACTGTAAGTATCATTGACACCATAAGTCAAAGAGTTGATATTCAGGATTTGATTCGTCTCACCAACGAGAATGTTACCATTCTTGTACCATTGATAAGAAGCAGTACCATAACCACCCGTTACGATAGCCTTGATAGCGGTAGAACCACCGTCGCAAACTGCTTGAGGCATGTCAGCCAGACGAGCGATAGTGATGACAGGATCAGGAATAACGGTGTAGTTAACAGGCTCAGAGGTGGATTGGCAACCATAGTTAGAGGTAACCGTCACCCAATAAGAGTAGTAACCAGGATCCTCAGTACCAGTAGTGGTGTATTGAGCTGTACCACCCACAAGTTCAGTGGTAGAGTACGGAGTGTTAGGATCATCGTTAACTGCATAATTTCTGTACCATGCGTAAGTATAACCATTCAAACCGTTCACGCCAGCAACGCCACCGTCAACAATTGCATTAAGAGTAGCTGTGCCACCGACGCAGGAGATCTCGTTGCTGATAGTAGCCACAACAACAGGATCCGTCACGAAAGTGATGGCAGGAGCGTAAGCCGTCACATTACAACCAGCGTTAGCGGAAACAACAACAGAGAAGTTGTAAGCCGTTTCGCGAGCAGCCTCAGAAACAACCAAAACACTCGTATTGGCACCTTCAATCAGGACATTGTCCTTGTACCATTGATAGGTATACATATCTCCAGCAGGAGAAACATTAGCATGCAGTGTGGTGGAACCACCTTCGCAAACCGTAGTGTTACCCTCAACAGACACAGCCACAACAGGAGTCGGGATAACCGTCACAGTTGTCGGAATAGAAGTCAGAGAGGTACAACCAGACATCGGAAGCGTAGAAGTCACCGTGTAAACATAAGTGGTGAGATCACCATCAACGGTCACAGGAGACTCGGTGAGGATATAGTTGTGAGCACCTTCGATAACAACACCGTTTCTGTACCAAGTGTAAACAGCGTTGTTGTTCGGATTGGTAACCATCAACGTAACCTGACCACCGTCGCAAACAACAGCATTGTCAACTTCGACAACCGGAGTAGCAGGCAGCTCGTTCACATTGATCACGATGCTGTCAACAGCAACACAACCGGAAGTAGCTTGAGAAGCCGTAACATAGAACGTGTAGGTACCGCTGAATGTAGGATCAAAAGTGTAGGTAGAACCTTGGAAACCGTTAGACCAGTTGTAGTTCACATTACCATTGTTCCAACCCGTTGCTTCAGCCGTGATAACTGTGCTACCACCAGCGCAGAAGGTTGTCTCAACAGCAGTGACCTCCAATTGAGGAGTTTCCTCAACCGTCACAACAACAGCGTCAGACTCAGTAGAACAACCGTTGAAGTAAGCGATCACCTTGTAAGAACCAGCAGTTCCGACAGTAATATTATTATTCGTAGAATCCGTCATAGGAGCGTTGTCCATGAACCATTGATAGGTAGCGGGCTGAGCCGGAACAACATTAGCATACAGGGTTGTCACACCACCGTCGCAGATGACCGTATTGCCGCTGACCACAACAGAAGCAGGAGAATTACCGACGATCACAACACCAGCATCAGCTGACATTGCAGACACGCAACCAGAAGCAGGCAGAGTGACAATAGCAGAATAGTGATAAGTGGTCACATTTTCATTGTCGGTGTAAACATTCTCGCTGAAGACAGGACCAGTAACGCCTTCGATCAGCTCACCATTTCTGAACCATGTGTAGACTGCACCATCAGCATCGTAAGCATCGATGAGAGCCGTAAGGGTAACCTCGGCACCGTCACAAACGTTAGCAGTGTCATACAAGAAGTTAACCTTAATGTCAGTCACAACAGGAATAGGATGAACCGTGATAGTGATGGCATCGTTAGCCCAGCACTCGGAAGTAGTTTGACGAACCATGACACCAAGAGTGGTGGTTTCAGTCAAATTCGTAGTATAAGTAGCGGTCGTAGCGCCAGGGATGTTGTTATAAACAGGAGTGTAGATAGTGTCATACACAAACCCACCATCCTCAGCATAGTCAACAGCAACCACACTCATCTCTTCACCAACGGTGTACCATTGATAAATGAGATCAGTAGCGTTATAATCATTCAAGTTAGCTGTCAAGGTAACCTGACCGTTCTCGCAGATCTCGGTCTCGGTAGCCGTGATATTGACAACAGGTTGAGGATATACATAGACAAGATACTCAGCAGAATGAGAGATACAGCCAGCACCCATGTCGTCGCGCCAAACATCAACCGTGAATCTGTAAGGCTCAGTACGAGCGTACATGTATTCAGCATAGAAGTTGTTGTCGCCAAGGTTGTAACCCATGTTGTCTCTGATTTGACCAGATTCATACCATGTGTAGTGGAGACCACCAACATTCATACCAACAGTGTCAACATTGGCAATCAAGAAGACAGAGTCAGTTTCGCAAACGTGTTGATCACCCGTGATCACAACAACAGGATTCGGATAAACAGTCACAACGTCAGATGTAACGGCATCAGAAGTACAACCAGGAGCCGGACGAGTCAGGATAGCCGTATAGACATATTGCTGTGCATTGTTGTCGATAATTTCAGGAGTGTCATAAATGGTAGCAGCAGTAGCACCTTCCATCAGGATGCCGTTTCTGTACCAAGTGTAGGTGTCACCATCCTGGTTACCATCAGCAGGAGCAGCAGTGATAGTCAGCTGACCACCGTAGCAAATGCTCGTTTGAGGAGTACCAACAGATTCGATGACAGGAGCACCGTTGACCATAACGTCAATCACATTAGACTCGGCAACACAACCAGAAGAGAGTTGCGTGATACGAGCGTGGAAGTGGTGAGCGCCAGCAGCCGGTTGATAAACATTGGAGAGCAGGGTAACGCCTTCCATAAGTTCTTCACCGTCGAACCACTCATACACGAGATCAGTAGCATTCCAATCATTGAGACTAGCAGTCAAAGTGATTTCACCACCAACACAAAGAACAGTGTCAGAAACAGTGATGTTCACAACAGGAGCTTCGTTCACATAAACAAGAGCTTGACCAACAGAAGTACAACCTAACTCATTGACAAATTCAACAGAGAAGTTGTAAGGATCATATCTGTAATCCTTGTGGAGGGTGATGGTATTGCCATCAGCCGTGTAGGTTTCAGGATCCATCTCAACATTGTCTTCCAACCATCTGAAGGTTGCGCCTTCCATTACAGGATTCAAATTAGCAGTGAGGGTGATATTATTACCTTCATTGTTACAAACAATAGGATCGGTAACCAGTTGGAGAACAGGATTCGGGTTAACCGTGATGGTATCAACGTCGAAAATCTCAGACTCACAACCAGGAGTACCTTGAACAACTGCAACACCATACGTGTAAGTGGTTGTTTCACCATTCTCTGCAGTGAGAACCTCAGAGAAAGTAGCTTGGTTAGCACCTTCAATCAGAACACCGTTACGGTACCAAGTGAAGACCTCGCCACCTTCAACGCCACCTTGGACGTTAGCCGTCATAATGACCTGATAACCGTCACAAACGATACGATCCTCAGGCATATTCTCCGCATCAACAGAAGCAATGACAGGTTTAGCAACAACTTCAACATCGATAATTTCGGAGTTAGCAACACAACCTGAATTCGTTTGGTTGATAACAATATGATAATGATGTTCTTCGCCAAAAGCAGGAGTAGCAGTGTAAGTCAAAGAAGTAGCGTCTTCGATAGCGGTTTCACCATCGTACCATTGATAGGTAAGGCTCGTCGCATTCCAGTCTTGGAGAGCAGCGGCAAGAGTGACTTGGCCACCTTCGCAAACCACCGTGTCGGTAATCGTGACTGCGACAACAGGAGCGTCATTCACATAGACATCAATGTCAGATTGGCCAGTACAACCATATTCGTTCACAATCTGAACGCTGAAGTGATAAGGATTCTCGCTGTAATCCTTGTGCAAAGCGATAGAATTCGTATCCGTGACAAGGAATTCAGCATTGTCTTCCAACCATCTGTATTGAACACCGGTAGGAACAACATCCATATTAGCAGTAAGAACAACATTATTGCCATCTTCAGAGCAAATGATAGGATCGGAAACCAGTTGGATAGCCGGATTCGGGTTCACCGTGATGGTGTCGAAGAAGGTGAGTTCAGATTCACAACCAGAGAAACCTTGGTTCACAATCACAGAGTAAATATAGGTGGTAGGATAACCATCCACTGCAAGAGGAGCATCAACATAGATGTCACCCGTCACATTCTCAACGAGTTCTCCATTACGATACCAAGTGTAGATTGCTTCACCCTCAATACCGCCTTCAGTGGTTGCATCGAATTTAATGCTTCTGCCTTCGCAGATTTCAGTGACATTGGGATTCTCAGGAGTGTCAAGATCATTATGAACGGTAACTTGAGGAATACCGCTAATGTTCACTCTGAAAGAGTCAATACCGATACAATCAGGGAAGCTGTAGTCCATCAAGTGTGTAACAGCAACCACGTACGTCGTAGCTTCAGTGGGGTAGAAAGTCTCAATTTCATGAGTAGCACCAGGAATAAGGTTACCTACATTGTACTCATTCTTATACCACTGGAAGACCAACATCGGATCGTTATAATTATTCAGATTAGCACGCAAAGTGACACTGCCGTTCGTACAAACAGCTTCGGCATCACCGGTGATGTTCACAATAGGTTTGTCGTAAACATTCACATAGAAAGGATCTGCAATGGTAGAACAACCGTCACCGTTCTTAACTTCAACCGTGAAAATCAAGGGGTTAACATAGTTAGGATCGAAGTGACCAATATAGTAGTTCATAATACCAGCATCATTATTCAGGGCTTGGCCACTCTCATACCATGTGTAAGTAGCATTAGGATCATAATAACCATCAACCCAAGCAACAAGCTGGACATTCATATCAGCAACGCCATTGTAGCACACATTCGGGTTACCGTCAATAGTGACGATAGGATTACGTCTCACGTTGATAGGCTCGCATTCAACAGTTTCAGACACACAACCATTGCCGAAGTCAATGTAAACGGAATAGACATAATCAACAGGATCAGAATCGTAAATCCAAGCTTGCTCGCTGAAATGAGATTCGTGAGCACCAGAAATCACAACACCGTTTCTCATCCACACATATGTTAAAGAAGGATCTTCGTAGTATCCACCTTCTTCATCCTGAATCATAGCCGTAAGGTCTAATTGAGCGCCCTCACAAACATGATCAACATCACTACCGTTATTCAGCACAACCAAGTGGTCGAGTTGGACTTCACCTCTGATATCAACCGGGAAACATTCACGACGGACGTTATCGTCATCACATTGATTAGGATCGCCAATTTCAATACAAAGGTTAAATTGTGTAACATGGAGCTGATTATAAAGATCCTGAGCAGGCATTCTGAAGGTGAAAGGATTACCATCGGGATCTCCATCTTCAATAGGCTGATCGTTGGCATACCAGGTAACCACTACGCCACTGGAGTAATTTTCGCCCTCAATTGAAGCCTCAACAAACACATCTTCCGTAATACAAGGTGTGGGGTTGCCCTCAATATTGATTTGGTAAGCAGTAACAGGAGTCACTTGGAACGGCAAAGAAATAGCCGTACATTGATTAGCATCCGTAACCGTCACGTTATAAGCACCGGCTTGGTTAACAGTGATGGAAGGCTCCGCGCCACCATTACTCCAAGCATAGGTGTAAGTTCCTTCCGCAGGATATACTTGAGCGGTAAGTTCAGCAGTCGTGGCGCCATTCACCACATTCTGCGTACCGGTGATGTTCACGATAGGAGCGGCGTTCACCATCACTTCCACGGGAGCAGACACCTCTGAGGTGTTGCAAGCGCTAACAACGGCTTTCGCAGCGAAGGTGTAAATACCGCTGTGAGTCGGAGTCACGGTGATGCTCGGCTGGTTCTCACCAGGGATCACGATACCGTTCTTATACCATATATATGTATATGTAGCTTCGTTAGCGGGTTCTTCAGTTTCTTCTTCGACCTCACCTTCGGTATTATCTTGAGTAGCGACATTAGAAGATGCATTCAACACAATCTGACCGCCAACACAAACAGGTTCTTCTCCTGTAGTGACTTCAGTGAGGATATTCTGGTTGACACCAACCGTAATCTCGATGCTGCTTGTCAGAGCGCAAACTGTAGAGTGATCCTCGACAGTGCCAGCAGGTTGGTCGTCATCACCTTCATCTTCAATATCACCTTCATCTTCACCCTCGTTATCGCCTTCATCGGCTTGGTTTTGGTTCTGAGGTTGAGCGTAAGCGGTCACCGTATAGGTGGTGGTTTCGCCTACGACAGCAGCAATAGTGGAAGAGGTTGCACCAGTACTCCACTCATAGGAGATGTTCTCATTGAACCAGCCGTCGAGATTGGCGTTCATCACAACCGTAGTGCCGGGACACACGTTCATCTGGTCAGCAGTGATCTGCAGGTCGCCACCGAATTGATATACGGTGAATTCAGCCGTGGCAAGGCAACCGCCTTCCATTGTGGCTGTCACAGCATATACACCAGGGATGGTGGTGGTCAGCACATTGTCTTCTGCACCAGATACATCGGGACCAGCCCATGAATATTCGGCACCCTCAATTTCAGTAGCCGTCAGGGTAGCGGTAGCGTTCTGGCAAACTACATTGTCGCCCGTAATGGTGAGCGGCATAGCGTCAACCACTGTAACGGTTACTTGTTCACTCTGGGCAAAAGTACCGCAGACAGGGGTGTTAATCGTGGCGGCTAACACATATTCACCAGCCATCGGCATATTGAGCGTAATCTCTCCCATGTGTTCGCCAGGGATCTCCAAGCCGTTCAGATACCAGTTATAGATAGGATTGTCCAGATCCAGATTCCAATTTTCATCCGTTGTGGTGATGGTGGCCGTAATCTGACCGCCTACGCAAACAGGACCTTCATCAACATTGATATGGATTTCCGGAGCATCGAGGAGATATTCAATCGTGCGAGTGTCGCGAGCAGTGCTACACTCACCGTAAGCGACTTCCACTGTTACGGTTCTGTCCTCAGAGTCGCCAAAAAGTTCTTCAGGCACAAAGGTGAAGACCGGGCCGACTTGCGGATTACCCTCTGCATCAAAGATGGGGTTCTCGTCACGCAACCAAACAATATTCTTGATAACTGCGTTGGCGGGGGTCACCCATGCAGTAAGAGTCACCTCGTCATTCGGGCACACTTGAGTGTTGCCGAGGATGTTCACAAACACGGCTCCTGTAGGAGGTGTGGGAGGATTAGGATCCTGATTGGGCGCCTTGACCTTGAGCGGAATCTCGCTCAAGCAAAAACCTTCGCCACCCACAGAGAATGAACTCTTCATTGGTTGTTGAGGGTTAGATGGATCCTCCAAAATAAAGTCAACGTAAAGAACATGATCACCGGGCAACACCGTTGAAGGAAGCGTGTATTCCAGATTATCCTCATCTTCAGCGATTAAATTATAATCTACGGTAGGGTAGCCATATTCATCTAAAAACCAATAAGGTTCGCCAGCAATCAATTCATTGCCGGCAACATTCACGATTCTTAACGATATAGTACCGCCTTGTTCGACTTCGAGAGCCGTCACATCATTACCTTCCGCATCTACAACAGCGAAGTCACCGCAAGCCACATCGTTTTCTGTAACGTTGACAGTGATGGTATTGGATTGGTAATTCACTCCATCATCATTCGTATAGAACGTGAAATTATAGACCCCTGGCGAATTAAAGGTGTATGACAATGTTGGTTGACCAGAAGCTATAAGTGAGCCTCCATTACCAGCGCCAAGCTCAGCCGTACCAAGCTTTACATACCATTCACCATTGTTCCCAAAGTCAGGGGTTGTCCACGAGGGAACAATAGCCTCAAGCCTGATCTCTTGACCAACCATCATGTTCTCGGAGCCGTAACCTTCAACGATTTGAATGTCACAACCATCAGCATCCGTTCTCTGGATACCTCGCGTCATAAACGACTGGCTGGGTGTTGGAGAGACCCAACTGAGCAGCTTTAATTGTGCATCGTTAGGATGCGACGATTCGCTGCGCGCCTGGCAAGTTCCTATGTACAGGAACGCCATTAGCAGAAAAATCATAAATTTTTTCATCGTTTTGATTTTAATTATTACTATTGTTTATTTAATTTATTTATATTCAAATCATCAGAAAACGAAACACCAGAACGGGATCCGTTCGTTCCTTCTCTACTTTTCCTTTCACTGTCTCGAAATCTTACGTAGTCTATCATACACTATACACTTTATAATTAACTTGCAAAAATACATTTTTTTTCGTTCAATATTCCCTTTTTGAAGATTTTTTTTTATTTTTCTTCATTCTTTTAAAAGTCTATTGTAACTCAATAAGTTATACCTGAGTTTTTTTTGAAAGTTACAAAATTGGAAGATTATTTTTCTGATACCGGAAAGAAAAGGCAGCTGGATATGGCGTTGTTTTGGGGGAGTTTTGAAGAAAACGGGGAAAATGTCGGACAAGAAACGGTGACCAAAATGAGAGAGGTTGAAAATGTTGGATGGAGGATCATCCAGTATCAAGAATTTGTAATCCATTGATTTCCAGCAACATATTAATATCGCGCCGAGAATGCGATTTTCAGGGCGAATTCAAGGCGGGGTGCGGGATTTTTGATTCTGGAGGAGATGATGGAGCGATGAGGAGACGATGAATGAAGAATGATAAAGATGAAGGGCGATGAAACGATGAGGCGATGAAACGATGAGAAGATGAAACGATGTAGGGGCGAATGATTATTCGCCCCCTACGGGTGGCGGGATTTAAAACAAAAAAGCCCTCCAGGAACCTGAAGGGCTGTGGTATTGGGCGACGACCTACTCTCCCACCTGTTGGGCAGTACCATCGGCGCGGTCGGGCTTAACTTCTCTGTTCGGAATGGGAAGAGGTGTGCCCCGA
>JAFRUI010000014.1 GCA_017438945.1 Bacteroidales bacterium
GGAGCAACGGCGCGACCACGCCCTCCATCACGGTGGATTCCGCGGGGACGTTCCAGGTGAGCGTCACCAACATCGGGTGCCGCGCCGAGAGCGACAGCTTCCACGTGAGCCTCTACGGGCAGTCCGCTGTGGATTTCGGCAGCGACAGCGTCCTGTGCGAGCTGGCCACGCTGCTGTTGGACGCCACGCAGCAGCACCCCGCGCAGTACTACTGGCAGGACGCGAGCACCAATACGACCTACACGGTCTGGCAGGACGGCGACTACTGGGTGGTCATCACGGACCACTGTCTCGGGGCGAGCGACACGATAAACATCGGCTACCTCAACGATTTCACGGTCAACCTCGGTCCGGACACGCTGCTGTGCGAGGGCAAGACGCTGACACTGAACGCACAAGTTCCCTACTGCGACTACCTATGGCAGGACGGCAGCACGCAGCCCACCTATTTGGTGCGCGGACCGGGCAATTACAGTGTGGAGGTCAGCAACAAGTGCTTCAGCCACTGGGACGCGGTGAACATCGACTACGAGCATTGTACACAGGAGCTGTACCTGCCCAACGCGTTCACGCCGAATGACGACGGAAAAAACCCGGTCTTCCTGCCGGTTTTCAGCTACCCGGACGAAATCGAAGAGTACCGGATGGAGATCTACAACCGCTGGGGCACGCTGGTGTTCCAAACGGAGGAGAAGACTTTCGGCTGGGACGGATCCAAAGCGATGGACGGTGTGTATGCCGTGGTGGTCCATTACAAGAGCCGCGGGGAGAAGGCGAAGACAGTGAAGGGCAGCGTGACATTAATACGATGACCTGTAGTGGCGAATGACTATTAGCCCCTACAGATAGGATTTCCCATTTCGTTGTAGAGACGCAATATTGCGTCTCTACAATTGCTAAAAAATGTATTTTTGCAACGGAATAAGTATGTTTTTGAAAAAGTGTTAGTAATCAAAAAAATAAGAACATGAAAGAACTTTTGTTGCAACGGTTTTCCAAGTACATTTCATACGCGACCACTGCAGATCCGAATTCTGAGTCCTATCCGAGCACACAGGCGCTCCTTGATTTCGCTGATGTGATGGTAGAAGAATTGAAAAGCATTGGAATGCAGGAAGTTAAAAAAGACCAGCATGGCTATGTGACGGCTTTGTTGCCTTCCAACATCGCGGAGAAACAACCGGTAATTGGCTTTATGGCGCATCTCGACACGGCTCCCGACATGCCAGGTATTGCCGCACCGGTCATTATCCCCAACTATGACGGTGGCACCATCGTGCTGGACAAGGAATCCAACACAGTGCTCTCCCCGGAGGAATTTCCGGAACTGTTGGATTACAAAGGGAAAACCATCCTCACCACCGACGGCAAGACGTTGCTCGGCGCTGACGACAAGGCCGGCGTAGCCGAAATCGTCTGTGCGATGGAATACCTTATCCAACACCCCGAAATCAAACATGGCGACATCAAGGTGGCCTTTTCGCACGATGAGGAAGTCGGCAATGGTGTGAAATTTTTCGATGTGGAGGCATTCGGTTGTGATTTTGCTTATACTATGGATGGCGGTGCCATTGGGGAACTGGAGTTCGAGAACTTTAATGCCGCGTCTGCCAATATTCGTATTCAGGGCAAGAACATTCATCCGGGATATGCCAAGAACAAGATGGTGAACTCCCAGCTTATCGCCATGGAACTCAATGGAATGCTTCCAGCCGCACAGCGTCCCGAACATACACAGGATTATGAGGGTTTCTACCTGCTTACCCATATCGAAGGTACTGTAGAAGAGACCAAGATGTCGTACATTATCCGCAACCACAATCGCGAAACCTTCGAAGCACAGAAGAAGTACATGCAAGATATGGTCAACTTCTTGAACCTCAAATATAACAACTGCATTACCTGTGAAATCAAGGATCAGTATTACAACATGCGGGAAAAGGTGGAACCTGTTTATTATGTGGTGGAGCGCGCCGTGAAGGCAATGAAGGAAGCGGACGTGGAACCCGTTATCGTTCCTATCCGCGGTGGCACGGACGGCGCCAACCTCTCTTTCCGCAACCTCCCTTGTCCCAACATTTTCGCCGGCGGCCACAATTTCCACGGCAAATACGAATATGTGCCACTCGAATCCATGGTGAAAGCAACGGAGGTAATTGTGAATATCGCGAAATGCTGATTGACAAGCTGTTAATGAAAAAGGCACAGATTCTATGTCTGTGCCTTTTCTTTTAAGCTTTTTCGATACTGAAAAAAGTTGTATTTTTGCGCGTTTTTTACAAAACGGGTCCTGTAGTTCAATGGATAGAACGAAAGTTTCCTAAACTTTAAATTTGGGTTCGATTCCCAGCGGGACTACTTCTTTTTAACGAATTATCTCGACTATTCGTTTCCTCGCTTTTCAACGTCAGAAATCATACCCCACCATCTCCCCATGCGGGTGTATGATGGTGTATCGAGTGAAACGCTCGTCTGCATTGAATCCGTCTCCGTAGTTTATGGATCCGTCGCGCTTCACCTGTTTTACAGCTTTAGTGGAAAAAATACGCCGCATACGTTGGTCCCAAACTACCTCATCCGTTATCACGGAGTCGCCGGTGGAAATGTCGTAAATAATCACATTATCGGTGGCTTTGAAGAGATTGTTGTTGATTTGACAGGCATAATTAGCGGTAATATAGGCTTGTTTGTGTCCAAAATCGTTGAACGAGGTGATGGTGATGCCTTCAGGACAGTCCATATAGGCGGAGTCGGAATCGTTGTATCGGTTGAGAACAGGTGTGCTGACGATGAAAAGGGTCCGTCCGGAATCACTAACGGTGATGGTCATGTTTTCGGCGGATTCATCAGGGTATTTGCCGTTGTACTCCAGAAGTTGGGTGTTACTTTTTTTGGATTTGCAAGCAGCAAAAAGCATCATAATGCACAAGGCGATTATGATGCTTTTATACAGATATTTAATTCTAAGAAGCATTCGGAAGGATTACCTTACGGTCGTGTTTTCCTGGATCCAGCATCCCACGTGGTAAGAAGCACCGCTGCTTAAACCGCGTTTGAACAGCTCATCTTTGCTCGGGAATCTCAGTTTGGCGCGTTTTGCGTTGGCATCGTTGGCGCAACTCGGATCCACAGAGGCAGCTTTCGCGTATTTGTCGGCGGCAGCCCATGTGTAGGCGCCAGGGACTTGCTCGTCACCGCATCTTCCACCAGAGTTGGCATAGAGATCGCCGATAAGGATATACGCTTTGCCCATGTTCGGTCTTGACTTAAGTGCGTCGTATGCGGCAGAGCGCGACTCGGAATAAGAACCTTTCATCTGATAAGCCAGAGCCAACATGTAGTAAGCATCAGCTTTCTGGTCGTGTGTTTCACTCAATTGAGCGGCTTCCTTGAAGTAGTTGATGGCATTCGTGATGTCTTCCTCATTTTTGGAGGTAAGGTAGTTTTGCAGCGTGAGGTTACCCATCATGTAGGCGGAGTTGCGGCTCGGGCTGGCTTTGTGCAGGATTGCCAGGGCTTCCTGGAACAGCGGGTTCGTGACGCAGTTGCCTTTGTACATCGTGTTCACCATTTTGCTGACAGCGGGCAGGTCGTTCTTGATATCTTCGAACTTCTTGGCATAGAGCATTTCCAGAACTTCGCAAGAGGCGTAAGGTTTCACAGCATTCTCAATCTTGGCCAATGTTTTACGATAGTTGACAATGAGCTTGGCCTGACGGTTGGTGTCAGCGGAGAGCTTCTTGGCCTGTTTTTCGTAAGCCACAAGATCGATCTCGTTGTTGTCCAATTGGGCTTTCAAAGCTTCCAGAGCATCCGTTCCGGTTTCATAGGCTTTCGTGGCATTCAAAATGGAGAGGTCGATATAGTCAGTGGCGCGCTCGTAAGCCTCAACAACGATGGAGGTGTCTTTCTTCGCTTTGGTGAAGTTCTCTGCCAATTGGAAGTAAGCGTCCCAGATAGCGGGCTGAGTGTTCTCCTTCTCCATTTCCACAGATTGCACAAACCAGTCGAAAGCCTTTTCATACTGGTCTTTTCTGTAGCGGATGGTGTTATAAGCCTTGAAACCCAATCCGGAGCCAGGAGTGAATTTTTCCGGGAAATAGGTGCTACGGGCGTCGAAAGCGTAGAACAGGGAGTCCACCAAAAGTTCGCGGCGTGCGGAATCTTTTTCGTCCTTAATGAGGTTTTGGAACAAGGTCTGAGCATTTGTGTAAATGCCGTCCCAAGAGCAAGGACTGTGTTGGATCACATATTGCCAAGCATCGTATGCGTCCACGTAGTTTTTGGCATTGTAAAAGGTTCTGAAATTGGTGATTTGCTCCAAGCATTTCAGCGAGTCGGCTTCATTGGCACCGTATTTGAACGTGCAAGGGCTTTGAGCGAAGATGAAGCTGCTACTGAAAACAAACGCAATAATCGCAATAATCTTTTTCATTTTAGTTTTATTTTATAGGGTTATACTTTTCTAATCCAATTTTACTCGTTGATACCAGCGTTCCTGCAGGGTGAAGCAGAAGGAGAATCTGAAGTAGTCTTGTCGTATCAGGTCGTTGACCAATGTCCCTGTCTTTCCGTATTCGAACAAGATATTGAGTGATGAGTGAGTATTAAAGGTCGTTAGTGGAACTCCTACGCCCAAACAGACTCCGAATTCGGAAATAGGTTTATTGCGCAACAATAATTCTCCGGAGGAATAATGTCCGCCGATACGGAACGCCATCTTTTTGAAAAACTTGTTGGAATTGGGGTCAGGGATGAATTGGGCTCCAAGGGAAGCCATAATCGTGTTTTGCAAGGAGTCACACGGTTTCATGAATTTGAAATTGGCCCAATTCTGCCAAGTTACATCACCGGCAATGGTCAGCTGGTTGTTATAAGAATAGCTCAGGCCTGCGCCCACCGATTGCGGTATGTTCAGTGTGCCGCGCAAATCATCTTTATACAAAACAGTATCATAGGTGGAGGTGCTGATAAATCCTCCTGTGTAGGAATTGATCAGCAATTTTTCCTTGGCCCAAATATAGGCGGTGTTGCTATAAACGGCACCCAGTCCGATCCTGTGTTTTTCCCCGATGTTGAAGAAATATTGTAATCCGCCTTCCAGATAAATGCCGTCTACTAGATAAGCGTCATTAATATATGAGTTCAAAACGGTGCTGTTGTTGAACTCGGCATTGCTGGCGGTGAAAATGGAACCGAACATGTAACTTGCATTCAGTCCGATAGACAATCCTTTGCAAATACGGAAAGCATTTCCCCAATAAAGCTGGTTAAGCCCGCCGTCTCCGGAGTAGGTGTAGTTGACCTCTCCGACATTGGGAATGGTTTTCACGATATCAATCGCATAGCCAACAGTACTGAAGGTTTTTATGCCGACGCTGGTGCGCCAGTGCCGGGTGACGGGCAACCCAATGGCCAAATAGTTGGGTTTGGCGTATGAGTTTTTTTGGGAGATGCCCTTTTGTGACAATTTGGAGTAGTATATGGAGGCTGCGGCGTCTGCAAGAAATGACAGAGAATCAAAAGCAGCGTACGAGGCGGGATTTCTGAAATTGATGTAATAGGGATTCTGCATGGCGTAAGACACACTTCCCATGGCATCCAAAATGCTGCTGGATGAATGGTTTACGGATCCGATGCCAAAGCTGGAATAGGGCATACGAATCTCGTTTTGCGCTTGCGAAAAAGAGAAGCACATGCAACAAAACACCATTAACCAAAATATACGTTTAGTTTTTTGACGCATTCATTTTTAGTATTTTATGTAATCCGATTAGAATCGGATTTTGGGCGGCAAATATACGTTTTTTTATGGATTTCTGAAGTAATTCTGCATCGCCCCCGGAAAGAATTACTTTCAGATGTCCATAACATCTTGAATATTGACGGATAATCCCGTCGATTTCCTGTGTGATCCCGTTCATGACGCCTGACAGGATGGAGTTTTCTGTGCTGTTGCCCACGAAGTAGTCAATTGCCGCCGGTTCTACAAACGGAAGACGAGCTGTGAATTGTGACAGAGCTTGGAAACGCATCCTGACACCCGGTGCAATGCTTCCTCCCAGATATTCCCCCTTTTCGTTTACAAAATCGGCCACCAAACAGGTACCTGCCATTAAGGATAATACGTTTCTATTTGGATATAACTCATTGGCTCCTACAGCATTGGCAATTCTGTCGGTGCCTAAAGTCTTTGGAGTGGCATAGTGGATTTTGATGGGTAAACGGCAATTCGGGGTAAAATAGATCAGTAGGATGCGTTCTTCAAGCCAACGCAACACGGGGTCGTCTTTCTCTCGTACAGAAGAGACTATGGCTCTCCCAATGGAATATTTGTTAAATAGGGCCTCAAATAATGGCTTTGACAGATTTTTTTCAGATAAAAGGTCTAACATAACCCCTTCTTCAGAAAAAACAGCCACTTTCTGCAACGTATTCCCTATATCAATTACCAAATCCATTCTTCTTTTCCTCTCATCCTCTTATTTCGTCATCCTTTCAGCGTTTTTCATCGCCTCTTCTATGCCGCAGAATATCCACAGCCAGATAAATGGCATTTCGCATGGATTGTGCGTCAGCGATGTTCTTGCCGGCGATGTCGTAGGCGGTTCCATGGGCGGGGGCGGTATGTACAATAGGCAGACCGGCGGTGAAGCATACGCCGTCTTTTCCCAACAGCTTGAACGGAATCATTCCTTGATCGTGGTACATGGCCAAAACGGCGTCGAACCGGCTGTAAGCACCAGAAGCGAAGAAACCGTCTGCCGAAAAAGGACCAAAAGCGTTAATTCCGTTGTGGAATGCTTGGTTAACAGCAGGTTGGATGATGTTTTGCTCTTCATTTCCGAGGAGTCCGTCATCACCGTTGTGTGGATTGAGGGCAAGCACGGCAATGGTGGGGTTGTTGAGGGCGAAATCTTTTTTCAGGGAAAGATTCAGTGTTTCGATTTTTTGTAACACTTTTTCTGTGGTGATGTTTTCAACCACCGACTTGACGGGGATGTGGTTGGTGACAAACCCCATGCGGATGTTTTCGCTCACGAGCATCATCAGGCAAGGATGGTCTTTTTCGCCAAAGTAATGGTTGAAAAACTCGGCATGGCCCGAAAAGACGAATTTGTCGGATTGGATGTTGTTTTTGTTCATAGGAGCCGTCACAACGGCGTCTATCAGTTTGTTTCTCAGATCCCGGCCAGCGGCGTACAAGGAACGTTCCGACATTTGTCCGGCAATTTTCGTCGAAGTTCCCAGATCCAGTTTCACCTCTTCCTCATAGAGATTGATGAGGTTGGGGCGTTTAGTGGAGAGCTGTTCCGCCGTTTTGGTGTATTGGAAGGTGAAATCAGGCAATTCCATGTATTTCTTATGGTAGGAGGCCACTTTCGACAATCCATAGACAACGGGGGTGCAGATTTCCATCATCCTGTTGTCACACAATGATTTGATAATCACTTCGTAGCCGATACCGTTAATATCACCTTGTGTGATTCCGATTACAAAATTTTTATTATCCGCCATAAACCATGAATTTTAACGGTTGCAAAGGTACACAAATTATGAATACATTAAGGGTATGCGTTTTTTTTGACTTAAACACAGACATAAACTTAAAACTAAAGGCAGTCATAGTCAAAAAAAAAGGCAGACCCGAGAGGCCTGCCTTTTTGCATAATTAGGAATGTCAGATCCTATTTGTTCACTTGGAATTTCTTGTCGCCGTTGACAAAGAAGTTCACGATTTGGTTGGCGGCTGCCAAACCGGCGTTGATGTTGGCCTCGGCGGTTTCGGCACCCTGTTTTTTCGGGGTAGCGAAGAAGCGTTTCTCGAATTTGTTGAATTCGTCGAGGGCATCGGGGGCGATGTCGGTGCAGTATTTGAGGTCTTCGCGCTCAGTCATCAGAGCAACGAGCTCTTCCTCGTTGATGACCTCCTTGCGGGCGGTGTTGATCACGCAGCCGCCTTTGGGCATAAGGCCGACAAGAGCCTTGTTGATAGACTTTTTGGTCTGGTCATTGGCGGGGATATGGAGGGAGATGTAGTTGCAGTTTTTGTACATCTCTTCGAGGGTGGCGGGAACGACCACACCTTCGGCTTCCATTTTCTCTTTCGGGACGAAGGGATCGAAAGCCCAGACCTCCATGCCGAGAGCACGGGCTTTTTCAGCCACGAGGCGACCCACGTTACCGTAAGCTTGGATACCGACTTTCTTGCCTTTCAGTTCGGCACCGGTGCCGGGTTTGAAGGTGTTGCGGGCCATGTAGATCATCATGCCAAGGGCAAGTTCAGCCACGGCGTTGGAGTTTTGGCCGGGGGTGTTCATTGCCACGATGTTGTTGGCGGTGCAGGCGGCGAGGTCGAGGTTGTCGAAGCCGGCGCCGGCGCGCACAACCACCTTGAGGTTCTTGGCGGCGTCAATCACCTGGGCCGTCACTTTGTCGGAGCGGACGATCATAGCGTCCACATCGGCAACAGCGGCGTAGAGTTCTTCCGGAGTCTCGTATTTCTCCAGCAGAACCAATTCATAACCAGCTTTTTCCACGATAGCGCGAATGCCATCCACAGCGGCTTTCGCAAAAGGTTTTTGGGTTGCAACTAAAACTTTCATTACTTGTGTTTGATTTAAATGATTTAAGTAATAGTAGTAGTTAGCAGAACGAAATAACTGCTAACTACTGACTACTAACTGCTAACTAAATGTTATTTGTTTGCTTTTTCGAAATCTTGCATGCAGGCGACGAGGGCTTCGACATCTTCGACGGTGCAGGCGTTGTAGAGGGAGGCGCGGAAGCCGCCGACGGAACGGTGGCCCTTGATGCCGATCATGCCGCGTTCTTTGGCGAAAGCCATGAAAGCGTCCTGCTTGTCCTCGTAACCAGGAGCCATCACCCAGCAGTGGTTCATAATGGAGCGGTCGGCCTTGTCGGCGACGGTGCCCACGAACATGCTGTTGCGGTCGATTTCCTCGTACAGCAGGTTGGATTTCTTCATGTTGATCTTGTTCATTTCAGCGACACCGCCGATGGTGTTCTTGAGCCAGGTGAGGGTTTCGTGCATCACGAAGATGGGGAGCACGGGAGGAGTGTTGAACATGGAGATGTTCTTGGCTTCCTCGGCAGCGTGGGTGCGGTAATCCACCATGGTGGGCAGCGGGTTCATGTAGGCGCGGTCTCCGATTTGGCCGAGGATGTCCTTGCGCACGATGACGAAGGTGACACCGGCAGGGCCGACGTTCTTCTGGGCACCACCGTAGATGAGGCCGTATTTGGTCACATCGACGGGACGGCTCATAATGTCGGAGCTCATGTCAGCGACAAGCATCACATTGTTGCACTCAGCAGCGGTGAAGTCCTTGCGGATTTCAGTGCCGTAGATGGTGTTGTTGGTGGTGATGTGGAAATAGTCGGCGTCAGCGGGGACGGTCCATCCTTTAGGAATGTAGTTGTAGGTTTTGTCCTCAGAAGAAGCGATGATTTCGGTTTTACCGAAGTTTTTGGCTTCTTTGGCGGCCTTCTTGGCCCAGACGCCGGTCTGGAGGTAAGCGGCTTTGGTCTTCATCAGGTTGGCGGGCACCATGAAGAACTGGGTGCTGGCACCGCCACCGAGGAAGAGCACTTCATAATTGTCGGGAATGTTGAGCAGGTCGCGCCAAAGTTGGCGGGTTTCTGCCATAAGGCGTTCCCAACCCGGGGTGCGGTGGGAAATCTCCATCAGACCGATTCCGGTGTTGTCGAAATTGCGGATAGCGTTGATTGTGGATTCAACAGCTTCTTTCGGGAGGACGCAAGGTCCTGCGTTAAAATTGTGTACTTCTTTCATAACCAGCTAAATATGTTATTTATTTAAAATAGATATTAGATAAAATATGATTCGGCAAAGATACACAAAAAAGCGACTGTCCAAGCCTTTTTTCGGGGTAAGAAATTTTTTTTGAGAAAGTGTTGGACAGAATGAAAAAAAATGTATTTTTACAGCCTGAAATTTTCGGAGAGATGGCCGAGTGGTCGAAGGCGCGCGCCTGGAGAGCGCGTAAGCGCCAAAAGCGCTTCATGGGTTCGAATCCCATTCTCTCCGCTGAGAACTAAAAGACTGAAAATCAATAAAGTATAATATAGTTTAATTTCAAAAAATCAAAATTCATTATGAAAAAGCTTATCGCCTTACTTACCGTTTTCGGTTTCTTAACCTTCGGTATTGCAAACAACGCATTTGCTCAAAAACAACAAAAAGCTGACGAAGCTGCCGCCACTGAGCAGGTCGCTGAAGAAGTGGCTGAAGCTCCCGCCGCTGCCGCTCAAGCTGAACTGTCCGAGGATCCTGATGACTCCATCAACCAAGGTTTGCACTACACGTTGAAAGACAAATTCATCCAGGGTGGTGCTGTTTGGATGACCCCTGTGTTGATCTGCTTGATTTTGGGCTTGGCTTTCGTCATTGAACGTATTTTCTACCTCAACCTCTCTTCTGTGAATTCCAAGAAGCTGCTCGACAAAGTAGAGAACACGCTTAAGACCAAAGGCGTTGACGCCGCCAAGGAACTTTGCCGCGACACGAAGGGACCCCTCGCAGCCGTTTTCTTCCAAGGTCTCGACCGTTATGATGAAGGTCTTGAGTCTGTGGAAAAATCCCTCACCTCTTACGGTGCCGTCCAAATGGCTAAGCTGGAAAACAATATGACTTGGATCAGCCTGTTCATCGCTCTCGCCCCGTCTTTGGGATTCTTGGGAACGGTCATCGGTATGGTGCAGGCTTTCGATGATATCGAGCGCGCAGGTGATATCTCCCCGACCATCGTCGCCGGCGGTATGAAAGTGGCTTTGTTGACCACCGTGTTCGGTTTGATCACCGCCATGATCCTCCAAGTGTTCTATAACTACCTTCTCACCCGTATCGACGCCATCGTGAACGATATGGAAGATGCCACCATCTCCTTCATGGATATTCTGGTAAAAAACAAAGAAAATAAATAAGGATTCCCTTACTTTATATATATACAATAAATTTTTAAAACGTTGTATAATGAAAAATAGAATTATCAATATTGTCATATTTGTAGTCGCTATCCTGGCTTGCTGTCTGGCTATTGCTTTTTCTTTTTTCTCATTTGATGCAGATAAAAAGGAAAACTATATCCAAACCCAGGAGGTGAAGGCGAAGACGCCGGAAATGGTGTCCGACCTTGAAACGGCTACTCTGGAGAGCCTCCCTTCCGTGATTGAAAAATATAAGGAACTCAATGACGAAGCCGCCAAGAAACAGAAAGAAGATCAGATTCAGAAGGACATTCTCTACACTTACCTTCAGGATTTGAAAAATCTGGACGAGAACACTTTCGAAGGCTACAAAGCCAAATTCCCGGAACGTTCCGCCAGTCTGTTTGCCAAATGCAATGACAAACAGAAATATATCGATGGTTTCAACGGTGTGAACTCCTATAAGGACCTTGATGGTTATGCCGAAAAAATCAATGAGGAATATAATGCAGTGAAGCAGAATTACTTGGTGGAGCGCAACTATATCAAATCTGCCAATGCGCTGATTAACAGAGCTGACGCTATCAACACCACTGCTTCTGCCGCGAAAAAAGCCGCTGACCTGGAAACCTTCCAGAGCGATCTGAAGAGCTTCGGAAAGAGTGCTTCCTTGCAGAATTTCTTCATTATCTTGACCTACATTCTCGGTATCGGTGCGTTGGCTTTGATGGTGTTCTTCTTACTGACCAACATGATTGCCAACTTCAAGACCTCTTACAAGATTCTCTTGGGTCTGCTGTTGCTGGTGGTGGCTTTCTTCATCGGCTATCTGATCGGTACGCCCACCCTCAGCCCGTCTGCCATCAAAGCCGGCATGACAGGCTCCGGCTACAAAATGGTGAACGCCGCCGTGTTCACGGTTTATGTATGTTTGTTCGGTGCAATATTGGCTATTATTGTATCCTTGATTATGAACGCCGTTAAAAACAGAAACTAACATGAGTAAAAGAAAAACACCCGGCTTGAATACAGGCGCAATGTCAGATATCTCCTTTCTGCTGTTGACCTTTTTCCTGCTGACCTCTTCCATCAACACGGAACAGGGTATCCCCAGAAAGCTTCCGCCTCCAAAAACGGAAGACGCGAAGGACATGAAGGTGGATATCAACAAGAGAAATGTGTTGAACGTGTTGGTGAACTTCCGCGATGAAATCTCCGTGAACGGCGATGTCATCATGGTGAGCGAATTAAAGTCAAGAGCCAAGGAGTTTTTTGCCAACCCGACCAACGACCCGTCATTACCTGAGAAGGTGAGCAAACCTATCGATGGTATCGGCGATTTCCAGGTTTCCAAGGGAGTTGTGTCTTTGACCAACGACCAGGGGACAAGTTACAACATGTACGTGCAGGTGCAGAATGAGTTGCAGCGTGCTGTGAACGAATTGCGTAACGAGACAGCCCTGCAGTATTTCGGAAAGAAATTCGATGCACTCGATTCAGCCGCCCAGCGTGCCGTTTCGACAGCTATCCCCATGAATATCTCTGAAGCTCCTCCGATGGATTACAGTAATAACGGTGCCAAATAACCTCAAAAACGCAAGATTATGTCAAGATTCAGAAAAGAAGGAAAAAAAGAGACACCCGAACTCAATATGGGTTCCATGTCTGATATTATCTTCATGTTCCTGTTCTTCTTCATGGTGATCACCACCATGCGTGAGGCATCGCTGAAGGTTCATTTCCAGCCGCCGCAAGCTACTGAGATTCAAAAACTGGAGAAAAAGTCTTTGGTGGCCAACATCTACATTGGAGCTCCTATTTCCAAAAACGAGAACACCTTGCCCCCCGGTGAAGTTTCCGTGCAGCTGAATGACCAAACCATCAAGGCAGAAGATTTGGTGGGTGATGTTCGTGACTTTATCGGAACAGAAAAGGAATCCCGCGATGCACAGGACAGAGACCGTCTCACTTTCTCATTGAAAGTTGACAAGGATGTCCAGATGCGTTATGTGAACACCATCAAACAGGAGTTGCGTAAAAACAACGCCTTGAAAATCAATTACGCAGCTGGTAAAAAGGTTGCTAACTAATTAATACCCATAATTCAGGATGATGGCATTATGTCATTGTCCTGAATTTATTTTAAATGTACATTTCAAACAAAATCTTAATATTATGAAGAAAATTTTACTTGCTGTTACTGCGTTATTTTTAGTTAACGCTATGTTTGCACAGGATGTTGCCAAAGTTCGCAACATGAATACTGTTGCTATGAAGAAAACGTTCATTACTGGACGTGAAGAGGCTGTTCCTCAACAAGTTATGCCGATGCTACGCGCGCAAAGCCATAATTTTATTGGTACAACGTACTATGATTTGCAAACCAATGGTTCTATGCCTAATAAAATGGTTGCCCATTCTGATGGCACCATTTCGGCCGTGTGGACCACAAACGGCGCCACCGCCAGCAGCCGTGGTACTGGTTACAACTACTTTAATGGCACTTCTTGGATTAACGCTTCTTCCAGCACAGATAGAATTGAACCTGTCCGTACTGGTTGGGGTACTCTGACTTGCGTCGGAAATGCCGAAATCACCGCTTCTCACAACGGTACCAATGCGTTGGTGATTGGTATTTGCCCTCAAAAAGGTACTGATAACTGGACGTTCTATACACTCACAGGTCCTGAGGCTGTCAATGGTTCACAGACCAGCACATGCTTGTTGTGGCCTGCCTTAGCTTCCAGCGGCAACACGATTCACTTGATTGCCTGCACCGAGTCTGATGCCGGTTATCTCTATCAAGGTATCCAGACCTGTCTGGTTTATTATCGTGGTACTTTTGATCCTTCTAACAACACTATTGCTTGGGAAGAGCCCCGCGTTGTGGGTAATGTTACCCCAGCTGAGGTTTCCGCTTTCAGCGGCGATGCATACGCTATCGCAGCTAAAGATAACACGGTGGCTATTGTGAATGCTGCTACTTTCACGGATGTCTTTTTGTGGAAATCCACCGACAATGGTGTGAATTTCACCAAAACAACGATTTTCGAACATCCTTATCCTGGCTTTAATGAGGCCACCACGCTGGTGTTGGATACTCCTTATGTTGCTGATGGTGCTTGTGCAGTTGCTATCGATGACAATGGTACCGCCCATGTGGCTTTCGGTATTACCCGTCTGTTGAACGATGATGTTTCTGATGGTTCAACCTCTTATTTCCCTGGTGTTGTGGGTATGCTCTATTGGAATGAGAACCAACAACCTATCTTGAACACCAATGTCACCACGCTTGAACCCGAAAATATTGAAGCTGCTGGCTATACCGTTTTCAAACGTTCAGATTTGAATAATGACGGAGGTGCTTACTGGTCTGCAGGTGAAGTTTCCATGCCCAGCTATGGTGTCTCTGCTGTTTCTGTTCCTCAGATTGTGGCTCAAGGAAACAATGTCTATGTTGTTTACACAACTATTCTCGATTGGCCGTTCTTGGATGTTGCCAACACAGCCTATTTCAGAGGCGTGTTTGCCAGAAAATCTACCGATGGTGGTGTCAGTTTCGGCGATGCCAGCTGGTTGTCCTATAACAAGGATTGTTTCTATATCGAACCTTGGGATTGGGCACAAGATACGGGTTACACCATCAGTGATATGCGTGACTATGTCTATAATGAGGGCGAAAGCGTATTCCCGGCAGTTGCTCCCCAGATTGTCAATGGCAAGATTGTCATGACATGGCAACAAGACTACTATGCTGGCTCTGAAATTAAAGAGGGTAGCTCGGCTATGTGTCAGAATGAATCCAATATTATCTTCCAAACCATCGATGCTAACATGATTGGCGTTTATAACAACACCGATGAAGTTTCCCAGGGTTTGTGGATTGATTCCACGGGTATCAACAACAGAGTCATTTCCGGTATGAAGATGTATCCGAACCCGGCCTCTGAATCTGTAAAGGTCACCTTCTCTTCTGAGGAATCTGCCAATGCTGTTGTCAGCGTGATGAACCTGATGGGTCAGATGGTCTATACGGACAATGTCAACATCCACGAGGGTTACAATATGGTTACTATTCCTGTTAACCAATTCACCAGCGGTGTTTACATGGTGAACATCAAGACCAACAAAGGTATGTCAACCCAAAAGTTGATTGTTAAATAATTTATTTTAAGATAATTCAGAAAAGGCAGGCCGATGTGCGACCTGCCTTTTTTTCTGTAATAAAACATTTTTATGATTAAATCAATGACAGGCTTCGGCCGTGCTGTGTTGGAAACGGACGGAAAAATTTTGACCGTCGAAATACGCACATTGAACAGTAAGCAGTTGGACCTCAACACCCGTATTCCGCTGCTGTTCAAGAATTACGAAAATGAAATCCGTTCCATTCTCTCCAAGGAGCTGGAACGTGCCAAAGCCGATTTCACTATAACGGTGGAAAATCGTTCTGTCAACAGCGGTGTCTCCATTAATACGGAATTGGCGATGTCGTATTATCAGACACTCACGGAACTGTCTAGAAACATGGGTAATCCTGTGGAAAGCGACATCTTCCTGCATGTGTTGCGGATGCCGGACGTGGTTTCCACGCCGCAGGAGGAAGTGAGTGACGAACTTTGGGAAAATCTGAAATCTGCGATTTATGATGCCTGTCGCCAACTCAATGAGTTCCGGATATCGGAAGGGAAGGTGCTGGAGCAGGATTTTGTGAAACGAATCACGATGATTCGAGATATGATAGATGAGGTAACGCCTTTCGAGGAGCAGCGAATTATCAGGATTCGTGAAAAATTCGAGACCTCACTGAAAGAACTTGCCCCGAAGGTCCAATACGATCCCAATCGTTTGGAACAGGAAATTTTCTATTATCTTGAAAAATTGGACGTGACGGAAGAGAAAGTCCGTCTCCGCAAGCATTGCGACTATTTCATCGAAACACTCAACGACAACCAGTCCAACGGTAAGAAATTAGGTTTTATTGTGCAGGAGTGCGGCCGTGAAATCAATACATTAGGCTCCAAAAGCAACGACTTCGACATTCAGCAAATTGTGGTTCGCATGAAAGACGAGTTGGAGAAGTTGAAGGAGCAACTGGCGAATATCTTATAATGGTTATGGGTTATTGGTTATGGGTTATTGAAGCTGGTTTATAGTTTATGCTTTATAGTTTATAGTCAATAGATTAAGTTATAGTCATAGTTATAGTAGTCATAGTCAAACATGGGAAACATATTATCATTAATCGGTCGGCCGAATGTAGGAAAATCGACCTTTTTCAACCGCCTGATACAGGCGCGGGAGGCTATTGTGGATGCTACTGCTGGTGTCACCCGTGACCGCCATTATGGCAAATCCGATTGGAACGGTTATGACTTTTCTGTCATCGACACTGGTGGTTATGTGGTGGGTTCAGATGACATTTTCGAGTCGGAAATCCGCAAGCAAGCGGCATTGGCCATTGAGGAGTCCGATGTGATTGTCTTTATGGTGGATGGTCGAGAAGGGCTGACCCCGTTGGATGAGGAGATCGCCGACATTCTCCGAAAGTCAAAAAAGCCGTACTACCTGGCAGTAAACAAGATTGACAGTCCGAGTAACTATTTGGACTACACTGAGTTCTATGCTTTGGGAATAGCTGATATTTATCCCATTTCTGCGGTTTCGGGAAGCGGTACCGGTGATTTGCTGGACGAAGTGGTAAAACATTTTTCCAAAGATAAAGACGACCTGCCCGACGACCTGCCGCGCATCGCTATCGTGGGCAAGCCGAATGTGGGTAAGTCTTCAATAATCAATGCTTTCCTCGGCGAGGATCGCCATATCGTGACCCCGTTAGCCGGTACTACCCGCGATACCATTTTCACCCGCTACAAGAGTTTCGGTTTTGATTTCTATTTGATTGATACTGCCGGGTTGCGTAAGAAGAGTAAAGTGGAGGAGAGTCTGGAGTTTTATTCCGTCATGCGGGCTGTGCGTTCCATCGAAAATTCCGATGTCTGCATTGTGATGGCAGATGCATCTCAAGGATTTGATTCCCAAGATCTTAATATTTTCGGTTTGTGTGCGCGAAACCATAAAGGAGTTGTTCTCGTGATGAACAAGTGGGATTTGGTTGAAAAAGACACGCATACGCACAAGAACTTCGAAGATATGCTGAAGAAACGGATTGCTCCGTTTACAGACGTGCCGATTATCTTTACTTCTGTAATAGAAAAACAGCGTATTTACAAGGTTTTGGAAACGGCTATTCAGGTTTGTCAGAACCGTCAACGACGAATTTCCACCTCGGAGCTGAACAACACCTTGTTGCCGATTATTGAGCACACTCCCCCGCCGATGAACAAAGACAAGGTCATCCGGATCAAATATGTGACCCAATTGCCAGTGGCCTATCCCACGTTCGCTTTCTTCTGCAATCTGCCGCAATATGTCGTGGATTCCTATAAGCGTTTCTTGGAGAACCAAATTCGCAAGAATTGGGACTTTTCGGGTGTGCCGATTGAGATTTACTTTAGGAAGAAGTAAGTTCAAGGTTCAAAGTTCAAGTAAATAGTTATAGTCATAGTTATAGTTATAGTCATAGTTATTGAGGTTGGTAGATGAAAAAGCTTTTCATAGAGACATACGGTTGTCAGATGAATTTTGCGGATAGTGAGGTGGTGGCTTCCATCTTGAAGGAGATGTACTCGTTGACGAAGGACATCCAGGAGGCCGATTTAATCCTCATTAACACGTGCTCCATCCGTGACAAGGCAGAGCAGCGCATCCACAAGCGTTTGCGCGAATTAGAGGCTTATAAGCGCAAAAAACGGACATTGCAGGTCGGGCTGTTAGGCTGTATGGCCGAGCGGATGAAGGAGGAGTTGTTGCAGACTGAGCCAGTGCTGGACTTCATTGCTGGTCCCGACGCCTACCGTTCGTTACCACAGCTCATCGCCGATTCGCAACACGGACACACCTCTTTCAACGTATTGCTCTCGAAAGAGGAGACCTATGACAATATCATGCCTGTGCGCTACGATGCCAACGGCGTGTCGGCGTTCGTTTCCATTATGCGCGGGTGCAACAATTTCTGCTCCTACTGTGTGGTGCCTTACACCCGTGGTCGCGAGCGTAGCCGCAGTCCGAAAACCATCCTTGGCGAAATTGAGGATTTGTTGAGCAATAACTACAAGGAAGTCACACTGTTAGGACAGAATGTGAACTCTTATTACTGGAAAGAAGAAGGGCAAGAGGTCTCTTTTGCCAAGTTGATGGCCATGGTGGCGGAAATGTCACCGGATTTGCGCGTTCGGTTCGCCACTTCGCATCCCAAAGACCTGTCGGATGAGCTGATTGAGACGATCGCCCGTTATGACAACATCTGCAAATGTATCCACCTGCCGGTACAGTCGGGCAGTGACGAGATGTTGCAAAAGATGCGCCGCGTCTATACTCGCGAGAGTTATTTGGAGCGGGTGCGGAAAATTAAAGAGATGCTACCGGACTGCGCTATCACTACGGACATTATTGTCGGTTTTAGTGGGGAAACCATTGAGAACCATCAAGATACGTTATCCATTATGCACGAAGTCGGCTACGAATACGCTTATATGTTCAAGTATTCCGAGCGCGGTGGCACGTTGGCTTCCAAGCAATATCCAGACGACATTCCCGATGAGGAAAAGACCCGCCGGCTGGAGGAGGTCATTGCGTTGCAAGGCGAACTCTCCATGGCCAGCAACCTTCGCGATGTAGGCAAGACATTCCGCGTGCTGGTGGAAGGTGCCTCTAAACGCTCTGATGACCAGCTATTTGGTCGCAACAGCCAGAATAAAGTCATCATTTTCCCACGCAACGGATATCAAATAGGGGATTATGTGGACGTGACCGTTACAGAGTGTACCCCTGCCACATTGTTGTCTAATTGATAATTGATAATGGATAATTGATAATGGATAATTATGGGGGATATTCGGAATATTGGGTTTGATTCGTTGGTTTCGTTTTTGCGGGAAAACGGGGAGAAGCCGTTTCGGGCGAAGCAGATTTGGACGTGGTTGTGGAAGCGCGGTGCGGGGTCGTTTGACGAGATGACAGACCTTTCCGTGGCGTTGCGGACGAAGTTGCAGGAGAATTTCTCGTTCCATAGGGCGGAGATTGCCGAAGAGGTGCAGAGCAGCGACAAAACCACCAAATTTCTGTTGCAGTTTCATGACGGGAAGATGGTGGAAGGGGTGCTCATTCCGAGCAAGGAGCGTGTCACGGCGTGTCTTTCCACGCAAATCGGGTGTCCGCTGCACTGCGCGTTCTGCGCTACCGGCACCATGGGATTTATCCGCAATTTGCATTACAGCGAGATAATTGATGAATATGTCTTGCTGAATAATCGTGCAAAAGAGATTTACAACCAACACATTACCAATATCGTTTTTATGGGAATGGGCGAGCCGTTGCTCAACTTCGACAATATGATGACGGCCATTGATATTCTGACAGGCAAGGACTATTTTGGTCTTTCGCCCGCGCGGATCACGCTCTCCACGGCAGGCATTATCAAGGGTATCAAGGCATTGGCGGATAGAGGATTCCGTTGTGGATTAGCCATTTCATTGCACAGTGCCGATCCCACTGTGCGCGGTAACATCATGCCGGTTACGGAGCACAATCCGCTGCACGATTTGCAGGCGGCGTTGGCGTATTACCATCAGAAGACAGGTGAGCGCATCACCATTGAGTATCTGTTGCTTTCGAAGGTCAACGATTCAGAGAAGTCCGCTGAGCAGTTAGCGCGATTCTGCCGGCCGTTCCCTGTGAAAATCAACATAATAGAGTACAATTCCACCCCCGATTCGTTGTTTCACAAGTCGGATCCGACCCGTCGCCAGAACTTCATTGCGGTATTGGAACGCTGCAACATGGTGGTCAACATCCGCCAGAGCAAAGGGCAGGATATCGCCGCCGCATGCGGGCAGCTGGTGAAGGAGCAGGCGACGAATGGGCGATGAATACTCTATTGCTTGTTGTTTACAGCCTCGTTAGTGTGTCGCAATTCCACTGCAATCTGGGGATATTTCTCCCTTAAATGGTCGGCAGTGCGTTCTGCGAAATATACGGAGCGGTGCTGGCCGCCGGTACAGCCGAAATTCACCGTTAGATGGGTGAATTTACGTTCCAGATAATTGTCCACCGACATATCCACCAAGGCACACACATGATTCACGAAGGTTCCCACCTCTTTATACTGTTGCAGATATTCGATTACGCAGTCGTCTTTTCCAGTGAATGTGGCATACCGTTTCTCACGACCGGGATTCGGCAGAGCACGGCAGTCGAAAACGAAACCGCCGCCGTTACCGGTTTTGTCCTCGGGAATTCCTTTCTTGAACGAAAAACTTTGTAATGTAACCGTCAGTATATCAGATTCTTCCTTGGCAGGTTCCACATAGCTGTCCACCACGCTTTGTAACACACGCCGCAACTCAGGAAGCCCTTCAGGAAGTGCATTTTGTTGTAGCAAATAGCGCATGTTGCGGATAGCGTAAGGAACACTTTGCAGGAAATGTGCTTTCCGCTCAAAGTAGCCCCGATAACCGTAGGCGCCCATTGCCTGCATGATGCGGATGAGCGCGAAAGCATTAAAGTCGGCCGTAAATTGTTTTCTATTTATCGAAACCAACGGCTCTAGATGGTCCATATAGCATTCCAAAAGTTCTTGTCGGATTTCGGGAGAAAGATCCGCCTTGGCATCATACAACAAAGAGGCAATGTCATACTGCAACGCCCCTTTTCTACCCCCTTGATAATCAATAAACCAGACATTATCTTGGTATACCATGATGTTTCGGGACTGGAAATCCCGATAAAGGAAGTAATCATCGTCAATGCTGAGCAGGTAATCCATAAACCGCTGAAAATCATTCTCCAACAACTGCTCGTTGAAGGGAACATAGACCATTTTCAGGTAGTAGTATTTGAAATAGTTGAGATCCCACTGCATGGATTGACGGTCGAAGGCGGCGCGAGGGTAGGCCACAGACATGTCAAGTCCTTTCTTAGCCGTCATTTGGAATTTGGGCAGAGCAGCGACCACCTTCTTGTAGTAGTCCATAACCTCTTGAAAATCATCATTATTCTTGCGAACCTCGCAGAGTTTATCATAAAGGGTATGGGTTCCGAGATCATTTAGCAGGTAGTGTTTCTGATCTTCGTGAACGGCCAATAGGGTGGGGACGTTCAGTTGTTGCGTCTCAAAGAAACGGGTGTATTCAAAAAAAGCGCGATTTTCCGCAACATCGTCATTGAAAGCGCCAATCAAGGTGCTGTTATCCTCAAAGGTAAAGCGGTAATAACGCCTGTGCGATCCCGACTGTGCCAAAGGCATACAGGATATTGGGTTTTTTCCGGCGTAAGCCGTTGCCATTTTGGTTAAGATGTCCATTTTGGAATGGTTATAGGTTATGGGTTATTGGTTATTGAAGCAGGTTATAGGGTTATTGGTTAGAAGGTTAAAGGGTTAATTATCGTTCAGTTTGATGAAGCAGAACAGCATCATGGTGAAGGCCCAGAGGGAGGAGCCGCCGTAGCTGATGAAGGGCAGTGGGATTCCGATGATGGGCAGTAATCCGATGGTCATACCGATGTTGATGAAAAAGTGGACGATGAAGATGCCTGCGATGCCGTAGCCGTAGTAGCGCACAAATGGATTTCGTTGTTTTTCAGAGAGTTTCAAGATTCTGAAAATAAGGGCTCCATATAAACCAAAAACCACCAGGGTGCCGAAAAAGCCCCATTCCTCACCGATGGCGCAGAAGATGAAGTCGGTGCTTTGCTCTGGCACGAATTTGAGTTTCGTTTGGGTGCCTTTAAGATATCCTTTGCCGAACAGTCCGCCGGAACCGATGGCGATTTTGGATTGGTTGAGGTTGAAATCGGCCCCCAGGGGATCGGAGGTTTTGCCTAATATAGTGTCAATACGTTCTCTTTGGTGGGGTTCCAGTCCGTGTTCATAGAGGAAGTTGACTGAAAAGACGAACACAATACTAGCCACGTAAATAATGACGTTGCGCCGGATTTTCTTTTTTTGTGTGCGGTTGTAGAGCATAAACCCTATGAACACAGCCGTAATCAATGCGATGGAGTATGTTTCGTTCAGTTTCAGTGTGATAATGGTGAGCACAGCGGCGATAATTCCGAGGATTAGGAATTCGGGGCTCAATCCTTCGCGGTAAAAGAGGATGATGAACGAGGCGAACACCAATGCTGATCCGGCGTCGTGTTGAAGCATCACAACGACAACAGGAATGGTGATGAGGGCGATTTGCACGATCCACACATTACGCCGTTGGCTTTCAGTTTTTCCTTCATGCATGAATTTGGCCAAGGCCAGAGCCGTTGCCATTTTCATGAATTCGGTGGGTTGCAGGCTGAAACTGCCTATTTTGATCCATGATTTTGCACCGTTGATTTCCGACCCTACAAATAACACCAAGATCATCAGCAGCAGGCAGAACAGGTAGAAAAAATAGGCGTAATGTTGTATTATTCCACTATCTATCAACAAGATGATGACAGCCAGAACAAGTGCTGCACTGATCCAAATCATCTGTCGGCTGTAAGGTTGTCCGAAATCAAAAACAGGAGTGGAGCCATCCGGGATGTAGCATGTAGAGTATATGGTAATCCATCCGATGAAGACTAGGGCGAGATAATAGCAGATCAGTCGCACATCGAAGCCTTTGGACATTTTGTTATGGGAGTTTAATTTGGGCATAGCTTACTTAAAGGATAGTTCTTTCATTCTTTTTTCGAGGTCGGTGCGTTCGACTTTGCGGTTGAGGTAGTATTCAGCCATCAGGCTGGCGATGGGGCATGCCACGGTGGCACCGAAGCCGCCGTTTTCCACGAGGCAGAAGATGACAATCTGCGGGTCATTGGCCGGGGCGATGAGGGCGAACACGGAGTGGTCTCGTCCGTGAGGATTCTGGGCGGTGCCAGTCTTGCCGGCCACTTCAATGCCGGGAATTGCCGCCCCGCGTCCGGTACCGGAGGTCACCACCTGTTTCATCCCTTGCAACACGGTTTCGAAATGGCGAGGTTCGATTTTGGAATAGACTTTTTCGTTGAACTGGGTGTTCAGACTGTCCTTTCTTCCGATGGCTCTCACCACATGGGGACGGACGTAATAGCCTTTATTGGCGATCACGGCCAGCATGTTGGCCATCTGAAGAGGGGTGACGGCAGCCTCACCTTGTCCAATACCCATGGACACCACGGTATTGCCATTCCAACTGTTGTTGTATTTTTTGTCGAAATATTCTGCAGTCGGAATACGCCCTTTCAGTTCATAGGGCAGATCGGTGTCGAACACTTGCAAGAAACCCATGGAGCTCATATAGTCCAGCCAAGCGGTATAGGCCTCGTCTATGTTTTTGTATTTCACACGGTTGGAGAGGATATTGTAGTAGGCGCGGCAGAAGAAGGTGTTGCAGGAGCGTTGGATGGCGGTGTAGATGTTCAGTCCGCCGCAGTTGTGGCAGTGAACTACGTGGCTGCCGATATGATAGCCTCCTCCAGAGCAGGAATAGACAGAAGAGGGCGTGATGATGTGGTCTTGGAGGGCAATCAATCCGTTGGCCAATTTGAAAGTGGAACCGGGGGGGTAGGCGGCTTGCAAAGCTCTGTTGAAGAGCGGTTTTTCCGGATCCATCACCAATTTGCCATAGTTTTTCGGGCGGGCGGTACCCACCAACAGGTTCGGGTCATAGTTGGGGCTGGAAATCAGGCACAGGATCTCGCCGGTTTTGGGTTCAATAGCCACGATGGCGCCCCTTTTGCCGGACATCAGCTCCTCGCCATAGCGTTGCAGCTGCATGTCCAAAGTGCTCCAGATGGATGTTCCCGGGATGGCCACGATGTCTTCAGCCCCATTGTCGTAGGAACCCATCTCGCGGTTGTGTACATCCACCAGCACCTTGCGTTTGCCTTTCACCCCGCGCAATACAGATTCGTAGGCTTTCTCAATGCCGCTTTTTCCAATGTAGTCGCCCATTTTGTAATAGTTGTCGTTTTCCACGTCTTGTTCGTCAACTTCGCTGACGTATCCTAAAATATGGGCTGCTATAGGCTGCGGGTAAGATCGCAAAGTACGGTTTTGCACAAAAAAGCCAGGAAATTCCGACATTTTTTCCTGCAGATAACCGTAGTCTTCCTTGGAAATCTGCTGTTTGAAGAGTGAGGGCACACTGCCGGAATATTTGGCGGCTTTCTCGATTTTCTTCCGTACATCTTCAATTTCCAATCCTAACACCCGGCACAATTCCAAGGTGTCGAATTCACGCAACTCCTTGGGAACCACCATCAGATCGTAAGCCGCGTCGTTATAAACCAACAGTGAGTCGTTCCTGTCATAGATGAAACCGCGTGCCGGATGTATGGTGATTTCGCGAATGGCGTTTTCATTGGCTTTCCGCTTGTAGGACTTGTTCAACACTTGTATGGAGAACAAGTCGATCGTATAGAGGGCCAGCAGTATACCCAACGCGACCAATATGATATAGTATCGGTTGTTTCTATCCTGCACCATCTATTTTGAGCGATTTTTGAGGTTAAGAATGAGTGTTTTTGCCGGTAATTTCTTGTTTTCATCAATATGGATGCGCTCGATGTCATCGAGGCACTTGTTGATGTAAAGGGAAATGATTTCCTCCGTAACCTGTTTTACCTTCAAAGTGTCGAAGATGGCTTTCACCGTCTGGAATTTTGTCACTTCATCTTCGGTGGGTATGGAGAACAGGGTGTGAAGTTGCTGTGCTTGTTTTTCTGAGGCCAACTCGCAGGCTTTCAGATAGAGAAACGTCTTCTTATTGTCCTTGATGTCACTGCCAATGGTTTTTCCAAACACTTCAGAATCGGCATAGACATCCAGGAGGTCATCAGCCAGTTGGAAAGCGATGCCGAGGTGGATACCGAGGTCATAAAGGGCTTGCAGACTTTCTTCGTCGGCATTGGCAATCAGACCGCCGGATTTAAGGCAGCCGGCGAACATGGCGGCGGTTTTCATCTGGCTCATCATCAAATATTGGTCGATGGTGACGGATTCCGCGGTTTCGAAATCAAGGTCGTATTGCTGGCCTTTGCAGGTTTCCATACTGACTTGGGCGAACAATTTGGCTACGGAGAGCACAATTTCCGGACGGCAAGTCAGCTGGTAAAGTTGAAGCAGGGCAGTGACGACCAGAGCGTCGCCGGAGAGTATGGCGGTATTGGTGTTCCATTTCTTATGGACAGTGGGGCGGCCGCGACGTATTTCCGCTTTGTCCATGATATCGTCATGTATCAGCGTGAAGTTGTGCAGCATCTCGTACGCGGATGCCACCTTGTTGGCTTCTTCGTTGTCTCCGTCAAACATTTCGGCGGCAAGATGCACTAGTCGCGGACGCAATCGTTTGCCAGGGAGAGCCAAAGTATAAACGATTGGATCATATAATGTTTTAGGTTCTTGACCTGAAAAAATATTCTCAAAATGTTCTTCGAAAGTGTTCACTTTTGGACTTAAAAAAAACGTGCAAAGATAACATTTCCTCGGACACGAAATCGGGAAGAAGGAAGAAAAAGTATGCCGTTGGCAGGCGGGGCAACGGGGTTCTTGAATGGAGGTCTAAAGTGTGATGATTTCGTCTATAATGCGGTCATGAGGTTCGCAAGGCACGTTGGGCAGCAATTGGAAGTCGAAACACAGACCGATCGTGTGGGTTTGTGGATGCTGGCTCAGAAAACGGTCATAATAGCCCTTTCCGCGCCCCAGCCGGTGGCCGTCTGCATCGAAAGCCATTCCTGGAACTACAATCAGGTCGAAGTCGCCGGTGTAAGGATGGCTTTGTGGTTCGGGAATATGGAAATCCCCTTCCGCAAATGTCACATTTTCAGCTAGTTCTACAGGAATGATATCATCTCCGACCACAGTTGGCAGGATAATGGTTTTCCGATGTCGCCAGGTCTCTATAAAATCGAGAGTTTGCACTTCATCAGGGAGTGAGGCGTAAAGCATGATTTTTTCCGCCTGAAGGAAGTGTGGGTGTGTGGCCAAATGTTGCAGGATTTTCTCAGATTGGGTTTGAAGTTCTTCCTGCGAATGCTGCTTTTTAAGGGTCCGAATTTGTTGACGGAGTGTTTTCTTGTCCATTTTACATGATGTTTTCCAAACGGGTAAGCACTTCTTTGTAAGCCACTTCTATATCCCCGAGGTCCCGTCTGAACAGGTCGCAGTCCAGTCTTTCGTGGCTGTTGGAATCCCAGAAGCGGGCGGTGTCGGGAGAAATCTCGTCTATCAGCATCACGCGACCAGATGTGTCAATACCGAATTCCACTTTGAAGTCAATCAAGTCGATTTGGATTTTTTTAAACGTAGGGACTAGCAATTCGTTGATTGTCTGCAGTATATTCTGGATGTCTGATAGATTTTCCTTGCTTGCCAATCCAAGTGCTTCCACGTGGTAATGGTTGATCAGCGGGTCTCGCAGGATATCGCTTTTGAGGCAGATTTCGTAGATGGTTTGTTTGGGGACGGTACCCTCCTCTATGTCGAGACGACGGGCCAGCGTTCCTGCAATCACGTTTCGCACGATGAACTCCAGCGGTAGGGCGGTGGCGCGTCGGCAGAGTTGTTCTGTTTCGCTCAATTGTTCCACATAGTGGGTATGGATGCCGTTTTTCTCCAGATATTGGAAAATCAACGAGGAAATCATGTTGTTCAGGGCTCCTTTGTTGGGGATGGTGGACTTCTTCACGCCATAATAGGCCGTTTCGTCATCTTTAAAGCACATGATGACGTACTCCGGGCTTTCCGTCGCAAAAATCTGTTTGGATTTGCCGTTGTAAAGAAGCGATTTCCTATTCATTTTCCTTTTTTAACACAAACACTTCAAAAATAGCAAACAAGAAATAGATTACCAGAAATGCTATGGCAAATTTCACTGCATCTTCATGATTAAGAAACATATACAAAAAGAGGAAGAGCAGACAGGAGAGAATTTTGATGGTGCGGGAAAGCATATAAGCGGATACGAAGCGTTTGCCGTTTTGTCCGTCGTTGTTACGCAACACAATGTAGAGGGTGAGCAGTGAGATGACAAAGAAAAAAAGGACAATGAAGGGCAGCGCGGGAGTGGCATATTTGGGGAACAGCCATTGGAAAAGCAAGGAAAGCCCTGCAATAATGACAGAAAAGACGATTATGCGGAACGAGAACTTCCTAATGGGTATCTTTTGACTCATGTTTAGCTTTGTTTTGCGTTTTTGTCAGCGAACGAATGACAAGAAACATGGCGATAGCGATGCTTGCCAGTGAACACAAGATGGTAAACAGCGGGCTGATGTTCAGCACGTTGTCTAATTTAATACCTCCAAAAACACCCAATGCAATAACGGCTCCCATTTCAAAAGCCAAGTTGGAATAAACGGCGTATTGATGTATGGGAGAGCTTTTCGGGTTGGTTTTTGGGTCGGGCATGAATTACTTGCGTTCAGGTTGCGGCGTATTCGGTTGCGGGGTAACGCGATTGTTGCGCATTTTACAGTTTCCGGAAAACTCCGCACCGGGTTCGATGGCAATCTTGCCGGTTTCGATATTGCCAATCAAGTTGGCGGTGGCTTTCAAGGAGAGCAGTTCCGAAACAATCAAGGATTCTGCTTTCACATTCCCTTCTATTTCAATGTTTGCGCATTTGATATTGCCTTCCACCACGCCGCTGCGTCCGATGATGATTTTAGCTTTCGATTCGATGTTGCCGCGGAGGGCGCCGTCGATCCGACAATCGGATGCGGTGATCATATTGCCCTGCAGCTGGGTTCCTTGAGCGATGACGTTCACGGCAGAACCGCCGTATTCTCGAGTATCAGTTTCTTTCATACGTTTCTTTTTTTGATTGCTATTGTTTGTTTAAGTAATTGTCTTTGAAAAACTCGGGGTAATCTTTCCGACTCTCCCGTTTGTTATAAAAAGAGGTGTAATTGTTGGCACTCATGGCATACACTTCGATGATGCCGCTTTCAATTTCCGCTTCAAACGCCTCGTTCTTCATCAGAATGTGGTAATAATCCATGGCATCGTCTTTGTTGTCGAATTTGGAGACGGTGATCATTTGCCGTTTGTTGTCAATCAGAAAACTGCTTACCGTCAGTTTTTTCAGATTAAAGTACGAGTTGTTGAAGACGGAAAGTTCCTGTTTGGCGGTTTGAAGGGGCATTTCCGCCGTTTTCACCAGTAATACCACGTAGTGCTGGTCATTGGCGTTGAATTCGAAAACACTTTCTTTTTTCGGGGTTGGGATGACATCCTGCAGGATTTCCTCTTTGTTTTCCAATTTCTCAACGCCAAGGCTTTTCTGAATCTGTTCAGGCGTGAAGTTGGACAGGTAGAAGCGGGCGAGGTCTGCCACAGGTTGTTTTCCGTAGTTGGTCACGATTTTGGTCAGTCCGACAATAAGGGTGTCTTGGTTATAGACTTGTCCGGCGGCCACGGCGCGCAGGTATGCGTATTGGGATTTTAGCGTGACATCCGTGCAATTCGGGATAGCTTCGTCGGCGGAAGCCACCACTGTGCTCCATCGTTTGTTCTGGAAATCCTCGTATGTTTGCGCGTATTGGGTTTCCAACACTTTCTCTTTGGCTGCCAGCTTGTTATAGTAATCTGGATCTTGAATCAGTTTGGCGTAGTCGGTTTCCGGATATTGAGTCAGCAAGATGTTCTTAAAGGATTCCGCTTGGGGATCTCCGGAATTATGGTAAAGGGTATAGAGCATAAAGATGGCGGGCAGTGCATATTCGCTTTTCGGGTAGCGCTGGAGCAGGGATTCGAAAGAGGCGCAGGCCCGTTTGGTGTCATTCAACAGGTCTTGGTACATGAATCCAGTCTCATATAAGTCTTTGGCTATTATAGCGTTGGCAGTGTCTTTGGCGCCAGGGGTCAACGGAAGGTCTTGCAGGTAGTAAGCTTCTTTCGTGGGGTCGGTTTCGCGGGTGGCAATCGGGTTGCCGTCCTCATCGTATTCTACGGTGTCTTTGGCCAAAGAAGGGTCGTTCATCAAGGCCATGTCATCGAATGAAATCTGTGTCTTGTTGCTGATGAACCAGTTGTCTTCCAGTTTTCGGTTGCCGAAGCGGCGGTAGAAGTCCTGTTGACCGGCGGTCACCAGTGACTGGTTGTAGAAGTACCATTTGCCGTTGGAGCTGTTCATGTTGTTGTTGATGTTCGTGTAGGAGGCGGCGTTTTGCATGGCCAGCATGCGTTCGGCCTCTTCCGCGGCCGCTTTCCGTTCCGCTTCGGTGTAGTCGGCAATCATTTTTCTTACCCAGGCATTCCGTTGGGCTTCCGGCAGGTTTGCGATGCGCAACAAGCTGTCTTGCAGGTCTATTTCATCAAGTTTGTCGACCAAGTCTTTTAACACGTTGGTTTTTTTCTGGATTTGCTCGTAGTTCGGGTAGTTTTTCGGGATGGACATCATGGCGGTGTCATAGTAGTGCTGGGCTTCGCGATAGTCGTTCTGCTCAAAGTAAAGGTCGGCCAACGCGATGGAGGAGAACGTTTTTTGGTAGTTGTTCTCCGTGGAGGCAGCCACGGATTTTGCCAGATAGTCTATGCGAAGATCCTGGTCTTCATCGATGCGGGCGATTTCAGAGAGGGCGTAATAGATCTGGTCACGGTAGTTTTCGTTCTTCTTGTCATCCAGCATCTTGTTGAGTTGTTTGGTGATGGCGTTGCGGTTGGATTCGGAGCCATCGTAGTTGGCGGCAAGGTGCATCTGGGCGCAGAATGTCATCTCATAATTGTCGGATTTCTTGATGACAGCTTTGAAGTTCTTTTGGGCCTCCGCCTGTTGTCCGAGGTTTTCGTAAAGCTCGCCGAGAATGAGCTGCAAACGAGTGCGGAATTCTTTTTTCGGTTTGTTGTCCAGGGCATTGCCGATATAGTCGATAGCTTCCTGCACATCGCCGTCGGGGGCAGTGAGGTGGTATTCGGCTTTGGCAGCGTTGAAGAGCACGGCAAATTTCTTCTTGTTCTTGTTTTCGTTCATGTAGCGGATGGTTTCCAGCAGTTCATCGGCACTGGAATAATATCCTTGGCGTATTTGGGCGCGGGCAAGCAGCACTTCGGCTTCGTTGCGGATATTGGACTTCGGGTAAGTGTGTGCGATATAGTTCAGCACGCGCTGTGCTTGCACGTAATCCTGCTTGTAGAAATAGGATTTGGCCATCAGGAAATAGGCATCGTCAATGGTTTTGACGTATTCCTTGCCCTTTATCAGCATTGAATGTTTGTGGATGGCCTTCGAGGATTTCTCGATGGTGCGGTCCAAATGGGACAGGCAAGGTCCGAGCTCGGATTTGTCGGGATAGTTGTAAATCGGCAACGTGGCAGTGTAATTGTCCTTGGAGAGTTTGGCGTAAGCCTTTTCCGCTTCCTTCATCGCCTGGTTGCCGTTCCAATAGACATTGTATTTGCATGTCACATTATGAAACACACGGTTCGGAAGGGTATTTTTGGAGGTAGAACATCCCGTCAGTACTGCTATGATTAGCAGACTGATACTAACTTTGGTGAATATTTTTGTTTTCTTCTTCAACGATTTGTTCTTTATAGTGAAACGTGATTAACGTGGAAACAGTTTTTTTATTTTGTTTTGTTCGCAAAATATTCATCCAGGAGATGTTGCACATACTTGCCGAAGACATCGAACTCGATGTTGACCACAGAGCCGGGTTTCAGGTTGTGGAAGTTGGTGACTTTGTAGGTGTAAGGAATGATGGCCACGGAGAAGTGACCTTTTTCGGAATCCACCACCGTCAAGCTGACACCGTTGACGGAGATGGAACCTTTGGGAACAGTGAAGTTGTTCTTCTCGGGATCGTAGGTGAAATAGAAACGCCAGCTGCCGTTTTCATCCACCACTTTCTCGCAGACAGCTGTCTGGTCAACGTGACCTTGCACGATGTGACCGTCGAAGCGGCCGTCCATGCGCATACTGCGCTCAAGGTTGACCTCGTCGCCCACTTTCCATGTGCCGAGATTGGTCTTCAGCATCGTCTCTTCCATAGCCGTGACCACATACTGTTTCTTTTCCTTGTCCAGTTTCACGACGGTGAGACAGCAGCCGTCGTGCGCCATACTTTGGTCAATATTCAACTCGTCCGCGAAGTCCACTTCCAACGTGAAGTCGAAATTGGTTCTATCTTGTTCAATCTTAACGATTTTCCCTGTTTTCTCTATAATTCCAGTAAACATTCTTATCCAAAATTAAAACTTGCAAAGATACATTTTTTTTTCACGTAAGAAAGTTCTTGAAAAAGACAGTCCAAGGAGGAGACTTAAACGCCTTAGAATCAGTTTGTTTCAACTGGACTATACTCATTTCCGTCTTCAAGGATGCGCGGACGGGTTGAGTTGAAATCTTGGTTGATGAAACTTCTGGTTTTGTCGAAGCAAGGGAGGGTGATACCGCAGAGGTCTATAATGGTATGAAAAAGGTCGTCGATCATATAGGGTGTATGCAACTGGCTCGTAACAGGGTAGTTATGTGCATCAAGGTACTCCTTCTGCGAGGGCGACAGCCACAGGATAAACGGGATTTCCACATTGGCGCGGGGTATTCTGTCTGAGTAGTTGTGCCCACAATAGTCGCCTTCGTCGTAAACATTCTCGCCGTGATCGGAGAAATAGAGGGCCGAAACCCGTACCTCCGGATGTAACAGACTGTAGGCCTTCAACATAGAGAAAACACTATCAACAATGAAATCGTTGTAATATACCGCATTATCGTAGGTGTTAATGTTTCGGGTGCATTTGTCGCCTTTGTCCTCGAAAAGAGCGAAGTCGTTGGGATACCGTTTGTTGTATTGGGTGTGGCAGCCCAAAAGGTGAAGAAAAACGACTTTGTGTTTCGGGGTGTCAGAAATGGCGGTTTGAAGCGGGGCGAAAAGCTGCTGGTCGTAAGCTGCCGTCTGGGTGCTTTCCATCGATGAACTGGAGGTGACATTGACGAAGGTTTTCACGTCCGCATTCTGCACCAAGTTGGTCACGCCGTTCTCCCAAAGTCCGATAGGCGCCTGATTCGAAATCCAGTACGACTGGTACGGAGTCGAATGCAACACATCGAAAATATGGATGCAGCTGTCAAGCGGACGATGATGCTCCATGTTGTTCTCTGTCAGGAAGTTCATCACAGAGTACAAGGTGTTGGAATTGGCGCTCACCACATTGTCGAACACCAAGATGTCCTGTCTCGCCTTCAGACGGGGTGTGGTTTCGCGTCCATACCCGTACAGGGAAGTATGGTTGCGGTTACACGACTCGCCAACGACGATTACGACCAATGTGGGATCATCGGTTGTGAGTTCAGCATCAAGTTGGAAAAGTTCTCGACTCTCCAATTTGTTGTATTCCTCCGATTCCTTAATGAACGAGATTACAGCACATTCCACGTCAGGTACTGCGCTTCGGAGAAAACGTTTGTGGATGATATTGTCAGCGAAATAAATGGCCACAAACAACCACAACGCCAACCACACGATAATTTCGCCTTTCGACCGGAACGAGAGTTGCGGAATACGCTTTAACACGATGATAAACAACGCGATATAAGGGATAAACAGCAATAACAAAGGCGTCATTTTGATGGCCATGAATTCCGACGCTTCGTTGAAGTTGGTGTTCAGAAAGACAAAGATGGACGAAGCGTTCAACGGGCATTTCAGTACAATCCAGTGGAAAAGGTTGACGAATCCGTCCGCGAACAGCAGACTCGCGGCAGTGATGTACAGCCATTTTTTTTGCGTAAGGACGTATGGAATCAGCAGCACCACCATCCAAATCAGCAGCAAAAACATGCTCCTGAACTTGAAGACATCGTAGTTGAGCAGCATCCCGATGGTGGGGGTAAAGAGCACCAAAACAATGAGCCAAAGAAGGTTCAGGGCATTCTTTATTTTCAGGCCATTATTCATCGTTTGTTATCCTTCGATACAATACGAAAATGCTGATACATAGGAATCAGTGCGCCTCCAACCAGTTGCTGCCGCTGTTGATGTTCACGTCCAACGGCACTGACAGCTGCATGGCTCCCGACATGTGCTCGCGCACGAGGGTTGAGAGGGCTTCCAACTCGTCGGGACAGGTGTCGAAGATGAGCTCGTCGTGGACTTGCAGAATCATCTTGCTGCGCATATTCCGCTCGTTCATAGCTTGATAGATGCGCACCATGGCGATCTTGATGAGGTCGGCGGCGGTGCCTTGGATGGGCGCGTTGATGGCGTTGCGCTCGGCGGCGGCCCGCAAAACGCCATTCTTCGCATTGATGTCGCGGATGTTGCGACGACGGCCCATGAGCGTCTCCACGTACTCGTGCTCGCGGGCGAAATCCAATGTATCGTTCAGATAATCAGAGATTTTCGGGAAACTGCGGAAGTAGTCGGTGATGAGCTGCTTGGCCTCGGCTTGCGGAATTTGCAAGCGGTCGGCGAGACCGAAGGCGGAGATGCCGTACAGAATCCCGAAGTTGACGGTCTTGGCGGCGCGGCGCATGTCGGCGGTAACCTCCTCTTTGTCAACGCCGTAGATATGGGCGGCCATCGTCGCGTGGATATCCTCGTTGTTGCGGAAGGTTTCGATCATGCGCTCGTCCTGGCACACGTGCGCGACGATGCGGAGCTCGATCTGCGAGTAGTCGGCGGCGAGCAGCACGTTGCCATCGGAGGGCACGAACGCCTTGCGGATGTCGCGGCCGCGCTCGGTACGCACGGGGATGTTTTGTAGGTTCGGGTTCAGGGAACTGAGTCGGCCCGTGGCCGTAATCGTCTGGGTGAACGTGGAATGGATGCGCCCTGTCTTCGGGTTGATGAGCTGCGGCAGCGCATCAATGTAGGTGGATTTCAACTTCGACAGCTTGCGCCACTCTAAGATCAGCGGCACGATGGGATGCTTGTAGGCCATCTTCTTGAGCACCTCCTCGCCGGTCTGATACTGCTTACTCTTGGTCAGACGGGCGTTCTTCACGAGGTTCATCTTCTCGAAGAGAATCTCCCCTAACTGCTTGGGCGAACCGATGTTGAAAGTCTCGCCGGCGTATTCGTAAATCTGCTGCTCGATGGCGGCAATCTCGGCGTTCATCGTTTCGGAGTTCTGCTGCAAGGTATCGACATCGACTTTCACGCCAGTGTATTCCATGTCGGCGAGAACCGGCACGAGGGGCATTTCCATCTGCGTGAACAAATCCGACAATTTGTTCTCTTTCAGTTCCTTATCCAACAAAGGATAGAGCTTTTGCAGTAACAGAATCTGTTCGTTCTCGGGTGCAGGCGATGGTTTGCCAGTCTCCGCCAACTCGCAATCGAAGTAGCTGAGGGCGAGGTCGTTGAGCTGATGCTTGCGCTCGGGTTGCAGGAGGTAATGGGCGATTTGCACGTCCCAGAAGGTGCATTTCGGTTCCACACGGAACGACCGGAGGTACTTGTAGGTGTTCTTGCAGTCGTGCATGACTACCGTGCGCGGTTCCCCGAAAATCCGTTTTATGAACTCCTGATAGTGACGATGTTCACTTTCTACCCAATGATAAAATGTTTTCGTTTCGTCCATAGCAAAGGCGAAACCAGCAATACGTTCTTGTTGGTAAATCCATGAAAAAAAGACAGTGTCTTTCTTTTCTGCGGAAATATCTTTAATGGATTGTACCTCAACGGTTTGTGGAAGCTCGAAGACTGTCTTAGATGCTTCGACTTCCATCGGGGTATGCGGTTCGCTTTCTTCGATGGGGGAGAAGAGGTCGGGGGCGGCTTGGGGTTGCGGTACCTGCAGCGACAAATCCGTGAAGATGCGTTTGGTGAGGGCCTTGAACTCCAGCTCGTCGAAGATGGCTTTGAGTTTTTGCGGGTCAGGACCGTTGTAGGCCATTTGGTCGAAGTCGTATTCCATCGGGATGTCTATCATGATGGTAGCCAGCTCTTTGGAGAGGAAGGCCTGCTCCTTGTACTCGTTCATGAGGGCGCGGGTCTTCTCGTTGTCCTTGTCGAAGTTGCGGGCATACATCTCCTCGATGCTGCCGTAGTTGGCGAGCAGTTTTTGGGCGCGTACCTGTCCGATGCCGGGCACGCCGGGGATGTTGTCGGAGGTGTCGCCCCAAAGTCCGAGCATATCGATCAGCTGCTCAGGCCGTTCGATCTTGTACTTCTCGCAGATCTCCGCCACGCCGAGGATTTCCGCCGGCTGCCCGAACTTGCCGGGCTTGTACATACGGATGTGGTCGGAGACGAGCTGCCCGTAATCCTTGTCGGAAGTGAGCATCAGCACCTCAAAACCCTCGATTTCAGCGTGTTTGGCCAACGAACCGACCAAGTCATCTGCCTCATAACCGTCGATGCCGACCATCGTAATCTGGAAGGCGTCGAGGATGCGTTTGATGTAAGGGATGGATGTTACGATGTCGTCGGGCGTGGCCTCGCGGTTCTCCTTGTAGTGTTCGTATTCGACGTGCCGGAAGGTGGGCGCGCCGGTGTCGAAGGCCACCGCCACGTGGGTGGGTTTCTCGTTCTTGAGCACCTCGTACAGCGAGTTGGTGAAGCCGAGCATCGCGGAGGTGTTCAGCCCCTTGGTGGTGAATCGCGGACTCTTGATCATCGCGTAGTACGCTCTGAAAATCAAGCCCATAGCATCTATCAGGAGGATTTTTTTCGTCATTGCCTTTGGTGTTTTTTTAAGAAAGGCAAAAGTACAAAAAAAACGGCTATTGGCTATTAGCAGTTAGCTATAGGCCGTAGAGACGCGCCATGGCACGTCTCTACAACGGTATCTCACTTTTCGTGGCACTCGAAAGAAATATACATCTGAATGCCATATTCCGGTAAATATTGCCCAACGGTATCCCTTGAGTTCCAGAAGGAACATTCCATAGCAGATTCCCTTTCGTATAGAACAGAATTATCATAGATAGGGTAAGGGACACTGTCATGCAATGCCGTGTCGATAATGTCATAATAACTATTATCCATGCAGTAGCATGTTCTGATTTTTCCGCATCCCGCCGCCATTATCGCTGTAATGACTAATAATATGCAAATTGTTACATTCTTCATCATTTTTAATTCTTAATTCATCATTCTTAATTTAAAACGCGTATCCGATGCCCGCCGAGGCAAACCCCTTGATGCCGACGCCAAGCTCGAAGGAACCGAAGAGGTGGTCGCCCCCGGCCCGAACTCCGAAAGCCGTGAGTTGGAAGGAAGGGGTTACCTTGCTGCTTTTTTCCCAACGGTAATCCCCAAAATTCCCCATATACAATTCCTTCCCCAAAAACAGGGTCGTGCCGGCTGCAACGGCCGAATAAAGGGTCACGTGCGGACGGTTAAAGTAGGAAAACCGCAGTTCAGGCATCAAGGTGAGGCAATTCATCCTCCGTTGAGTGTAAACGGCATCTGTGTGAAACGGATAGTCCGTGTGGTCTTTGTAGTAGGCGTAATTCACCATGGCGCCGACCCAAAACCACTTGCTCAACCGATAATGGTAGTTGAACGAGAAAACAGGGGTGGTGCGGAACGCAAAGCCCAATCCGTCATCTGGATTAATTTCATATCCTGCTTGACCGTAATCAAAGAGTTTATGCAAGTGCATCCTGATGAAGAGTCCAAACGGATCACTGACTTCGAAACGAACTTCGTGTCGGTAGTGCATCCCGTTGAAAGTGCTCCAGTGCGGTTGCGCTTGCATCCGCTTCCGATGCTTGTCGAAGCTTTGGACATAAGCGATTTGGAAATAGAGGTGGTTGTTCCGTTGGCGTGTTTCGGTAGGTTCATCTTGGCCGGGAGTCGAAATCCAACCTACACTCTCGTTCGCTGTGGCAAAGTTCAGCCCAGCAGTGAAGCGCAAGTAATCGTTGTTGTGTAACCGATAGTAGATTCCCGCATCGAGCATAATGTCCGCGTATGGGATATTCCTTTCATAAATACCCTCTGTGCGTGTACCCGTCTCTGGATCCATTCCGTAACCCCAATACCCGTCGTTTCTGTCGAATCCTTCCAGAAAAGTCAGCGCGGGCACGCGAAGGCGGACGCCGGCGTTAGCCGTAAACAGCACTTTTTCGCTCACCGGATAGTGGAATTCGAATTTCACAGGCGCGGAGAGACGGAAGAAACGCGATGCTGTGGTCCCGAAGTTCAGTGCGGCCGAAATCCCGAAAAAGTCGTCGAAATGGTAGGAACACTCCACCCCGACATGAAAGCCGGAATGCGGGATTCCCCATGCTTGCCAATCCGCACCGAAATCCCTTTTCATGGCAGGTTCTATCAAGTCATACTGGATAGTGTAGCCGAGGTGGAAACCGTTTATCTGACCGTTGAAGAGGTGGGTTTTATGCTTTTTTGGGGAATCATGCGGCTTCCCTGCCGCGGTGCTGTCCGTCTGCGCCGGCGACATCGCGTTGAGTCCTAAGATGATCAGTCCGGCCAATCCGTATTTCTTTATGCTGTCCATACTTGAAAACGTTTGCTGTTCATCTTTAAAGACGCGGTTTTCCCAAAAAGTTACGGTCTGTTGCAGCAGCTTTTCCTTCAAAGAGTCCGTAAGCGACAGATTGTCAACATATTCCGAACTGTAGAAGAGCCGCTCGAACTCTTCGCTGCGGAGGTAGTCGGCGATGTTCAGGGTGTCGTGGACGCGCACGGTGTCATACACAGTGACAGTGTCGTAGGTCACGGTCTCGCGTTCCACATACACGGTGTCGCGGTGCTGGGCGGCGAGGGGACAGACGACAGACAAGAACAAAAAGAAGACCAGAAATATACTCCTAATACTCATAATTCACTCAAATATCGAAATCCTAATTCAGTTCGAAACCTAAATAATTCTTCATTCTACATTCTTCATTAAAAAAATGGTATCGGTAACGGTGATGGTGTCGTGCAGGACGACGGTGCGGGTGACGGGAATCTCGCGGGTAATGACCACCGGTTCGGGTTGTAGAGACGTGCCTTGGCGCGTCTCTACGGGAGCGGTAACGGTTTCCGCAGATTTCGAGGTGGCATTTTCCGCAACCATGGTATCCGAAATCGGGATCTTTTCCGGGTTCTCCGGTTGTGGAGACGCGCCATGGCACGTCTCTACAGTGGACGACGCATTTTTCCCCGGCGTGTTACGCACCATCTGCCACACGCAAATTCCTCCTGCGACGGTGGCGGCAGCGGCTATGAGGGCGGCGGTTTTGTGGGTGGCGACAGCTATTCCCGCGCTGGCGGGCGAGGTGGCGACGGCGGAGCGGATCTCCGTTTCCGTCAGTCGGTGTGACGGCGGCATCCGCAGCTGCGACAGCTCGGAACGATAGAGCCGGTCGAGGTGGTGGGCGGAATTTCGTTTCATCATGAATAGAAGTGCAATCATAAGCAGTCCTTTCTTTTTGGATTCTTTTTCTTGGGCTTTGGCGGTGAGCAGCTGCTGTAGGCGCGTTCGGGCACGGAGGAGCAGCTGCTTGGAGTTGGTGACGGAGATATCCATCAGGTCGGCAATTTGCTGGTGCGAAACGCGGTCGATAGCGTGGAGGTTGAAGACCATGCGTTGTCGTTCAGAGAGTTGCTGGATGGTTTCCAACAGTTCTTCCTTCGTGAATCCGGTCTGCCAGTTGGGTTCGTCTTCTTGGTCGGTGGGGTCGGTGGTGAGCTCTTCCTCCAACGGCACGGTTTCGGGTCGCGTGCGCAGGTAGGAGATGCACCGGTTGACCGTGATGCGGGTCAGCCACGCGTCGAAGGAGTCCATCACGCGGCAGGTGTCGGCCCGCTCGATTGCCTTCAAAAACGCCTCGTGCGCGAGATCCTCCGCAGTCTGCCGCTCCCCGACATACCGGTAGCAAAGCCCCACCAACCGATCGATGTGCTGCTCATACTTCCGTGACCAAAACTTCACTTTGTCCATTTTTTTGCTATTAGCTATTAGCTGTTGGCTGTTGGCATCAACAAATCACTATTCACACACTATATTGCTTAATTCCTCTATTCAAATATGACGCAAAAATACAAAAAGGTTACGGTGCGGTGAATGTCCTTGTGTTGTCTTTTTTGTAAATGTCTTCGGCACACGTTATTACATCTTTTTAAGTTACAAGACTTAAGACATAAGACTTGAGACGTTGGGATTTGTCGAAGCTGTTTCTTCTGAGGCAAAAAGTCTCAAGTCTCAAATCTTAAGTCTCCATTTGGCCCTTTTTCGTACTTTTGCGTCATCATTGTAAAAGAGCGAAAAATGCAGGCGAAACAGTTTTGGACAAAGGCATACCAGCGAAACATCGCGAAGATGGTCGGGATGTGCTGCCGCTATGTGGGCGACCGCGCGGTGGCCGAAGACCTCGCGCACGAGGCGTTCCTCAAGGCCATCGAGAAGTCCGGAACCTATCGTCGCCTCGGCAGTTTCGACGGCTGGCTGATGCGCATCAACCTCAACACCACGATGGATTACCTGCGGCGGCAACCTCAATTTCTGTCGATGGATGACGATACCGTGGGGACGCGATTTATCGCGTCCGAATCCGACGTTGTAGAGACGCTTCATGAAACATGCATCACCGAATCTGACCTCACCGAATCCGAAATCCTCGATGCCATCTGCGCCCTGCCCGACAAACAACGGACCGTTTTCAACCTGTATGTTTTTGAGAACCAATCTCATGCGAAAATCGCGGAGGCATTGCAAATCGGGGTGCGCAGCTCGAAACGCTACCTTTCAGAGGCGCGGGCGAAGCTGCAAATCGCCTTGAACAACCTTGTCCACCACAAAAAATCTGGACTTATGATACTGCTCCCTTTTCTCCCTTGGAAATCGCACGCCATCGACCGTCTTTGCCGTGCGAAGCTGAAATATCTGGCGTTGTCGCCTGCCGGGCCGTCGCCCTTGTCCGCTGTCAACTGGACCGCAGCCCCGAAGCCGGGCGTCTGGATGGCCGTCACCGCTGCCAAAGCCCCCGCCATAGCCACAGGCGTGGTCGCCACCGCCGTGACGGGATCCGTCATCGCGTATCAGGCGCAACCCGCACCCACACCCGCTGGCCCGACCCCGCAGAAAACGGTGGTAACCACGTGTGTTGCAGCCGATTCCGATTCCACGCATGTAAACAACGATACCGCCGTCGTAGGGACGCGATTCATCGCGTCCGCCATTCCCGCGTCCGCCGCCGAACCCCCATATCCTGAACAGCAAGTAAAAGGAACCGAATCATCTGTTTCACCATTGCCCGAAACGCCCGTATCCAACGTAGTAGAGACGTTTCATGAAACGTCTCTACCTTCGCATCATAGCCTGAAGAAGTTCGAGCGCAACGGCTTCTACGGTCTCAAGGACGCACACGGGACCGTGGTCGCATATCCGAAATACACGGACATACAGCCGTTTGACGAATACCGGACCGGCTGGGCAATGGTGGAGATATTCGGGTTCAAGGGGTTTGTGGATAGCACCGGCAAGGAGGTGGTCGCCCCGCAATACGACGACATCGGCAAGTTCGGGCGGTATCGCGACCGCTGTGCCCTCGTGCGTAAAGGAAACTTCTACGGCTTCATCAACACTGCCGGCAAGGAGGTGGTGCCCGTGACGCACAAAAAGTCAGAATTAATTAAAATTCAACATGAATTACCATAAAAATCCACGAATTAATCAAAAATTTATAATAAATTCATGACCATTTATGCTAATTTATGGCCATTTATGAATAATTCATGGTGATTTATGTTAATTTGTGATAATTTATGTCCAAACAAAAACCAAATACAATGAAAAAGTCAATATTAATCATTGCCATCTTATTGACAACAAGTACCTTAGTCGCTCAAAACACCATTACGGGAAGTGGAAAGGTCATAGCCCAACATCGTGAACTTGAAGCGTTCACCTCTGTAAACTCCCCCTCCACGGTGGATGTCACCATAATAAAAAACGAGAAATCCTGTGCCGAAGTGACAGCAGACAACAACCTGATGGAGTTCGTTCTCACCGAAGTGGAGAACGGCGTTCTCACCATCTCCATGAAACGAGGCTTTTCCTATAACAGTCCTCACATCACTGTCACCATTTACACACCGCATTTGAGCGAGGTGGTCATGAAAGGTACTGGCAATGTGACTGTCCTTTCGGTGAAAGAGGAGTATTTCACCCTCACGACTAAAGGTACTGGCAACTTCAAAAGCGACTGTTTGGTGGTGGAAAAGGATCTGGTTTTGCAGTGCAGAGGCACGGGTAATATTGACGTGTCGTATATGTGCCCCAACAGCGTGACCATCCAAAACTCCGGCGCGGGCAATATGAACATAAAAATGCTTCAAAACGTTACATCAAGCATGAAGATTCAGAATTTGGGTACGGGTGACATCGACCTAAAAAAACTGTCTGTCGGCGATTTGCAGCTGATGATCCGCGGAACAGGAAACGTCACATTGTCTGGGAAAGCCGACAACATGACCTTGGTGAACAGCGGCTGCGGAAATGTGCGGGCAAACATATTAAAGGTGAAAACCGCACACATCACGCAAAACGGTATCGGTAACATCATAGCCACCGTCACGGACACTGCCTACTTGACACAGAAAAACAGAATCGGGAAGGTCACCATTCATGGTGGTGGGAAAATTGTTCGGGAATGACAGATTGTAGAGACGCGCCATGGCACGTCTCTACTATTGCCTGTTACCTATTGCCTATTGCCTTTTTTCCCCGTCAGCAGCCCCTGAATCTCATTCAGTTTCATCAGCGCCTCCACCGGCGTGAGACTGTTGATGTCCAAACCGACGATGGTCTCTTTGACTTCGAGGAGCAGCGGGTCGTCCAAGTTGATGAAACTCAGCTGGTAGCTGTCGTCCTTGGGCTTCTCGATATGTACCTCCTCGCCCTTTTCTTCGCGGCGGGCGCGGGAATCTTCGAGCTGCTTGAGAATCTCTTCGGCGCGGCGCAGCACGGCGGGAGGCATGCCGGCCATGCGGGCCACGTGGATGCCGAAACTGTGCTCGCTGCCGCCCTCTTCCAGCTTGCGCAGGAAATAGACCTTGTTGTCGAGCTCCTTCACCGACACGTGGTAGTTCTTGATGCGGGGGAACTGCGCGGCCATGTCGTTGAGCTCGTGGTAGTGCGTGGCGAACAGCACCTTGGCGTGGTGGAGCGGGTTTTCGTGCAGGTACTCGGCGATGGACCACGCGATGGAGATACCGTCGTAAGTACTTGTGCCCCTGCCGATTTCGTCCAAAAGCACGAGACTTCGGTTGGTGACGTTATTGAGGATGTTGGCGGTCTCGTTCATCTCGACCATGAAAGTGGATTCGCCGGTGGAGATGTTGTCGGAGGCACCCACGCGGGTGAAGATCTTATCGACGATGCCGATGGTGCACTCGCGGGCGGGCACGTAGCAGCCCATCTGCGCCATCAGCGTGATGAGGGCGGTCTGCCGCAGTAACGCCGACTTACCCGACATGTTCGGACCGGTAATCACGATAATCTGCTGTTTGTCCGTGTCCAAGTGGATGTCGTTGGCGATGTAGGGCTCCTCGGGCGGGAGCTGCCGCTCGATCACCGGGTGACGGCCGTCCTTGATGTCGATGCTTTGGAAGTTGCTGATGGCCGGCTTGGTGTATTGGTACTGCACGGCGCAGTAGGCGAAGGCGTTGAGCACATCGAGGCGGGCGGCGAGACGGGCGTTGTTCTGGATGATAGGGATGTAGTCGGCGAGACTGACCACCAACTCGTTATAGAGCCGAACCTCGATTTCGAGAATCTTCTCTTGGGCGGTCAATATTTTGGTTTCCAGCTCCTTAAGTTCCTCGGTGATATAGCGTTCGCTGCCGGTGAGGGTCTGCTTGCGGGTCCACTCCGCCGGCACCTTCGACTTGTAAGTGTTCGTCACCTCAAGGTAATAGCCGAAGACGTTGTTGAAGCCGATTTTCAGCGAGTTGATGCCGGTTTTCTCGGCTTCGCGCTGCTGGATGTCGGCGAGGATGCCGCGACTGTTAGTGGCCAGGTCGGTGAGTTCATCGAGTTCTGCATTGACACCGCGCTGGAAGATGCCGCCCTTGCTCGGCACCACCGGCGGGTCTTCGCGAATCTCCTTCTCGATGCGCTTGCAGACGTTCACGCAGGGGTTGAGCTTGTCGGCAATTTCTTTCAGGATAGGCGATTGCGCTTTCTCGCAGAGGGCTTTCAGCTGTTCGGCGGCGCGCAGGGAGGTGGCCAACTGCAATGCCTCGCGCGGGTTGATCTTGCCCGTGGCGATCTTCGAGACCATACGCTCCAAGTCGCCCATCTGCTTGAGAATGTCGGTTAACTGGCAGGTAAAATCCTGATTGTTAATAAGATACTCTACCACGGAAAGACGCTTGTCGATGAGCGACTTCTCCTTCAGCGGCATAAGAATCCATTTGCGCAGCATACGGGAACCCATCGGGGTTTGGGTCTCGTCGAGCACGTCGAGCAGGGTGACGGCGTTCTCGTTGGACGAGTGGATCAGTTCGAGGTTTCGGATGGTAAACTTGTCGAGCCAAACGTAGAGATCCTCTTGAATGCGACTTATCTTGGTGATATGCTGTATTTTATGGTTCTGCGTTTCGTAGATGTAATGGAGGGCGGCGCCAGCAGCGATGATGCCGAGCGGCAGGTCTTCCACGCCGAAACCCTTGAGCGATTTGGTGTGGAAGTGCTTGGTCAGCAGTTCGCGGGTGTAGTCGGTTTTGAAAACCCAGTCGTCGAGCTGGGTGAGCAGCATCTTCTCTCCGAAATTCTGCTTGAAGGCCTGCGTTTTGCCCTTCTGGATGACCAACTCCATGGGTTTGAAGTTCTGGAAGAGCTTGTCGAGGTATTCGTAGTTGCCTTCGGCGATGTAAAACTCGCCGGTGGAGATGTCGAGGAAGGCGATGCCGCTCTGTTTGTCGGTAAGATGGATGGCGGCGAGGAAGTTGTTCTCGCGCTGTTCGAGCACCTTGTCGTTGATGGAGACGCCGGGCGTAACTAACTCAATGATACCGCGTTTCACGAGGGTTTTGGTGAGTTTGGGATCTTCGAGTTGTTCGCAGATGGCCACGCGGTAGCCGGCGCGCACGAGCCGCGGCAGGTACGTGTCGAGGGCGTGGTGGGGAAATCCCGCCAGCTCGGTCTGTGACGCGCCTTTCCCGTGACGGGTTAGCGTGATACCTAAAATCTTGGACGATTTGATGGCGTCTTCGCCGTAAGTCTCGTAAAAATCCCCCACCCGGAACAGTAAAATGGCATCGGGATGTTTGGCCTTGAATTGGTTATACTGCCTCATCAGAGGGGTCTCAGCACACTTTTCCATCTTCTCAATTTTAAGACGGCAAAGGTACGATTTTCTTTGGAATTTTGACCACTATCTCCCCATTATCTTCCGTTTTAATGCATTATTATCTTTTCTTAACACATTTTGTGCAGAAAAGGGGTGTTTTTTGTATGGAGGCATTTGCGTCCTCGCATATGTAGAGACGTGCCATGGCGCGTCTCTACGGGAAAACAATCAAAACAACTCGTTCAACTGACGGGTGGCGTTTCCCCAATCGTACCGTTCGTGCACGAAGTCGTGGCCTTTTTGCGCAAGATTCTGGTAATACTCCTCGTCCGTAAGCAGACGGTCGAGCGTGTCCACGTATTGGCGGGTGGTGCTGCAGGCGATGACGGCCCCTTCCTTGGTGGCGGGGTCCAGCGGCTTGGCGGCCAACGGCGAGGTGACGCACGGCAATTTCATAGCCATAGCCTCCAACAGCTTGTTTTGCAGACCAGTACCCAACCGCATCGGGGCGATGAAGATGCGCGATTGGGCGTAGCAGTCGGTCATGGAGGGCACCCAACCCGTGACGGTGACGTGGTCGTTCTGCAGGGTGCGGACCTTCTTGGCGGGGTCGGCGCCGGCGAGCATCAGCCGCACCTCCGGATGCTTTTTCCGCAGCTCGGGCAGAATCTCCTTAACTAAATAGACGGCTGCATCCACGTTGGGCGGGTAGTTCATGTTGCCCGAGAAGATGAGGTCGTGGGTTTTCGGCACTGCGTCGTGACTGAATTTAGCGAAATCCACCCCGTTGGGAACCACCACAATTTCCTCTTTCATAGGGTGTTGTATGCAATCACGGTCCAAGGCGGTGATCATGGTCTTGCCCTCGAAATCGTCGAAGATATCGGTTTCATAGTGGGCGATGCGGTGGCCTTCCATCCGCATCACAGACCGGAACAGCGGGAATGCCTTCTGCGCCCGCCGCTCCATCCCCATGGAGAAAGCATCTTGATAATCAAGTACTTTTGGGATTCTGCAGTGACGCACGTACTCCGCCATCCGGAAGAGTTGGCAGTAAATCCGGTCGGGCTGCACCTCTTGGATGATCTTGTCGATCCGCTTGTGGTTTCGATGGCTATAGAAATAGCCGCACTGCAGGGGGAGTCCCACGAAAAGGGAGGCCGCCATGTTGAGGGCGCTACGCAGGGGGGACTGCCGCAGAAAGTGGATCTCGCGACAATACGGGGTCAGTTCGCGCATCGCCTCTTCGGGCACACTACGGCTGTAGAGAGCCACCAGATAGAGGTCGTGCCATTTCGACAGTTCCCGGATCTGGTAGTAGGCTCTCAGCTTGTCGCCCTTCTCCAGAGGGAAGGGGATGCGGGAAAGGACCACTAATATCTTCATTTCGACAATATTACAACTTAAAAAGCCGAACGTTTTGTTCGGACGGCAAAGATACAATTTTAATGGTTATAGGTTATGGGTTATTGGTTATTGAAGCTGGGTTGCGGATTATATCCCGCCGAAGTCGCTATCCACCAGTACCCATCTTTCTTCTGTTTTCGAGTAGATATATTTGCAGGTAACCCAATCGCTTACGGCAATACACCAACGCATTCTTCCGTGGAGTTTTTCCCAGCTTAAGTATTGAGAACCGACAGTGACGGAAACGGTGTCGTGAAGAAATTCCACGCGTGGGCGCCCTAAAATGTTCATTTTCTTATCTAACTTGATTTTTTTCGATATCTTCCACATCTGATCACTATCGTTTTGGTAGGTATAAATCGTCACATAACCGTTTTTTTCGGTGGAAACAGCGTTGAGTTTGTGGATCATATATTTGACGGTCTCATTAGAAAAGCCGCTACCCGTTTGGATGTACATTGCAGTATCATATAAATGACCGAATTTCACATCTTTGGATCTGATATGGTTAAACGAATACATTGAGTCAACAAGCGCATCGGCGGTGCTGGCAATGAGCATGTCCAACGGCTGTCCATCCTGCGCCTGGAGCTTGACCGGACAAAGGATGACCAACATGCAAATGCTATAGAGCAGGCGTTTCATGAAATCGGTTTTTGATAACATCGGCAAAGATACATTTTTTTCAATTCTAAAAAATCTCTCCCGAATGTGCCGTGCTGAAAGCACGAAATCTCAATAACCCCACACGAAACGAAGTGCCGTGTGGGGTGGCAGACGCGGCACGAAGGTTGCGTGCTGTAAGCACGCTACTACTTGATTTTATAGTTGCGTGTTTTCAACACGCTTGTTTCGCGGGTGGTCGCCATACCCCACACTGCGCTTCACTTCGTTACGCTTGTGTGGGGTTACTAAGATATCGTGCCTCTGGCACGCTTATTGGAACTCGTTGTTTACAGCATTAATCCGCTATAACACATTAATCAATGACAATTGTATCCGAACCTCGTGATTGTAGTCATAGATAGCCTCCACAAGCCCTAACCGTTCGTTATATCGGTAAGTGACAGAGAATGAACCTCTTTTTGACTTTGCAAAACCGCTTTGTTCGCAAATCTCTACAAGTCGGTTCTGGTATTTCCATTGGGAATAAGACAAATATTGCATTTTGTACCGCAAGAGCAAGGTGCATTGGCATAGGGGATCATTGAATGAAAGGAAGGAACGCTTGTATTTTTTCCCGATTTTAACGGGATAGCGTATTTCAGGAAAAGGATAATATTGGAGAAGACCAAAACCGTGCGTTCTCGGGGGATGAATCCACAAAAGTTTGCTGTTTTCCAAAATCTCCGTAGTCTCAATGAAACCGTTTTGGTCAATCAAAGAGGTCGAATCCAATGCTGCGGGATCATCAGGCAGGGAGTCGTAATAATCATACGTGATCACCCCTTGATGGTACATTTCCTTGTCCAAAACACGCATGACAATATAACAGGAATGCTGCGTGTTCTTGGAAACAGAGTCCACTTTTACTTCAAATATAAAGATGTTTCCAGGTTTGTATATGGTGTCATGAACTTCAACAGCAATGGCAGAAGCCGAAACTTCTATGGGAATAAAGAAGAGAATTATTGTGAAAAAAATGCTATAGAAAAGGCGCTTCATAAATCGGTTTTTAAGAATAGCGGCAAGTGTACATAAATTACGAATATACGTAGACAGAAAAAAACTTAAACAAAGCTGTATGTCTTTGAGGCAGTGCTCGTCCGAACCAGATATGATGATTCCGTAAGAAAATGCTATTGTTTCACAAACTTTTTGACCATTACTCCTTTCTTCGCGGATGGAGTTTGAGAGGTGTCAGGTTGGATAACCGACAGGTCATACCCCCCGGCTTTAATCATAAAATCATACAAATCACGCCGGGAATTAAACAGGGTGTCATTCAAACCTGCGAACTTACCCTCCGAGACGTACAATTTTGTTCCCTCGTCATAGAAAACAAAAGGATATAGGTATTGATATTGTGTTAAAGTGTCATATCGAGTGCCATTTGTCTTGGGATATGTGGATGTTTTGAAGAACATTACACAATCTGTCCGAAAGTGATCGAGAATATGATGAACGTTTTTCGATCGTGCTATTACGGGAGCTACATATAAGACATCTTCAATAATATGAATTCCCGCTTCATTAACATATCCGTGGGTATCATCGTATGGAGAAGCTATTGCTCCTCCTAATGACTCCCCCTCTCTTGTCACATATATGGTGTCACCAGATTTGGCATTGCCTTTGAAGACACGGTAGGCAATAACGGGGCAAATGCCGTAATAATGCTCCTTGCCGTCAGCATCTTTCACCGCGTAGGCGTGCAAGGGCTTCAAAAAACGCCCCTCCACCACCAATTCTGCCTCCTTGAAAAACGACATGTTGTCCTTGTCCAAATGATAGTCACGCTCCTGACATAAAAGAGTTTGGCAGGAATAGAACAAATAGATTGCTAATAAAAAGAGTTTACGCATAGAATGAATATTAAAGTTTACAAAAATACATTTTTCATGGAATAGTGAGAAGTAAATAGAAAAACGCCGCTGTGAATCCGCGCCAAAGCGCATTTCCACAGCGGCATTTTTTATTTTAACGGTTCTGCAGAGACGCGCCATGGCGCGTCTCTACAAATGTCTCTACTATCCGATCACCTTCTCCGTCTTCTTCATCAGGCGGCGTTCGATTTGGTCGGCCTTGACCACGTAGTCGTGCGCCTTGTTGATCATCATCTCGGCCCACTCCTTGTCTTTCAGCGAGGAGGCGTTGATTTTGACGTTGAGGTAGGCGCCGTGAACGGCCGCGCGGGCGCAGAGCACGCCGACACCGGCGTCAGAGACGCTGGCGGGGTTGCCCTTGTTGATCATCGCCTCGCAGATCTCGAACACCTTGAAGGAGGTCTCGATGGTGCGCATCGGCACTTCGGTGGCGTATTTGGTGGCGTCCTGGATGGCCTGCGAACGGGCTTCCTTCTCTTCGGGCGTACCCTTCGGCATTCCGAACGCGTTCATAATCACGTTGAAGGCGTTGGTGTCCTCATCCACGAGGGCGAGCAGCTGGTCTTTCACCAACTGACCCTTTTCGGCCCATTCAGAAAACCAAGCCCACTTGTCGTCCCAGCCGGGTTTGTGGGAGGAGAGGTTGGCGACCATCGTGCCGAGGGCGGCACCGAGGGAGCCCATATAGGCGGAGATGGAGCCGCCGCCGGGAGCCGGGCTTTCGGAAGCGGTCTCATTGGCGAAACCGGTGCAGGTCATATTGACTAACTTCGGCGTAGTGTCCTCTTTCTCAAGCAGATACTCAATGACTTTCTCTTCGGGGTTGAAGGGTTTGAGGTCGTCCAAGCCCATGGATTTCACGGCAATCTTTACCATCTCCTTCTCGTCGATGCCGAGGGAACGTTTTTGTTTGGCGAGGTAGTATTTGCCGGCTTGGATGAGCACTTTCTTGGGAATCAGACCCACGATTTCCGCACCCGTGACGCGAATACCGCGCTTGGCGGCCTTGGCGGTCACTTCGTCGAAAGCGACATGCAGCGGGGTGGCGTTGATGTCGGTGATGTTCATCGAGACTTGGGCGATGCCGTATTCCTCAATGTACCAGCCGATGGCCTTGGTGCCCTTCAGCGTGCCGGGAATCATCACCACGTTGCCCTTCTCGTCGAGTACTTTCTTGCCGGTGATCTTGTTGCCCTCGCGTTTCGGGCGGCCTTTCTCGCGCACGTCGAAGGCGATGGCGTTGGCGCGGCGCGTGGAGGTGGTGTTGAGGTTGTAGTTGACGGCGATGAGGAAGTCGCGGGCGCCCACTGCCGTGGCACCGCTCTTGGCGACGCTCTCCGTGAACTTGTTGGGGCCGAAGTCGGGCTTCCACTCCTTGGAGGTGATGCGCTCCTTCAGGGCTTCGTACTCACCCTGACGGCAGTTGGCGAGGTTGCGGCGCTCGGGTTTGAACGCGGCGTTCTCGTAGCAATAGACGGGGATGTTCAGCTCCTTGCCGACTCTTTCAGCCAGCTGGCGGGCATATTCCACGGTCTCTTCCATCGTGATGTTGGCGATGGGCACGAGCGGGCACACATCGGTGGCACCGAAGCGCGGGTGGTCGCCATGGTGGTTGCGCATATCGATGAGCTCTTGGCACTTGGCGATGAGCTTGACAGCGGCATCGACCACATAGTGCGGTTCGCCCACGAAGGTGACGACCGTGCGGTTGGTGGTGGCACCGGGATCCACATCCAACAAAGTCACGCCTTCCGCCTGACGAATCACGTCGGCCACTTGGTTGATAATCTCTTGATTTCTTCCTTCACTGAAATTAGGAACGCATTCGATTAACTGTTTCATTTCGTAACGTATTGATTATTAAATTTTTTTGATATTCTCAAAAGAAGTTTGCAAATGTACATAATTTAAGAATACGGACATAAAAAAAGGCGGCCTAAAAAGACCGCCTATATATTATATGAAGGAATTCAAAATATTATCTGACGACGATTTTTTGAACGGATTGGCCATTTTCACTGTTCAGGTGCAAGAAGTAGACGCCCTTGGCCAAATTGTTCACATTGATCTTGTAAGTGCCTGTGCCGCCGTCATGGTTGAATTGGTCAACATAGACGGTTTTGCCCATCATATCCACCACGCTTGCATTGAATTGTTGAGCTTTGTCGGAAGTAACCTCAACATTCACGAAAGAAGTGGCAGGGTTCGGATATACATTGATTTCAGTTTCGTCAAATTGATCAATGCCATTGTGGATGCCATAATATTCAAGCTCGAAGCCTGTTCCTTGGAGCATGTTGTCAGTGGCGAAGCGGATGATGAATCTGGAAGACGGAACACCGGCCATGTTATAGAGAGGAGCATTGAAAGAGTAAACCTCTGTCGGCTGGTGGTTCATGTCGAAGTGAGCCACAAGTTCCTTGCTTGAAGAGTTGGGGGAAGATTGGTTGTAGATATCAACGAAATCACCTTGTTTCAGGTCAAATTTGTGGAATGCGTAGACCAATTGGTCAGTCCATTTCAGATTCAGGGTGTATTCGCAGACGTTGGAGGCACGGTAGGTGTCGTCGCTGATTTCATTGTTCGGTTTGTCGGTCAGGACCTTGTATTGGTCGGTATAAGTCTTGTCAGTACAAGCACTTCTGCTGAAGCTCTTTACATTATAGTCAAGGACAAAACCATAGTCTGTTTCAGAGTTTGCGGTGGAGGTGAAGACAACCAGCACGCTGTCGGCATTGACAGTGATGGAAGCGGGAAGTGCTTCGCCTTGGAAGTCACCGTGTTCGCAGTCGGGGATGTTGGTATAGTCGTTGCAGGCAGCCATCAGGTAATCGCCGCTGAATTGTTGTTTGATGCCGGAAGCTTCGGTGCCGCCGTTGTAAACGATGACCTTGTCGCCGGATTTCACTTTGAGTTTGGAGAACTTAAGTTCGTAAGAGGTTGCATCCGGGCAAGCCAGCACCCATCTGCGGTTGGAGTTCTGGGCGTATTTCATATTGCCGGCGCCATCGCTGATGGTACCGAAGCTGGCGGTGACGCGGGTGAAGCTTTCAGCGGGTTTCACGATAGCGGCGCTGTCAGGCATGAGTTTTATCATCATGGTGTTGGAACCGGAAGCATTAAAGGTGCCGGAGCCTAGGGTAGACTGTTTGTTGATCAGGTAGTAGCCGTTGCTGTTGCCGGCCCAACCCCAGTTGACATGGAAATAGGTGGCATTGTTAACAGTGGTGTAGCCGTCCACAATCCAAGCGTGACCGCCGGCTTGATCGCTGCGGCCTGAGAAGAACAGAGGTCTGTGTTGGTCTAATTCCCCTTTGGCGATGTTCTCCCAGAGATACATCAGGGTATCGTTGGAAACCACGTCGCTGATGACTTTGTATTGGGCATTTTCAGAGAAGAAGTAGTGATCCTGCAATGCGGCCAACGCATATTCGGATTGGGAGCCGGAGCCGTCCCAGCCATAACCCATACGAACAGAAACACCGCAGTGGTAGATCAGTTTTGCCAGCTCACCATCGTATGCGTTCAAGGAATTGGCCATGGCATTATAGTCATAGGTGGCTTGAGAATAGTTGACGGTTTGGGCAGGGTAGGTGTAGGTCAGTTCTCCTTCGTCACTATATTCTTGGGGAATGTAAATGACTGTGCCGTAGCCGTGATCCGGATAGCGGTAGAAATAGAGGATGTTGGCCATGGTCAAAGCCACACAACCAACTGGGGTGTGATAGTCATCATTGTAAGAGTTGCGGGGATTGTAGGGGCACATGGTGTTGTAGTATTGCTCCTGGGTCCAGCGGGTGGTCACCAGCGGCTGCATGCTCGGGTTGCCCTTCACGGAATAAGGGGTGAAATCGGAAGCCAGATAATGGTTCCAAGAGTTACGGACATCCAGAGCCGCTGAAGGGTTGCTGAGCAAATAAGACAGTTCCTTCGCATAGCGTTCCGTGTAAATGTCTGCTCCGGTACCCTTTTGGAAATTGCTTTCCAAGGAGAAGGCCAGCACCGGATTGGCCAAATCGGTGGCGGAGACAATGATGAATCCTTGGTCACCAATGCTGAAACGATAGGTGACGGGGACACCGTCTTCGGAATATTCCGTATTCACTAAGACCAGCTCCATTTGGCTTGCTTTAGCAGCACCCACACGTTCGGAGAGGAAGTTCTTAGATGCGGTCATGGCATCTTCTACGGGGATCACATTCACCGCGTAGCTCATGGTAACGAACATCAGTAACGATGCGAACAGAGTAAATTTTTTCATACTTTATAGAATTTTATTTATAATTATTCCAATTAATATTATAGCCCGCAAAAATACAAAAAAAATAAATAAAACACCACCTCGAATCTGATATTTAAAATTTATTCAGATTAACGTGGTTTTTTGTATTTTTGCGCTTCGGTTTATGAACCGCTCAAATGTTTTATAAGACAATAAGTTATCTTTGATTATGAATACGTCAAGAAAAATTTCAAACGATTTGTGGTATGTCGGTGCATCCGACAGAAGACTGGCCCTTTTTGAGAATATGATGCCCATCCCGAGTGGCACCTCCTACAATTCTTACGTCCTCATTGACGAGAAGACCGTTCTTTTGGACACGGTTGACCAGGCCGTGGGCGCGCAGTTCATGGAGAACCTGACGGCTGTGCTGGCAGGACGAGTGCTGGACTACATCGTTGTCCACCATGTGGAACCCGACCATTTGGCCTCCCTGACGGAAGTGCTGGTTCGTTGGCCGAATGCCGTCATCGTGTGCAGTCTGCAAGCCTCCCGCTTCATGAAACAGTTCATGGATATTCCTGAACATGTTCAATTCCAGATTGTCAAGGAAGGGGATTCGTTGAATACGGGCAAGCATACGCTCAGTTTCGTTGGTGCGCAGATGGTTCACTGGCCGGAAGTGCTGGTCTCTTACGATACCACCGACAAAGTCCTCTTCTCCGCCGATGCTTTCGGTACATTTGGCGCACTGAATGGCAATCTCTATGCCGATGAGGTCAACTTCGACCGCGAATGGATGTACGAAGCCCGCCGTTATTATACTAATATTGTAGGCAAGTATGGCATGCAGGTGCAGAATCTCCTGAAAAAGGCTGCCACGCTCGATATCGCTATGATTTGCCCGCTCCACGGACCCATCTGGCGCAAGGATTTCGGCAAGTTTATCGAAAAATACGACAAATGGAGCCGTTACGAACCCGAAGACAAGGAAGTTCTCGTGATTTACGGTTCCATGTATGGCCATACGGAATCCGTGGCCACCGTTTTGTCAGGAATGCTTGCCGACAAAGGCTGTCGTAACGTGCGCATGTACGATGTCTCCGCTACACACGTATCTTATTTGGTGTCAGAGTCTTTCCGTTGCAGCCACATCGTGCTCGTCGCTCCGACCTACAATGGTGGTCTCTATCCGCCGATGGAGAACTACCTGCTTGACATCAAGGCGCATCTGCTGCAAAACCGCACCTTCACCGTGATTGAGAACGGCTCCTGGGCGCCCGTTTCCGGCAACGCCGTCAAGGCCATCCTCGGCGAGATGAAGAACACCACCGTCCTTGAACCCGCCATTACCTTCAAGTCCGCCATGAAAGAAGCGCAACGCGCCGAATTGGAGACCCTTGCAAATGCAATTGTCGAATCATTACTCTAACCCCAATAACCTTCTAACCCTTTAACCCGTAATTATGTATAAAATCGTCAAAAAGGAAGAACTAGGTCAGGATACCTTCCTGATGGAGGTGGAAGCCCCGAAAATCGCGCAATCGGTGCTGCCCGGACAGTTTGTCATCGTGAAGGCGAACGAGACCGCCGAGCGAATCCCGTTAACCGTCAGCGACACGTTTTTGCCTGATGGAACTATTACTTTGGTAATCAAAGCAATAGGAGTTTCAACCCGAAAAATAGTCTCCTTCCCGGTAGGCGGTTTTTTCCACGATGTGGTGGGACCGTTGGGCAATCCGTCGGCCTTCATCCATCGTCCGATCGGCATGTTGCGCCGGTCGCGCTACTGTTTCATAGCGGGAGGTGTTGGCATCGCGCCGGTCTTTCCATTGGTAAAGTGGATGTCACAACACGGGCTGGAGTGCGATGTCATCATCGGGGCCCGCAACGCGTCGCTGCTCTTCTATATCGAGCAGTTCCGTAAAATCACCAACAACCTCTACATCACCACAGATGACGGTTCCATGGGTTTCAAGGGTACGGTGAACGACATGCTGGATTATCTGGTTCATCATGAAGGTCGCCGCTACGATGAGATCACGGCCATCGGTCCGATGATTATGATGAAGTTCGTGTCATTGAAAGCCAAGGAGTTAGGGATTCCTTGCGTGGTGAGTCTCAACTCGCTGATGGTGGATGGCACGGGCATGTGCGGCGCGTGTCGGGTGCAAATCGGCGGCCAAACGAAGTTCACCTGCGTGGATGGCCCCGAGTTCGATGCCTCCCTCATCAATTTCGACGAGTGTATGCACCGTCAAGCTATGTATGACCATATTGAAGGTCGCAAGTTGTTGGAAGAAGAAGAGTTACGTGAAAATCACCAATGTCATATCGGCGGTATCGCACATGAGGCCCTTCCACCAAAATCACGTGTGCCAGTGCGCGAGCAAGCGCCCGAGGTGCGTCGTTCAAACTTTAGGGAGGTTTGTTTCGGCTACAATGCCGAAGAGGCGGTGGAAGAGGCTCGCCGATGTTTGACCTGCAAAAACCCGCAGTGTGTGAGCGGCTGTCCGGTGCATATCCGCATTCCCGACTTCATCTCGCTGATCAAGGACGGACAGTTTGACAAAGCCGCCACTCTGATTCGTGAGGACACCGCACTGCCGTCTGTGTGCGGTCGCGTGTGCCCGCAGGAGAGCCAGTGCGAGGGCAAGTGCATCCTCGGCCGCAAGGGCGACCCCGTGGCCATCGGCAAATTGGAGCGTTTCATCGGTGACTGGTCGATGAAGAACAAAATCGTGGCACAGAAACCCACGGTTCGGAAAGGTCAGAAAGTGGCCGTGGTGGGCAGTGGTCCCGCCGGACTGACTTGCGCTAAAGAGCTGCGTTGTATGGGCTACGATGTAACAGTGTATGAGGCACTTCACGAGTTTGGAGGCGTGCTCGTCTATGGCATTCCGGAGTTCCGCTTGCCGAAAAAAGACATAGTGAAGCCCGAAATCGACACCATCAAGAATCTTGGTGTGCGTTTCGAGAGCGATGTGGTGATCGGTCGCACTATGTCGGTGGACGACCTGATGGAAAAATGGTGTTATGATGCTGTTTTCATCGCATCGGGTGCAGGATTCCCCAATTTTATGAACATTGAGGGCGAAAACCTTTGCGGTGTGGTCTCCGCGAATGAGTTTTTGACGAGAAACAACCTGCTGTTCTCTTACAAGGAACATTACGAAACCCCGAACTTCGTCGGCAAGAAGGTGACGGTGGTGGGTGGCGGCAATGTGGCCATGGATGCGGCCCGCACGGCCATCCGTCTCGGGGCGGAAGTACATATCGTCTATCGCCGTTCCGAAGAGGAGCTGCCTGCCCGCCGCGAGGAGGTGCATCACGCTAAGGAGGAAGGTGTTGACTTCCAACTGCTTACCAATCCGGTGAAGATTATCGGCAACGACAAGGGCTGGGTATGCGGCATGGAGTGCGTGCGCATGGAGCTGACGGAACCAGATGCTTCGGGTCGCCGCCGTCCGGTGAAGATTCCCGGTTCCGAGTTCGTGTTGGACACCGATATGGTCATCATGTCCATCGGTACTTCGCCTAACCCCCTGATTTACACCACAACGCAAGGTTTGGATGTCAACAGCCACGGCTGCATTGTAGCCGATGAGGTAGGGGCCACCTCACGGGAGGGTGTCTTTGCCGGCGGCGACATCGTTTCCGGCGCGGCCACGGTCATTCTCGCCATGGGCGCGGGAAAGAGCGCGGCGAAGGCGATTGACGAGTATTTGAGGAAATAGGCAAAAGGCAAAAGGCAAAAGGCAAAAGGCAATAGGCAATAGAAGGGCTACCGCAATGCGACAGCCCTTCTTTCATTTATGGCGTTTTTACCTTTATAATTCTACCGCGGGCCAGCCGTAGTCCTGATAGTATTTGACGTTGAGGTTGTGTTTTTTCACATACTCGCGCAGTTGCTCCTGACGGACGGCTTCGCGAACATTCTCGTTGGAGTGGATATTCTGGTAGATGTCGAAATATTCGCCGAAGATGCGCCGGGCGCTGGCCTCGTTGCCAGCTCCATCGACCGTCTGCTCGAAGGAGACCACCTTGTATCCGTTTCCTTCCTTCTTCAGGGTCATCGTTCCCGAGTGGTTGCCCCCGGAGACGCACTTGAGCGTGTCGCCCGCCTGGTCGTACCAGAGCACCCAGAAGTCGCCCATGAAGAGCTCGTCCTCCTCGTGCACCATGATCATCATGGGGATGCAGAGTTCGCCTTTCAGGTAATGCTCGCCAATCTCGTTCACCAGATAGTCGCTGATGGCGTTGCGCACCGTCTGTTCCTTTTTGTTGATGGCGATATGGTGGAGGCAGTCGGCTTTGTGCCCGTCGAAGTCGGACATCAGCCATTGGCCGTTCACCTTCTCCATATAGAGTTTATGTTCCTCTACGTCAGAGTTTTCGTCAAACGAGCCGTCCTCCCATTTCTGGCGCACCTTGAGGGTGGCCACCGCGTGGGTGTTGTCGGTTTTTTCCACGCCGGTCACTTCGAAATCGGCGATGGTGCCGCCGTTGCCGGTCACGAAGTAGTAGAGCCATTCGTGGTCCATGGCCTCGAACTCCGGCAGCTGGTTGAACATCGTGTCCAGCACGCTGTAGAAGTCCGCCGTCATATACGGTTTCGACTTCTCCGACAGTTCGTGGTCGGGGATGTATTGGCACAGCTCGGCCGCACGTTTCTGCAGTTGTTTTTCAGAATCACAACATGCCGCAAACAGGAACGCGGCGATGGCAAAAAAGAGGATTTTTTTCATCATATTAGGGTTTAAATTATTCGCTAAAAACGGAGCGCAAAAATACAAAATCTGCAATGACTCTCTCTATCGCACGCCAAGTTCCTTAAAGATATTTTCCAGTACTTCTGCATCGTTGTGACAGAGATATGAGTTTATTTCCATCGTTTTCCCCCGTGGCACTTTCAACCACTTTTGTTTTTGTTGAATGCTCAAAATTGTAATAGGTGGCCATCGTGATAAATATTCTAACAACAGATGGAACATCTCCGTAACAACGCTTTCAGTGCTTCTGCGTGCTGTCCGACTACGATAACATGGTGATTACCAATAGGATTCGTCAAAAAGTATTCGGTATCGGACGGTTTGGCGAGACGCACCACTAACTGCGTGCGGCAGAGGTCCGGCTTTGTCTGACAGCGAACCAGCTCTCCTTCCGCGACGAATACTCGTGACAAATCGCCCGAAACTTTGCAAATCGTGACAGGACCTTCTGGCACGAAGCCGCGGATGCCGACCCCGATTCCCGATTCGAAATGCGTGTCCAGTTCGTAACGATGCACCATATCGAAGGGTATGGTGCAGTGGGCGAAGAGGATTTCGCCCGTTTCGGGATGGATGCTGGCGGGGTTCGCTTGGAAAGAGGACGTGCCGATTAGGGCGCGGAGCAGCATCATAGTTAGCATAGTGGGAACATCGCCCTCGCAACCTGCAATATAACCCTCCGCGTTCAGCTTCGCCAATGCCCAGCAGCCGGTATTGTGGACAGCATCCAACAAATCGAAACAACGGATTGTAAAACCCTGTAAGTCATGTTTTTGAACTACGATTTTCAATGCCTCATAGATACGACAGGCATCGGGAAGCGCCTCTTTGACCGTTGGCATATCGCTATGCTCTGTTGGCGAGGATTCAGGGGTTGCGGCCAGCGTGTCCAGCAGTTCGCTCATGGGAATATCTAACAGTTCAATGCCCAGTTTCTGTCGGACGCACTCCGTATCCACTTGGCTGGCAATGAGCCAGTCGGAAGGTTTCCCGATGACCCCTAAACGGCAGTGTCGCAACCGTTTGACCGCCGATTCCACCTGGCACAGCAATTGGATGCGCGAGGCGATGTATTCGGGATTACCGTGCAGAATCTCACCTTGTTTCCCTTGCTGTCGCAGGTAGGAGAGGATTTCTAATGAGGCTGCTAACGAGTTGCTCTTGTCGGAAGCCAGGAGATAGAACGGAGCGTCCGATTTCCCGACCAGTGTGGGCATCATTTGCTGAAAGATGCCTTCGGTGCCGCCCGTCCGCACGAAAATCAGATTCAGATCGTGGGAGCCGTAGTCCGAGAAATCGTCGCCTTTCAGAATGTACGGGACATTCAAGGAGGTTAGAAACGCTTTGGTGAGCGTGTCCACCGCCTCTGGGTCATGCAGGGCAGAAGTGAGGGTATGGACTGCGATATTCATATTGTTTTTTTATGTTTGTTTTTTACGTTTTTCAAATTTCGGGTTTCAAGTTTCATGTTTCAGGTTATTCTGTTTGTTGCCCGTATTCTTCTGGTTCCTCCGCCACCATCGGCAGGCGTTCCTCTTCGATATGGATGTACGATTTCGAGCGATGGTTAAAGGTCTTGATGTAAAAGTCGTGCAGCTGTATTTCCACCTGCAACATCGTCTGTTCCAGCTTCTTGGGCTTCAACTGACACTCCCAAAGCACAATCACCTGCCACCCATTCTCGGAAAGAATCTCATAATTCTTCTGATCCCTTTCCTGATTTCTAAATATCTTATTCACCCAAAATTCTCTATTCGTATTTGGGATTCTACAACATTTCGAGTCTATAATTGTACATTTTTCATTGTACATTGTACATTGAACATCGTGTCCGTGCCAAAAGCACCCGTTCACGAAAATCGCCGTCCGGTACTTGCGCATCACGATGTCCGGTTTCCCCGGCACGCCCTTCACGTTGAGGCGATATCGGTAGCCGTGCTTCCACAGCCACTGCCGCACGCGCTTCTCTGGCGTGGTGTCCTTGCTGCGGATGCGCGACATGCAATAGTGCCGCTGCTGGGGTGTCATGATGTCGGTCATAGAATGTTATTTGTCAGCATTTTGCACTAATCCGTATTTCTCGCACAGCCGTCGGAGCGACCCGTCGGCCTTCATCCGGCGGATGACGCCGTTCACCAGCTCGAGCAGGTCGTCCTGCCCTTTGCGCATCAGCACGCCGATCTCCCCGTGGGTGAAAGGGGCGTTCAGGAGCGGTGCCGCCAAGCGAGGGTCGGTCTGCACGTAGTAGGGCGCCTCCGTGATTTCCGTGATCATCACGTCGGCCTCGCCCTCGGCGATGAGCGACGGAATCTCCTCGTTGTTCGGGTGCACAATGATGGTGGCGTGGGTGAGGTTCTCGTTGGAGAACTGCTCGTTCAGACCGCCGGGGTTCACCATCACCCGCACGTCAGGACGGTCGATGTCGGCCAGCGAACGGAAACGAGTGGTGTCCTCCGTCCGGCAGAGGATGGTTTTGCCGTTGGCCAAGTACCCCTCGCTCATCAGCATAATGGCACATCGCGCATCGGTGATGGTGATGCCACCGATGGCGAGGTCGAAGCTCTGGGGTTCGGCCATAACGTCGGCGGTCAGCGTGGGCCACGAAGTTTGGACAAACTCCACGGGAACGCCTATGCTGTCGGCAATCGCCTGTGCCATCTCGATGCCGAAGCCCCAGTATTCGCCGGTTTCGGGCTCGCGGAAGGTCAGCGGACGGTAGTCGCCGGTAGTGCCGACGAGCAGCTTGCCCCGTTGCTGGATCCGCTCGATGGTCGGACGCGCAACCGAGTACTCTTCGGTGGTGCAGGAAGTCAAAACGACCGCCCCGCCGAAGAAGAGCGGTGTGGCGATGGAGATAAGGGCGGTGGCAAACGCCAGCAGCCAGGTTCTTAATTTTTTCGGTATCATTTTCATTCTGCCTGGAACCGTTTTTTCAGTATTTCTATCACTTCCCAGTCGGCGGGCAGCCATTGCACGCTGTCGAGTTCGTCAGGGGCGAGCCAGCGGGCGGCCTCGTGTTCGAGGAGGGTGAGCGAGCCGTTCTCCACGGTGCAGAGGAAGCAGTGCATCGTGAGGTGGAACTTGGGGTAGTCCCACTCGATGGTGTGCAGCAGTTCCCCGACGGTGATGCGGGTGTCCAGTTCCTCCCGGATTTCGCGGCGGAGGGCCTCCTCGGGGGTCTCGCCGGGTTCAATCTTGCCGCCGGGGAACTCCCACCAGTCCTTCCAGTCGCCGGCTCCGCGCTGGGTGGCGAAGATGCGGTTCTGGGAGTCGTGGATGACGGCGGCGGAAACGGTGATGTGTTTCATAGCTTATTCGTTCTTGTTGAGGATGACCAGTGCGCCGATGACGCCCGTCACCCATCCGGCGCAGGTGAGGATGAAGACGATGAGCACGGACCCGCATCCGCGGTCGATGACGGCCAGCGGCGGGAAAAAGATGGCCAAGAGAACTCGAATCAATGACATGAGAGTGGATTTTAAAATCAGCGGCAAAGGTACAAAACGCACGCTATATTACCAACCTTCCGGCAGAACGATATTATCCACGCCCTGCGCTTCCGCAAACAGTGGCGCAATTTCCTCATCTGTGAATCCGGCAATGCCACAGCCGATGCGGGTAACGAGGAAGGTGAGTTCCGGATGTTCCTTCGCAAAGGCGATAAACTCATCCACATAGGGGCGGATGGTCTCCACACCACCCTGCATCGTGGGGATGGCGTAACTTTGCCCTTGCAAACCGACACCCTGTCCCATAATAGCGCCAAAATTGCGGTAGGCGACACGGGCTGCCCCGCCGCCGTGCATGCCTTGCAGGTTGCTGCCGAAGACAAAAATCTCGCCCGGCTGCAGTTCGGTGATAAACTCCGGTGTGGTTCTTTTCTGTTCCATATTCATTTTATTTTATTCTTTGTGACTTTTTAGTTGTTCCAGTGCGCGGCAGAGCTGGTCGGGGCAGGAGGTGGGTTTGCCGCCGCAGCGGATGCCGTTGAGCTTCGGGATGACGTCGTCGATTTTCTGTCCGACGACCAGTCGGCAGATGCCTTGGAGGTTTCCGTCGCATCCGCCCATGAAGAAGACCTGCTGGATGACGCCGTTGTCATCAACGGTCACATCGATGAACTGCGAGCAGGTGCCTAGGGTTTTGTAGAGGGTGTGTTTCATGTTAGGGGTGGGTTTTACTAAATACTATATAGTTCTTTTTGATATTATATATTCACTTTAAGCTATCTCACTAATTCTCAATTATTATCAATGGCTTCTATGATTTTTGAAATATTCGGTGTATAAGATTCCAACATCATGGTATCAATGATGTCCATAACCTCATCTGCCTTTTCGATTTCTTCGTCATCCATAAAAATACGATAGCAAGACAAAAGGATTTTGAACAACTTTTCTTCATCATAATAGGTTATTTGTTTTTTGCCATCTATGAGCATTTTTATACATTGATAGCATTCATACGGATAATAACAACAAGTCTTTTCAAGATACTCAACAACATCCCTGAACCTGACTTTAATAGGAGTTTCAACCCATTGTCCAAGTAAATCTCTAAATAGATATATTTGGTTAGTAGGCATCTTGTTGCACCATAATAGGAATGATTCTCTCACCTCTTCCCGACTGTCATTAGCGTATTTTTTCAAGAACAATTCACTTTGTTCCCTATAAGTGTCATCTGAAAGATGTTGGTATGCTAACGGTATTACTTTTTTTATTACTTCCTCTTCGTTTTGAGACAGTAAAAAATCAAACATCTCTTTTGAAGCATTTCTTGATTTCTCATACTGAAGGCCGAAAAACATTAGTTGAACCATGATGGTTTTTGCTCTGTTTTTGTCCACAATCATTCTGAAATACGGTAGTATTTTTTCTGGATCGTTGTACCAAAACCAATGCATTCTATTTGCATTCAAAAACAAATAGTCAGATATTGGCTTTGTGGAATATCTGAACATTATTTCATTATACAATATATCGTCACAACATTCCATTTGAAGATAATGCATAGCCGCTAGTTGATGCTCAAGACTCAAATTTTCGGCAACTTTCATGAAAAAACCATACACTTTCGCCTTTCTCTGCGGCATTTTCCCGATTTTAGCCAACGAATGTATTGCATATCCCTGATAGGTGTTGATTCCGGTTGTCAACATATCATTGATTCCGGAATTGTTGTTAAATTCATCTTCGATACTTGACTTATATTTTGACTTATATTCAGATAGTATTATTTTTTCCAAATAATCAATAATCTTGCTTATATATTCGCCATCTACTATAGCAACATTATCTATTACATCAAAAATCCTATAGCTATAGCCATCCTTAAACAAGTTTCCAATCCTCTTTAGGTTCTTCAAAAGGTAAGGCAGTAATTTGTCAATGGGATAGTGTGCTGATGCCAATCCGTCAAGACCAGACAATTTATAGAGAATCGGGACCTTATCATCGTCAAACAAACTAAAAACAAACTCGTCAAAACGATCTGGTTGCTCGCTGACACATTGCTTAAAAGCATCGGCATGTACTCTTTCATCAAAATGGCGGGACTTCCCTTGTGCGTGACATTGTACACCATAAAATGAATTTAACCAACCATTAAATGTAACCGTTTTATATTGTTTAATCGACATGAGGCCACCACAGACAAACACTGCGGTTGCATCATGATCAGGCTTAGTATTATCCCATTCATTCCCAAACCTCCTATTTAATTCCAACAATCTGATCTTGTTCTGTTGGTTGCGGAGATGTTCCGGTATAGCCCAAATAAGTTTTCGTTGATTATAGCCCCAAAGAGGGTAATGCAAAGATGTGTTCTTCCTCTCCTTTTCAAGAAACGAATCCGACTCTGATTTGAAATCATAGATAAGTTTTTGTGTCATTGCTAAAAGGTCACTGTCAACTACAGATAACCATTTCCTCAGCATTTTCAAAAAATAGTATGTCACATCGCTAAAATATAAGATTTCATCTATTAACTTACTATTTTGAAGTATTGCGATTATCTCTTTTGAAAACAATATGGGATCCTCCCCAATAGCAGAAAAAGCAAATTCATAGCAGCTTTTTTCTTTTTGATTCAATAAAAGTTTAATGTCCTCGCGGGCAGAATCAGGAGTACTCTTTACTCTCTTTTTTAATAACTCGTTAAACCATTTATATGGAGCATATTTAGAATGATCGTGTCTCATTAATGGTGGAAACACGCTATCGGAAGCAACTATTTCTTTCAGTGTTGTAATCCGGTTTGCGTTTATGGCTTCTAATATCTTATCTCGCAATATGAAGTAGAAATCGTTGTCATATTTTTCAATTAAAGATTCACAAATGTCTTCAATGAGTTTTTCGAAAACACTGTTTTCATCTATTTTAGGGTTAAGTAAAGCAGCAATCAAATCAGAAATGTTCTCAAGTACAAATATTGGATTACTCTGTAAAGCTGCTTTAAGAAAATCAGCTTTTTCATTATATGTAAGACATGAAAGCTTATACCATTTTGTCACTACACTACTAGAAAAATCGGGCGTGACATACAATAACCGTTGAGCAACAGTATTTCTAGTGTTATCGTCTTTGATTCCATCTATTAATTTGAAGACATCTTCTGGGCGGACCTGAACGTGATTCCACAAATAGCTATGGATATTCATATAGACAATATCGCCCAATACCATTTCTTTAATGTCTTTAACAATTAATGGGCTTATTACATCATACCATTCTCTACCCTTAGTTTGTTTTATAAAAGAATAAAACAACAATGGGTTTTGTAAAAACAATTCTTTTATGCATTTTTTCTCAAAAGGTAAAAGGTTTGTTCGGTTTGCCATTCCCCAAAGAAACATCAGTTGGATATGCACCCTTACTTTTTTAGAAAACAAAATGGTCTTGACATCTTCCTTATATTGTTTTATGTTTTTCGCTCTTTCGTAATCAAGCACCATATTTACAGTGGATCGCAAAAACAAACCTTGATGCTTTTTGTCTGCCACTATTTTTTGAATGAATGACTGTTTTCCTTTTGTATGGTACCGCGCAAATACATAGTCATACATGCTTTGATGGAAAAAGGTCGCCTTGTTGCCTACTTGTTCAATAATACCTTTACTAATAAGATAGCTTGATTCTTTAAAACTCTCGGTATCAGATTCCCATTGCGGTGTAAGTGTTTCGTCATCGTATATTTTTTGCGCCAAACCATATAGAACTTTTTCAGCTGTTTCCTTATTGATTGAGGATTCTGAGAGGTTTATTGTTTGTCGCCATAATTCATCATATAAATCCGTTATTGAAAAATAGTTTGTTTTTTGATTATTTACATATACCTGACAGAAAAGGTTAAGGTGTTGAGGCGTCTGTAAAATTTCTATAGTTTTCTCATCCAATTCTTTATATAAGTCGTTTTTAAGTCTATTAAGAATTGTTACCACTTCCGACTTATTCAACACGCCCAATTCAATTCTCGGATTATCTCCCAATAAACGCAATTTTGGATCAAATTCCAAATCAAAAGAACGGCAAGATACTATAATCCTCACGTTCTTAAGACAGTCTGCAGTAGCAAAGTGCTCAATCAAAGCTACTACATTCTCAAGTTTGGTCCTATCGTTGGTAATATATTGGGACAGAGCATCTATCTGATCTATAACAAGAACTGCTTTTTCTTCTTGTATCAAGCTTGAAAAAGTGTTTATCAATGCCTCTAACTGTTCGTTACTTGTCATACTTGAAGGCATTTGAAGTCGGTCTGCTTTCAAGGCAAAACTTTTTATACCATCTGATGCCAATTTCTGAATCACCTGTTTTATGACAACACTTTTCCCCATACCAGCATTGCCTACAAGCAGTTTGACATTTGGCTCTTCTTTGTCTAAATCTCCTTTAATCCAGTTGAATAGTAAATCTATCTCTTTTCGCTCAACAAAAGAATTCTTCAAATGGTGGAAATTTATATTAATTAAACGAAAAGCAGCAATGTTTTCCGATATAATCTCCTCTGCATTTTTCTTTCTTTTTGACAATAAGGATACCTTATCATCAAAAATTTGTTTCCACCTCTCAATAACATCATTGACATTTTCCTGACTTAAAACTTCATCGTCAGAAAAATGATATATATGAGAGGCGTTGTCCCCCTGTTTCCTAAAATCTTTTATATATTCGTCAGAAATGTATTTCCAATATATTCTATTTGCATCTGCATCAACAGAAAAGAATAGGCAAACCTCATTGCGCATACGGTCAGCATAAGCCACAAAATATGCAGGTATTTCAGCTTTATTCTTTCCTTCGTATTTGGATTTATATGTTTTTGCTTGTACAATCAACTTACCTATCGGACGTTTGTCTTCGTCAATTAGCTCAATAAAACCATCTGTGTTTGGAGAATTATTATGGCCTTCTATTCTATGCGCAACAGCTTGGGTGTCAAGAAGAAGGCTCCTGATGAACAATACTGATTTCTCGTCTAATATATCGTTAGGATCAGTGACTTGTCTCGGAGTAAAAATCATGTTGTCCATAATTCCCAATATCAAAACCTATAAACTATCTCTATAATCCAATAATTCTTTAGCTGTTGTGAACAGCGGCTCACCAGGAGTGTATGCTCCAAACTCTTCCAAATGTTTCTTTTGCAAATCCGTGAGAAGTTCTTTGATACGCAATTTTCCCACCGTCACTTCCTCATCGAAGCGGTAAAAGAAATAATTGCCTTTAGGTTCATAGGGATACCATGTATTTTTCATTCGTTCTTCGGGAACTTTGGGTGCAGTGTCTTTAACGTGGAACACGCGATATTCACCAGAGCTTTCAACGCCATCGGTGTAGAGAACAACGAACTGCACTTTTTTCTTCTCATAAAAGGAGGCAAAATGAGCACCTTCTCTTGGCTCTTCTCCCTTTACTTGCAATCTCACGTTGTACACCAGCGACCCTTTGTCATTGTTACCCAATATCCACTGTAGCTGTTCCTTTGACTTATAATAACCCACAAGAACACCACGGTCGGGATAACGTTCCAGATAGTGCATGGTAAGCCATTGCGACATTACCATTGGCTGTTGTAATTCCTGCTCAATGTTAGCCTTCAGCACCTCTTGCGGATCTTTGCCCATCAAGCATTCCTCAATGACAAAGTATTTTTCCAACTCATCATATTGTTTTTGCGTCTCTGCCAATTTTTTAGCAGGACGTGCGTATGCGAAATAAATAGTCCTATCTTCGCCGTATGGCTGAAACACACGTCCATTCAATTCATAGAAATGCTGTTGCAGATATAATGCTCCGTCAACGCCCAAACGCGCACGCATAGCGTAGATCTTGAATTCTTTCTGAATCACCTCGCGTATTTCGTTACGGAAGATGTCACGCACGTATCGTCTCCATGTAGCTTTTTCGTTTGATTTGTTACGAGCATAGAGATAAAGGATATAAAGGAAATTTACATCATATTGCGACAAAAAGAGAGTATCTCTGTCAAATAAACGATCGGGGAATTGATACGACACCTTCGTGCAGTGTTCCTCATGCTTGTCTTTATGCTTGATGATGTTCTCTTGAGCATTATAGCGACGGTCTTCGTAAACGAAAGCGCTTATAAAGAAGTTAGGGATTACATCGTATCCTTCTGTTAAAGAAGCGTCTTGTAATCGTATATCTCTGAATCGTTTACGGTCTTCATCACGTAGCTTTCTATCCGCTTCATCATACGCTGTGTCATCGGCCAAAAACAAGTTGATGTTCCATTGGATCACATTCCTTGCGTATGTGTACTGCTTATAAATGGATTCTGATGTCAACGAATGTCCACTTTTATAATATTTTGAGTCGCCAATGTAATACACCTCACGATCCGTCTGCGAATTGGCGGAAGTAAGGGCCAAGTCTGTGTACATGTGATCCACCCGTTTCCCATCGGTCTGGTCGGCGAGTCCCTTCGGAATGTCGCTGTGCGGTGTTCCTATCAGATCATCAATCATCGCCTCAAACACCACGTTGAAACTCTTAGCCAGAATATATTCCTGTGCGTGCGTGTTGATAGCTATGCGGTATGAGTTCTCAAAGAAAGCATAGCATAGATCCCACAATTGAAGAGCTTTGTCGGAGAAGTACTTGTACTTTATCTGCATCAGCCTCATCTTCCCCATACCGTGCAAATACTGTTTGAATTGCTTGCCCTGAATCAAATCATACTGTATGTTGATTGGCGTGTTGAACCCATATTCATGGTTCAGGTAGTTCAATATGCTGAAGAAGATGACAAACAGTTCTTCCTCATAATTCACTACCCTTTTTTTGTTCACGGGGTTCAGGTATATTGGGTTGTCATATTGTATAATGGCTTGTGTATGGCTGATGGTGCGCATCCAGTTGATCTTGTTGTTGCCCCTATGAAGGTTTTTAATGGTGAACAGTACGAAGTCTCGATTGTCGCGATTGAAATCTATAAGCGAGAGGATAATGTCCAAATAGGTTTCAGCCTTATGGCGGCGTCCTTTACCAGCCTGTGGCAATTGTTTGTAAAGAATGATCCGATTGGAAGGGTTCGCCTTGTAGAACACGCTCAATGCGCGATAGACCCACACTGAAAATTCGTAAATAAACTTGCGGTACTCCTTGCTCAACTGTTCTTGCCCCGTAGGGGTGAGTACCATTTCGGGAGAAACCTCTTTCTCGCCCTCTTCTGTTTTCAGCTTTACACCTACCAGCGACTCCTGTTCGGTCAATAATACTTTGGGAAGGATGAACACACAATCATGCAGGTGCGGATTATAGAAGTAACCCACATAATGCACGCTCACTCGCTTGTCCACATCCTGAAGCACGTAGATGTCCTTCAAGATTGTCTCCACGAGGCGACTGTCATATTGGTGCTCTTCAAACAGGATATACATTAGTTATGCTCTTCGTTCTTCTTTTTTCCAGTCCATCACGCTTTCAAGGAAGACTTTCAGGCGCACCTCGTTTACCTTTTCGCCCTCTTCATCGTAGAAGTCAGGGAAGGTGAGATCTTTCGTTACTTCCTTGCCGTCAATCATTTCTTTATATTGGAATAAAGAAGCATCCTCAAATCCGTAATCTTTGAACACGTCGTTCCAAAGGTAAAAGATGACCTTGCTAACGAAGGTTTCTGTGCTGATTTTCCCGTTGTCATCAGCCTTACAGAAGAAATAACCCAGTTGCTTGTCAGCACTTGAAGTCATTGAGGCGATAATCTCGTTGATCTTTTGGATAAAAGTCCACCAATCGTATTCAGTATCGGAAAACTTGATCTTGTAATCCTTGTCGGGATGATTTTTAATCTTGATGTATTTCCAGTCCCAACGGCGTTTGAATGCCGAATCAATCGGAAAGAGGCTTTGGTCGCTGGTGTTCATGGTGGCCCAGATGTAGAGGTTGGAGGGTAATATAAGCTCTTCGCCGCTTTTCACGGATCCTGGAATGTCAACGCGAGTACTACCAGAAAGCTGTTCTCCGATGAACGTGGCAAGGTCGTTGTCGGCTTTGATGGGGTATTCTGACACGCCATTTTTGCGGTCGAGAAGCTGAAACAAATCACCGAAAATCTGAGCGCAGTTGCCGCGGTTGATTTCTTCGATTACCAAGAAAACAGGCTCTTCGGTTTGCCATGCGCGAAGATATGCTTTTGTAAATGTTTGTGGAACGAAAGAATATGAGATAGAGGAAATGGTCGGTATTTCTTCTATTGCTGCCATTATTTTTGGCACTTCAGCTGTTACAGTAGAAGATGTTTCGATTTTATCAAATACCGATTCAGCTTCTTTTTCCGTCAACAAACGGAAAGAATTATAGTATTTTGTAATAAACCTATGCAACGGACGATTCTCCACTTTTGTTTTGAATTCTGGATACAGATCATGAAGTTTGTGAAGACTTAATGGGTTGGTCTCTTCTTTAGTGGGCTTATAGCATCCTACGAAAGTGGCGTAATCGCTATCAGGATGAAATGTTGTACGGAAAACATTTTCCTGGGGTTGTAGCTTGGTTACTTCGTTGACGGTGTGGGATTTACCTGTTCCAGGGGCACCATAGAAGATTTGTTGGAGGGATTGATTTGGGGCTTTCTGAATCAACTGTTTAGGACGAAAGCTATCGGCAACCCTTTCCAGTTCTTTAATAGCTGTTTTTAATGAGAATTCGTCTAAAACGATAGTCTTGTCAGGGTTAATGTCATTTAATCTTGGCTGATTACCCCAAATAATCACTTTACTTAAAGTGGAGAACAATGGTTTAGTTTGAACAGTTGAGTTTGCGTTAGCAACAGGATCGTTAAAAAAAACCGACCCTTTGTCTCTCCATGCTTTTTCTTCGTATTCTGTAATTGTATTAAACACATTTAAATTATCCAATATGTCTTTTAATGTTTGAAGAATGCTGTCAAGACCTATCTGGAAATACTTGATTTCACCTCTCTTCCCAGAATTGCTAAACGTTATAAACCCACCACGCTTGCTTAATTCGGCATTAAAACTACTATGCTGAGATAGTTCATCAAGAAATGAATATAAATCTTTCATGTTTATTACATTAATTGTTTAACGATTTCTTCTGCGATTCTTTTGATAACAGGAACAGCAACGCTATTTCCAAACTGATGGTAGGCTTCTTTTTTAGAAACAACTATTTTAAACTCAGGATTAGAATCATTGTTGTTTTGATTGTTTGCACATTCTGGGCGTTCCCAACCATTTCCAATAATACGATATCCTTGCAATCTACCCGCTTCAACAGGTGTTAATGTCCTTGGATTTGATCCTTTTTCTGATTGGTCAATCAGGATTTCACTACCGTCTTTCCAATAGCGAGCAGAAATGGTACTAGTATAAACACTATCACCATTGAACAAAGAATAGCCGAAACCTTTCCCATTCATTTTGTTTCTTTCCTTTCTATTTTTGTGTCCTTCCCACATTTTATCACTAATAGTAAAACTAGGATCGATTGTATTTGATGGTTCAAAAACATCAGATACTTTTGTGGGAAGTGTTCCTTCTTTCAATTTTTCTTTTTCATAGATTGTTGATCCATCTGGTGATATTCCGTATGGGAATTTGAAAGAATCCACTTTGACCAAATCTTTATACCAAGCGATAATGAAAAGACGTTCTCTGTTTTGAGGAACACCAAAATATTTCGCGTTCAACACCTCGTATGAATAACCATATCCTAGCTCGTCCAAAGTAGCAAGGATTACTTTCAAAGTGTTCCCTTTGTCATGGTTTTTAAGTCCGCGAACATTTTCTAAAAAAAGGACTCTCGGGGGATGTCCTGCTTGAATTTTCTCTTTAACAATGTTGGCAATGTTGAAAAACAATGTCCCTCTAGTATCCTCAAACCCTTTTTTCAAACCTGCAACAGAAAATGGTTGACAGGGAAAACCACCACAACAGATATCAAAATTTGGGATCTTTTTCGGGTCAGCATCGTTAATGTCCTCATTAAAGTATAAGTATTCTCCTCTTTTGTTCTTTTTGAACAATATCGGTTCCACATCTTTATAGTTAGCCTCGTATGAAAGTCTTGCGTTTTTGTCCCATTCGCTGGCAAAGACGCATTTGGCCCCAATGCTGTGCAATGCCGTATGGAAGCCGCCGATGCCGGCGAAAAGGTCAATGAATGTGTATTTCTTTTTTGCCATAACCAAATCTCAATTATGCAACTAACAAATCATTAATGGTTAATGCCCCATTGCCTTTAAGAACAATCCCATCTCTGTTTTCTTGAAATCTTGATCGCTGAAAAGGTTCAAGTTCATCGTTAAAAATGGCATCTTCATAAGATGTTCTCAAATCTTCTACCGCATTGCTGATGGATTTTCCACTAAGGAAAGATGTAACAAAGGACATGGCAATATTGCAAGTAACATCATCTATTCCATACGGGCAATGTGCATAACCTGTATAACCAACGAAAACTTTGCCATTGTTTGTAATGACAGCATCTGCCAAATCATTGCCGTTAAAACACGAAAAGGTATAGATGACCGCATTCGTGAACACGTAATAGTTTTCTGTTGTCGTTACCACATCCGCTCCATCCATCATAAAAGAGTCCTTTTTCCCATGTCCAAACCAAAAACATATAAAATGATCGTTATTGACAAGAGCCATTTTTTCAGAGAGTGTCTGTTTTGTAATAGAATCAGATAAATATGTGTTAGAAGACATTTCTATTTCATGAGATGAAGCAAACTGCTCCAACAATTGTTCCGTGGAGTTTTTCAGCATCACAAAAAGGTCTGCAATATCGCAAGATGCTGAGTTGTCTGCAAGAATTACAGAGTTCAAGTTCATTTCTCCCGCATATTATTTGTGAACAATTCTGTTGCAAGACGCAAGATACCCCTTGTGGTCTCTTTTCCAAACTCGTCTTGTTTGCGGATAGAGGCAAGGATGTCATTCAAAGTATAGATTTTGTCACCTGAACGCATATAAGGTTGGCTTCGTTTTTCAACATCTTGTTTCAAAATCCATTTTTCCATCACAAAACGAATGTCGTTCTGGATTCTGTCGTAGGCTTTTCTGATAGTGTCAGTAAGCTCTTTTGTAGATGTATCTTTTGGAACGCAACTGAAAGCACAGCCTTTGAACATCTTATTGGTTTCTGTGGCATCAATGCTGGCCCCCGTAAACACAATGACTGGTACCAATGTAGAGATTTCATTAATATCGTTCAAAATTTTGTCTCCTTGCATCAAGCTGTTGTTAAATTTCCAGTCCAATAAAACAACAATATCTTTGTCAATGTTGTCTTTTATAAATGTCAGTCCGTCAGAAGGATTTTCAAAAAATTTAATATCATCCACGGCATCCTCAATGTCATCAAGGAAAGCATCGTTTTTCATCTTTTTATCATCGTCAATATAGACAATGGTTACGCCCATCTTTTCTTCCATAGCTTTAGTGTATTAATGGTATCGTTATTTTGAAAGTTGCCCCAGTGGGCTTAAACTCATTGGGTTCGAGAGAAATAGTTCCTTTTATGGAATTCAACCGAGTGCGGACAATGTATAGCCCAAGTCCGGCACCTCCCAAATCGGCAGTTGTGGTATAGAACACATCAAAAATTCTGTCACGAATCTCATTAGGGACCCCAGGCCCATTGTCGGAAAACAATAACACCAAGTTCCCGTTTTCTCTGAAAACCGTGCATCTAATTCGCTTGTCCTTCGTATTTCGTAAAGCTTTGACAGAATTGTCTATCAAGTTGCCAAACATATCTTGGAAAGCCTTTTTGTTGTATGATAACTCAAAATCGTCATCAAGAACATAATCTGCCTGGATTGTCTCTTCCTCAAATAAGAGTTTGTATCTATCTTCAAACAATTCAGCAACAGCTTCTTTAACGCTAAAGAATTCAAAAGTGGAATCATCTTCTGCGTAGCTTAACATGAAATCCATTGCTTTAGACAAATTGTTCATCTCGTCAAAAATCTTTCGGGCATGCATTACGGATTTTTCTGTCTTTTGTCGCAACGGAATCCATTTGGCCACAAATTCAGCAGAACGCTTGATAATTCCAATGGAAATTCTGAGAATATGAGAGATTTGTCCTGCATAAGCTTGAAGAGAGACCAAACTGAACATGATATTTTCTTGTTGCCGTCGATCCGCTTCCATTTGTTCATAATCTTTGGAGGAAGCGGAAACAGTCTCTTTAATTGTTTCCAGCTTATTGGCAATATCATTAAGTTCAGAATCTATTTCAGGAGAAACCAATAAGGATTGACTTTTAATATTGCTGATTCTTTGTTTGATGTCATCAATATCTTTGTCGGCACTCTTTAGTTTCTCAGCATTCTCTTTTTTCTTCGAATCCTTTTTATGCTTTAGATATAACTCAATTTGGCGGATTTGGTTGATGACAAAATCTTTTAATGCATTCCATTCTTTATTATCAACGAAATCCTGACGATTTGTAGAATCTTTTATCTCAGGATTTAATTCATCTGTAATGTCCACCCAACCAAGAATGTCACGGGTGCTGAGTTTTTCAAAGAACCCAGACCAACGACGCTTGTCAATACCAAATAGGTCTTTTTGTTCATCTCTACTCGATTTATATTCAGCAAAAGGTGTTGCGATGATTCCGTCCCGATATACTTTTATTCCATCAATGCGATCATCTTTGGTAAATTTCTTTTTACCTGCCTTGTCATAATAATAAAGCGTAAAGCCTATAGGTCCGAATAATTCTGCTTCTTTTTCTTTGATTTCAAGAGCTCCCTTGTTCTCTACCAAATACTCTTGATAAAACATCCCCGTTTTTTCATCTTTCCGATACTTTAAAGCAAAAGATAGTGTCGCCTCAGCCAAAACAATGCTCTCTACTGTTTTGTCATTATATTCAACATATTCAGGAACTTTGAATCTAATGTTGAATGGGTATTTTGAATTTGAGGAAGGTTTTACTATTTTGGAAAGTTCCCGATAGGCACGAATTATATCCTTTTCAAGCCAGGCATCATTTAATCCGGAAATCTCCAATCTTGTTCCTTGAACTTCAACTTCAGCAGGTTCTGTCCAATACTTATTATCAAAGTCTGTAAATAGTTTTTGTTGCTCGGAAGAATTCTCAAAATCCAGTTCCAATTGGTGCTTCTCTTCTTCAGCGTATTTGGTCCAATCTGTTTCCAAACAATGCCAAACAGGAGAACCTTTTTTCTTGGTTTTCATTACGAGTTTTCCGCCAAGTTTGTCCACGGCAAATCTTCCCACACCTTTCTTGCCGGCAACCACTCGATTGTAGGGAGCTGGTGAAGTTCTGTTTCGTCTCTTGCTGCTTGTCCCAATGACCATCCATTTGTCTCGAATATCTTCAAATGACATGCCTAACCCGTTATCTTCAATAATAATACGACTTTCAGGGCATAGTGGATTAAGGTTTTCGAAAGTCAATTGAACATTTTCAGCATTAGCATCATAACAGTTTTTCACAAGCTCAAACAAAGCCGTGATACGATCTGTTATCAGCTCTCTTCCCAACAAACGAAATGTGCTGACATCAAACTTGAAATGCAATATAGTAGGGTTGTCATTCTCCATATTCCATTATTTTATCAAAAACCGCTTTTGCCAATAATGGTGGTACAGCATTCCCTATCTGTTGTTGAATATGCATCAAACTACCTTTAAAAACAAATTTGTCAGGAAAGCTTTGCAATCTTGCCGCTTCCCTTACGGACAAACCTCTATCTTGATAAGGATGTATTAGCATGTTTTTTCGGTAATTGGAAATAACCACGGAGGGCTTGTCGGCTATCAATCTCTTATAGATACCGCTGTGACATTGGTTCTTGTCTTTGTAGTTAGACATCAATTCCTCAGGAATAGCTCTCCAATTCTGTCCTTGTCCGATATATTTGTAACGCTCAATGACATAATCAGCATTGCGGGAAACATAGTTCTGCTTTGAGGTGCGAGAACCGTGGCGCATTATCTGGGCATATTCACTTGCTTCTTTGACCGAACATTTATAGGGTAAGGAATCCTCCATTTGACCATTACATAAATCAGGCAGGTCGGAAATAGCATCTTTGACAGTATAGTTTTTTTTGTGTTTCTCGGGGAATTGGAATAAGATACCGTTTCTATTTCCGACCATTATAAAACGATTTCGGTGTTGAGGCACGCCATAATCAGAAGCTACCACAATGGAATAATTGACAGTATATCCCAAGTCTTCAAAACATTTCTTCACCTTGTCACGAATCAACCCATTCTCAAACCGATAAAAGCCTTCGACATTCTCAAATAGAAACCAATCAGGGTTTAATGTAGCAACAAAACGCACAAACTCCTCAAACAAAGAGTTGTTGGGGTTTTTCATATTGCGTGTTACCGTGTTGGATGTTGAAAAACCTTGACACGGTGGACCGCCGAAGACAATCAGTTGGTCGTTTTCGCCAATAGGGGTGACATATTTCAATGGGTCAACATTATGAATGTCATCGCAAATGACCAAAGTGTCTTTATGATTATAACGGTAAGTTTCAGCGGCGCCTTTGTCCTTTTCAACAGCAAACATAATGGTTGCACCAGCCATCTCAGCACCCAAACTGAGTCCGCCCGCGCCACTGAATATGTCTATACCATACAACATACAATACCATAAAAACAAACTTGCAAAAATAACTTTTTTCTTTTATATCCCAAATCTTTATTCCAAGAAAAGCCAATAGTTCGCTATCTCCCCATTTATTGCAAAATTTCCTCCCCTACCTCTTCCCCGCTCAAACCATACTTCCCCATCAACCGCTGCAACAACCAAATAACCTCTTCCTTGTCGAGCTTGTAACCCAACACGTCGTAGTAGGCGGTTGCCGCGTGGTTCCACCTGTAGGACATCACTGGCCCGGGCTCACGGCCTCTCACGAGAAAGTCGGAGAAGTCAGGCGCTTTCTGCCATTCAGGTAGTGTGCCATCGGCTTCGAAGGTCAGTTCCAGATAGTCGCCGAAGCCCATATCGTACGGGGGAATCAGGGCGCTGGGGACGTAGCCTTGGATCTGCCATAGCGGTTTCATGTCTTTGTCATACAAGGTGTAGGTGCCTTCGTCGCGCACTTTTGCCCAAACATGCAAATAGCCATGGCTTTCATCCCAGTCTTTCAGCTTGTGCTCCCTTAAATCCACCCAAAACTCCAATAGTTTGGTCTTTACGTCGTACATCGGGGGCGCGAAAGATTCGTCACACTCAAATTCTGACATCAGACCGTCGTCGAAGGAGGCCATCGTGTATTTGTCGCGTTTGTCGTAAGGGATGGAAATCCGGAGGAATCTAGCCTCGTTTTCAAGTTTTTCTTTTAATGTTGTACTCATAGGTTTATGTTTTTGGTTTATAAATAGTGGTCAAATGACCGATTGTTTTTCGATGTTCTTTGTCTTTTTGTTTTCTTATATTTCTTTTGTTTTCAATATATTAAGGTTAAAAACGACTGTGTCGTTCTCGTTCGCAAATATACAATTTATTTAATATAAACAAAAGAAAATGAAAAATATTTTAAATTTTAAAAAAATCACCCACCCCTGTAACATTTCCCCTTTTTCCCATACTAATACAATAAACAACAAAAACAAAAAATGCTTACTTTCGCAGTTTGAAAGATGAAAAAAGTGAATACATACGAGTTTCCGCAGGCGAAGGGTGTCGTGGTGAGCGGTGATATTCATGGCGATTTCACGCAGCTCGTTTATAAGTGCTGTGTGCAGTATGGGATGACGGATACACTGATTGTCGTGGCGGGCGACTGCGGTTTCGGCTTTGAACGGCCTGGGTACTATGAGGCATTGTACAATAAGTGCAGCAAACGACTCTCGAAAGCTAACAACTGGCTGGCGTTCATTCGCGGGAACCACGACAATCCTGCCTATTTCAACCTCCAGCCTATCAGACACAAACGCTGGATGACGCTGCCTGACTATTCCGTGGTGGAAGCCTGTGGACACACTATCCTCTGTGTCGGTGGCGCCACCTCCATTGACAGGCTATGGCGCATCTCGGACAAAGAATACCATCTGCCGAATCCAAATGACCCGCTGGCACCAAATGTCTATTGGAGGGACGAGAGTCCGTTTTTCGACAAGGAGAAACTTGCAATGATCGACGAGGCGTGTGCCATTGATACAATTATTACTCACACATCGCCGTCGTTTTGCGAATTGTCGTCGCATCAAGGTTTGCATAATTGGGCAATGCGCGATGAGGATTTGTTGGATGACGTGAATCACGAGCGGAAGGTAATGGATTCCCTATATACGCATCTACGCGAAAGAGGTCATCCGCTTTGTCGTTGGTACTACGCTCATTTCCATCAATCCTGGCACACCGAAATTGACGGGGTGTTGTTCAATATGCTGGATATAATGGAACTCAAAGAGTTGCCAACCCCTTTAGTCCTATCCTCTTGACTTTCGGTCCTTTCTCCTTTTCGAATATGTGGTAGGCGCACCACATATCAACCATAGGGCGAGGACGCTGACGTGCAAGAGAGTCGTGGGGACGACGGCAGGGCGGGAGAGGACCAAATGGTCCGAAAAGTGATTTTTCAATTTTTCAATTTCGCAATTTCCTCTATCAATTTACGAGTGAAGTATTCCACTTCCCGTGGACTGAGGTCGTCGCCGAAATGATATGTCTTTCCATCGATGGTGACAATTTCTAAGGAAGATTCATCAACAGATCGCATGTTTAACTCTCTGAGAACCTCAAAAAACTCTTCCAGTTTGCTTTTCTTAGGAATCCCTATCTCTTTGATTTCCAAAAGTGGAATCCGTTTTTCTCCCCAAAAAGGCAACCCATTGGCATGTTTAATAACCAAGTCATTATCGTCAATCCCAATCCGCTCTTCTCCTAGAAATTCATATCGGACTAAAAAAAAGAAAAGAGCAGATGCAGGAATGGTGAGCAAAAGCCACAACCATTGGTAAGGATTGCTGAAACCTTTGATTATCAAATAGATACTACCGGCCACCAACCCCAAAAAATACATTACGGATCCAAAGGCATCTTTCCCACTTGGTTTGCAAACAATCAGTACTTTTTCCATCATTTCCTCCTTTTCGTGAGTAACCTCCCAATCCGGTTCTTCCCGTTCAGCTCCGCCACCAAGATGATGCCGAAGGCGATGGCGACGGTGACCTTCAAGGCGGTGACGCCCGTGTGCAAGGCGGCACCAAGTTGCTCGGAGACAACGTTGTAGGTGGTCCAAAAGATGCCCGCGCCCGGCACCAACGGGAAGATGCCGCAGATCAGATAGACCGTGATCGGACATTTGCGCACGATGGCCAACACCATGGCCGTGAAGGTGACCAACACGGTGGCGAAGAAGACCACGTTGGCGACGGACAAGCCCGTGTGGTTCACCAAGATGAGGTAGAGCAGCCATCCCAACATCCCGCATAAACCGCTGTCTAAGTAGTACTTGCGTGGCACACCGAAGAGCACGGCGAAGGCCACGGTACCCACGTAGGCGGCTAACAGCTGCACGAACATCCCCGCCGTTTCGGGCGCGGCGGTCAACGTTTCCAAGTGCTGCATCGTGCCGCTGACGGCCGCGTCCAACATGAACGCCAAGGCCACCCCCATGGAGATGCAGAAGAAGGTGAGCAGCGCGTCTAACAGCCGAGTGACACCGGCGATGTAGTCTTCGTGCGCCAGGTCGCGGATGCCGTTGGTGAAGGGCACTCCCGGAATCAGCGGGATGATGGCCCCGATGATCATGTTGCTGAGGTGCGTGCCCAGACCCAGTCGGAACATCACCCCGCAGAGCAAGGTGGCCAGCAAGCCGCCCGTGATGGCGCCCGCGATGCGCGAAAGGTGCCGGTAACCGACGAACAACATATAGACCCAGAGCACTAGCCCAGCCACGAACGCCGCAATGCTGTCGGCGAAGCCGCCGCCGAAGATGATGCAGAAGGCCGCGCTGCCGAACGCGGAGGCCGCGATCTGCTCCCACGCGGGCTTCGGGCGCATGGCGCGGATGGCCTTCAGCCGAGACTCCAACTGCTCGAGGTCGCACTTGCCCTCGGAAACTTCGCGGGAGAGCTGGTTTACGGCCACCACCTTGTCGAGACTCGCTCCTTTGATGGGGATGAACTTGGTGCGGGCGAACCCTTTCGCCGTGGCCATGATGCCGTTGCTGAGCACGAAGAAATTCTCGTCGTCCACGCCGTAGTAGCCGGCGATGCGCCGCATGGTCTCATCCACGCGTGAGATCTCCGCCCCGTTCTCCAAGAGGATCGCGCCGGCCTCGTAAGCCAGCTCCATGATTTTGTTTTGCTCGTCCATATCTCGTATCTCCTTTCCAGTGTGCAAAAGTATGCAATTTACGAATACAAATTGTTCGGTAGAGACGTTTCAGGAAACGTCTCTACATAAGACAAAAAAAACGGCAGATCCGTTTGAATCTGCCGTCGTGGATATGAATAAAATGAATTATTCTGCTGTTTCGGGAACAACGTTGAGCTTGATCTCCACCTTGAAGTCGCGGTGCAGGTTCACCTGGGCGGTGTATTGACCCAACTCTTTGATGCGGTCTTCGCTGATGGCGATTTTGTGACGGTCGATCTCGATGTCGTGCTGGGCCTTGAGGGCTTCAGCGACCATGATGTTGTTCACAGAACCGAACAAAGTGCCGTTTTCAGAAGCCTTGGCGGGGATGTTGACCTCGAGGCCTTCGATCTTGCCGGCCAGAAATTCAGCTTCCTTGCGGATCTTCTCTGCCTTGAAAGCGCGCTGTTTGATGGTTTCCGCCAACATTTTCTTCTTTGCCGGGGTAGCGAGTTCGGCATAACCTTGCGGAATGAGGTAATTGCGGGCATAACCGTCTTTCACCTTTACGAGGTCGTCGGCAAAACCCAGATTAGCTACGTCTTGTTTCAATATAACTTCCATGACAAAATGCTTTTTTAGTTAGATTTTAAATTATCGGTGACGAACGGCAGAAGAGCCAGGTGACGGGCGCGTTTCACGGCCTGGGCCACTTTCTTCTGATATTTCAGGGAGGTGCCGGTCAGACGACGAGGCAGGATCTTGCCCTGTTCGTTCACGAATTTCTTCAAAAATTCAGCATCCTTGTAGTCAATGTACTTGATGCCGCTCTTTTTGAAACGACAATATTTTTTCTTCTTGATGTCAACTGCTACGGGAGCAATGTATTTAATATCGTTTTGCTGTGCCATAATCTTAAGCTTCTACTTCGGTTTTGGGTTCTTCGTTAACTACTTCTTCTGCAACGGGTTGCTGCTCGGCCTGTTCGGCTTTCTGCTTGCGGTTGTTGCGTCTCTTCTCGGCGAAAGCGATGGCGTATTTGTCCATCGTCACGGTCAGGAAGCGCATGATGCGCTCGTCGCGGCGGAATTGCAGTTCCAATTCGGCGACCACGCTGCCGTCGGCCTTGAATTCAAATAAATGATAAAATCCGGAGGACTTTTTCTGGATGGGGTATTCCAGCTTGCGCAGGCCCCAGTTCTCCTGGTGGACGATTTCCGCACCTTGGTCGGTGAGAATCTTCTCAAACTTCTGTACCGTTTCCTTCATCTGTTCATCAGACAAAACGGGAGTCATAATGAAAACGGTTTCGTAATGATTTGCCATACTGTTTTTTAATTTATTATTTGTACTAAAATTTTGGGCGGCAAAAATACACTTTTTTCTTTTTGCTCAAGCTGTTGAGTGAGATTTTTTTTCAACCATGAAAAAACGATTATGAAATATACATTTTAAATTGTGAATTGAAAAAATCGTATCTTTGCACGTTTTTTGAACATCTCAAATTTAATAATACGTTATGGAAAAAATTAAAATTGGTATTAACGGTTTTGGCCGTATCGGCCGTCTGGTTTTCAGAGCAACAACTGAAAGAGACAACGTGCAAGTGGTCGCCATCAATGACCTTCTGGACGTGGATTACATGGCTTACATGCTTCGCTATGACTCCGTCCATGGCAAGTTCCAGGGCGAAGTGTCGGTGGAAGACGGCATGCTGGTGGTGAACGGCAACAAGATTCGCGTCACCGCTGAAAAAGATCCCGCCAACCTGAAATGGAACGAAGTGGGCGCTGACTATGTGGTGGAATCCACCGGTCTCTTCCTGACCAAGGAACTCGCTGAAGCTCACCTCAAAGCAGGTGCCAAACGCGTGGTGATGTCCGCTCCTTCAAAGGACGACACCCCGATGTTCGTCATGGGCGTCAATAACAAGGAATACGCTGGCCAGACGATCGTTTCCAACGCTTCCTGCACGACCAACTGCTTGGCTCCTCTCGCAAAAGTCGTTCACGACAACTTCGGCATCGTGGAAGGTCTCATGACGACGGTTCACGCCGCCACGGCCACCCAGAAGACCGTTGACGGCCCGTCCAAGAAAGACTGGCGCGGCGGCCGTTCCATCCTCGGCAACATCATCCCTTCATCCACTGGCGCTGCCAAGGCTGTGGGTAAAGTGATCCCCTCTCTGCAAGGCAAACTCACCGGCATGTCCCTGCGCGTCCCCACCGCTGACGTTTCCGTGGTCGACCTGACCTGCCGTCTCGAGAAAGCTGCCACCTACGAGGAAATCAAGGCTGCCATGAAGAAAGCTTCCGAAGGCGAACTCAAGGGCATCCTCGGCTACACCGAAGACGCTGTTGTCTCCACCGACTTCCTCGATGAGAAGAGAACTTCCGTGTTCGACGCTGGCGCCGGCATCATGCTCAACGAGCATTTCGTGAAGCTGGTTTCCTGGTACGACAATGAGATGGGCTACTCCAACAAGGTTGTCGATCTGATCTGCAGCATGAATGCTACTTGTCCGTTGAAATAGATTTTAGCTATTGGCCCCCCTTGGCCCCCCTAAAGGGGGGGGGACATCCAAGTGCGGTGGCCAGTTAACATTCAAAAACCATCAAATTATAAAGAATATGGAAAAGTACGTATGTGATTTGTGCGGTTACGTGTATGATCCCGAGGTCGGTGATCCCGACAACGGCATCGCCCCCGGCACCGCCTTTGAAGATCTTCCCTCCAACTGGACCTGCCCGATGTGCGGCGTGGACAAATCCAGTTTTTCGAAACAATAATTTTTGACTATTCGTCATGATTAAGAGGCCCTTCTCAAGGAGGGCCTTTTTCTTTGCTGAAAAAAAGAGACCCTTCACGAACGGGCTTTTTTGTTATCTTTGCCGTCTGAAAAAGAAGACGTATGGCGAAGAGCAAAACGATGTACTATTGTAAGAACTGCGGGGCGCAGTCGGCAAAATGGTTGGGTCGCTGCCCGGAATGCAACGAATGGAACACCTTCGAGGAAGAGGTCGTCCTGTCGGAATCTGCAACCGCCTCAAAAGGCCATTATTCGCCTGTTGTCACGCAGAGCGCCCCCAAGGTGATTGACGACATTGAGCTTACGAAGTTCCCGCGCACGGAGACCGGGTTCGCCGAGTTCGACCGTGTGCTAGGCGGTGGCATCGTCCGCGGTTCCATCGTGCTCTTGGGCGGAGAGCCGGGTATCGGAAAATCGACCCTGCTGTTGCAGATGGCGCTGCACCTGCAAGGACAGAAGGTGCTCTATGTTTCCGGCGAGGAGAGCGAGGCGCAGCTCAAAATGCGCGCCGCCCGACTGTCGGATGCGCCCGCGCCGCATTGCTATGTTCTCACCGAAACTAGTACCCAACAGATTTTCAAACACATAGAGGCGTTACAGCCCGACATTCTCATTGTGGATTCCATCCAGACGATGCAGAGCGATCTGATTGAGTCGGCGGCGGGTTCCATTTCCCAGCTGAAGGAGTGCGCGGCTGAGTTCCAGCACTTCGCCAAACGCACTGCTTGTCCCGTGTTCCTCATCGGTCACATTACGAAGGACGGCTCCCTCGCCGGTCCAAAACTGCTGGAGCACATCGTGGATACGGTGCTGCAGTTCGAAGGCGACCAGCACTATGGTTACCGTATGGTACGCTGCATCAAGAACCGCTTCGGTTCCACCGCTGAGTTAGGTATTTTCGAGATGTTGCAGGACGGTCTTCGTGAGGTAACAAATCCATCGGAAATCCTTGTCTCCCAGCATGATGAAGACTACAGCGGCAACGCCATCGCCTGCATTTTGGAGGGCAACCGACCGATGATGATCGAGACGCAGGCACTGGTGAGCACGGCGGTCTATGGCACGCCGCAACGATCCGCCACGGGCTACGATGTCCGCCGTATGAACATGCTGTTGGCCGTGTTGGAGAAAAGGTGTCGTTTCAAGTTGGGGGCCAAGGACGTTTTCCTCAATATCGCGGGCGGACTACGTGTGGAGGATCCTGCCATCAGCGTGGCTATCGTGGCTGCCATCTTGTCATCCGCCTTGGACATCGCCCTCGATAACAAGACCTGCTTCGCGGGCGAGATGGGTCTGAGCGGCGAGGTGCGCCCCGTGACCCGCATCGCCCAGCGCATCGCCGAGGCCGACAAGCTCGGTTTCACCCGCATGTTCGTCTCCAAATACAACCTCAAAGGCATCCGAACCTCCGACTATAACCTGCAAATTGTGCCGATTACGAAAGTGGAGGAGATGGCGCGGATGCTGTTCCAATCCTCCTAAAAATTGTTAAAAATGCAAAAACCCCTTGACAAAGGGGCGAAAATTCCGTATATTTGCACTTTCAAACGAAAACCGATTGCGATGACGGATATCCAACCCATACCGGCCACCACAATTGCCCGCCTGCGGAGGTTGGGGAAGAACAACCTGAGCCTGTCTTGCGCCTGACACTGGGCGCGTGAAAAGTTCAGTGCCGGTAGCGTTCCGACACCGAAGCGGGTGTGCGTTTCCGCCGCCCCGAACATCGCAAACCGCATCCCCGATGCCCTTCCCCTGTGCGATGCCGGAACCGCGAAATCCCCCCGCGCGTAACCACGGGAGAATTTTTTTTTAATATAACAGAGATGAGGAATTTTTTATTTAAATTAGGACTTTTATCGTTATTCGTTCTTTCTATTAGTGTTTTTTTTGCAGGATGTGAAAAAGACAATTCTACTAATTCCCTTAAATTGGATATTCCTATAGCAAACCCTTATGAATTAATTGGTGTCATTCATAATGATGCTATGGAGATTATTTACAATGAAACACAGAAAGGTATTTTGATGTATTTGTATGATTTTGCCACCGACTATGTTGGTAATCGAATCCCAGAACTTGATACCATTTTTAACAAAATGGGAACAAACCAATATTTAGCTATTTCAGACGAATTTTTTATCCGAAATTATGAGAATTATTGTCTTTCGAATGCTGTCGTTAGTTTTGAAGAAGACATTTTTGAGCCCTTACAATTAACAAGGACGCAGCAATCCACATTACAAGACTTATTTAACGCTATTGAATATGCAACACATTCTGAAGAAATTGAGATATCGATTTTAAAAAAGGAAGCCCTTATTCTTAGCAATAATGATATTTCAGAATACGATAAAGTGTTGTTATTGGGAACAATATCTGTTTTGAAGCACAGTTATTTGTTCACGACAAATAAATTATTATCAACAAAAGACACACCTTCTTGGTTGCAACAAGTAAAGAAGGTTCTTAAGGCTGATGGTTTGGGTTTTTTATTAGGGTGCGCAGCTTCTTTGTTAAACGGTTCTGCGGCAGCCGGGATGACCTTTGGTCCTCAGGGATTTGTTATGACTGTTGCTGCCAGTGGTGCTAAATATGCAGTGGTGACATCAGGTAGTACAGTGGTCAATATTCTTGTGGACTCAAAAAACATAGAATAATGGTACTTCATTTGATTTTAGTTTTCTTTTATGTTGCACTGTTTCCTGCTATCTATGTGATGGAACGCGAGGCATGGTATCAAAATGATTTTGATATTAACCGCTTTGTCAAATCAAAAAAACATCAAATTGCTTCATGGCTTATGCCTGTGTCTTTAGTCTTGGGATATTGGGTGTTCTATTTGTTGTTTTCTATTCTTCCTGTCTCAAGAAGTACAATATGGGCAGGAATAGCAACTTTTCTTGTACATCTGATTTTCCTTGCTCTCATATATCTGAAAAGAAAGGATATTTCATAATCACACTATTGGCTCGAAATTTTTGTATGGCCTTTCAATTTCAGGTTGGGCCTACTACTTAAATTATAGGCAGTTTGTTTAGTTATGAACCTTATTTGACCAGCAAAAGTCGGGAGTGTGAAATGTTGAAGTTTGCGATAACATTTAAAGCCCGTTCGAACGGGCTTTTTTATTATTTTTGCCAGCGATTCCTTAGACAACCCATTTCTTCCTGACATGGGGCGGAAGACGGGTAGTTGAGGGGCAAAAAATTGGTGGCGGGGAGTCCCGATAAAAGAAGAAATTATGAACAACGAAGAAAACAACATCTGCCGCGAAGGCATCGTCCGAGCCGTCAATGGCGACGACATCAGCGTGGAAATCATCGTGAGCTCCGCATGCAGCGGCTGCCACGCCAAAAGCATCTGCATCCCCTCCGATCGCCGGCAGGAGATCATCACCGCGAAAAATACCCGACAAGAGGAGTACCAAATAGGGGAGACCGTGGAGCTGCTGTTGGAAACCTCGGCAGGCAACAAGGCGGTGATATTGGCCTATGTGCTGCCACTTGTTGTATTGCTTGTGTTGCTCTTCAGCTGTTACGCACTCACCCACAAGGAGTTGTTGAGTGTCGGAATCGGGGTGTTAGGCGTGGTGCTCTATTACCTTGTCCTGAAGTCCGCCGGAAAGTCCGTGGAGAAGGGAATTACTTTTGGAATTCGAAAGAAAAAACTTGTTAATTAGTAGTTAAAGTTTAAACTATTCACTACTTCAAAAGTCACATACGTCGCGTCAGAAAATTAACTTAATGTTTGCATATAAAAAAAGTTATTTTTGCGCTTTCAAAAAAAGTCATGTTCGGGTCAAAGAGTTCTGCCCGCAGCAAGGCGATTTTAGTTTAGAACTCACATTGTAAAAAAATGAAGAAACTATTTGTTTTATTATTGGGATTAATGACGCTCAATGTGTTTGCGGCCAACGACAGACCTGTCACGTTCCAGCAACTGCCTCAGAAAGCACAGCAGTTCATCAATACGCATTTCAGCGGTGTTGAGTTTCTTTCCGCCACGGTGGATGACGACTACGAAGTCTATCTTGGCAATGGCACGAAAGTGGAATTCACCCTTCAAGGTGATTGGAAAGAGGTGAAATGCCCCGGTTCCGCTGTTCCCGCCGCCATCATTCCTGCTGCTATCACCAAGTATGTGAAAGCCCAATTCCCCAACACCACCATTGTCAAAATCGACAAAAAATACGGTGGTTACGATGTTGAATTGAACACCGACATGGAGCTAAAATTTGACAAAAACGGCAGATTCCTTTCATACGACGACTAAGAAATAAGGCAATAGGCAATAGGCAACAGGCAATAGGCAACAGGCAACAGGCAACAGTGAATGGTCTATGTCAAAGTTTGTCTAGAGTGAATCATTCAGATTAATATTAATATTCTTAACAATGAAAAAATACCTTTTAGTATTGATGAGTTTTATCGCCATGAGCGCGTTTGTGTCATGTGACCGGGTCGTGTCTCCCGACAAACTGCCTGCACAAGCCAAACAATTCATCGCCGCCCATTTCAACGGAGTGGATGTGCTCTCTGTTCGGAAGGATGGTTTCCAGTATGATGCAGTATTGTTTGACGGCACAGAATTGGAATTCACTCACGGAGGCCAGTGGATTAAGGTTGATTGTGGCTTGAACCCGCTGCCCGAAGGAATCCTTCCTGCCAACACCGCCAAATATCTTGCTTCCAGGTTCCCTATGAATTTCGCCACCCATGTCAAGTATGAGCACAAGCGTTATGAGGTGGAGTTGAACAATGAACTTGACCTGGTTTTCGACAAAAACGGCAACTTCATGGGTGCTGACGATTAATCCGGGTGTATGTAGAACAATATATATATCTAATTCACAGTATATTAGCTAAATAAATCTAGAGCAATGAAAAAGTTATTTTTGATTTTAGTAAGCGTTGTTGCTATGACCGCTTTCATGTCTTGTGACGACAAACCTGTTACCGCCGACAAACTGCCGGCTAAGGCAAAAACCTTCCTCAACACCTATTTCCCGGGAATTGACATTTTGTCTGTCATCAAAGACGACGATAGTTACGATGTGGATCTGGTGGATGGTACGGATGTGGATTTTAAACTTAACGGCGAATGGAAGAAAGTGGATTGCGAGGGCAGACCGGTGCCTACGGGCTTTTATCCTACGAACATCGACAGCTACGTGACCGCCAATTATCCATTGGCATACATTGATGATATTGAGTTTGAACATAACCGTTATAAAGTTGGGCTTAACATTCCGCTTGATGTTGACTTGGTTTTCGACAAGAACGGCAACTTCATCGGAATTGATGATTAATTCTTATAAAGACTCGCGATTGCGGGTCTTTTTTTATATTCGGATTTTGTGTACCTTTGCCGTCTGAAAAATATATTTATAAACATGAGGAAGAATATTATTGCACTCCTGGTTTTGATTATGTTCGGCATCACGTATGCCCATGCCCAGCATTTCAACGACTATTTTGTTGACAAGACATTGCGAATCAATTATCTGCACATTGGAAACAAAAATGTGGAGCAGTTGCAGATTGACCATTTCACGCTGGTGAACCATTGGAACGGCACTCGTTCGCAGCTGGTGGAGCCCTACCACTACGGGGACATCCTCATCGAGGTGCTGGACAATGCCTCACAGAAGTTGATATATAGTCGAAGTTACTCCTGTCTCTTCACGGAGTACCGCACCACGGAGCGCGGCGAGACGGAAATCGCCCGTATGGAGGAGTGCGTCAACATGCCGATGCCGAAAAATCCGGTGCGCGTGCGCCTCACCTCCTTCGACCGTTATCGTAAGCCCACTGTCTTGAAAGACACGGTGTTGGATCCAGCCAATCTTCCGGTGCAGAATGCCAAGAAGGAGTATGCCGTCATGAACCTGCACAAGGGTAATTCGCCCAAAAAGGCCATCGACATTCTCTTTATCCCCGATGGTTACGCCAAAAGTGACGCGAAAACGCTTCGGTACGATATGAAACGTTTCGCCAAATACGTGATGAAGTGTACGCCATATAAGGAAAATCGCCGTCACGTGAACATCCGCGCCATCAAGGGCTTTTCGGAGCAGTCAGGCATCACACAACCGCAGAACAACTTCTATGTCAACACGTTGCTGAACTGCACCTATAACGCTATCGACCTTGATCGTTACCTGATGTGCATGGGCGTTTGGAACCTGCACGAGGTGGCCGATGATGCACCCTACGACGCTATCATTATTATCTGCAACAGCGAGAAATACGGCGGCGGCGGCATCTACAATTTCTACTGCACTGTCTATAACCACGGTGAATATCCTGATTATGTGGTGGTTCACGAGATGGGACACCTCATCGGAGGCCTTGCGGACGAGTACTACACCTCCGAGGTCTCTGTGCAGGACTTCTATCCGGCGGGGGTGGAGCCCACCGAGCCCAACCTGACCACTTTGGTGGATTTCGATTCTAAATGGAAGGACAAAGTGGAAAGCGGCACGCCGGTTCCCACGCCGCCCGTGAGCAAAGGTCATCCCGACTACGACCGCGTGGGCGTGTATGAGGGCGGCGGTTACGTGGCCAAGGGTGTGTATCGTCCTTCGCTTCATTGTACCATGAACAGCATCATTTATAACGATTTCTGCCCGGTGTGCAGGGAGACGTTGGAAAAAGTGATTGAATATTACAGCCGGTAGGAATGCGGCAGATTTTGCCACAAAGTCCTAAAAAATGTTAAAAACGCGGAAACCCCTTGGCACGGGGGCGCAAATTCCGTATATTTGCACTTTCAAACGCAAACCGATTGCGATGACTGATATCCAACCCATACTAGCCACCACAATTGCCCGCCTCAGAAGGCTGGGGAAGAACAACTTGAGCCTGTTTTGCGCCTGACACCGGGCGCGTGAAAAGTTCAGTGCCGGTAGCGTTCCGACACCGAAGCGGGCGTGCGTTTCCGTCGCCCCGAACATTGCAAACCGCATCTCCGATGCCCATTCCCTGTGCGATGCCGGAACCGCGAAATCCTCCCGCGCGTAATCACGGGAGGGAGACTTTAAAAATTTTTTATTATGAAAAAAAGCAAAACAATAATTATCACGCTTGTGATTATTTGTACAATAATATCTTGTTCTAAAAATGGTGAAGAAGTAATTATGAAAAATGAGACGGCACTGGAGGATGGATTGTCTGATCAAGTCCTTAATGAGGAAACCCTTGTACAGTATTCAGGGAATGATGTCACATATCACCTCTTAAAAGCCATAAAAATATCAGGAATCACATGTCAAGGTGAAAATCGCTATATGGTATCTTTATTTAGAGGAGATACTTATAGTGTGACAATTGACGATCTTCGGAAGACACTATCTGTTTCCACTAACAACAATGACTACCAAGTTGTTTTTCAAGAAGACCGCATAATTGTTCATGAGTTATCTACTAACAGAAGTACAACATATTCCATACTTGAGGGAATAGGAAGCGAATTAGATCCTATAATAGCTGTAGCCGTTGCAGCCAAAGTATATCAGCAGGATGTTGGTAATATGCCATATCATATTAATCATGAGGATTTACTTTTTCAGACCGAGTCGTATTTGTGTATGCATCCTAGAAAGAGTTGGTGTAGTGCGGAGAGAATGGCTGCGACTTTAGAAGAATATTGTGGAGGGGCTCCGGCCTTTGTGGGAGGTACTGATTGCGGTTGTCTTTGGGGCGATTTTTTCTGTATTTGTATCACCGATTTTGAGTGTTAGTAATGGAAAAAATTATCTCAACAAATCAGGTTTGGTGGATTTATGCCATTTTTTTGTTGTATATTGTTCTTCTTGTTTTCGTCATTATTCGCGAAATAAAAAACACAAATTCAAAGAAATCTTCTTTTGCTTGGATTATATGTTCGCTAATCATGCCTATAGTTCCTTTTTTCTATGTTTTGGTTTTATTAATTAAGAACAGCATACACTATTTGAAAAAAAAAGAGTGAATTGTGCAACTTTATAAGCCCGCAGCTTCAAAATTGAAATGTGGGCTTTTTTTACAAATAACTCCAGTAACACAAAAGACGAATGCGATGATGTTTTTTTTTATTATCTTTGCGCATAAAAGTTGTATATCAAAAAACATTAATATTCAGGGTGTTATGCGAATCATCGACGGAAAACTGTGCGCACAAGTGGTGAAAGACAAAATCGCCAAAGAGGTTGCGGAAATCAAAGCCAAAGGACAACGTCCTCCGAGATTAGACATTTTTCTCGTCGGTGACCGCCCCGACAGTCTCTCCTACGTGCATAGCAAAGACAAGACCTGCCGTTCGTTGGGCATGGACTGCGTGACACATCTTTTGCCCGACACCACATCCGAAAGCGAGCTGATGGTGATGATTGACGAATGCAATCGCAACGATGATGTCGATGCCATCCTCATCCAGCTGCCCCTGCCCGACCGCTATAATTCAGCTCGGGTCCTTGATTTTATCGACTACCGCAAGGACGCTGACGGACTGCATCTGATGAATGTCGGATTGCTGCATCTGGGTGAGCCATACGTGATGCCATGTACCCCAAAAGGGATTATTACGTTGCTGGAAACCAATGGGATAGAGGTCGCAGGCGAACACGTGGTGATGATTGGGCGCAGCCAGCTAGTGGGCGAACCTACTGCACAGTTGCTGATCCATAGCAACGCAACGGTCACATTGTGTCACTCCCGTACGAAGAATTTGTCGGAGATTGCACGCCTCGGCGATATTGTCATTACTGCCGTCGGATGTCCGAACCTTCTCCAACCATACGATTTCAAGCAGGGGGCAGTCCTTATAGATGTGGCCATGAATCGCGTGAACGGTAAGCTGCAGGGGGATGTTTATAGCGAAGAAACCCGTCCGGAGTTAGAGAAACGGCTCAGAGCCTGCACCCCCGTTCCCGGGGGCGTTGGACCTATGACCATAGCGATGCTCATGCAGAATGTGCTGGACATTTATAAATTAAGAATGCATAATTAAGGAAGGTATTTTCTTTCCAAGTATCATGTCTCACATTATCGATAACTGATTTTATCGGGGACAATGTATGCGCTCGGATAAGTTAATCTTATGCTTTCCAAGTCCTTATATGCTTCCAGGCGGGATTGGTAGTTGCCCACCCGCACTTTGAAATAGGGTTCATTATAGATGAGGTAAGCGCGGGTGTAAGGGAAGAGGTTGTTGAAACTGTTTTTGGCGTATTCGGCCTGGGATTTGGAGTTGACCCCCGAATAGGCCGCGATTTGGATGCGATAGCCGTTGATTTCTCCTATTTTCCTCCAGTTGTTGACATAATCCTCTTGGATTCTTACGATTCCGGGTTCAATATCATAACGGACGGTGCCTTGCGAAAAAGCACAGCACCATGCCGTGGAGAGGAAGAATATGGTCAAAAACTTTTTCATAATCAACTGGCGGCAAAAATACAAAAATTACATAAGCACCATCTGTTTTTCATGAATTTTCAGAACTCCCACTGTCTATTGCCTGTTGCCTAAACTATTCTTACCCCAGTAGGATTTTTACCCCAATAAGAATCAGCACAACACCCCCCACGATTTCCGCATATCGGCCGATTTTCGGATTGGAGAGCTTCCGTACGAACGTGTAGGCCACAAACGAGACGATAAACGAAATGGCACCGATGGTCAGGAAGGCGCGAGTGACGTGTTCTTCATGGATCATCGCGAAGCTGAACCCCACGGCGAGGGCGTCAATGCTCGTGGCCACAGCCAGCAAGATGACATTCTTCCATTTTGTAATATCCAGGTGCTCAGGCTGTTCTTCTTCGTTTTTCTTAAAACTCTCTATCACCATTTTACCGCCAATGAAGGCCAGAATGCCGAAAGCGATGAATGGGGCGGCTTTTCCTAAAGGCCCCAACAACGATTCGCCGAACAACCAGCCGATAAGCGGCATTCCGCCTTGGAAAATACCGAACGCAAGAGAAAAACGCCAAACAAAACGTTTTTCCAAATCCGGTTGCAACATCCCTACCACACAACTGATGGCGAAACAGTCCATGGCCAAACTCAACGACAGGAGCAATAATTCAATCCAACCCATGTTCAATACCAAAATAGGGCGCAAAAGTACAATTTTTAGTTCAAGGTTCAAGGTTCAAAGTTCAAGGGGTTGGTCAGTAGCTATAATCTATGTTAAAAAAGTGTACTTTTGCGCCTCATTTTTTGACAAGAAAAGTATGAAAAATTTTGCTGTTTTCGGAGTGGGCGGTTATGTGGCACCAAGGCATTTGAAGGCTATTAAAGAAACTGGTAACCAGATGGTTGCCGCGTATGATAAGTCGGATAGTGTCGGTATCATTGACAGTTTTTTTCCGGAAGCCGCCTTTTTCACCGAAATGGAACTCTTTGATCGTCATGTTTCCAAGCTCAAACATACGGACAACCAGCTGGACATCATTTCGGTTTGCACGCCGAACTACCTGCATGATGCGCATACGCGTTATGCGCTACGCTTGGGTACAGATGTGATTTGCGAGAAACCGCTTGTGTTGAACCCTTGGAATGTGGATGTTTTACAAAATGTTGAGAATGAGACGGGTAGAAAGGTGTATAACATTCTGCAGCTCCGGTTGCATCCCGCGATTATCGCTTTGAAGCAAAAGGTGGAAAATGCGCCTCAAGATATTGTGTATGATGTTGATTTGACGTATATTACTTCACGTGGCCATTGGTATTACACCAGCTGGAAAGGCGCAGAAAGCAAAAGCGGAGGTATCGCCACCAATATCGGCATCCACTTTTATGATATGCTTTGTTACATTTTCGGCAATGTGCAGGAGAGTGTTGTGCATATCGCCACCCATGACCGTGTGGCCGGCTTCATTCGTTTTGACAAAGCAAGAGTCCGTTACTTCTTGAGTATCAACAGAAAAACACTTCCGAAAGAAATTCTGGAAAGTGGAAAGACCACCTTCCGGCAGATAGTCATCAATGGAGAACCGTTTGAGTTCAGCGACGGATTCACGGATTTGCACACGGAGAGTTACCGTCGTATTTTGGCCGGGGGAGGCTTCGGATTGGATGAGGTGCGGCCATGCATCCAGATTGTTTATGATATCCGTAATGCTACACCCGTTGGATTAAAGGGTGACTATCACCCGCTGGCTGTTTTGCCGTGTGAAAGTCACCCTTTTTATACGAGATGAGGTTTCCCTCTCTCTGAATTCCACAACGAGGGAACCTCGTTTTTTCTTTAATAGCGGTAAGCGTCGGTCTTGTACGGTCCTTCCACCTTTACACCGATGTAGTCTGCCTGCTTTTGCGTGAGTTTGGTCAGCTTGACGCCGATCTTACCCAGATGCAAACGGGCGACCTCTTCGTCGAGGTGCTTCGGCAGATTGTAAACTCCCACCTTGTATTCGTGTTGCCACAAGTCGAGTTGTGCCATCACTTGGTTGGTGAAGGAGTTGCTCATCACGAAGGAAGGATGGCCGGTGGCGCAACCCAAGTTCACCAAGCGGCCTTCTGCCAGGATGAAGATGGAGTGACCGTCGGGGAAGATGTACTCATCGACCTGCGGCTTGATGTTGCGCTTGGTGATGTGCGCCTGGCTCTCGAACGCGCTGACTTGTATCTCGTTGTCGAAGTGGCCGATGTTGCAGACGATGGACTGGTCTTTCATCTTGTTGAGGTGATCCACGGTGATGACGTCGCAGTTGCCGGTGCAGGTGACGTAGATGTTACCCTCGTCGAGCGCATCTTCCACAGTCTTGACCTCAAAGCCTTCCATAGCGGCTTGCAATGCGCAAATTGGATCCACTTCGGTGACGATGACGCGGGCGCCGTAGGAGCGCATGGCTTGCGCACAGCCCTTGCCGACGTCGCCATAACCGCACACGACCACCACCTTGCCAGCCACCATCACGTCGGTGGCGCGCTTAATGCCATCGGCCAAGGATTCGCGGCAGCCGTATTTGTTGTCGAATTTGGACTTTGTCACGGAATCATTGACGTTGATGGCGGGGAAGAGCAGTTCGCCGCGTTCCATCATCTGGTAGAGACGGTGCACACCGGTGGTAGTCTCTTCCGACACGCCCTTGATCTCCTTCACCATGTTGTGCCAATGGTGCGGATCTTCTTTCAGCACTTGCTTGAGCGTGTTGAAGATGACAGCCTGTTCGTGGGATTCGGGTTCGGCGTCGAGGACTGTCGGGTCATCTTCGGCCTTGCAACCGAGGTGGATGAGCAGCGTGGCATCACCGCCGTCATCGACGATGAGTTGCGGACCTTTGCCGCCGGGGAACGAGAGGGCGTTCACAGTGCACCACCAGTAGTCTTCCAGGGATTCGCCTTTCCATGCGAAAACGCTCACACCGTTGTCGGCGATGGCGGCGGCAGCGTGATCTTGAGTGGAGAAGATGTTGCAGCTGCACCAACGCACTTCGGCACCGAGGTGTGTCAGCGTCTCAATCAACACGGCCGTCTGGATGGTCATGTGCAGCGAACCCATGATGCGTACGCCTTTCAAAGGTTTTGTGTCACCGTATTTCTCACGGATGGCAAGCAAACCCGGCATCTCCTTTTGGGATACATCTATGTCCTTGTGTCCCCATTCCGCCAACGACATGTCAGCGATTTTGTATTTCAAATTATTGTCAATCATTTTGTTATATATTTATTTGTGATTAAAATTCAAAAGGTAAAAGGCAGAGGTGGTGAAGAAATTACGAATCCAGGGCATCTGAGCGATCACTTTGCTCAGTTTGCGTGGTTTCAGGTGGAACTTCTGCTCATAATGCGGGTTGATGAACCAAAGTTGTTTGTCAACAATATGATAACCCGTCTGTTTTGCCAGCCGTTCGAATTTCTCCACAGGCATTTTCGAGCGTTTGATGCTCAAAAGTTCGTCAATGGCGCCTTGTTCCTCTTTTCCAAGTTTCAGCAACCCTCTGTATAGCGGTACAGGAAGCAGATGGATGAACGGAATTTTCGAGATTTTGCTTTTGCAAATCTGCTGATGGCCTCCGAAGGGCATCTGCCAGGCGGGAAAAGCAAAGAAAACAAGACCATTGTCGCGCATCAGCGGTTTGATTTTCAAGAAAAACTCTTCCTTATAGGGAGGTTCGATGTGTTCAATGCAGTCATGGACCAAAACAAGGTCAAAGAGTTTGTTTTCGTTTTGTTGGGGCGGGTAGTTGATGAAGTTTTCGGCACAGAAATCCCCGTTTTTCCCTTCTCTGGCAAAGAAGTTCTTCGCATTCTCTATTTGACCGGCATTCAGGTCAATTCCTTTCACATAACAACCCAATTCCGCAAAAGGCAGGAGATTTCCGCCTTCTCCACAGCCGATTTCCAGCACTTTCGTGTCAGGTGTGATGGTAATGAAAGGTTTTAAATAGTCGATGTAATAATTTCTGCTGGTATTGGCCAATTCGTTAAAATACTGCCACCGATCCAAATGACGCTGCTGCATTGATATTGTTTTATTTTACCAAATTCGATTTATTACACTTCCCATCGGGTCCTGTCCGGATTATTTCACTTTTTCTTGTGTAAAGCCAGGGAATTTTCCACCCCCGCTGCATTTTTAAACAGGCGGCAAAAATACTAAAAATCTAAATAAAAATTGTATCTTTGCGCTTTCTAACATTAAAAATGTAACATTATGGCTATCACAAAATTAGACCAATTAGTAGAGTTAGTTAAGTCAAAACCGAAAAAAAGATTGGTGGCGGCTAATGCCAACGACGCGCACACCATTGAAGCGGTTTACGCTGCTTTGGAGCTGGGCGTGATCGATGCCACTCTCGTCGGTAACCCTGAAGAGATCGAGAAGGTGTGCAAAGAGCATAACTTCGACATGTCCAAATTCACCATTGTTCCTGAATATGTGGACACGAAGGCTGCCGCCAAGGCCTGCGACCTCATCAACGCCGGCGAAGGCCAGATTCTGATGAAGGGTCTGCTTCCCACCGACAAATATATGCGCGCCATCCTGAATAAGGAGAGGGGCCTCTGTCCGCCAAAGGCCACCCTTTCGCACGTCACCGTTATTGAGAACCCGGCCTACCATAAACTGCTCATCGTGGGCGATGTGGCTGTGATTCCCGCTCCCGAACTGAAAGAAAAACAAGCTATTCTCAAATATTTGATCGAAACTGCAAAGGCAATGGGCATTGAAAAACCGAAAGTGGCCTGTCTGGCCGCCACCGAACAGGTGTCTGTCGGCATGCAAGCCTGTGTTGACGCTGCTCTGCTCGCTGCCATGGGCAGCCGTGGACAACTCGGCAACGCCTACATTGAAGGTCCTATCTCCTTGGATCTCGCCATCGACAAAGAGACAGTGGAAATCAAAAAGTTCAAGAGCGATGTCGCCGGTGATGCCGACTGCCTGCTCTTCCCGAACATCGAGACGGGCAACGTGTTCTACAAGTGCTGCACGAAGTTCAACCACGCCGAACTGGGTGCACTGCTCAAAGGCGCCAAAGTGCCTTGCGTGCTCTCTTCCCGTGGTGACAGTGCCAAGACGAAAATGTATTCCATCGCATTAGCTGCTCTGATGGCATAATATCGGGAAAGTATGACGGAATTGGCTGCTATTTTCAACTTTATCGATTTCCGCATCGTTGATGTCCTCGACATCCTGATTGTGGCGGTCCTGCTTTTCGAACTTTACAAGCTGACGAAAGGCACCGCCGCCGTGAAGATTTTCTGGATGCTCGCGCTCATCTACGTCATTTGGAAGGTGGTTGCCTTTTTCCATTTCACCATGCTTTCCGATCTGATGGGCGAGCTCATCAATGTGGGCGTGCTCGCTGTCATTATCCTGTTCCAACCGGAAATCCGCAAGTTCATGCTCTATATCGGCGATGGACGGCTGATGCGCTTTTTCAGCGAACGTTTTGCCAAACAGAGCAAAAAAACGGATTATGCGAAAGAGATTGAGGAGGTGAAAGAGGCTTGTCGGCACATGTCGGCCACCAAAACGGGGGCCCTGATCGTTTTCGCGCGACAAACTCCGTTGGATGAGTTCCTGAATACAGGAGAGCTAATTGATGCCAAGCCATCGGCAGAGCTTTTGGAGAACATCTTCTTCAAGAACAGCCCGTTGCATGATGGAGCTGTCATCATCAAGAACCATCGGATCACGGCCGCCCGATGCATCCTGCCGGTTTCCAAAAACCGTGACCTGCCGCAAGAGGTGGGCTTGCGCCACCGTTCGGCCTTGGGTGCCACGGAGTTCACCGATGCTGTCGCCGTGGTGGTCTCTGAACAGACCGGGAACATTTCCGTCTGTCACAACGGGGAGATGACCCGAGACCTTACCTCTTCGACGCTTCGACAAATGTTGGATGAGATTCTGACAAAAGAGTAGAAGCTGATTATTAAACAAGGTATGAGAGGAGGGATTTCACTGGAGATTCCTCCTTGTTTTTTAAATTGTTATAAGCCAAAACCCAAAAGGATTCCTCCGACCATCAATCCTGTTGCCATGGTGGTCAGTTTCATAATGAGGAAATTGCGTTTGGACTGCGCCATGAGCGGGATGCCAGCGTGACCGTTTTGTGCGATGGAGTTGGCTATCAGAATGGAAAAAGGGGTGCTGCCTTGCAGAAACAGCATCACGAAAATCAGGTGCGGACCTGAAACAGGCAGGAAACCAATGCCCACCGCAATCAGCAAAACCAACCATTTTGTCCAACTGTTATTTTCCATAACTGTTTGAAGATCAAAAAAATGATTGAGAATACCGAGTACTAAAAGCGTTCCAAAGGCATAAAGAAAAAGCTTGAGCGCATGCTGTTTGACGACATGCTCCCATAGGTGTTCATGCAAAAAATGGACAATCCGCTCCTTCCAGTGGCGATCATTGGGATTTTCATGGAGATGTTGATGTTCTTCATGAAAGACAAAATCATGGGTTTCAGAGGTGACCAGTTTGTCGGTGGGGATTTTTTGCAGAAGCAGTCCCGCCACAAAGCCGATGACGAACAGGATGCTGGTCAACAGTAGGGCTTGTTTGGGGCTTTGTGCGGCCAAGAAGAGGGCTTCATCGCCGAAAGTGGCCATCATGCCGCCCATCAAAGCCCCGAAGGAGAGCAATCGGTGGGTGAACATCGACACCACCACAAAGCCGCCGGCGCAGCCGGGGATGGCACCGAGCAGGCATGCCATCGCCACCTCCGCCACAGGCTTTCCGTGCAGTTTCTTGAACAAACGTCCTGAAGAGGAAATATTGATGGATTCCACCACCGCCATCAGTATCAATACCAACAACGTGATGGACACCGACTCCTTTAGTACTTCCCACAGTATCCCCCACAAACTCTCCATCACACAGCCTCAATAACCAATAACCAATAACCCATAACCATTTTAAAGATTCAGATTCTTTGCAATTGTGGGATCCGTTTTTTTCGTGCCCCACACTTTGGCGGAGATGTCGTGTGCCTCTTTAGGGGTGAGCAGATCGTAGTGTTCCATGGCGCGTTGCACGAAAATGCACTGCTGGATTTGTGCTTTGTCCGTGACAACGGCGTCGGCGAGGGCTTTGCAGGAAGGGTAGCCACAAAGGTGGCAGTCCACCTGCGGCAGGTTCTGGTTGATTTCGAACGCCCGTTTCATCTTCTGCATGGCCGCCGCCACATTGTCGTCCATTTTGTCCATGGACCGCGGTTCCACTTCACTGACGTGCCGTTTGTCGGCCAGATAGTCGAAATAGTTGAGCAGGTCGTTGTCCTCACTGTCAACTTCGTCAGAGCATTTCTGCATCCGTTTGCGTTGACGTTCGATCATGAGGAAGCGGTTTTCGGCGGTGAGGATTCCGCCGCAGCAACTGCCGTCGCAGGCGCGGAGTTCGAGGAAATCGATGTCCTGGATGTCCTCGTCTTCCACTTTTTCCAGAAATTCGGAGACGTTGTGGATGTCATCGATGGCCAGATTGCGGCCCGTGCGCAGCATTTTGGTCTCCCCGCCTGTAAGCGGGTATGTGATGCTGGCCTTCGACAGCCGGTGGAAACGCGCCGACTCGTCACACATCTTGTATTCACCGGTCTTGATAACGCGCAACACCTTGCTATACAGATAGTTCATATTGATCACGCCAGATACCGGGGACTTCTCCTCGCCCACGGGACTTTTGATGGCGGCGATTTTTGCGGCACATGGCGACACGTAGAAAATGCCGATGTCCTCTTCTTTAACCCCTTTTTCGGTCAGACTTTTCTTGATATATTCGGCGGTCATGTCAAAAGGAGCCTTCACGAGATAGATGTTGTCCACCAGCACAGGGAATTTCACTTGGATGAGTCGCACGATGGCCGGGCAGAATGACGAAATGACCGGTTTTTCGTAGGGTACATTCCCGCTTTCGAGGTCCCTGCGGATATATTCCTTAATGAAATCAACGCTTTTCTCCACTTCATAGATATCTTTGAAGCCGAGATGGAGCAACGCCGAAAGAATGGTGCGCTCGCGTATTTTCTCCTCAAATTGGGCCAGAAAGATGGACGGCACCAGCAAGACGGGGTATTTGTAGTCATAGACTGTCTGGAAGTCGTCTTGCTCGATGTAAATGGCATTCATCGGACATGCCACATAGCATCGCCCGCAATCAACGCAGCGGTTCGGGTCGAGCACTGGATGTCCGTCTTCTACGTGTATTGCGCTCGTAGGGCACACGCCCGTGCAGTGCGAACAACCAATACAGAGGTCATATTTGAATTTTAATGCGTGGTGGAAATCTTCGGCCATAGTTTTAAAGATTATGGGTTATAGGTGATAGGTTATAGAGGTTTAGAGTTATGGATTGGATAAAGGGGGCTCTACTGGAAATAGTTGATGAACTCGATAGTGGTTCCTTTGCCGACCTCGGAAGTGATGTTCAGGGAGTCGGAGTTGTTTTTGATGTTGGGGAGGCCCATGCCGGCGCCGAAGCCCATTTCCCTGACTTTCTGGGAAGCGGTGGAATAGCCCTTCTGCATGGCCTTGTCAATATCCGGGATGCCGGGACCTTCATCGGCGAGAACGATTTTCACGTGGTCTTCTTCCAAATCTACGGATATATCGCCACGATAGGCGTGAGCCACAATGTTGACCTCCGCCTCATAAAGCGCAACAACCGTCCTTTTGACTATCTCGGGGCTCACCCCGATTTTCTTAAGCATCCGTTTCACCTGGCTGGATGTGGATCCCGCATTGGTGAAATCTCCGCCTTCTACATGGTAAACAAAATTCATAATGTAAGATTTGGTTAATAATCAGATTAATAAACGGCCGGGAGTCCGGCGGAATAAAGGATTCCGGAGGTCTTGTACATGGAGTAATCTGTACGGATAACCACCATGTCGTTGTCTTCAGCCAACTCCTTCATCTCTTCTGTCACCTCTTTTCCACGCACAATCAACAGGTAGTTGATGTCCGACATTTCACACGTGCGGATAGACTGCAGATTGCTTAATCCTGTGAGCAACAACAGGTTGTTAACATCCTTCAAAGTAAGTACATCGCTCATCAAATCCGAAGCAAAAACACAATCAATCTGTTGGTTAAGATATTCTTCTCCGCAAATGATCTCACCTTGTACCAGGTTTTTAATTTCTTCGAGTGTCATTTTTAAATTCTTTTCTATAAATGTTTTGAAAAATAATCTGCAAAGATACTTTTTTTTTAAATGACACGTTAACCTAATGTTTAGTGATTTTTATGTACTTTTGCCGCGCTTTTTAGTTTCATGTTTCAAGTTTCAAGTCATAGTCATAGTTTATAGTTATAGTCATGAATATATTAGGAATTTGCATTTTAGCAGGAATTGTGGTGATGGTCGCCGGTGCGGTTTATGTCACCAAAATGATAATGGAATCGAAAGCAAAGATTGCGGCGTTGGAGAACAGCAAGAAGAATCAGTCGGTGGTATTGCCATTGCGGCTGCAGGCATACGAGCGTATGGCGCTTTTCTTGGAACGCATCGACCCCAACCAACTGATCATGCGCATCCACACCGCTGGACTGACTGTCTCGCAGGAGCAGAACCTGTTGCTTACGGCCATTCGCAGCGAATTCGAGCATAATCTTTCGCAACAGATATACATTTCCGACCATGTGTGGGAGAAAATTTGCGATGCCAAAGGCGACATCGAGTCTATCATCAACACAGTGGCCGCAGATATGGATAAGAACGTCGAAAGCCGGGAGTTTGCAGAGACCGTACTGGCCGTCACCTCCCAAAAACCTGTGGTGGAATTGGCCATACAGATTTTAAAGGCTGATATGCAGAAATGGGCGTATTAGCTATTGGCCTTTGGCTTAACCGTTAGCTAAAAGCCAATAGCCAAAAGCTAAAAGCTACTTTGCCGGATTGAACGATTTTTTTGTATTTTTGCACCGAAATTTTATTCCCTAACATAAAATTAAGAACAAAGAATTAATTATGAACAACGCCAATTATGTTTTCAGAGAGCCGAAAAACGAACCGGTTTACTCTTATGCACCCGGCACGCCGGAAAGAGCATTATTGCAAAAAGAATTAGAAAGACAATATAACCAAGAGATTGAGATTCCGTTGATTATTGGCGGAAAAGAGGTCAAAACCGGTGACATGGGTCAGGTGGTGATGCCTACCGAACACAGCCATGTTTTGGCGAAATACCACAAAGTGGGCAAGAAAGAGGTTCAGATGGCTATCGACGCAGCCATGGCCGCTAAGAAAGACTGGGAAGAGACCCCGTGGATTCAACGCGCTTCCATTATGATGAAGGCTGCCGAACTCCTCGCCACTAAATACCGTTACATCCTGAATGCCGCATGTATGTTGGGACAGGGCAAGAGCCCCATGCAGGCCGAAATCGACTGCCCGTGCGAGGCCATCGACTTCCTGCGCTTCAATACCTATTTTGCTTCCCAACTTTATGGCCAGCAACCCATTTCTGATCACGCCACTCTCAACCGCAACGAATACCGCGGCATGGAGGGTTTCGTGTATGCCATCACCCCGTTCAACTTCACTTCTATCGCGTTGAACCTCAACGTGGCACCTGCTCTGATGGGTAACGTCACCATTTGGAAACCTTCCACCACGGCCATTCTTTCTAACTACTACCTGATGCTGCTCCTCCAAGAGGCTGGTCTTCCTGACGGTGTCATCAACTTCCTTCCTGGCAGCGGTTCCGTCATCAGCGACGTGGCTTTCAAATCGCCGCATCTGGCAGGTATCCACTTCACCGGTAGCACCGGCACCTTCAAGAGCTTCTGGAAACTCATTGGTGAGAACATCGACATTTATAACACTTATCCAAAGATTGTGGGCGAAACTGGTGGTAAGGACTTTATCTTCGCGCACAAGACCGCTCCCGCACGCGAGCTGGCCGTGGCCATCCTTCGTGGCGCTTTCGAGTATCAGGGCCAGAAATGCTCTGCCGCTTCCCGCGCTTATGTGCCTAAATCCATCTGGGCTGAAACGCTGAAGCATATTAAAGATATGATGAAGACGGTGAAGATGGGCGATGTCCGCGACTTCTCCAATTTCATCAACGCTGTCATCGACGAGAAATCCTTCGACAACATTGCCGGTTATATCGACCGTGCGAAAGCCTCCAAGGATGCTGAAATTGTGCTCGGCGGCAACTACGACAAGTCTGTCGGTTATTTTGTGGAACCCACTATCATCCTGGCCAAGACCACGGATTACGAGTCTATCCGCGAAGAGATCTTCGGACCGGTCATCACGGTGTATGTCTATGAGGATGACAAATACGAAGAGATGTTGCACATCTGTGACGAAACATCCCCGTATGCGCTCACAGGCTCCATCATCGCCCGCGACCGCTATGCCATCATGCAGGCTGAGAACATCCTGCGTCATTGCGCCGGCAACTTCTACATCAACGACAAGCCGACAGGCGCAGTGGTGGGTTGCCAACCCTTCGGCGGCGCCCGCGCATCCGGTACCAACGACAAGGCCGGCAGTATGCTCAACCTCGTCCGTTGGATCAGCGCCCGCTGCATCAAGGAAACCTATGTTCCCGCAACGGATTATGGCTATCCTTTCCTTGGATAATCCTTTGGAACAACATGAACATATTAAAAGGCGACTCGCAAGAGCCGCCTTTTTTGTTTTACGATGAGACGATGAAAAAGATGATGCGATGAACGGTGATTAACCGTTCAATGCGTTGGCGCCGCTCACAATCTCAATCAACTCGTTCGTGATGGAGGATTGTCGGGCGTTGTTGTACTTCAGGCGCAGGTCGCGCAGAATCTCGGTGGCGTTGTCCGTGGCCTTGGTCATGGAAATCATTCGCGCACCATGTTCCGATGCGATGGAGTCGGACAAAGTCTTGTACAACTGCGTACGCAAGATTTTGGGAATCAGTTCCATCAGCAGTTTGTCGGCGGACGGCTCGATAATGTAATCGTTGGTTGTTTTCTGCGTCTCGTCGCTTTCGAGCGAAGTCACGGGTAGAAAATCCTCCACGGTGATTCTTTGCGTCGCGGCGTTCTGGAACTGGTTATAGACGATATCGACTTTGTCAATCTCGTGATTAACAAAACGTTGCATCAGATCATCCGCCACTGCGGAGATTTCGGTGAAATCGGGGTTGTCCAACAGCTTTTCGTTGTAGAATGCTACAGGATAGAGTTTGCCGAGCTGTTCTTTTCCTTTTTTGCCAAAACAAATCAGCTGCACGTTGCCAGCGTGGTGCTGTTCGGCATATTTTTCCGAAATCAAGTGGTTTACAGTCTTGACGATATTCGAATTGAACGCACCACAGAGTCCTTTATTCGAGGTAATAACCACGATGACCACCTTTTCGGGTTCGCGTGCCTCGAAAAGCGGTGATGGTTCAGTACCTGTGTTGGAACCTGCCAAGTTGTTCAAGATTTCGCTCAACTTTTGAGAGTAGGGGCGAAGGTGCTGGATGGCGGTTTGGGCACGGCGGAGCTTGGCAGCCGACACCAGTTTCATGGAGCTGGTAATCTTCTGCGTCGATTCAATCGAGGTGATGCGCGTGCGTATTTCTTTCAGGTTGCCCATAATTATTCGTATTTTTTCGCTACCTCAGCGCAGGCATCGGTCAGTTGCTGCATGATACCGTCATCGATGACTCCTTTGGCCAGCGTGTCGAGGACATCCTGATGATGGGAGTGCATGAAGGAGATGAATTCGGTCTCGAAATTGCGGATGCTAGTGACAGGGATGTGTTGCAGCAGACCGCGAGAGCCGCAGAAGATGATGGCAATCTGCTCTTCCACCTTGTACGGCGTATATTGCGGCTGTTTCAGGATTTCCACATTGCGCACACCTTTGTCAAGGATGAACTGCGTGGCGGCATCCACGTCTGAGCCGAACTTTGCGAAGGATTCCATTTCGCGGTATTGCGCCTGGTCGAGTTTCAGGGTACCAGCCACCTTCTTCATGGACTTGATCTGTGCGTTACCACCCACGCGGGACACGGAGATACCCACGTTGATAGCAGGGCGCACACCGGCGTTGAAGAGGGAGGTCTCCAGGAAGATCTGGCCATCGGTGATGGAAATCACGTTGGTTGGAATGTAAGCTGACACGTCACCGGCCTGAGTCTCGATAATGGGCAGTGCTGTCAGGGAACCGCCACCCTTCACGATGGGCTTCAGCGTTTCGGGAAGGTCATTCATCTTGGCGGCAATCTCGTCGGACTCGATGATTTTGGCGGCGCGTTCCAGCAGTCTGGAGTGGAGGTAGAAGACATCGCCGGGGTAGGCCTCGCGTCCAGGCGGACGGCGGAGCAACAGCGAAACTTCACGGTAAGCCACGGCCTGTTTCGAAAGGTCATCGTAAATGATGAGGGCACTACGTCCGGTGTCACGGAAAAATTCACCGATGGCGGCACCTGCGAACGGGGCGTAGAACTGCATGGCGGCAGCATCCGACGCGGTGGCGGTCACCACGATGGTGTAAGGCATGGCGCCACGCTCCGTAAGGGTCTTCACCAGAGCAGCCACGGACGAACCTTTCTGTCCCACAGCCACATAGATGCAATACACGGGATTACCTTGTTCGTAGAACGATTTCTGGTTGATGATGGTGTCGATGGCAATAGCTGTCTTACCGGTCTGACGGTCGCCGATGATGAGCTCGCGTTGTCCGCGACCGATAGGAATCATGGCGTCGATGGCCTTGATACCGGTCTGCAGCGGCTCTTTCACGGGTTGGCGGTAGATGACACCGGGGGCCTTGCGCTCGATGGGCATCTCAAAGAGATCTCCTTCGATAGCGCCCTTGCCGTCGATAGGTTCACCCAGTGTGTTGATGACACGGCCCAACAGGCCTTCACCGACTTTGATAGAGGCGATGCGTCCGGTGCGTTTGCAAATGTCGCCCTCATTGAGCGATTTGGAGTCGCCGAGCAGCACAACACCCACGTTGTCTTCCTCAAGGTTGAGGGCGATGCCGGTGATTTCGTCACCGTTTTTGGTACTGAACGTCACCAATTCGCCAGAGCGGACGTTGTGCAGACCATAGACGCGGGCAATACCGTCGCCCACGAGTAACACGGTGCCAACCTCCTCCATTTCGGATTTCTGGTTGAAATTTTCCAATTGCTGACGCAAGATAGAAGTTACTTCTGAAGGTTTTATTTCTGCCATGAATATGCTTATTTAGAAATGTACTTGAAACATGTTTTGAGAAAACTCTTGTTTTAACTTGTTGATTTTGGATAAGACGCTGGAATCCAAATAGTAGTCGTCCATCTGTATTTTAAAACCGCCGATGATTTCAGGATCCACAACTTGCTGCAGATCTATGGTGGCGTGAGTTTGTTCCACCAGCATTTGCAGAATCTTCTCTTTCAAATCGTCGCCTAACGGCAGGGCGGTCGTGATGGTTACAGGGCGGATATTATGGGCTGCGTTATACAGTTTGAAAAACTCCTCGCAGATAGTGTCCAATGCGGGTTCGCGTTTCTTTTTCAGCAGGACATCCAAAAACTGGTAGGTGGTTTCCTGAAGGGTGCCGTTGAAGATGCTCTCGAAAATCTTGTGTTTTTGATGAGGTTCAATGACAGGGTTCCGCAGGAGCATTTGCAATTCGCGGTTTTCTTTCAAAATGTCCGCGAAGAGTCGAAGATCTCCACACACCTCCTCAACTTTGTCTTTTTCAGAGGCGTAATCGAAAAGTGCTTTGGCATAACGGCCAGATAGTTTCGGATTTTTCATCGATGAATTTTAAAGCGGCGGCAAATATACATTTTTTTTGCTTTTTGCTTTTAGCTTTTAGCCTACAAATCTATAACCCTATAACCAACAAACAAAAAGCTTCAATAACCCATAACCCATAACCATTACATCTTCCGGCTACCAGGTTTCACAAAGGGAAGACCTTGTTTGCAGAGCGGGCAATCCTCCACGGCCCAGTTTTGGATGTTGAGCTTGGTGGCGCTGTAGATGGGGTAGGGGAAAGAACCGTCGCTGCGGTCGGCAATGCAGCACACGCCGATGACTTCCGCACCGAATGCTTTCAGAACCTCGATGGTTTCGAGGGAGGATTTGCCAGTGGTGACCACATCTTCGGAGATGAGCAGTTTCATGCCCGGTTTCACTTCGAAGCCGCGGCGCAGGCACATCACGTTGTCGACACGTTCGGTGAAGATGGCGGGGACGCCCAATTGACGACCTAACTCGTATGCCACAATGATGCCGCCCATGGCCGGACCCACCACCATGTCAACGTGCAGATCCTTCACTTGCTCTGTGATTTTCGCAATCACACGCTCCGCCCTGTCTGGATATTGCAACAGTTTGGCGCATTGGCAATAGCGGTCGCTGTGACGTCCCGATGACAACAGGAAATGGCCTTCCAGCAGTGCCTCCGACTGCTTCAGTTCTTCTATAACTAAATTTGTTTTTTCTTCATTCATAATATGATAGGTTTATTGTTTCAATAGATAACAAAGCGCAAAGATACATTTTTTTTTATTAGGTAATAAGTAAAAGTAAGTGACTGCAAACGACAGGAAGATTAAGAATATATTAACATTTTGCTTTTTATAAATGTGATGTGGTGAAGAGTGTTTAATTAATTGAAAATTGTATCTTTGTGGCTTCATAAATGGCCAAAGAATGAAAAAATTTTTGTCCATATTGATGGTGTGTTGTTGTGGATGGGCTTCTGCACAGAATTTCCCTTATCACGTGACGGTGACAACCGTTGCCGGACATTGTTACGACGATGCACACATCATTTTCACCTTGTCAGATCATAACGGCAATGAAATCCAAATTGATCCTTTGACCCACAATGCGGTGGATATCACCCAATATCCTTTGTATAATGTCCAATATCATTATCAAAATGTTTCCAGCGGTCTTGGGGTGCAGTATGATTATGACAATGACATTATGTTGACAGTAGGCACCTATTGCGTGGGGGTCAGAGCGAACATTCCCGCGCAGGACGGGGGATATGTACTGGTGGACACCACCTTCTGTGATGTTCAGGTCACATCATTATATCAACACATGGAAGCTTCGGCACTGTTCAATTTAGCCAGCAACAAGGATTGGTCGAACAGAGAGAAGTACGGATATCGGCCATCTTTCAGCTGCAAAGATATGGGCCGTATCCAGTTGCAGATTACCCAGGGAGCTTTCCCCTACGAAGTAATTATTCTCAATGAGCAACAGGACACTGTCCGGCATACCGTGTTCTATGATCGCATAAATAGTGGAACTAGCTATCTTTATGCAGATTACCGTGACTATTACACGTTTGATAGTCTTGCCATAGGAACCTATTCCATTACCGTATCAGACTCGTGCGGATATGCGGTGCCGATATCATTTACCATCCCCGATGCAGACCCTGACGATTATACCGTGCTCGTAAACGTGAAGAACTATTCCTGTCCGGATGATAATGTGGTCCCATTTCTGCTTGAGATCGGCCACGCTCCGCAAAACAGCACGTTAATATGGTATGAGTATACACACGTCTATTTCGACAGTATCCTTCAATATCGTTTTATTAACCCGGGGAATGACACCACGGAATGGAGAACTTTAAACGTCACTTCTTCCTATGATAGCTGGAACAGCATTGGCGACACGATGCCAAGCTATTGTTCCATCTTTAATGATACTGTCAAGGCGGAGGTCCGTGATCTGTGCAAGGACACGGTGTTTACATACACGTTCAAGTTCCTTCCCCAGTTTGATTTTTTTGACAGATTTGAGGAGGTTCAAAGCAGTGACTCCCTCATTCATGACACTTGTACTATACATCTTGTGTCAGGAATTAATACGCAGTCATACAGGATAGAAGGGGAAAAGGGTGCTATCTTTAGTCAGACAGGTTCCACGCTGCCTTGTTGGACAAATAGTTTCCGTGAGGTTCCATTCCGATTTTACAAATGCCCTCTAACGTATAGTATCTGGTCTATGCCGGATTCTATCTTGTTAGGACAGAGCCAATCGGATGAGTATTCGGGGCTGGGCACATGGGTGACATTCTACGTGGATACCATACTTCCCGTCCACATTTCGGTGACCGATTCCGCAGGTTGTGAAGTGTCCGCGAAGGATACTGTGCTAGTTTATCAGGCAGAGCCGGTAGATGATCTGTTATTTTGGTTCGAGTGTCATAATGACCTCGACGATGACGAGAATAACCATTGTTGTGAGGATCGTTATTTGTGGATTCAGGAGCATGGAGTGGATGCCAATACTTTTCGTCGGAATATGACGCTCCGTCTGATGGACAGTCCATTGAATGACCGGTTCAATTTTACGGCCATACGCCAAGATGGGGTGTGGACGGTAACGCCTGATAATCCTGACAACCATACCACCTACGTTGAATTTACCTATGGGGACGGTTGGCGGGCCACTGTCCGTGATTCGGTATGTTTGGCTCCAGGCCGTTATACCTTTGAAGTCTCCACAGACTGCGGTGTGGATACAATTACTTACCAATGGATCGGCTATTATTGTGATTCTGTCCGGTTTACATCTGCCCCGCAATATGAAATAGAACAGGTCTGTGACCATATTGTGGTCACACAAGTCTCTTCGGGCCTTGAGAATTACCTCTACACGATCGACCCTTCTGTCAGCAATGACGATCCTATTCGGGAGAATTGTTGGCATACCTGTTATAGCTGTACTCTTTCTGGTATTTCTGCTATCAAAGATGACCAGAACAGAAACGTGTTTGTCTTTTCGGTTCCGGGCACCTATATCATTGAAACATCGTCATATAATACTTTATTTTCTGAAATATACGACTATTTTGTTTCAGCCTGGTGTACTGAAACCCAATATCACTATGACACCATCACGGTTGCACTTTCTTATCTTGATTTTGATATGGCAGCTGCCATATTATGTGACTCCTTGTCCACAACAGGAATAATAACCGCACATGCCATCAACGGAAATGCACCATACACTTATACGATATATGACCAATGGAATGCCGCTGGCAATATCATCGCTTCCAATTCCTCAGGTTTTTTTGAAGGCGTATCTATGACGGAAGGACAACAGTTCTCCGTAATGGTGACGGACTCATGCTCGACCAGCTTCTCTATCAACATTACGGCGGCGCTGCTCACACACGGGAACTTGCTGTGGGAAAAAGGCAGCCATGCGGGAATTCCCCACTGTGTGGGAGATACCGTTCATCTCGCCGCGTTGGCTTTCCCTCCGCCGGTATCCTATCAGTGGTCGGTGCCGAATGGATTAAGTGTCACTTCCCAGACGAATGAAATAGTTCTGTCCAATAACGTGGAAAGTGGCTGGTACAAGGTGGAAATTCTTAACAGTTTCTGCAGTTCTAGCATGCCGGACAGTGTTTACATCACCGTTCGGAATTTATTGCCCAAAACGGATACGATCTATTTGTGTGAGAACGATTCGCTGACCATTACCGCCCAACATACCCCTCCGTTCCTTTGGAATACCGGCGACACCACACAATCTATAACCGTTTCAAGTGAAGGAGATTATACGGTCTCTTTATCAGATGCTTATGGCTGCTACTATGATTCAACCGTACATGTGATTTTGATTCCTTCCATTCCGGTCACCTCCCTTTTTGTTACTGTTTTGGAGAATGAATTGCCGTACACGATTAATGACAGCAGTTATCAGGCGGAAGGCAGTTACACGCAAACGTTGACCAGTGCCATGGGCTGTGACAGTGTTCTGACCATCGAGCTGACGGTTTTGTACAACATTAATGATCAGCTTGACAGTACAATTTGTGAGAACGAGCTGCCTTTCTTGTGGAATGACAGTCTGTTTACAGAGATGGGCACCAAAACCACCGTCATTCCCGCCAGCAACGGAGTGGACAGCATCATTTCCATGAACTTGTACACCAGGCCGCTGCCTTCAGCCCAAATCTCCGGCACGTCCCTATTATGTACAGATTCTTCCGGCACTGTTTCCGCTGACAGCGCGGTGACATATCTATGGAGTAGCGGTGACACCACCCAGTCCATCATGGTGAATGCCTCCGGGCTCTATTCCGTGACCGTGACAGATGAATATGGCTGTATTAATTCCGCTACACATAAGATTATCAACTTGATTGTCAACCCGATAGAAACAATCCAAATTCCTGCTCTGTGTGCAGGTGGCAGTGATACGATTTTGGTGGGAAGTAACCAGGGATCCCACATTCTTATCGGACAATACGATTCTATTCCTTTTTTGAGCGACGAGATCATTCAATCGGACAATATTTTTACTGCCAGCACAGAAGTGGCATCTGTTGAGGTGGATAATCCGTGGGCTGTGAATGTAGGTGACACCTCGTTTGTCATTTCCATCCCTGAAGACCTCCCTCATGACACGACAATTACATGTGTTATACATTTGCATAATGCGTTCGGGTGCAGTTATGATACGACCATTACCGTTATTGGGTATAGCCACAGCCAGTTCGAGTTTGACACGACTGTGTGCGACTCGTTCACATGGAACGGGGTTGATTATACGGCCAGCGGACAATATACGCAAACACTTGTCAATGAAAAGGGTTGTGACAGTGTTGTTACAATGAATTTGACAGTTTTTTACAGCAGCGTTTTGAACGACACGTTAGTGTTGGTTCAGAACCAGCTCCCCTACTATTTTGCACCGACGGATACCACATTCGGGATGAATTCTGCCTCTGCCTTTTCGTTCAGTTACTGGCGTACGGGCAATCAGGGCTGCGACACCTTGTGCAATCAGACCGTCATTGTTTATCAGAACACGCAGCACACGGTAGATACCACAGTATGTGCGTCCGAATTGCCTTTCACTTGGCATGGACATATCTTTACGGAAGCAGGATCCTATACGGACACGCTACTTTCGGCTAACGGCAGTGATAGCGTGTGCATCTATATGCTGTCTGTTGATTTAGTTACTGCGGCGATCAATAGTCCTACCCATATCGTTTGCTATGGTGCCTCCACAGGTGCCGCTTCTGCTACTGTGACGGGAGGTGCCGTTCCGTTGGAGTATGTGTGGACAAATGCTTTGGGCACGACGGTATCAACAACTGTGCAAATCAGCAACCAGCCTGCCGATTTTTACACGTTCATCGTTACGGACCAGCTCGGATGTTCTGCCGCAGACACGGTCACGTTGCTGGCTCTTAGCGGGGAGTTGACGCCTGGGAGTATTACAGATAATCAGGAAGTGTGTGAGGGGGATATGCTGATGGACTTTTCGGGAACAGTTGCTTCGGGTGGCGACAATAGTATCTATCAATGGCAGGTTTCCACCGATAATGCGGATTGGGATGCGGCCCCCGGAACCAATAATGGACAGAATTACAGCTATCCGTTGCCGGTATCCAATAGTTTCGCTTTGCGGAGGGCTTGGATTAGCCAAAGTTGTGGAACCGAGTACAGTAATACCGTAACCGTAACGGTGGGATTTAACACTATAGATACGATTATTGCACAGGTTTGCCAGAACACTCCTTACATGGAATTCGGATTCGATATTTCAGCAGAGGAGACCGTTGAACCGGGAACATATACTTTTGAAAAGCATTATCCTGTCGGAATTTGTGACAGCATTATCGTCTTGATGCTGACCGTAAATGCCACTTCATTTACGGAGTTGATGATGGAATCGTGTGGAAGTTTTTCTTGGAATGGTATAACGTACTATGAACCTGGTAATTATGAGCAAACACTTGAGAATGCCACCGGTTGTGACAGTCTGGTGCAGTTGCAGCTTTCGCTTATTGACACTGGAGTGGAGATTGTTCCGTTGACGGAGGATTTTTGTGAAGAGATGTCTGCAGAACTGTCAGTGATAACAGAACTTGCAGATTATGTGTGGAATACGGGCGAAGAAATGCCTACCATCACCGTCACGGTTCCAGGGACATACAGTGTGACTGCCTCGCAGGGAGATTGCAGGAACAGTGCCAGCTACACCATCAACCCGTGTGAACTACATGTGTCTCTGCCCAACGCGATCACCCCCTCCCGAAATGACGGTCACAACGACTGGTTTGCGATTCCCACCGAAACGCAGGCCATCATGCACACCTTTGAGATCAGGATATTTAACCGTTGGGGCGAACAGATTTTCTATTCCACGGACAAGAATTTCCAATGGAAAGGAGAATCTAAGGGGAAAATCTTTTACAATACGGTATATACTTACATCATCCGTTATACGGATGCCAATGGAAAGCCTTACTATGTGACGGGTAGTGTGACGGTCCTTTGAGCCCTACTCCGTCGGCAACGCCTTGAAGCCCTGACCCATGATTTCCGCACTGTCGATGATGTTCACAAAAGCGGTGGGGTCGATATGGTGCAGGTTGTTTTTCAGTTTGACGAGGTCGGCGCGTTCCAAGGAAACGTAAATCATGCTGCGCTCGGTGCCAGCGTAGAGCCCCTGTCCGAGGAACAAGGTGCCGCCGCGCTTGAGGTCATTGAGGATGTACCCGCGCATGGCCTCCACATTGTTGGTCACAATATAGACGGTCTTGTAGGTCTTCATGCCCTCCACGATGAGGTCGATGATCTTACCTTCGATGTAAATCAGAATGATGGAATAGATGGGCAGACGAATCTGCTTGAAGGCAATCAAAGTGGTGAGGGTGATGACGGAATCGACGATCATCACCAAAGTGCCGAGGGAGATTTTCGTGTATTTGTGGATGATCATGGAGATGATGTCGCTACCGCCGGAAGTGGCTCCTGATTTGAAAATCAGTCCGATAGCGATACCATAGATAATGCCGGCCACAACGGTGTTCAGGAAGTAGTCGGGCATGAAGAAGAGTTCGCTGTGAGGAATCTGCACCATATTGGGTGTGCTGGCAGCTTCCACGATACCTTCGTGGATGACGGGGTTATATCCCCAGAAAGTCTCTATCACCCAAGTGAATGCAAAAATCAGGATGGTGGAGAGCACCGTCTTGAAACCGAATTTCGGACCAAGAATCCAAGTGCCGATGAGGAGCAGCGGGATGTCCATGCAGATGGCGTAGTAACTGATTTTCCAAGGCCATACGGTGTTCAGCACATTGGAAAGACCATAGGTTCCGCCGGGCGCCAAGAGGTAGGGGTTGACAAACATCACGTCGCCGACAGCAAAAAGGAAACTGCCTACAATTAACATCAAGTATGCGATAATCTGCTCTTTAACGTTGTTTTTCTGCTCCATTTTTCTCGATTTTTTGCGGCGGCAAAGATACTATTTTTCGGCAATTAGCTGTTAGATGTTGGCCATTGTATAGGAGGTTTCTTATTGCATTATTCAAAAACTTTTATATTTTTGCCGTTTAAATGAATTTTTCAGAAATATGTCGAAATTAGCAGTTGTCATTCTGAACTGGAACGGAAGGAAGTTTTTGGAGCAGTTCTTGCCCATTTTGCTGAAAACGCTCCCTGATTATGCGGAGGCGGTGGTGTGCGACAATGCTTCCACGGATGACTCTGTTGTCTTCATGCAGGAACATTTTCCGCAAGTTCGACTGCTCTTGAACGAGCGCAACGAAGGGTTCGCCCGAGGCTATAACCTTGCCCTTGAGCGTGTTGAGGCCAAATATTACTGTCTGCTCAATTCCGACATCGAAGTAACCGATGGCTGGATTGAACCTGTGATAGAGCAGATGGACGCCAACGAGAAGATCGCGGCGGTACAGCCCAAGCTGCTGTCATACTATCGTCGCGACGAGTTTGAATATGCGGGCGCAAGTGGCGGTTACATAGACAAATACGGTTATCCATTCTGTCGCGGACGCTTGTTCGGCAATGTGGAGAAAGACCACGGCCAGTATGACACGGTGGCGGATGTCTTTTGGGCCACGGGTGCGGCCATGTTCGTCCGCAGCGATGTCTATCGCACCATGGGCGGGTTGGACGACGACTTTTTCGCCCACATGGAGGAGATCGATTTTTGTTGGCGCATCAAGAATCTGGGCTACAAGATCAAAGTGAACCCGGCTTCGGTGGTTTATCACATCGGCGGGGGCACGCTGCCCAAGAACAACCCCATGAAAACCTTCTTGAACTTCCGGAACAGTCTTTATCTGCTGATCAAAAACCTCCCGGATGAGCGGCTGAGGCCGACACTCATCCTCCGTTTCTTCCTTGACCAAGTGGCGGCTTTTTCCTTTTTGGCACAAGGACATGTCCGGGATTTTGCCGCAGTTTACAAAGCTATTTTCACCTTCGCCCGCACGTACAAGCAGTTTCAGGTCAAGCGGAACACCTTGCCGAAACTGGCCTTCCAGGATTGCTACCCTGAGTCGGTCGTGAAACTTCATTATCTGAAAAGAAAGAGAATTTTTAACGGAAAAACCTTTGAGTAATATCATAATATGGAATGCTTTGCTCAGTTTTATCATTATTTGCTTCCCGTGATGACCATATTGGGGGTGATTGTATTCGTTACGCTGCAGTTTGTCACACCTGCTTATGGCATGACCTTCAATAACCGTTGGGGGGTCTCGGTGCGCAGCAATTTGGGCTGGTTCATCATGGAATGCCCCGTCTTTTTCACCATGCTGGTGTTGTATTTCATCTCATTGGGACTTAATGTGAAGCCGTTTAATGTGGTGACTTGTGTGATGTTCATCTTTTTCGAGTTCCACTATTTCCAGCGGTCGTTCATATTTCCGCTGCTGATGAAGGGACAGAGCAAAATGCCGTTGTCCATTATCATCACTGGAGCGACGTTCAACACGTTCAACGCCATCATGCAGGGCGGTTGGCTCTTTTTCTTCTCGCCAGAGGATGCTTATCCCATTAGCTGGTTCTGGTCGCCGCAGTTTGTTTTCGGCACGGCACTCTTCCTGTTCGGCATGGTGGTCAACATCTATGCTGACCGCGTGATCCGCGATTTGCGCACCGATGTTACCGACAACAACTATTACCTCCCTCACGGCTGGATGTTCCGTAAGATCAGCTCCGCCAATTATTTCGGGGAGATTCTGGAGTGGGCCGGTTTCGCCATCCTTACCTGGTCGGTGTCGGGTGCGGTGTTCCTGCTGTGGAGTTTCGCCAACATCGTGCCGCGCTCCAAAGCCGTCTATGCCCGCTACACGCAGTTCTTCGGTGAGGAGTTCACTTCGCTGAAGCGCTATAAGATTTTCCCGTACATTTATTAGTGGCTTAACTCGTCATATTAGTTGTAATTAAGAACAAACAATAGATAGATTATGTTCAAGAGGACAAGATTATTTGTTGTGGGTTTTGTGTTGCTGATGGCAATGCATCATACGATGAATGCACAAGGCCAGACAGCGGACACTGCCTTGTTGCCTTATTATTGCGGTTTTGAGGACACTACGGATAATGTTCATTGGCATTTTTATAGCCAGGTGATCAACAAATGGGTGGTGGGCTCGGCCACAGCGGCATCAGGAACACACTCCATGTATGTTTCCAACAATGGAGGCGCTTCCAATGCCTATTCCGGTTCCAATACTTATTCGGCCTGGGCTTATCGCGACTTTTACTTAAACCCTCAGGACAAAGCTTATAAGCTCTATTTCGATTTCAAGGGAATGGGGGATTCGTGGATGGATAATATGAGTGTGTTTCTTGGACCACCGGTAGATTATTTTGGAGATATGCCATCCGGCAGTATCCAGTTGTTCAACGCATTGAATAATATCTCTTCTTGGACTACCTTTTCCCATTTGATTGACAGCACTCATTCCGGAGTGCAACGGCTCTATTTTAAATGGAATAACGACTATTGGGATATAAACAATCCGCCCGCTGCCATTGACAATATCGTTTTTGAAGGAACTACTTGTTTGGCCAATGTGACCAATATGACGGCCTGTCCTGCCGACACGGTGGTGTTTTTGACATGGACTTCTCCTGATGTTGAATCTTATACGATTGAGTATAAGAGCGTTACGGATTCTGTATATACGGTATTGAATGTTTCTGCTTCTTCTTCCCTCATCGGGAATTTGCTTCCCTCTACGGAGTATATGTGGCGGGTAAGAGCGAACTGTTCTGCAACAGAACAAGGATTTTTTTCCGAAGTGAACACGTTTACCACCGCTGCCTCTGTTGCGCACTTGCCATACAGTTGCAGTTTCGAGAATCCTGCGGAGAATGCCGAATGGATGCTTTCCAATCAGAATTATACCAACAAATGGCATATTGGGGAAGCGGTGAGCAACGATGGCTCCCATTCGTTGTATGTGTCGAATAACAATGGCGTTTCCAATTCCTATACGGTCAATTCCTCGTCGGTGGTTTGGGCCTGTCGCGATTTCGTGTTTCCTGGAGATGTCGCATCTTACCAGATCTCTTTCGATATCAGATCATACGGTGAAATTTATAACAATCACCCCTATGATTATGTCAAGGTGTTTGTGGGTCCGCCTTCCACACAACCTCTTCCGACGGGTAATAATGATGTCCCCCCTTTGGCCACCCAACTTGGCGCGGTATTCCAACTGGATTCCATTTGGCATAATGTCGTTTTCACGCTAGACTCCACCCATAGTGGACCGCAGCGTCTCTATTTCTTATGGAGAAATGATGACTATTTCGGGACCAATCCGCCTGGTGCTGTGGACAATATCCAAATCACCACCTCTGATTGCCCTATACCCGCTCAGTTGGCTGCTGTCAACATTCTTGACGATGTGGCCACTCTGACGTGGGAGTCGGATGCCCCAACCTTTGTTCTTGCATATAAGTTGCAGGAAGACAGTGCTTTTACGGAAGTTGTTCTGACCGAAACGTCATACTCGATGACGGGATTGATGCCTGATGCCGTTTATGAGTGGAAGATAAAAGCCCTGTGTTCGAATGAAGAGCAGAGCTTCTGGAGCTATCTGCAATCCTTTCAGACGTTGTCGTTTTTAGGTCGGATTCCTTACGAAAACGGTTTTGAGGATCCGGATGAGAACAGCTATTGGAAGGTGATAAACTATTATGGCAATAATCATTGGTGCATTGGTACTGCAACACATAAGACGGGTACACATTCTATGTACGTTTCCAATAATGACGGTGTCAGCTATACATACACGAATTCAAGCGTGAGCTATAGCTGGGCCTATCGGGATTTCTATTTTGATCCGGATTATTCCAGTTTTGACCTCTCGTTTGACTATAAAGTGAAAGGGGGTGCCGGTTTTGCCGGGATGAGGGTGTTTGTCGGGCCTCCCACCACTCCGGTTGACTATTCGGTGCCAGCAGGGGCGGTGCAGCTTGGCAACAGTATGTATGGGCATGCATCGTGGACTCATTTCAGCTATACGCTGGATGCCACTTTCCAAGGGGTGCAGCGTCTCTATTTTTTGTGGGCTAACGAATGGAGTGTCGGGGATAATCCGCCCGCGGCTGTTGACAATGTGACTCTTGAGGGACCTCATTGCGGGGTGCCGGTGCACATTGCGGTGGATTCCGTGACGGCACATGACATTTCGGTGCATTTCACGCCGGCCTCCATCCATGACAGCGTTTGGGAAGCAGCGGTTGTGACGGCAGGTACGCCCATCGCCCAGGCACAGCTGATTACAATTACGGACACGGTTTATACTTTCCAGAATTTGCAGAACAACACGACTTACGACATCTACCTCCGCACTTCTTGTGGAAATGGAGAGAGCAGCTATTGGTCGCAGGCCGTTACACAGCGCACCGATTGCGGCTATATTTACTCCTTGCCTTATACCGACAATTTTGACACTTACGGATCGGAGAACTACCCGTGGTGCTGGTATCGGTTGACCACCACGTCAGGCACATACCCTTATTTGGACTTGCATCAGCCAAACCATTATGATGCGACTTACAGTACGCCCGGCATGTTGCTGTTCAGCGCGCCGGCAGGAACTTACAATATCGCGGTTATGCCTGAAATGGACCGCACTATTCCCATGAACGAGTTACTGGTTTCCTTCCAATACAGAGCTTATGATCCGGATGACCGCTTTGAGGTGGGAGTGATGAGCGATCCTCTGGACGCTTCCACTTTCGTTCCAATGGATACAGTGTGGTTAGACTATTATCAGGTAGAACATTGGACCGAGAAGAAGGTGACTTTGTCGGGGTATTCCGGTGATGGACACTTCATCGCATTCAAGCATTACTCTAACACCCAGACTCACGCTTATTTAGACAATGTCCGTGTGGAAGCCACTACGTGTCCGCTGCCTGTGGATGTTACCGTCACGAATGTTACAAGCCATTCGGCCACGATTGACTGGACACCCTCTGGCGATGAGAGCGAATGGATAGTGGTGGTAAAACCCCATGTACAGAGTATAAATTACGCAGTTGTTGTAACAAGTCACCCTTATACAGTGGACAATCTTAAGTTTGGAGAATGGTATGATGTATATGTCAAGGCGAAATGTGGTAGCGAAGAAGTGAGCAGCTGGAGTTTGCCCGCGACTTTTTTCACACAGTGCAGTTCCATCACGCAATTGCCATACATTGAAGATTTTGAGAATTACTATCAACCTTACATTTACAATGAATATCCGCGTCCGCGTTGTTGGACCTTCCCGCACATCTATTGGGCTTATCCGGAGGTTTACATGTCTGAGAACGCCCAAGCTCAGGACCATTATGTGGGGAATTCCCGTTCGCTGATCTTCAAGTCTTCCATCAATTTCGAGATGCTGATGGCCGTGATGCCACCACTGGAGGTAGATATTCACAATGTCAAACTTTCGTTGAGGTCGTTGGCCGAATCGGTCAATGCTGGCAGAATTGAGGTGGGGGTAGTGAACAGTGACGCGGAGGAGTCGAGCTTTGAGATTGTGCATACGATTTACGCCTCCGACCAGGCGGGCAGTTGGGTGCCTTTGGAGATAAATCTCGATTCCACTCTTTTGTCAGGTACGGGAAATCATATCGCCTTTCGCTATTACCCCTATAACTATATCTGGGCTATGTGGCTGGATGATTTGGAGTTGTCGTATAATAATACGGTCGGGATAGTGTCGCATAATCATGACAATAGCCTCGGAGTGTTCCCCAACCCGACAAACGGACGGGTTACGGTAGCTCATTCCGAGAAGATGATCCGACAGTTGGAGGTGTTCGATATGTATGGGAAGATGTTGGTGAAGATACCAGTGGAGGATTACGAAACCACCGTGGATCTTTCGTCATACGCGAAGGGAGTCTATGTTTTCCGCATCACCATTGGCGGTGATATAATCAACCGCAGGGTTGTGGTGCAATAGTTCACCTCGTTGAAGCGCTATAAGATTTTCCCGTACATTTATTAAGATATTATGGTAGGGGCGAATGATTATTCGCCCCTACGGCAATTAAAAATTCACTGTTTATAAGTAATTTTTACCACAATAAAATACACCTTTGAAAGTTGTATCTTTGTTCGTTTGTAAAATAGGTTATAATCAGTGAACTATATGAAGATAATCAAAACGGCCCTGTTACTGTTGATAACAGGCATTTTCACCATTCCGTTTGCTTCCGCGCAACGCACGGAGAACTTCAAATCACCGCAGTATGAATACCAGACTGCGGTGGATTTGTTCAACAAGGAGAAGTACGGCTCCGCACAACAATATTTCAAATATGTGTATGAAAGCACCGACGACAAGCAGCATGATCTGAAGACGAACTCTCTGTTCTATCAAGGCGTGTGTGCGGCCAAACTCGACAACCAGGATGCCGGCTACCTGCTGCAGTCGTTCATCGACCGCTATCCCGTGCACACCTCCGTGCCCGAGGCACACTATTACCTGGGCCGTTTTTATTTCGCCCGCAAGAACTACAAGAAGGTGATTGCCCAGTTTGACGAAATTTACGAGTCGGAAATCCAGCCCGAAAATGTACAGGAATATCATTTCAAGAAAGGGTATTCCTATTTCATGACGGAGGATTACGACAACGCCAAGATGATGTTCCGCAAGGCGCGCGAAGAAGAGGGACCCTATAAGGACCGCAGTCTCTACTATCTCGCTTATATGGCGTATCAGGCAGAACAATACGATGCCGCTCTGGAGGATTTCCTCATCCTGAAGGACAATCCTGAACTAAAAAGCGAAGTTCCTTACTTCCTCACACAGATCTATTTCAAAGAGGAACAATACGAAAAAGTGTTGGAAGTGGCTCCTGAAACGGAAATCGTGAAGGACAAGAACTTGGCGCAGGTGGCCCGATGCAAGGCCCTGTCCTACTACAACCAAAACCAGTATGAGGAAGCTGCCGAGAATTTCGATAAAATTAAGGATAACAAACTGATAACCCTCGATCGAAACGACTGGTTCGCGAAAGGTTTTACAAATTACCGCGTTCAGAAATACAGTGATGCCATTGCCGATTTCTCCCGCTCCGCCAACGACAAGGATCCCGATGCGATGACCCAGCAGTGCTATTTCCTCATCGCTGACTGCTACATGAAGACGGCCCAGCGAACCCTCGCAGCACAGAGTTTCAAAGAGGCTTCCAAGTATAACTTCGATCCTACCATCAAGGAGGAAGCCCTTTTCAACTATGCCAAACTGCAGTGCGAGACCTCCACGAGCCCGTTCAACAACGGTATCGAGGCTTTGCAGGACTATCTCAACCAATTCCCGCACGCCCAGCACAGTGAGGAGGCCGCCGACTATCTGTCGCGCATCTATCTCTCCACCAAGAATTACCAGGCCGCCATCAACTCTATTGAGAAGATGAAAAGCAAGAACCCTTCCATCTTGAAGGCCTATCAGCGTTGCACCTTTAACCGTGCTCTCGAACAGATCAACAACCAGAACTATAAAGAAGCTCTCGCGTTGCTGAACAAAACGCTGTCCTCCCCATCGGATAAGAACATCCATCAGGATGCGCAGTACTGGAAGGCGGAGGCTCAATACCGTAATGAACAGTACAAAGACGCCTATTATTCGTTCCAGACGTATCAGAATTCTGAAAGGGCTTCTGCCAACGAATATTATGTAAATTCTTATTATTCACTAGGTTATGCTGCGTTGAAGCTGAAAAGGTATAAAGATGCTGGTAATCATTTCAAAACGTATCTCAACAAATCATCGAAATCGGAAGATATTGATATTCAAGCGGATGCATCGGCTAGATTGGCTGACTGTTACTTCATGCAGCTTGACCTTCCCAATGCCATAAAGTATTATGACCAATGTGAGCGCTTGGGTCAATCGAATGCCGACTACGCCGTTTATCAGTTGGCCAAATGTTATGGCTATCAGAAGAATAACAACAAAAAAATCCAGACGTTGGAACGATTGTTGAATTCTTACCCGTCCTCAAGTTACAAGGATGATTCGGAATTTGACTTGGCGGTGACTTATCATACGCAGAATGATTATGCGAGCGCCATTTCCGCTTATAAGAGTTTCATCAAAAGCCATCCGAAAAGCCAACACATCCGTCAGGCGCACACCCGTTTGGCACAGGCTTACCTGAACAGTGACAATCAGCAGATGGCGATTTCCACCTACAAATATGTGGTGGAAACCTATCCTGGCTCGCAAGAAGCCAAGGATGCGCTTGCCAATTTGGAGACCATTTACACGGAAAACGGAAATACCAGCGAATTTTTCGACTATGTGCGTTCCAAGAACATGAACATTTCCGCTGATCGTCAGGACTCTATCGCCTTCAAGGCGGCGGAAACGAAATACAACCGCGGCGACTGCGAGTCTTCCATTGCCGCTTGTCAGGATTATATCCGCCAGTTCCCGAACGGCTCTTTTGTGGCGAAAGCCCATTTTTACAAGGGAGAATGTGAGTATGGAATGCGCCGATATGATGATGCTTTGGCCGATTATGAGGCCATCATCAAGAAATACAAGACGGAATACAATGTAACCGCCTTGCACAAGGCTGCCTCTATATTGTATAATGACAAACAATATGCGAAGGCTCTGACCTATTTCAACAAGCTGATGGAGAACACCACAGCAGAGGAGGAAATCATTTATGCCAACAACGGAGCCATGCGCTGTGCCTATTTCCTGAAAGATTACCGTTCGGCGCTGACAAGTGCGGAGAACATCATCCGCGCCAACCAGCCCGACCAGGATCTGCTTTCGGAGGCATTGCTGATTGCCGGTAATTCCGCACTGGAGCTCAAGGAGATAGAGACGGCGAAGAACTACTACAGCAGGCTCGTTCCGAAAGGCAGCAATGACCTGTGTGCCGAGGCTGCTTACCATCTGGCCGACATTGCGCTCAATCACGATAAAAACCTCGATGATTGCGAAGCCCGTATCAAAGCCATCCTCGGCAGCGACTACTCCTCCGAGTATTGGTACGCCAAAACGTTTATCCTCTATGGTGACCTTTACAAGGCTAAAGGCAACTACTTCCAAGCCCGCCACACATACCAAAGTATCGTCGATAACTACGCAGGTGAGGATTTGGTGAAATTGGCACGAGCGAAGATCGCGGAAGTTGATGCGCTGGACAAGTAGTAATTGATAATGGATAATGGATAATTGATAATTGATAATTAGAGAGATGAAAAAGATAACAATATTCGTTTTTTTGGTGTTTTGCGCTAGTTTTTTGCGGGCGCAGGTGGTGGATTCGGCGCAGTTGTTGATCAAATATGTGCCGAAGTTGGCCAACTCCAATAAAATCAACCAACAAGCTGTGCTGAAAGACACGGTGGTGAGCGAGCAGGTGGAGTTTAACTACGTCATCGCCCCCAACAAGCCGGAGCTCGACTTCAAACCGGGCGAAATGCAGGTGGGCAAGCTCAACCCCGAGGTGAAAGAGCGTTATTACCGCAATTACATCAAGCTCGGTTTCGGTTACCCGATCACGCCGCTTGCGGAACTTTCGATGCATAACTGCCAGAATCCGAAATACTCATACGGACTCAACTTCCACCACTTCTCCTCATGGGCGGAACCGATCGGGAAGGAACAGAAAAAGTTCGCGTACGCACCCACAAGCGACACGCGCATACACCTTTTCTTCAACCGAATCTTCAAGAACCACACGCTCTACTCTTCCGTCGGTTACAACCACGAGGTGGCCAACCTCTATGGCTTTTCCACGGATTGGGTGCGTCCGGAGCTGTATCTGAACCCAAAACAGTATTATGACAAGTCATACCGGGACAGCATTCGTAACAATTTCAACCATGTGCGCGCGGAGATTGGTCTGCGCTCCAATTTCACGGAAGAGGAGAAGCGTCTGAAGGAAGATGTGCGGCTCAACTACGATTTTATACACACCTACTGGAAAAACATGGAGCATGGAGTTGGAGTGCGCGCCATGTTAGGGTATGATGCCAAATTCTTGAAAATCTCGGGCTTCCAACACTATCAAGTGGATCTTGGGCTCGATTATTTCAATAATGTATGGAGCGACAGCATTCCTATGGGTACCGATGGCAGCTTGTTGAAACGTCGCGCCACCAACAGTTTTATGTTCGAGATCAAACCCACCATGCGGTTCAGTATTCGGGAATACCATCTGTTGGCAGGTGTCGGGGTTCCGATTCTCAACCAATACAACAAGACGCAATGTCCTGTTTATCCGGTGGCGGAACTGCAAATGGGGCTCATCCGCGGAGTGCTGAACCTCTATGTGGGTGTGGACGGCAAGAGCGAGTACACTTCGTTGAAAAACCTGCTGTACGAAAATCCCTACGTGAAACCGAATCTTGACACTCTTCGTTTCTCCAAGTGCCAGATCAGCATTTACGGCGGTGTAAAGGGAAAGATAACAGACAAACTGAACTACCATGTTTCGGCCAGATACTCTTATCGTCGTGATCTGCCGTTCTTTATGTTGGACACGGCCAGTCTGCTTAAGAACAGGTTTGACGTGGTGTATGCCAAGAAGGGCACCGAGCTGGACGTGAACGCCAACTTGAGCTGGGAGGCTATCAACCACCTATATCTGACCTTAAACGCACGTTACCATGACTTCTTCTTCCTCGAAGACTACGACTGGTTCGGCTCCGACGCCATCACGGGCGGCAAACCGTTCTACATCCCGCGATGGGAAATCGGTTTTGAGGGCAAGTATATTTGGCGAAGCAAGTTCATTTTCACGGCAAACGCGAAAGTGGGCTTCAACCGCTGGGCTGTGGTGCCGAAATGTCTGCCTGTTTATGCTGTTGATGAATTTGGTAATCAGGTGCCTGTGATGGATGTGAATGGCAATCAGGTGATGGCTTTGGACTATACCATTGAGAACGACATCCGCAAGAACCCTGACGGTCAAAAAAGTTCTGTCAAGCCGGTGTTGAACTTTGGAATCGGGTTTGAGTATCTGATTACCAAGCAGTTCACTGCCTTCGCGAATATCAACAATGTCGGTTGTCAGTATGCCACGAACTATTATGGATTTAACAACTTCGGTATCAATGCCATTGTAGGTGTCACCTACTCCTTCGGGAACGAGGCTATCAAACCCTTAAAGAAGAAATCCTCCACCACTCCAAAACTTTGATGATGATACGCAAATCGGTAATAATCACGCTGTTGTTGGCAGTTCTGTTCACGGCCTGCCATAACACCTACCATCCTACCATTCCGTACAAAAAGGTAGATTTCACCATCTATCCAAATGATGTAATGTACTATAGATTAAATACATACGGAGGTTATGAATATTTCACCGGCGGTGTGGGCGGAATTGTGGTCTATCGATTGGATGAATGGACTTTCCTGGCGTATGACCGTTCCTGTTCGTATGACTGGGAGGAAAATGCTTCTTGGATATGGGTGCATCCGAACGGTATCATGCTTATTGACTCCTTGTGCGGATCCACCTATAATATCTTGGACGGAAATGTCATTTCGGGTCCGGCGATTTGGCCGTTGTACCAGTACAAAACCCGATATGACGGGTTCCGGCTACGAGTATACAATTAGGCAAATAAAAAATGTGCGATAATAAGAAGGGGCGAATGACGATTCGTCCCTTCGTAATTTTATAGTATATATATATATTAATGTTACGATTTTTTTTTGATTATACAGAATCCGTATTGAAAAATTTTATATTTTTGCAAGCTTATTATAGAGTGGATAATAGTTTTATGTTTAATATAAATTAATGGCTATGATTAAAAAATTACTCGCAACTTTAGGAGTAATCATCCTGTTCGTTAGTGCGGCATTCTCACAGAGCCAGATTAAAGGTAAAGTGACAGACCAGACGAAAGCGCCATTGGCTTATACCAGGGTGTTTCTGAAGGTCGGAGACCGTGTAGTGAACATGGCTACCGCCGATGACAAGGGTGATTATGCAATGTTCAACATTGAGGCCGGAACGTACGATTTGCAGGCTGACGCTGTGATGGTCAACAAGACCATGACAAAGTCCAATGTTGTTGTGCCGTCAAATCAAGTCGTGTTCATCGACTTTGAGATTGACCTTACCTCCGACATTGAGGAGGTCGTTATCACGTGGGAACCGCCTGTGTTCTCACAGGATAACACGACATCATCCAGCCGTATGTCTGGTGACAACATCCGTACGACTCCCGGTCGTTCCGTGACCAGCGCCTTGGCTAACTTGGAAGGTGTCTCTTCCGTGGATGGTGCCATGACCAGTGTCCGTGGTAACCGTGCCGACGGTCAGCAGACCATCGTCGATGGTATGCGTGTCCGTGGCGGTACGGGTGTCTCCATGTCTTCCATTGAGGAGGTGCAGTTGATCCAAGGTGGTGTGCCGGCCGAATACGGTGACGGTACCTCCTTCACGGTGATCACCACCAAGCAAGCACCTAAGGATTTCCATGGTTCTATCGAATTGCGCGGCTCCATCGATGGTTACAACAACTTCTTGGCAGCTGCTTCTGTCACCGGACCCCTGTTGAAGGGCAAGACCAAAAACGACCCGACGCGTATCGGTTTCCTGTTCAGCGGTGAGGTTTCCTACACCCATGACGGTTCCCCCGCTCGTGGCGGTACTTGGGTGGCCAATGACGAAACCCTTGAGGCAATTATCGCAAAGCCCCTCCGTTACAGCACGTCAGAGTATGGTGTCTATTACCAGGAGGCTGCTTACCTCACCAGCGAGTCTTTCCACAAAGAACGTGTCAGAAAAAATGCTGATTCTTGGGATTACCTCGCTCAGCTGAAACTGGACTTCATCATGGGCAAACGCCATAACATGAAGCTCTCCCTCAGTGGATCATACGAGTATGGCAAAGGTAAATCTTGGGGTACCACTTACGCCCTGTTTGACGGGGACAACAACCCGATTTCATCCTCCAGCAACAGCCGTGTGAGCGCCCGCTTCAACCACCGTGTCGTTTCCGACACTACCGGTAAAGCCGCCCTTAAGAACTTGATGTATGACATTAACGCCACTTATACCCACGTGGGAAGCTTGTCATACGCCGCCAACCATAAAGACCGTCTCTTTGAATACGGTTATGTGGGTCAGTTCGCCACCCAAAAGGCAAAAGGTTATGACTATCACAGCCAATTGATCATTGAAGACTCTATTAATGGTCCTATTGAACTTAATAATGTTTACGAATTCAATGGTTGGTACGACTCTGTGGTCACCTTCCAGGTCAATCCGAAATACAATGTGAACCCGATCCTGTCTCAATACACCTTGAACTTCCTTGATGAATTCCCCATGGAGAGCATCAACGAGTTCCTGGGTTCTATTCCGTACGACCTGAACCTCTACCAACAGTTGGGTGCTTTGAGAAACGGCGACAGCCCTGAACTCATCTACTCCATGTATTATTCTCCCGGTACTGTGCTGGGTGGTTACAGCAAATCCACCATGGATCAGATTGGTTTGAAAGCCAGCATCTCCATGAACATCAAGGATCATGAATTGAAATTCGGTTATGATTTTGAGAAACTGACCTATCGTGGATATGGTATCGCCCCCGTACCGCTGTGGACCTTGATGCGCAACGAGGCAAACTCCCACATCACGGAGTTGGACAGGACGAATCCCATTATTTCGTTCACTGACGAATACATCTATGTGGATTACAACCGCCTTGTCAATCTTGACAACCAGTCCGTCTTCGACAGAAACCTGCGTGAACACCTCGGCTTAAATCCGAATGGTGACGACTGGATTGATATCGACAATTTGTCTCCCAACACTTTCGATGTGAGCATGTTCTCCGCCGAGGAGTTGCTTTTGGGAACTTCTTCCGGTACAAGCCCTCTGGTCAGCTACTATGGCTATGATTACACCGGTAAGAAATATAACAAGAAAACCACTATTGAAGATTTCTTCAACAATGTGGAGAATGGTCAGAAAACCTATAACATCGGAGCTTATGAGCCTATTTATATGGCATTCTATATCCAGGATAAATTCGCCATCAACTCTCTCCTGTTTAACATAGGTTTGCGTGTTGACCGCTTTGACGCTAACCAGTCAGTGCTGAAAGACCCCTATCTGTTCCGTGAAGCTTACACCGTTGGGGATTTGAGACAACTGAACAAAGATCTGAGATTCGTGGGTAACGCCACGGATGAGTGGGTTGTCTATTACGCTGGTAACGATGTGTATATGAGCGAGGCTGATATCAGTGGCGGCGAATTCAACTCCCAGTCTATAGTTGGTTACCGTTATGGTGATGTTTGGTACGATGCAACGGGTGCAGAGGTTGTTGACCCTGAAGGCGCTCTCTCCTTAAACGTGAATGGACCTATCCTCAAAAACGAGATTGACCAGATCAACTCCATCACCAAGGTGGAATCCGGCGCTTTCACAGACTACAAAGCTCAATGGTCTGTGATGCCTCGTATCTCCTTCTCCTTCCCGGTGAACGACAACTCCTTGTTCTATGCACACTATAACATCATCACCTCCCGTCCTACCAACCTGCAGATCTCCCCGGTTGACTATTTGTTCATCTCCAAACGTAATGCGGCTAGTGACATTATCAGCAACCCGAACATGAGACCGCAGCAGAGTATCGACTATGAGATCGGTTTCCGTCAGAAGATTGGTGCGAAATCCGCTATCAGTATCAGTGCTTACTATTCAGAGAAACGTAACCAGATTCAGGCTTACCGCTTCTCTGGTGCATATCCGAACACCTATTATTCTTATCAGAACATCGACTTCGGTACCGTTCAAGGTTTCACCTTCTCATACAGAATGAACAGAACCAAGAACATCACCCTTTCCGCCAACTATACGCTGCAATTCGCTAAAGGTACTGGTTCCAGCACGACTTCCCAGCTGTCCATCTTGGCCGCCGGTCAGCCTAACTTGAGAACCCTGACGAACCTGAGCTTCGACCAGCGTCACAGAATCGGTGTCAACTTCGACTATCGTTTCGAGAGCGGTGTGAACTATGACGGTCCTAAGAGTGAGAAAGCTGTTACTGTGGATGGTAAGGAAACGGTCAAGACCATCGAATGGTTGGCCAACACCGGTTTTGCATTGCTGTTCTCCGCAGCCTCCGGTACACCTTACACCCGTTCCAGCACACCTTACTCCAATATCGTTTCCGGTACCACTTCCACCCTTTCCGGTTCTATCAACGGTTCCAACCTGCCGTGGCAGTATCAGTGCGACTTGCGTATCGACAAGACCTTCATGTTCAACTTCAACAAGAACAAGAAGGACGAGAATGGCAAGGCAAAAGCTGCTAAGCTCGGTTATATCACTGTTTACGTTGATATCCAGAACCTGTTCAACTTCAAGAATATTATTTCTGTGTATGACTACACTGGCAATGCCGATGACGATGGTTATCTGTCAGCCGCTGCTTACCAACAGCAAATCAACTCTCAAATCTACGTTCCTTCCTATATCGATTATTATTTGATGAGAGTGCAGAACCCGTATAACTACAGTCGTCCGTTCCGTGCAAGTTTAGGTATTCAATTCGGCTTTTAATCCATAGAAAAAAATAATAAGATATATGAAAAATATTAAACAAATTTTCTGCTTGACTCTTCTTATGGTGTTTGTGCTGTCTGGCACATTGCGCGCCGAAAAATTAAAAGGAGAGAGAAGATCTTCCACACCGAAAGCGGAATCGGCTACCTGTCTTCCTGCAAGTAGCTCCAATGAGCTGACGGTGAACAATGTACGCGCCTATATTGAAACTGGTGGTACAATGTGGTTCAAGGAAGTCTCCGAATATGAGGTTCCTAAGGGCTCTGGCAAAACGTCCATGTTCTGCTCCGCATTGTGGATTGGTGGACATGATTCCAACGGTCAATTGAAATTGGCTGCTGTCCGTTTCAGACAAAAAGGTGAAGACTACTGGACCGGTCCGTTGAAACTTGTCGGTGCAGGTACGACTAAGGACATGTGTATCAAATTCGACAAGCATTTCAAGATCACCCGTGCTGAGGTTGACGAGCATATTTCCAGCTATAACACCTCTGGCTATGTGATGCCTGCCAGCATCGCTAACTGGCCCGCCCACGGTGATGCCGGATATTCCTATTTCTTGGCTCCTTTCAAGGATGTGAACGAAAATGGTGAATATGATCCTGAAAACGGTGACTATCCGTATTATGATGTGAACAACGACCTCTGTCCGTGGACGGAGGACAACATTGCCCGTGCTGCTGAACACGCACTTCCCAGAACTCCTGAGGATTTGATGTACTACGGTAACGATTGGCATAATTCAAACGGCATGATTTATGCAGACCATGTGTTGAAAGGCGACGAGACCCTCTTCTGGATCTTCAACGATAACGCCGGTGCACACACGGAGTCACAAGGTAGCCCTATCGGTCTTGAGATCCGTGCCCAGGCATTCGGTTTCGCCACCAATGACGAACTCAACAACATGACGTTTTACTCCTACGAAATCATCAACCGTTCTACCTATACCCTGACAGAGACCTACTTCTCACAGTGGGCTGACCCCGATCTGGGTTATGCATACGATGACTATGTGGGTTGCGATGTTGGTCGTGGTTTGGGTTACTGCTACAACGGTTCCAATGTCGATGGTTCCGGTCAAAACTGGGCATACGGCGACCAACCGCCTGCAGTCGGTGTCGACTTCTTCCAGGGACCTTATATGGATCCTGATGGACGTGATAACCCGAAATTCCATGCTGACAGTGCTTCAGTGATTGGTTATTGTGACAAATTCCTCAAGAGCTCATTCGAAGCCGACCAGATGGCTATCAATGGTGTGAACTTCGGCGATAGCATTGTCGATAACGAGCGTTTCGGTATGAGAAGATTCGTTTATCACAACAACAACAACAGTGTCACGGGTGACCCTGATGCTCCGGCTGAATATTACAACATGTTGCGTGGTATTTGGAAAGATAACTCCAAAATGCGCTATGGTGCCAACGCTCACGTTTCCAACGGTGCCACTGGTCCGGAGTGCGACTTCATGTTTCCCTCTATGACGGATGTTTGTAACTGGGGTACACAAGGCGTTGATCCTATCCCTTCACAGTATGGTGCTGATGGTTGGACAGAGGCTAATGTGAACAACGCTCCTTACGACCGTCGTTTCATGCAGTCTGCCGGTCCCTTCACCTTGAAACCCGGTTCTGTCAACTACATCACCGTCGGTATTCCGTGGGCACGTGCAGCCCAAGGTGGTGCCCAGGCTTCCGTGGATTTGTTGAAACGCGCCGATGATAAGTGTCAGTCTCTCTTTGAGAACTGTTTCAAGACATTGGACGGTCCTGACGCTCCGGATGTCACTATCCGTGAACTTGAGAATGAGCTGATCATCTACCTCTCCAACAATGATCCTCAACGAAACAACTATCATGAGACTTATACCGAGCTTGATCCTCAGATTCCGAGAACGCTGGGTTCTGTCTCCTATGTTAACCAGTATGACACTACGTTTGCATACACTGCAACGGGTGAGCCGGATACGATTGTCCATGTTTCCACTGTTCCTGTTGAAACTCTCGACACGCTGACTCACGATCAACGTTCTTATAAGTTCGAAGGTTACATGATTTACCAATTGAAGAACGCTTCCGTCAGTGTCACTGACCTCAACGATGCTAACAAAGCTTTGCTTGTTGCCCAATGTGACATTGAGAACGGTGTCGGCCAATTGGTCAACTGGATTTACAACGATGCAATTGGTACATCCGTTGCCACGGAAATGGTGAACGGTTCGGACTTGGGTATTTCCCACTCTTTCAGAATCACGGAAGATAAGTTCGCCACCGGTACCAACAAGGCCCTTGTCAACCACAAAGAATACTATTTCTTGGTGTTGGCTTATGGTTACAATGAGTACAAGAGATTCTCCCTGGATGCCGACAATCTGGATGGTCAACAAACCACCTATCTGGCCGGTCGTAGAAATATCAAGACGACCGTGGGTATTCCTCACAAACCCGTTGAGCAAATCCTGAACTCCCAATACGGTGATGTGCCTATGATTACCCGTATCGAAGGTCAAGGTAACGGCGGTTTCTTCTTGGATATGACCGACGAATCCCGCGAAAAAGTTCTTGCGAATAATGTCTACAACAATATTCAATATAAGAACAACTTCGGTCCTCTGAACATTCAGGTCATTGACCCGCTGAAGGTGAAACCTTATGACTATTTCATCAAATTCTTGCCGAACGACATCAGCGAAGATGTCAATGACAGCACAATGTGGCAGTTGATTATCTCTGATGAGGTTTCTGATCGCGAGCTGATTGACAACAACATGTACACAATCGTTGACAACGACACTGTGCCTTCCCGCGTCACTACGGCGGCAATGCCTATCAGTATGACTAACGAGCAGCTTTTCTTGGATATGGGTATTTCTGTTTCCATTAAAAATGCCAACTTCAAGATTTATCAGAAGAGTCTTGACGATTATGTTAAGGAACATGGTGGATACACTTATGCGAACCTGTCTGCATACGCCCAGCCGGATGCTTTAGGTTCTGAAATCACTTTTGACGGTGAAATTCCTTGGCTCAGCGGTGTTGCTGACCAAGAGGGTGATTATCCTTCCAACTGGATCCGTTCTGGTCAACAGACAGCTGGTAGCAAGTGGGAGTGCAACACTGTCCAACCGGACATGCCTGAGTGCGATTACATGAAATGGCGTTCAGAAGACTTCTTCAATCTGTTCGATTTTGTGGATGGCAATGGTACAACGGAGAAGGTCCGTGGATTCATGGATCCTAACCAACAGTTTGAAAGTTTCGTGAGCGGTACATGGGCTCCTTACATGATGTCCTCCCCGTATGACGGTGGTCCGAAGGCCAGATTCCTGGTACAGGATGTTGTGGCAGGCGAAGGTTCCCCGCTTCCTTCTGAATTCGACTTCACGGTCCTCGCTTCCATTCCTAACCTGGCTTCTTATAACCAAACCCTTACCAACCTCTATTCAGTGGATATCGTCCTGACTCCGGATAAGAGTTTGTGGACACGCGCCGTTGTCTTGGAGTCTGGTTCTGCCGGTTTGAATGACAACTTTGTCGTCACACAGAACTTCAATGGCCAAACCTATGAGAACATCCGTATGGAGCCGAAGAATTGTCCTTCCGTTGACAAAGACGGTAATCCTGACAATAGCGGCACTACCGGTATGGGCTGGTTCCCGGGTTATGCTATCAACGTGGAGACCGGTGAGCGTTTGAACATCATGTTCGCTGAAAACTCTGCCGATGAATTGAACAATGGTAACGATATGTTGTTCAATCCTACAAGCGTTTATTCATACCTGAGAGATCCTCTGGCTGATACTCTTGTTCTGGATGAAGAAGGTAAACCGGTTGCCCTTTCTGAAGCGCAATATAATTATTATAGAGAACAATATGGCGCTCAGCTCGCTAATGCTTTGGCGTACGGAGAACCTCTGAATGGTGGACGACACTATGTCTATGTGGTGGGCAGCACAGGTAATACGGCTAATACGTACTATCGTTTGAACAGACGCAGAAACTTCAACGATGGCAACCAGACTGTCACGGCCAGCGGTGTTACCCATGGTGGTACATTCACTGTAGACGGCCAATCATATCCTTACTATGATTGTGGTGCCTATGATGAGGGCAAGTGGTTGAGAGCGAAATTCAAAACCATCACGGAAAACAACTATAGCAACACTGCCCGCAAAGCGAAGAAGATGCAGGTCTTCAACAACGTCATGTGGACCAGCATACCGATGCCTAACCAGATGTATGCAGATCAGTGGCTCTCTTCCAATGCTACTATCAAGTTGCGTGTCTCACGTCCTTACATGAGATATTCTTCCCGTTGGTATGATAATCCTTCTCAATCGGCTAACGCAGATTTGAACAACGGTTATCCTATGTATCAGTTCACCACAAAGAACATTGCTCCTACCAAAGTGGAACAAGTGGCGGATGTGGAGCAACTGTTACAGGATATCAACATTGTTCCGAACCCGTATTATGGATTCTCCAACTACGAACATACCGCACTTGAGAACTATGTTCGCATAGTAAACCTTCCTGCTAAGTGTACGATTTCAATCTTCACGGTCAACGGCACACTGATTAGGACACTCACACACGGCTCTGATGCCGACTCCTTCGTGCAATGGGATTTGAAGAACCACGCTAACATCCCGATCGCCAGCGGTGTTTACATCATTCATGTACAAGCTCCTGGTATTGGCGAACGTACGCTGAAGTTCTTCTGCAATATGCGTCCTACAGACTTGAATGGTTTCTAAAATTATTAATTAAAAAAATCAGAGAATATGAAAAATCTATATAAATCATTAATAATTTGCACAATTATTGCTCTCTTATCTGCAAGTACCTCCATGGTATTTGCAGGTAACAGAGACCGTTCCGGTCAAGCTGGTGCATCTCACTTGCTCATTGATCCATGGGCTCATACAAGCGGTATGGCCGGTGCAGGTGTTGCTGAAATCCGTGGTTTGGAATCTGTTTTCTCCAATGTGGCAGGTCTTACGGCCGTCCGCAAAACGGAAATCGCTTTCAACAGAACGCAATACCTTGTCGGTTCAGGTGCTGGAATCAGCATTAACTCTATCGGTATTGCTCAAAAGCTGGGTAAGAACAAGGACTTCGGCGTTATCTCTGTGTCTTTCTTCTCCCAAGGTTTTGGTGACATAATGATCACCACGACGGATCAACCAGAAGGAGGTCTTGGTACTTTCAGTCCTACACTTACCTATATCGGACTGCACTACGCCAAGTCTTTCAACAACTTCATTAAAGGTGGTGTCTCTTTCAAGTTGATCAACGAACGTATTTCAGACTCTAAAGCCACTGGTTTTGCCATCGATGCAGGTGTGCAGTATGTCACTGGTAAGTATGAGAACTTCAAGATTGGTGTTACTTTGAAGAACATTGGTCTTCCCATGCATTATTCCGGTGATGGTCTTTCTGTCCGCTCCCGCATCCCGAGCCAGGAGTTTGATCAAACCCTTGAGATGCGTTCTGCAGAATTTGAAATGCCTTCCCTCTTGTCCATCGGTATTTCCTACGACCTCCTGTTCTTCGGTGGCGAATATGCTGAAATGTCGAAAGAGGAACTTGCAGAAGAAGGCCTTACCCGTGACGATGCAGACCACAGACTCACGTTTGCTGGTACTTTCACCGCCAACTCTTATACAAGAGATGTTTTCTCCCTCGGTATTGAGTACGGTTTCAGAAACATCTTTATGGTTCGTGCCGGTTATGGACTCGAAAATATTGGTAAAGGTGCTGTTTCCAGTGTGGATGAGAAAGCCGCTATTCTCTTGAACAGTGACTCTTTCTTCGCAGGCCCTGCAGTGGGTGCTTCCATTTGTGCACCGCTTACTAAAGAGCGCGTGAAACACGCTGTTGGCCCCAGAATCTATTTCGACTATGCATATAGATTCACCAACAGATGGAAAGGAAATCACTATATGGGTATTAAAATTACTTTGTAAATCTATTCAATTTTTTATTGTTTATCACGATAGAAGAGACTTAACGGTCTCTTCTATTTGTGTAATTTAAGAAAACATATTATGGAAGATGTAAAATATTATTCGCAAGAGGGCTTGGATGCGCTTAAACGGGAATTGAATCACTTGGAATCGGTGGAAAGGCCTAAAATATCACAGGCCATCGCGGATGCACGCGATAAAGGCGACCTTTCTGAAAATGCCGAGTACGATGCTGCCAAGGAAGCGCAAGGCATGCTTGAACTGAAAATCGCCAACCTTAAAAATCTGATTTCCAAAGCGCGTGTTTTGGATGAATCTAAGATTGATGTCTCCAAAGTGTTGATTTATTCGATTGTGAAGATCAAGAATCTGAAAAACAAAATGGAGATGACCTACACTATCGTCCCAGAGTCTGAGGCGGATCTTAAGGGTGGCAAAATTTCGGTTTCCAGCCCCATTGCCAAAGCCCTTATCGGCAACTCTACAGGTGATGTGGTTACGGTCCAGGCCCCTGCCGGTGTTATGGAATTTGAAATTTTAGACGTTTCCCGATAATCTGAACCATATGGAAGAAACAATTTTCACTAAAATCGTAAAAGGAGAAATCCCTTGCTATAAAATTGCTGAAGATGACCGTTTCTTTGCTTTCCTGGATATTTCTCCATTGGCAAAAGGACATACTTTGGTCATCACTAAATTGCAAAATGACTATATTTTCGATCTGGACGACCAGATGCTGGGCGATATGATGGTTTTTGCCAAGAAGGTTGCCAAGGGTATTGAGAAAGCAATTCCGTGCAAACGCATCGGCGTTGCTGTTATCGGTATAGACGTACCGCATAATCATATTCACCTTGTTCCTATCAATGGGGTGGGGGATTTGGATTTCAAAGCACCTCGGGTGCAACTCTCCAAAGAGGAATTTGAGGACATTGCTGCAAAAATCTCGGCTGCCATTTAATATTGTATCAAATATCAAGGTGGCATGCAGGTGCCACTTTTTTTTTACCAGATTATGAAAATTATAGGAATTACAGGCACTCTGGGTGCTGGAAAAGGCACTATCGTGGATTACCTTATCCAACATTATGGCTTTAAGCACTATTCTGTTAGGGGGTATCTTATAGAGGAGGCCCAGAAGCGCGGGATGCCACTGAACAGGGACACGTACGTCGTTGTTGCCAATGATTTACGTACCACCTACGGCCCCTCCTATATCATCGACCAACTCTATCTGCAGGCTGCCGAGAATGGCACAAATGCCGTCATAGAAAGTGTCAGAACACCAGGGGAGGTGGAGTCTTTGAGAAAACATGAGCACTTCTTGCTCTTCGGAGTGGATGCCGACCCTGAAATCCGTTATGAACGGGTTGTAAGCCGTGCTTCTGAAACCGATCATGTCAGTTTCGACACTTTTGTCGAGAATGAACAACGCGAGATGTCCTCCTCCGACCCGAATCACCAAAATATCGGCATGTGCATGCAGATGGCGGATTATGTTTTCATGAACAACGGTGATTTCGAGGAGTTGTACCAACAGGTAGAGCAAGTGCTGGGACCCTCACCCTCACCCTCAGAAACCGAATAAAACAGGCGGCCGGATTTTGTGAGTAATTGCCAATTAATAGGTGGGACTAAAATGAAAATGTGTATTTAGGTGGGACTTACCGGTCGCCTGTTTGTTATCGCTTTCGACGAGCAAAGATAAAAAATTTTTCGTTCAGAAATTAATTTATAAAATAATTTTTTATAAATCTTTCTTAACAAATAACAGCAAAAAAACCAAATCACAAAATCTAAAGGCAAGTATGACGACAGAGGAACGGATATTATCAGAACTAAATGAACAACAGCAAGTTGCAGTCACTCAAACCGAGGGTCCTGTGATGGTGTTGGCTGGTGCCGGCTCAGGAAAGACCCGAGTGCTGACCTATAGGATTGCCTACATGCTGGCCGTTAACAATATCAGTCCATACCGAATTTTGGCGCTAACTTTCACGAACAAGGCAGCTGCGGAGATGCGGGATCGTATCATCCAACTGGTGGGGGGAGACACGGCAAAGGCGGTGGCAATGGGTACTTTCCACTCGGTGTTCTACAGAATACTCCGTGCTGAAGCTGAAAAAATCGGATATGGTCCGAATATCACCATATATGACACCGATGATTCCAAGTCTTTGATAAAGAGTATTGTAAAAGAGATGGGATTGGATCCCAAGCAATATACTCCCGGCTTTATTCTCAATCGGATATCCATGGCCAAGTCGAGTTTGTTGTCGGCGCAAGAGTATGCGGACAATCCAGAGATTGCCGCCGCTGACCGTCTGTCCAACAAACCCATGATAGCCCAGATTTTCTTCAAATATAATGACCGGCTTCACAAGTCCAATGCCATGGACTTCGATGATTTGCTCTATTACATGAATGTTCTTTTGCGTGATTCGCCAGAGGCACTTTACAAATATCAGAATCGTTATCAGTATATTTTGGTGGATGAGTACCAAGACACGAATTATGCGCAGTATTTGATTATCAAGCGATTGGCTGCTTTAAATCAAAACATTTGCGTGGTGGGTGATGATTCGCAGAGTATTTATGGTTTCAGAGGTGCGGACATTCAAAATATCCTGAACTTCAAGCGGGATTACCCGAACACGCGGATTTTCAAGCTGGAGCAGAATTACCGTTCCACGCAGAACATCGTGAATGCGGCTAACGAGGTAATCCGCCACAACAAAGACAGGATGCCTAAGAAAGTATGGACGGATAATGTCGAGGGACCGAAGATAGAGTTGATTCGCGCTTCATCCGATATGGAGGAGGCCAACGAGATTGCCAACAAGATTTTTGAGTGCCAGATGAACGAGCATGTTGAAAATCGGCAATTCGCCATTCTTTATCGGACCAACACACAATCGCGTGCGTTGGAGGAAGCTATGGTGAAACGACATATTCCGTACAAGATATTGGGCAGTATTTCTTTCTATAACCGCAAGGAAATCAAGACGGTGCTGGCTTATTTCCGGTTGGTGATCAACCATTATGATGAAGAGTCGCTACGCCGTGTCATCAACTATCCCATGCGCGGTATTGGCGACACCACGCTGGCACGTCTGACCACTGCTGCGCAGGCTGCCGGAGTGCCGCTTTGGGACGTGGTGGAACACCCTGAAAATTATGCTACAGACTTAAACGGCAGCGTGAACGCGCGATTACATGACTTTTCAGACCTCATCAAAGGCTTTTCCGCGCAACTGACCACGAAGGATGCGTACGATTTAGGAATGCAAATTCTGGTCAAATCCGGGGTGGCCAAGGCGCTGAATGAGAATATAGAGGAAAAGGAGCGTGTGGATCATGTGACGGAACTTTTTAACGCCATCCAAAGCTTTGTGGGACGTGAGCCCGAAAATATCCTCAACGAGGAGACAGGTGAGATGTTAGAGACCTATTTTCCATCGTTGGACCAGTATATGCAGTCGGTTTCCTTGCTGGATGACCGAGATTTGAATAAGGAGGATGAGGAGAAGCAGAGCGACGTGGTGCGGCTGATGACAATTCACTCTGCCAAGGGGTTGGAGTTTGACTATGTTTTTGTATCGGGGATGGAAGAAAACCTGTTCCCGTCATCCATGAGTTTGGATTCCCGGGCGGCTATAGAGGAGGAGCGGCGTCTCTTTTATGTGGCGTTGACCCGTGCCCGGAAGCAGGTCTTTCTCACTATGGCGCTGTCCCGTTTCCAATATGGTCAGCGGAGGCCTTGCGAAAGCAGCCGTTTTTTGGAAGAAATTCCTGATCGTTATCTGAAGGTTACCCAAAAGGCTTCCGAAGGGAGTGGACTCTTCGGAAGATCGTTTTCCGAGCCGGAAACTGGCAGATTCCGATTCAAATCTGAACCTCGCTCGTCTTCTTCCAGCTATGTGCGGGAAGTCCGAAAACAGCCTGATACGGCTGCCAAACCCGTGATAAAGACCAAAACCGATGTGAAATTGGACCAGATTGGTACTCTTGCTTCGGCAAGTGAGATTTTCCCCGGCATTCGTGTCTATCATACGAAATTCGGCTTCGGTCGGGTGGATTCCGTTTCCAGTGAAGGCCCTGACGCACGGGCCGTGGTACTTTTTGATACCGTTGGATCCAAAACCTTAGTCCTTAAATTCGCTAAATTATTGATACCCAAATAAGATAATATGCAATTCAGAACCATAATCCCCGCCCCGGAATACCCTTTCAATATATCACGGAACGATGCCGTGATGCTTGTGGGTTCCTGTTTCTCTGATAACATGGGACACTATTTTGACGTGCATCGGTTTGATGTTTGTTCCAATCCGTTCGGGGTGCTTTTCAATCCGATTTCCATCGACAGGGCTTTGCGCTTCATGCTTCAGCCCGATCTATTTGACAAGAACCGTTACTTTTACAAGTATCGGGATTTATGGGTGAGTTTTGCCCATCATGGTCGTTTTTCAAAGGAGAATTTTGAGGATTTTGAAGCGGAGATAGACCGCAGTTTGCAGGAATGTTCCGATTTTCTGCATAAAACACGTTATTTGTTTGTCACTTTCGGAACGGCTTTTTGCTATAAGTTCATTCCCCGGGATTTGATAGTTTCTAATTGCCATAAGATACCGAATCATCAGTTTGAACGGATTCGCTTGGATATAAAAAAGATTGTGTCCCAGTGGAACAGCACCCTTCATTTGCTTACAGAGGCGGTGCCGGACATAAAGGTGATTTTTACCATCAGTCCGGTGCGCCATCTTGGAGACGGTGCGCACGAAAACGCCCTGAGCAAGTCCGAATTGCTTCTGGCCGTGGACAAGTTAGTGGACAATGAAACCACGTTTTATTTTCCCGCCTACGAGTATTTGATGGATGATTTGCGGGACTACCGCTTTTACTCCAAGGATTTATGTCATCCTAACGATATGGCGGTCAGCTATCTGGAGGAGAAATTGGCAGAAGCGTTTTTCTCTCCGGAAACGCGTGAGCAGATGATGGAGATTGAGAAGGAGAACCGTTTCCTGAATCACCGCCGATTCAGATAGAAGAGGAACTACCTGTTGATTACTTCATTGATTGTCAGCGGGAAATACTGATGTTCCAGCTGGTGGATTTTCGTTTCGATGGATTCTAATGTGTCGTCATCCTCTGCGTGGAAGGCGAACTGGTTGATGATTTTGCCGGTATCCACGCCTTCATCGACAAAATGGATGGTAATGCCGAACACTTTCACGCCATAGTGGTAGGCGTCGGCGATGCCGTGTGCACCAGGGAATGAGGGCAGCAGGGCGGGGTGCAGGTTGATGATGCGCATGGGGTAAGCTTCTAACAATGTGGGTCCGATAATGCGCATGTAGCCGGCCAGTATGATGTATTCGACATGTCGTTTTTGAAGTTCGGTTAACACTGCCTGCTCATAGGCGGCTTTTCCGGCGTAGTCCTTCGCATAAAAAGTGAACGCGTCAATGCCTGCGGCATTGGCGCGTTCCACTGCTTTGCTTGAAGGATTGTCGGATACCAGTAATGCGATGTCGGCGTTGAGCGTTTGCTGTTTAACGGCCTCGATAATGGCCTGGAAATTGGAGCCGAAACCGCTGGCAAATACGGCAATCTTTTTCATAGCGAATTAGTTACCTTTCGGACATTTACCGCCTTCCTTGGAGCAGCCTTTGCCTTCGTCTTTGCAACCATGGCCTTCGCCTTTGCATCCGGGTTTGTCACCGCCCTTGCAGCAAGCTTTGCCTTCCCCTTTTTTGCAACCGCCGCAGCAGCTCATTTCGTCGAAAGCGGCTTTTCTGTCATCGAGAGAGAGCTTGTCCCAGTTGAGCATGGCAGCCTCGAATTTGGCTTTCTTCTCTTCCTGGGCTTTCTTCATAGCTTGCATTTCATCGTATTTGGCCTTGCGCATGTCAAGCAGTTCCGCTTTGCGCTCGTCGGTGAGATTTTCCCAGTTTTGCCAGTCTTCGGCAGCTTTCTTGCAGGCTTCCATTTCGGCTTTCTGCTCTTCAGTCATTTCCTTGCAGCAAGGAGCTTCGGTTTGAGTTTCTGTGCATTCCGCTTTCTGTTCAGCAGGTTTGTTGTTGCAAGCGGTGAACATCAGACAGCATGCAGCCGCCATCATGATAAAAAGTTTCTTCATTTTTTTTCGTTTTTAATTGTTTCTAATTTTTATGAATTACGGGCGCAAAAATAGTTTTTTTTCAATCCCCGGACTGTTTAAAAATCTTAATTCACACAAAATATGTGAAAAGAAAAGCAGACATTGCAAGGCCGAAAAACAATGGCCAATTGGCTAAATAACCATTATTTGTTCGGGTACGGCACCACGATGTCGTCGCAGTACTCGCAGCGGTAGGAGCGTTTCTCCTTGTCGACGAGGTGGAAGACGTGCGGGAAGTAGTGCTCCACAGAGGTGACGCAGCGCGGGTTCTTGCAGCGGATGATGTTTTCCACGCGGTCGGGCACTTCCAACTTCACCTTCTTGATGGTCTTCCCCTCCTCGATGATGTTCACCGTGGCGTTCGGGTCGATCAGCCCGAGGAAGTCGTAATTGATGTCGATGACATTGTTGATCTTGATGATGTCTTTTTTGCCCATCTTCTGACTGTAGGCGTTGCAGATGAGCGCGACATTATAATCGGCCTTGTCAAGGTTCAGATAATTGAACACCTGGATTCCGTAGCCGGCGGTAATGTGGTCGATGACAATACCTTTTTCTATACTGGTGATTTCTAACATGACGTTTCTAATTTATGATGATGTTTTCTTACTATTTTGACTCGAGACTGAGGACTTGAGACTGAGGACTTTAGGCTTGAGAAGAGTATTTATCCTAAGTCTTAAGTCTAATAAATCCCTAAAAGTTTCAGAATCAACGCCATACGCACATACATGCCGTTTTTGGCCTGCTGGAAGTATTGTGCTCTCGGGTCGTCATCAACCTCGGTGCTGATTTCGTTGACGCGAGGCAGCGGGTGCAGGATGTAGGTGTCGGGACGGGCGTAGGACATCTTCTCTTTGTCGAGGATGAACCGGTCTTTCAGGCGGATATAGTCCTCTTCGTTGAAGAAGCGTTCGCGTTGCACGCGGGTCATGTAGAGGAAGTCGAGTTGACCCATGTAGGGTTCCATCTGATCGACCTCTTGGAAGGGGATGCCTTTCTTGCGGACCACCTCTTCGCGGATGTATTCCGGCACGCGCAGCTCTTCCGGGGAGATGAAGATGAAGCGGACGCCCTCGTAGTTGCTGAGGAATTTGACAAGGGAGTGCACGGTGCGGCCGAACTTGAGGTCGCCGCAGAAGCCGTAGGTCTTGTTTTCCACACTACCGCGCAGACGTTCGATGGTGAGGATGTCGGTAAGGGTCTGGGTAGGGTGTTGGTGGCCGCCATCGCCGGCGTTGATGAGCGGCATGTGGATGTAGTGGCTGGCCAGACGCGGGGCGCCCTCTTTGGGATGGCGCATGGCCGCGATGTCGGCATAGCACTCCACAGTGCGCAAAGTGTCGGCGATGCTCTCGCCCTTTGCAGTGGAAGAGGAAGCTGCTTCGGAAAAACCGATCACTTGGCCGCCCAAACGCAGCATGGCAGTCTCGAAGCTGAGGCGCGTGCGCGTGCTCGGCTCATAAAAAAGAGTTGCCAGGATCTTGCCTTCGCAACTCTTGCTGTACTTCGCCGGATCGGCGATAATCTGGTGACCCAAATCAAAAATTTCGCGGAACTCCTCCCGCGTGAAATCGGACGGGTCGATCAAACTTCTGTTTTTTAACATAATAAACCTCCTATATTTTTAATTATAAACAACTTCCATACTTCGTATCGGCTTTTTCCACCCCTTAAGTTACCAAAACTAAAACCAATGCAAAAATATGATTTTTTAGGATTGAAACCATAAATGAAAAAAAATTATCTTTGCAGCCAAATTTTCAAGTATGAAAGACATTTCTTCCGAAAGCATTCAAAAAGCCGTCAACATTTTGGCCAAACATACGGACAGCAAACTTCTTACGCACCTCAATGCCTGTGTTCACTGCGGGCTGTGCGATTCCAGCTGCCTTTTTTTCAAGACTTTCAAAGAAGCGAAATACATTCCCGGTAAGAAGGTCGACATGGTATCGTCCATCTATCGCCGCTATTGTACTTTCCTGGGTAGGACTGTTCCCAAGCTGACAAATGCCAAGGAGTTGACGGAAGATTATATTGTTGAGATGGTGGATTCTTTGTACGGTGCTTGTACGATGTGCGGCCGTTGCGTGAAGCATTGCTCTATCGGGGTTGATATTCCGTTTGTGGTGCGCACAGGACGCAGGATGTTGGCCGCAATGGGCTGTGTGCCGGATTCTTTGCAGGCTACCGTGGATGCCGCGCTGAACACGAAGAACAACATGGCTATCCCGAAAGAGGATTTCGTGGATACTATTGACTGGATGCAGGAAGAGCTGCAGGATGAATTGGAAACGGAGGAGACACTGATTCCGCTGAACAAGGAAAACGCAGAGATTCTCTACACATTGAACCCGCGTGAACCGAAATTTTTCCCGCTTTCCATCGCTGCCGCCGCCAAGATTTTCCATGTGGCCGGTGCCGATTGGACCCTTTCGGATGAGATGTACGATGTGACAAATTACGGCTATTTCTCTGGCAAGGATGAACATGCCAAGCAGATTGCCCAACACATGTATGATGAGATGGCGAAGCTGAAGTGCAAAACCCTGGTGTTGGGAGAGTGCGGGCACGGTACGCGCGCCCTGCGTTGGGAAGCCCCCAACTATATGGGGCAACATCCTGATTTCAAGATGATTTCTCTCGTGGAATTGATTGAAGAATACATCAAATCAGGTAAAATAAAACTGGATAAAACTTTAAATACCAAGAAATACACCATTCACGATCCGTGCAATATCGTGCGTAACGGTGGATTGTTCAATTCGTTGCGTTTTGTGGTGAAAGAAGCGGTGCCGGAACTGATTGAAATGGATCCGTTCGGCAGTGACAATTTCTGCTGCGGCGGTGGTGGCGGCATGTTAGCCATGAGCGAATACAACGAACGTCGTCTGAAGATCGGCAAAATCAAAGCCGACCAGATCAAGGCGACGGGTGCTTCTGTGGTGATTACGCCGTGCCATAACTGTGCCGACCAACTGACACAAATCAACCACGAATATAAGCTCGGTGTCGAGATTAAATCCGTGGCTGAGGTGGTGGCCGACGCGATAGTTCTAATGTGACACAGAATCCAGCCGTTTGTTTTGTTGGAGCTTTGAATCAATATTGGGCTTTGTGTTAGGATCACCACGTTTTATCTTGCCCATGTATTTCTCTTCAAGTGCTTTCGCGTCCGCTTTGTATTCTATTTTTAAGGCTTCGGGAATTTGAATGCTGACTTGTGCTTTCCAGTCATTTCCACGTTTCACCATATCTAATTTCCCCTCCTGTACTTGAATGGGTGTCGTTTTTTTGTAAGTCACTTCTGCGGTAGTGTCATCCACAATGGTCACATCTGTTATCTCAATAGTCGCAGGCGTGTTTTGTTTGATCACATTAGGATCCAGATTAGGCATGATGTATTTTTCAATGGCATGCAAGGTGTTTTCGATGGTCTCCTCTGTTGCGTAGGGTTCTGCCTCGGAAATTTTGTAATTACCCATGGCAGTAAGATAACCCATGGCTGATTGTTCAACCAGTGATTTCTCACTTTTGCAGCTCATCAGCAATAAAAGTAATGCGAAAGCACTGAATAGTAATGTTGTTTTTTTCATTTTTTTGACTATTTAAAAATAATGCCCACGTGTGAACGTGAGCATTATTTTTTTCAATAGGTTTTAATTATCTTGCAGCAACCAATTTGCCACCTTTGTGATTTTTCGGGGTGAAGCCCTTAGAGCTCTGGAGATTGATAGATGTCATATCAACAATCATAGGAACGGTAGAAGCTGCAGCAAGACCTGTTCCGCCTTCGCCAAAAGCGCCAATCACATCAAACATAGCGGCATTCACATTCGCCGTCATTTTGAGGGAGGTAGCATCAAAATCCGTGACTTTAACTGTAGCATTCTTAGCCCACCAGTCACCATAGTGAGTGTCAGGAGCATCTTGGAAATAGACATAACCTTCAAGGTAGTATTCCACCCATCCGAACTCACTTTCTTGTGCGAATTGACCATTATCCGTTGCTTGATCAGTGTGTGATCCAGTTGATGTACCCGTGTACATAGCAACATCAGTATAAGGATAATCTCCATCCGTTTTGGCTGCAATCACTCGCCAAGCATTGTAATTTTGGGAGTAAGCGCCACTGTAAGCACCTGCTTCATAATTGTCAGTGTTGAAAGCCACTTTCACGCCAGGGGTAACAGGGATAGCTTCGAAGAATGCGGTGTATTCAGCATCGGCATTCACCGTGATGGTGCGAGGATTGGTTTTGTCACCGTCATTCCATTTCACAAACATATAGCCGTCTTTGGGAGATGCAGTGAGGGTAGCAGTAGCTCCATCGGCATATGAGCCGCCGCCAGCAACAGTACCCCAAGCATCATTGTTAGATTTCACCGTGATGGTGAAGTTTTTCGTACAAGAGGTGAAAATCATACCTCCGGCCAGAAGGGCCATGCATAATACGCTTAATACTTTTTTCATAATACTTTTTTTTAATTAAGGTGAATAATAAAGTTGTTTCTATCTGTTATAAAAACGTCGCAATAGACGTATTAATCAAAAAAACGTTTAAATCCGACAATTATTGTGCATCGTTTTCATGTTCGCGCACCAGTTTGTCGTCAATGAAGATACGACCGCAGGCTTCGCACACGATGATTTTCTTGTGCAGGCAGATGTCGAGTTGGCGTTGCGGGGGAATCTTGCTGAAGCAGCCGCCGCATGCATCGCGCTCGATTTTCACGATAGCCAGTCCGTTGTGGGCATTCTTGCGGATGCGCTCGAAAGCGGCCAGCAGACGGTCGTCGACTTTGGCTTTCAGCTCTTCGGCCTTGGTCAGAAGCTCTTCCTCTTCCTTTTGCGTGTCTGCCACAATGACTTCCAATTCCGCTTTTTTGTGCTCCAGAACTTCCTGCAACTCACTCAGACGCTCATTGGTCTCGGAGATTTTGTTTTGTTTGTCCAGAATCTCAGCCTCGTGTTTTTCTTTGTGTTTTTCCGCGACTTGGATTTGCAGATGTTGAAATTCGATTTCCTTGCTCAGTGCTTCGTATTCGCGGTTGTTGCGGACAGAGTTCTGTTGTTCCTCATACTTTTTGATAGATGCTTTGGCCTCGTCGATGTTGGTGTTTTCCGAGGCGATTTTCAGTTTGAGGTTTTTGATGTCGTCGGTGAATTTGCTGATACGGGTGTTCAAGCCTTCGCATTCATCCTCGTTGTCGCGAATTTCCTCGGGAAGCTCGCCGCGGATCATGCGGATGTCATCAATCTTGGTGCAAATTTGTTGCAGGTTGTACAGGGAAAGCAGTTTCTGCTCGATTGACAATTCCTCGGCGGTGCTTTGGGTGCTTTCGTGTTTTTTCACTTCCACAACCCCGTCAGAGGTTTTTTCGACGGTGACATCGTCATCTTCAATGATGGTTTCCACCACAAGTTTTTTGGCCACTTTTTGCTTAGGTTGCGGCACTTCCTTCACCTCCTTCACTTCCACTTCTTCCACAACTTCCACTGTTTCCTCGGGCTTCTCCACTTTTTTCTCTTCCACTTGAGGAACCTTCACTCGTTTCGGAGTGATTTTTTTCATTTTAGGAACAATTTTCTCTACTTTTGTTTTTTTTGTGCCGTTTTCAACCTCTTCTTCGGTAACTTTTTTCTTGGCCATATTTGATTTAACTATTTGATTATCAATATTCTAAAAGTATTTAACCTCTAAAAATTCCAATTTAGAAATCAAAGTTGCAAATGTAGTAAATTTTTCGTTTAATAGTTGATATATTATATTTTTGATAAAAAATTCACCTTCATAGTGACCGATATCCACCAATAGTGTGCCAGAATGGGACTTGAAGAAATCGTGATATTTAAAATCTCCCGAAACGTATGCGTCCGCGCCCGAAGCGATGGCGAGGTCGATGAAACTGGAGCCGCCGCCGCCGCAGACGGCCACCTTGCGGATAATCCGCTCCGTGTTTCCGGCATAGCGGAACGGAGGAAGTTTCAGTTTGTCTTTTAGGAAAGACAGGAAAGCTGTACCGGTCATCTCTTCCGGCAGCTCTCCGATGCGGCCGAGGCCAATGGTGCGGCTTTCGTTCTCCAGCGGCAGCAGGTCGAAAGCGGGTTCCTCGTAGGGGTGGTTTTCGTAGAGGGTTTGGAGCACAGTTCGTTGCAAACCAGTAGGGTAGAGGACTTCGACCCGTTCCTCCGCCACATGTTCGAGGGTACCCTCCTGTCCGAGGAAGGGGTTGGCGCCGGCTTGCGGCCGGAACTGTCCGGTGCCGCTTATCGTGTAGGCGCATGAGTCGTAATTGCCTTGCACTCCGCAACCTGCAGCGAACAAGGCGGATTTGAGTTTTTCGGCGTGGTCGGTGGGCACGAAGACCACCAGTTTGCGATACAAGCCTGTATGCGGAGCCAGTACTTTTACGTTTTGCAAACCGAGTTTTTCCGCGAAAGCGTCGTTGCCGCCGCCCTCGCCACTGTCGATATTTGTGTGCATGGAATAGAGTACCATGTTGTGTGCCAACGCTTTGCAGATCATCGCACCCACACGGTCGGTGGGCACAATCTTGTTGATTCCGCGCTTCAGCATCAGTGGGTGGTGCGAAATCACGAGGTTGCAGCCCTTTTCAATGGCCTCGTCAATGACCTGCTCCGACATCTCGAAACAGACCATCGCGCCGGTGATCTCCTGCGACACATCGCCGCACTGCACCCCGCAGTTGTCGAAGTCCTCCTGGAGGTACAATGGGAATTTTTGTTCTAAAAAGGTGGTTACGTCTTTGATTGTCATTGTTTTTGCGGTTTACGATTTACGATTTACGGTTTGCGACCTGAAACTTGAATCTTGAAACCTGAAACTATTAAAAGAGCGCCGTGACGATTCGCGGCGCTCTTCGTATGATGGGGAAATTAGTCAAAATCGGGGAAGTCCCGTCTTTCCTGGCGGTGACGTTGGCCGTCGTGCTGGTTGCTGTTGCCCCGACGGGGAGCACCGCCTTGACGCCCGCGGTCACCACGATCACGGCCACCGTTACGGTCGCGGCCGCCGTTACGACCACCGTTACCACGCGGCTTTTCCTCTTCGTAACCCTCGGGTTTCGGGAGTAAAGCTCTGTGTGACAGTCTGTACTTGCCGGTCTTCTCATCGATTTCGATGAGCTTCACCTTGATCTTGTCGCCCACGTTGAGCACGTCAGCCACATTGTCGATACGGCGGTAAGCGATTTCGGAGACGTGCAGTAAACCGTCAGTGTTGGGTAGGAATTCCACGAATGCACCGAAGTCGGTGATGGTCTTGACAGTGCCTTCGTAAATCTCACCCACTTCAGGAAGCGTGGTGATGAGTTTGATGCGCGCCATGGCAGCATTGATGTCATCCACGTTGGCGGCTGCGATGTCAATGATACCGAATTCACCGACCTCCTCAATGTTGATGACGGTGTTGGTCTCACGCTGCATCTCTTGGATGATCTTTCCTCCAGGTCCGATGACCGCGCCGATGAATTCGCGCGGGATTTGCATTTGGACGATACGCGGCACGAACGGACGGTAATCCTCTCTCGGTGCGGGCATCGCTTCTTTGATCTTGCCAAGGATGAACATTCTGCCGCGGTGTGCCTGTGCCAAAGCTTCGGCCATCACTTCGGAAGAGAGTCCCTTGACCTTGATGTCCATCTGGCAGGCAGTGATACCGTCTTCGGTACCGCAAACCTTAAAGTCCATGTCGCCGAGGTGGTCCTCGTCGCCGAGGATATCGGAGAGGATGGCGTAGCGGCCGGTAGCCTCATCGGTAATCAAGCCCATGGCGATACCGGAAACGGGCTTCTTCATCTTCACACCGCAATCAAGCAGCGCGAGGGTGCCAGCGCAAACCGTTGCCATAGAGGAACTTCCGTTGGATTCGAGAATGTCGGAAACCAAGCGGACAGTATAGGGGAATGACGGATCGTCGAACGGAATCATCGGTTTGAGGGCGCGTTTGGCCAAGTTGCCGTGACCGACTTCGCGACGGGAGGTGCTGCCGATACGTTTCACCTCACCCACGCTGTAGGGAGGGAAGTTGTAGTGCAGCAGGAAACGGCTGGTGCCATCCACTACGGCGCCGTCGATGATCTGCTCGTCGAGCTTGGTGCCGAGCGTGCAGGTGGTCAAAGACTGGGTTTCACCGCGGGTGAAGATGGCGGAACCGTGTGCGGACGGCAGATAACCGGTCTCAATCCAGATGGGACGGATGTCCTCGGTGTGGCGGCCGTCGAGACGGATGCGCTCGTCGAGGATCATGTTGCGCATGGCGTGCCACAGGATTTCGTCGTAGTAGCGTTTCACCATCACGGCCTTCTCGTCGCGCTCCTCTTCGGGAATGGTCTCGATGAAGTCGGCGAGAATTTGGTCGAAATCGGCGTTGCGGTCTTGTTTGCCCTTGAAGGACTTGGCGACGGCATACACTTTGTCGTAAAGTTCGGTATTCATACGCTCACGGATGGCCTCGTCGTCGGTCTCGTGGCAGTATTCGCGTTTCGGGTTGGCGGTGGGCACCTGTGCGGCGAGATCCAACTGCGCCTGGCACTGCACTTTGATGGCTTCCTTGGCGAAATTGAGGGCGGCGACCATGTCGTCCTCGGAAATCTCATTCATCTCGCCTTCCACCATCATGATGTTGTCCATGGAGGCGGCCACGATCATGTCGATGTCGGAGCGTTCCATATCCTCAACGGTGGGGTTCACCACGAGTTGTCCGTCCACGCGGCCCACGCGCACCTCGGAAATCGGGCACTCGAAGGGGATGTTGGAAACGGCGATAGCGGAAGAAGCTGCGAGACAGGCGAGGCAGTCGGGCAGGAAGTTCTTGTCGCCAGAAATCAGCGTCACAACGACCTGAGTTTCAGCGTGGAAATTCTTGGGGAAGAGGGGACGGATGGCGCGGTCCACCAGACGGGCGATGAGGATCTCATACTCGGAAGGGCGTGCTTCGCGTTTGAAGAAACCGCCGGGGAAACGACCCACAGCGCCGTATTTTTCCTGATATTCAACTTGGAGAGGCATGAAGTCAGTGCCTTCAACGGCCTCTTTTTTGCAACACACGGTTGCGAGCAACATGGTGTTGCCCATGGTGACGACAGCAGCGCCGTCGGCCTGCTTCGCCAGCTTGCCGGTTTCAATCGTAACCATACGACCGTCACCGATATCGAAAGTTGTTCTTACTCCTAAATTCATAATGTTTTTTTTTAGATGTACGAGTTTCGACAATAACAAATATTCAAAAAGGCAATTTTCATCAAAATTGCCTTTTTGAATACTGAAATCGCCTGTAAAAAATTATTTTCTTAAGCCTAATTCTTTGATTAACGCTCTGTAGCGTTCAATGTCTTGTTGTTTGAGGTACTCGAGCATTTTTTTGCGCTTACCGACCAGGGTAATCAGGGCGCGTTTGGTCACGCGGTCGCTGTGGTTTTCTTTCACATGCTCGGTCAAATGTTTGATGCGGTGTGTAAACAGGGCAACTTGAGCTTCGGGGGAGCCGGTGTCCTTTTCGTTTTTACCGTACTTCGTGAAAATTTCTTTCTTAACGTCGTTTGTCAAATACATAACTTCTAACTGCTTTTAATTTATCTTTTTAACCTATTTTTAAATCGGCGGCAAAAATACACTTTTTTCTTATATATCGCATGACGGACGTACTATTTTTTATTTGGGCTACAGACATGCAACCGCTAACGCGGTTGGTCATCACGATCACTCACACTATTCACTGTTCACCATTCACAAAAAATTGTATCTTTGCGCCTCTAAAAAAATTATCATTATGGCAAATATTGAATTCAATAACAAGACCTACGAGATGGACGGCGACGGCTTCATGGTCCATCCGGAAGAATGGAACAAGGAACTGGCTGCGGAAATCGCCAAGGCCGACGGTATCACGGAGATGACCGAGAATCACTGGAAGGTGGTCGATTGCATCCGTGCCAACTACGAGGAAAAAGGCATCGCCCCGATGGTCCGCACCATCTGCAAGACCGCCAATCTGAAACTGAAAGACATCTACGAACTCTTCCCGCTGGGTCCCGCGAGAGGTGCCTGCCGTGTGGCCGGTCTTCCCAAACCCGAAGGCTGCGTATAATCGGCTTTTAGCTTTTAGCTATTAGCTTTTGGCTACGAGGTGTTCGCCAACAGCCAATGGCCAATAGCTAATAGCCAAAGTCATAGATGCATAAATAATATAGGCTAAATCAACAAAACTTAAACTTGTAATTATGAGTATAATGCAATATCTGGCGATAGCCGCGGCGGTTTATTGCCTTGTTAGTTTATTCGTGCATTTTGTCAGGATTGTGCGCCTCGGTGCCCCGAAGGACAAGTCGGAGCCGAGCGGCAGTGTGAAGGAGGGCGTGATTTACGCCAACACCCGTGCCATGATGCCCGACCAGAAGGAGTCGGCATACTTGCATTTGCCTTCTTACGCCACGGGCATGTTGTTCCACATCGGTGTGTTCACCTGCTTGTTGATCTTTGTGCTCTCCTTCTTTCCGTTTTTCAACCGCTGGATTTCCGCTTGCAATTGGCATCTGCTTTTGGCCATTCCCGCCGCGCTGGGGACCGTCTGTGGCGTTGTCTTGTTTATCAGAAGAGTGGTTTCCAAAGATTTGAAGGTGCTTTCTATGCCGGATGACTTCATTTCCACATGCTTGGTCACCTTCTTTCAATTGATGACCACACTTTACCTGTGCTTCCCAACTTGTTGTGGAGCTATTACAATATTATATTATATAAGCTGCATCCTGCTGTTCCTCTACATGCCGTTGGGCAAGTTGCGCCATGCGGTCTATTATTTCGCGGCGCGCTATCATTTGGGATTTTTCTACGGCTGGCGGAATGTGTGGCCGAATCACGAAAATAAAAAGTAAACCATTATGAGACTCGACTTTTTAGGTGCGACCGAAGAGGTCACTGGCAGCAAGTTCCTGCTGACCACCAAGGACGGAATTAAGATATTGCTGGACTGCGGAATGTACCAAGGCAAGGGTTTGGAGACCGATGCCATGAACCGCGATTTAGGCTTTGACCCGACCAAGATCGACATCGTGTTGCTCTCGCACGCGCATATCGACCACGCCGGGCTTATACCATATATATATAAGTTGGGATTCCGCGGCAAGGTGTTCTGCACCCCCGCCACCCGCGACCTCTGCGCCATCATGCTGGCCGACTCGGGCAGAATCCAGGAGGCCGATGCGCGGCAGTTCAACAAGAAGACCGAACGCGTGGGCAAGACCCCCATCGAGCCGATTTACAACGAGAAGGACGCGGTGGAATGTATGCGGCTCTTCATCAGCATCCCGCGCGGGCTGCACTTCAACATTACCCCGACCGTGGCCATCGACTTCATTGACAGCGGCCACATGCTCGGCAGCAGTGCCATCTACCTCACTTTCAAGGAAGGCCGCAAGACCCGTACGCTCTGCTATACCGGCGACGTGGGCCGCTATGACAAGCGCATCCTGCCCGACCCGGAGCCGTTCCCCTACGCCGACTACATCATCACCGAATCCACCTACGGTGACCGCTTGCACTCCACTTTGGACGAAGCAGACAAGGAGCTGATGCTCGTGGTGCGCGACGCGTGTGCGAAGCGCAAGGGCAAACTGCTCATTCCTTCGTTCGCCATCGGCAGGACACAGGAGATTGTCTATACGCTGCACCGTTTGGAACTCGCCGGCGACCTGCCCGACATCGAATGTTTCGTGGATAGTCCGTTGGCTTGCTCCGCCACTAACATTTTCCGTTTGCACGACGACTGCTTCAACGAGGAGATGCGGCAGTTCATGGCTGCCACGAAGGATCCTTTCGGTTTCGACAAGCTCTCATACGTGCGCACCATCGACGACTCCAAGGCGCTGAACGAGCATAACCGTCCATGCATCATCATCTCCGCCTCCGGCATGATGGAGGCCGGGCGTATCAAACACCACCTGGCCAACAACATTGAGAACCCGAAGACCACCATCCTGTGTGTGGGTTACTGCGCCCCGACCACGTTGGGAGCAAAGATTATGCGCGGTGACGAAACCGTTTCCATCTTCGGTAACGAGTATAAAGTCCGCGCCACCCTCGCCCGCATCGACGCCTTCTCCGGTCACGGCGACTACAGCGAGCTCATCCGCTATCTCTCCTGCCAGAAGGGCAACAAGAAGCTCAAGAAAATCTTCGTTGTCCACGGTGAGAACGATGCGCGTGATGCCTACGCAAAACATTTGAAGGATGCCGGTTTCAAGCAGGCGTACGTGCCGAAGTTCCGGGAATCGATTGAATTGGAGTAAGCTGGCTGTTAGCTTTTAGCCGTTGGCTGTTGGCTATACATAGACAAAAACATAAACTAATGATATAGACAATGGCCTTTTTTAATAATCATACTTCACCAAAAAGAAAAATGAACCAACAAAACATTCTCATCACAGGAGCTAACGGTCAATTAGGTCACTGTTTGCGTGATGTGGCGGAAGCGTATCAAGAAAATTATCGCTACTTCTACACAGATGTGGAGGAATTGGATATAACGGATGCGGAGGCGATTGACAATTATATTATAGACAATCAAATCAACGTCATTATTAACGCTGCGGCATATACAGCGGTGGATAAAGCTGAAGACGACGAGGAGAATGCCTACCGGCTCAACTGCACAGCGGTTGGGAATCTGGCGAAGGTTGCGAAAAAGCACGGACTCCTGTTGGTACACATCTCCACAGACTACGTTTTCTCCGGCGAATTGGCCACGCCATACGTGGAGACGGATACGCCCGCGCCGAAGTCGGTGTATGGAAGCACGAAATTGGCTGGCGAGCAGGCGATCGTGGAGAGCGGTTGCCGGGCAATCATTATCCGCACGTCGTGGCTCTATTCCGAATATGGTAACAATTTCGTGAAGACGATGTTGCGATTGGGAGCGGAACGGGAGAACTTGCGGGTGGTGTGCGACCAGATCGGAGGCCCGACATACGCCGGAGACCTCGCCAGAGTCATTTTCCATTTGGTTGAGAATGGAGTAGGGCATTCTGGTACAGAGTTTTACCACTTCGCCAACGAAGGTGTCTGCAGCTGGTTCGACTTCTCGAGAGCCATCATGGATATGGCCGGATTGCCATGCCGTGTTGAAGCGATTTCAACGTCGGAATATCCCGCAAAAGCGCATCGTCCACCCTTTTCTGTGTTTAATTTGAGGAAAATCAAAACGGCCACTAAAAAGGATATACCTTATTGGAGAGACAGTTTGGCGCTGGTGGTCAATAAGTTACAAGAAAAATAAAAAAAATTACACAGGAGGGTGAAGTATTAAAAAAAAGTGTATTTTTGCGCACCTTATTTCCCGATGTGGGAAACGTTCTTTTTTATCGAAAAAAAAAGCCGTTGTAGCTCAGTGGTAGAGTACATCCTTGGTAAGGATGGGGTCATGAGTTCAACTCTCATCAACGGCTCTTTTTTTTTTGAAACGAACATAAGGATTAAAAATTAATAACATAAATTTATAAAAAATGGCAAAAGAAAAATTTGAACGTACTAAACCCCACGTGAACGTGGGTACAATCGGTCACATCGACCACGGTAAAACTACTCTTACCGCTGCCATCACCACCGTGTTGGCTGAAAAAGGTCTCTCTGAACTCAGATCTTTCGATTCTATCGATAACGCCCCTGAGGAAAAAGAGCGTGGTATCACCATTAACACCGCTCACATTGAGTACCAAACCGCTAACCGTCACTACGCACACGTTGACTGTCCTGGTCACGCCGACTATGTGAAGAACATGGTAACGGGTGCTGCCCAGATGGATGGCGCTATCCTCGTTGTGGCTGCTACCGATGGTCCTATGCCTCAAACTCGTGAGCACATCCTGTTGGCAAAGCAGGTTGGCGTGCCGAGAATGGTTGTCTTCATGAACAAGGTTGACCTTGTTGATGACCCCGAGCTTCTCGACCTCGTTGAAATGGAAATCCGTGACCTTCTCACGTTCTACGGTTTCGACGGCGACAACACTCCCGTTATCCGTGGTTCCGCCCTCGGTGGCTTGAACCTCGAGCCGAAGTGGGTTGAGAAGATCGTTGAACTGATGGATGCCGTTGACACTTGGATTCCGCTGCCTCCTCGTGATGTTGATAAAGACTTCCTCATGCCTGTTGAGGACGTGTTCTCCATCACCGGTCGTGGTACCGTGGCTACCGGCCGTATCGAAACTGGTATCGTCCACACTGGCGATCCCGTCGATATCATCGGTATGGGTGCTGAAAAACTGAAATCTGTCGTGACGGGTGTGGAAATGTTCCGCAAGATCCTCGACGATGGTGAAGCTGGTGATAACGTGGGTCTTCTGCTCCGCGGTATCGACAAGGATGAAATCCGTCGTGGTATGGTTATCGCGAAACCCGGTTCCATCCATCCTCACAAACAATTCAAGGCTTCTGTCTATGTGCTGAAGAAAGAAGAAGGTGGTCGTCACACTCCGTTTGGCAACAACTACCGTCCTCAATTCTACTTCCGTACCACGGACGTTACCGGTGCCATCACCCTGCCTGCTGGCGTGGAAATGGTTATGCCTGGTGATAATATCGAGATCAAGGTTGACCTGCTCTCTGAAATCGCTTTGAACCAAAACCTCCGTTTCGCTATCCGCGAAGGTGGTCGTACGGTCGGCGCTGGTCAGGTTACTGAAATCTTAGACTAATTTAACACCAAAATACGAAAAATCGGGGTACGCATGTGCCCCGATTTTACAGGGGAATAGTTTAAGGGCAGAATAGTGGTCTCCAAAACCATTGATGGGAGTTCGAATCTCTCTTCCCCTGCAAAAAGTCAGGTTCTTTTACGACCTGACTTTTCTTTTTTCAAAAGTCCCACGCTATGATCTTGATGTACCATAACATCGATGAAAAAGCCGGTTTCAATACCGTTTCTGCCGAAAACTTCGTGCGGCAGCTTCGTTTCGTGCAGCAACACTGGCAGCTCACCGATATGGACACCTATGTGCGCGAATGCCGCACGAATCCCCGTCTTGCCACTGTCACGTTCGACGATGCCTACTCCTGCATCATCACTCAGGTTTTGCCCATCATACATGAACTAGACATACCCATTACGGTTTTTGTGCCCGTATCCTATGTGGGAAAATATAACCAATGGGACGATAATCTTTCTGGTTATAAGAGAATTAACATTCTTTCTTGGAATGAGATTGAGAGATTGTCACAAGATTCGCATTTTATTATCGGCTCCCATGGAATGAGTCACATTTCTCTTAAAAATCTTTCGAAAAGTCAAACAGAATCCGAGTTGAGAGAATCTAAAGAGAGTTTAGAGCGTCATCTGCAAAAACAGGTGCGATATTTCGCTTTTCCATACGGACAGCGCAAGGATTTTGGTTGTGCGACTCCGGATCTGCTGCAGGAACTCGGTTTCAAGGCCGCCTTCACTACGCTCTGGAAACGAAATAATCTGCGAGAAAATCCCTACCGTCTTCGCCGAGTTGAGGTGAAACCGACGGATTCCATTGATGATTTCCAATGTTATTTGAATCGCAAAATCGATTTTCGATTTATCAAGCAGGAATTTAAAAATCTGATACGCTAAAATCGTAGAGACGTTTCAGGAAACGTCTTTTACAGGGGTTGTCTCAATAGTTTGTATGTATTCGAAATTTATGTACTTTTGCGCTCGAATGTAAGAAACGTAAAGTGATGAACCCCATACAAATGGTCGATCTGAAAAGTCAGTATCTGCGCATCAAGCCTGAGCTGGATGCGGCCATTCAGCATGTGTTGGATTCCACCGCTTTCATTCAAGGATCACCGGTTTTTGAATTTGAGCAACAACTTTCGCAATATACTGGTTCAAAATGTGTTATAAGTTGCGGTAATGGAACCGATGCATTAATGGCCGCGCTTTTAGCACTTGGAATCGGGAAAGGGGATGAGGTTATCACCCCGGCATTCACATTTGTTTCTACCGTGGAGGTGATAGCCTTGTTAGGGGCTACGCCAGTATTTGTTGATGTGTGCGAGGACACCTTCAACATGGATGTCCATGCACTGGAGAAAGCCATTACCGCAAAAACCAAAGCCATCCTCCCAGTCCATTTATATGGACAGTGTGCGGATATGGAGCCGGTTTTGAATGTTGCTAAAAAACACAATGTCAAAGTGATAGAGGATGCGTGCCAGGCCGTCGGAGCAAAATATACTTTCCCGGACGGCACGGTGAAACTGGCGGGTACCATGGGTGATATCGGGTGTCTTTCTTTTTTCCCGTCAAAAAATTTGGGATGTTATGGGGATGGCGGTGCCTTAATGACACAAGATGCGGATTTGGCCGAAAGGTTGCGTGCCATCTGCAAACATGGTTCGAAAGTGAAATATCACCATCAATATGTCGGATTTAACTCTCGTCTGGATACCATACAAGCAGCGGTTCTGCAAGTAAAGCTTCACCATTTAGACGGATTTTTAAACGCCCGCAAGTCTGCAGCTTATTATTATTACAAGGCATTGAAGAATGTTAATTGGATAGAACTTCCTGAAATAAAGCAAAATACGACACATACTTTCCATCAGTTCACCCTCAAGGTGAAAGAGGGCAAGCGGGAAGCATTGAAACAGTATTTGTCGGAGAAGTCGATACCTTCAATGGTCTATTATCCTGTTCCTGCGCATTTGCAACCGGCATACCATTTTCTAGGTTATCAGGAAGGTGACCTTCCGGTTTCGGAGCAACATAGCAAAGAGGTGCTGTCCTTGCCCATGCACACTGAGCTGTCGGAAGATCAGCTGCAATATATTTGTCAAACCATCGTTAATTGCCCGCTATGAGTAGATATTTTGCACATGGGACTGCCGTTTTAGATGAAGGATGCCAGATAGGGGATGATTCCAGGATTTGGCATTTCAGTCATGTGATGTCTCGAGCTGTCATCGGCCGGAACTGCGTGATTGGGCAGAATGTGATGATCGCCAACAAGGTGACGTTGGGCAATAATGTAAAGGTGCAGAACAATGTGTCTGTATATGAAGGGGTTACGTGTGAAGATGATGTTTTTTTAGGACCGTCGATGGTGTTCACGAATGTCATCAACCCAAGGGCTTTTATCGAGCGAAAGAGCGAATTCCAGCCCACTTTGGTCCGACAAGGGGCGACTATCGGGGCGAATGCCACCATAGTATGCGGTCACACCATCGGGCGTTATGCGATGATTGGCGCAGGGGCGGTCATCACGCACGATGTTCCTGATTACGCACTTATGACAGGCAATCCCGCGCGCCAGACAGGATGGGTTAGCGAAGCTGGCTGTCGATTGGATTTCGACGAAAAAGGGTTCGCCGATTGTCCGGAAAGTGGACAGAAGTATCGTTTGTCCGATGATCATGTAAAAAGAATAGAGTAGATGGGAAAGCTGTTCATACGATTTCTTTTGATGGTTTTCCTGTTGACGGGAGCTGTCCCGTCGCTATTTGCCACACACCAACGTGCTGGCGAAATCAGCTATACGTATGTTTCCGGTCTGACTTATGAGTTCACTATTGTCACCTATACCTATACGCCTAGTCCTGCCGACCGTCCACAGATTGAAGTGTTCTGGGGCGATGGTACCTCTTCTGAAATCGACCGTCTCCAGAAGGTCAACATGGACAATAACATCAGCAAGAACGTATATGTCACGCAGCACACTTTTCCCGCTGCGGGTACCTTCCACGTCACATTTGAGGACCCTAACCGCAATGCCGGAATCGTGAACATCCCGAGTTCGGTGGAGATTCCGTTTTTCATAGAAACAATCTTGGTCATCAACCCTTTCATTGGCGGAAACTCTTCGCCGCAGCTGTTGAATCCGCCATTGGACAATGGATGTACCAATGTGCCCTACTATCACAATCCAGGCGCATTCGATGCGGATGGGGACAGTCTTTCATACTCCCTGATTAACTGTCGAGGGTATGAAGGGGAGGACATTCCGGGCTATACACTTCCTCAAGCTTCCCATTTTATTGAAATAAACCCGATTACGGGTGATTTGACATGGGACTCTCCTCTTATGGCAGGGGAATATAATATCGCTATCTTGATTGAGGAGTGGCGCAATGGAATGCTCATCGGAAGTATGGTCAGGGACATGCAAATCACGATTGCACCCTGTAACAATGAGCCGCCGGAAGTGGAAGTGTATGATACTTGTGTCGTGGCGGGTTCCAGGATTGACCTTCTTGTCCGCGTTAAGGATGAGACATCCACGCACGTCACATTGACGGCGACGGGTGAACCTTTTTTGCTCAGTGAGTCGCCCGCTCAGTTTTCAGAAATCACGGACAGTGTTCCGTATGCCACTCATTTCGTTTGGCAGACTACCTGTAGTCATGTGAAGTTGAATCCGTATGAGGTGATTTTCAAGGCGAAGGACAACGGTCCGCAAGTGGAGCTGGTCTCTTTTAAGACAATTCACATTCGTGTTATTGCTCCAGCTCCGAAAAACCTGAATGCGATTCCCGAAGGAAATGTAATTCACTTGGATTGGAGTCCGGACTCCTGTTCCAACGCAATCGGATATGATGTATATCGGCGAAATGGAAATGATGAATTTGAGCCCGATTCGTGTCAGACGGGGCTGCCTTCTGAGGCGGGATATGTGAAAATAGGGTCCACAGAGGGTTGGACGGACACAATTTTTACGGATGACGGATCGTCACGGCCGCTTTACCACGGCAATGAATATTGTTATCGTGTGGTGGCCCGATTTCCGGACGGGTCGGAAAGTATAGTGTCTGAAAGGGTTTGCGCGCATATTGCCAATGATGCGCCTATCATTGTCAACACCGATGTGGTGGCCACAGGTGTGGATGATGGCAGTGTGCTGGTTCGCTGGCTGTTCCCTCCCGAGATGGATTCTGTCGCTTTTCCCCCGCCATATCAATATCAGCTCTTTAGGGTTTCAGACGAGGATGTTGAGTTGATATATACCGTCAATGTTCCTGAAAATCCGAATGACACGCTTTCCTTCTTGGATGAAAATTTAAACACTTCGGAGGGAGATTTTACCTACAAAGTAAGAGTCCTTAATTTGGACACGATTATTGAGGAATCCGATCCGGCAACTTCAATATTCCTCACGCTGGAATCTGCAGACAAGCGTCTTTCGCTCTATTGGACAGATTTACAGCCTTGGAACAATGTCCGTTATGTAGTTTACAGATACAGCGGGCACACTTCCATTTGGGATTCTGTCGCGACTGTTTCGGAAACTCACTACACTGATTATAATCTTGAAAACGGAAAGGAGTATTGTTATTATATCGAAGCGGAAGGTTATTATTGGTTGCCCGACACGATTGGTCCTTTGTATAACCGGTCGCAGCAAGAATGCGGGGTCCCGATAGATAATGAACCTCCTGAGATGCCAGAAATCAGCATTTCCACAGATTGCCAAAATGTGACATTCGATTGGGTGTTCAGTTCGGATACGGCATCTTCCGACGCAGTCCATTATTACATCTACTATAAGCCCACTTTGGATGGCAAATTTACCTGTATTGACTCTTTTGACCATACGGACGTTTGTTTTCCGATGCCCTGTACTTATAGCATTGAAGCCTCCGGCTCCGTAGTGCTAGTGGGTTGTTATGCCATGCGAATTGCCGACAGTAATTACAATTTCACAGAACTTGCAGATTCAGTGTGTATAGACGTTTTTGAATGTTTGGACTATCGTCTGCCCAATGTGTTTACTCCGAACGGTGATGGCATAAATGAGCTGTTCACGCCATTCACACCTTATTCGGGTGTCACTAGAATCGAGATGGAGATTTACAACCGATGGGGAAAACGGGTGTTCCGCACCACGGACCCGGACATATTGTGGGATGGGACGGACGAGACCACCAAACAACCCTCTTCTGACGGTGTTTATTTCTATGGTTGTAAACTGTTTGTCAATACTCTTTCTGGGGAGGTGACCTATTTGGTGAATGGGTCTGTCACGTTGATTCGATAAAAATGTATCTTTGCCGCTTGAGTTAGTCGTATGAAAAACAGACGGTTTCTATATGCTGTGGCGCGGTTCAGGCGGTTTGTCCGGAAGCATTTTGCGGACAAGACGACCGTACTGATACTCAGCGTGGTAATCGGTTTTTTAGGGGCTGCTGCGGCTATTATTATCAAGAACTTGCTGCACTTCACCACACGGCTGCTGAGCGATGCGTTCCCTGTGGCCGATGTCAACTACCTTTACTTGATTTTCCCGCCTATCGGCATTTTCCTGACGCTTTTGTTCGTGCGACGAGTTGTGCGCGACAATCTCAGTCACGGCGTGAGCATCGTGCTGAAGTCCATCTGCAAGAGCGACGGCATGTTGCGGTTCCACAACGTCTATTCCTCCATGGTGGCGAGTGCCATCACCGTCGGGTTCGGCGGCTCCGTGGGCTTGGAGGCGCCCATCGTGCTCACCGGCAGTGCCATCGGCTCAAACGTGGCGAGATTTTTCCACCTCAACACGAAGCAAACCACGCTGTTGCTGGCCTGCGGTTCCACGGCTGCCATGGCGGCTATCTTCAAAGCGCCTATCGCTGCGTTGGTCTTCACCTTTGAGGTGCTGATGCTTGACCTTACCGGCAGCGCGATTCTTCCGCTATTGCTCTCTGCTGCTACGGGAACGGTGATGTCTGTTCTTTTCCTGGGTCAAGACGTGATGTTCACCATCGATGCCACCCAGGGTTTCTCCGTGGGCAATATCCCGTTTTACATCATTCTGGGCTTGCTCTGCGGCCTCATCTCCGTCTATTTTCTGCGTGTGTCGCGTTGGATTGAGAAGCAGATGCGGCGGATTAAGAAGGTCTATGTGCGCGCACTGATCGGCTCGTTGGCATTATGTTTGTTAATTTACCTCTTCCCAGCATTCTATGGTGAAGGCTACAATAACATCAACGATCTGCTGCATGGCGAATGGATTTCCGTCTTCAACAACTCGCCGTTGCTGAAGCTGATGGGACACGAAGGACTACTGGTGTTGGCGGTTGTTGGCATCATTCTGATGAAAGTCTTTGCCACCACGTTCACCACTACCGCCGGTGGTGTGGGCGGTGTTTTCGCCCCGACTCTCTTCATCGGCGCGTTTGTCGGATTCCTGGTCGCGCACGTGGCACAGGTCTTCCTCCATGTCGATCTGCCCTACGTTAACTTCATCCTTGCAGGCATGGCCGGCGTGATGACCGGCGTGATGCAGGCCCCGCTCACGGCTATGTTCCTAATCGCAGAATCCTCAACAGGTTACACACTGCTGATTCCTTTGATGGTCACCGCCGCATGTTCCTACCTCTGCGTAAACCCGTTCGAGAAATACTCTGTCTATACTCAACCGCTAGCCGAAAAAGACAACCTCCGCACTCACAACAAAGACAAATACGCGCTCCGCAAACTGCCTTGGCATCAGACCATAGACACCAACATCCTCACTATTCCCGTACACAGCACGCTCCGTACCTACACTGATGTCATCGCCCACTGCAAGCGCAACCTCTTCGTGGTCATTGACGAGAACAACCTCTTCTCCGGTCTCTTGGTGATGGACGACCACCGCGAGGTCATCTTCAAGCAGGATTTGTATGACAAAGTGCATGTCGAGGATTTGATGATTGAGCCGGAAGAGTTCATCTACGATGATGACACGGCAGCGATGGTGCTGGAGAAGTTCAAACGCACCGGCAACTTCAACATGCCTGTCATCACCCGCGATCGGAAATACATTGGGTTTGTTTCGAAGGCGAAGTTCCTGTCGGAATATCAGACGTTTATTGCGGACAACTCCGAAGACTGATTTGGCCATTGGCTATTAGCTTTTAGCTGTTGGCTTTTTATACTGACTATTTAACCCTTAACCTTTAAACCCTAAACCATATAATGGAAATAATAAAAACGCAAATTGAAGGATTGTTAATCATCGAGCCGACGGTTTTCAAGGATGACCGCGGGTATTTTTTTGAGAGTTATAACGAACAACGGTTCAAAGAGTTGGGTGTTTTGGACGATTTCGTGCAGGATAACCAGTCGTGTTCGCAGAAGGGGGTGGTGCGTGGTTTGCATTTTCAGAAACCTCCTTACGCGCAGGCCAAGCTGGTGCGGGTGCTGCGCGGCGCATGCCTTGACTTCGCCGTGGACATCCGCAAGGGCAGCCCGACATACGGTCAGTACGTTTCCACTTTGCTCACTGCCGACAATTTTCGCCAGTTCTACATCCCCGCCGGCTTCGCGCATGGGTTCACCGCATTGGAGGACGACACTGTCTTCGCCTACAAATGCTCGAATTTCTACAACAAGGCCTCCGAGGGGTGTATCATGTTCAATGACAAGGATTTGAACATCGACTGGCAGGTGGAGAACCCGATTACGTCGGAGAAGGATATGCAAGGTGAGGCGTTCGCCACATTCGATTCCCCATTTGAATTTTAACCCGAATTTCCTATTTGTAGAGACGTTGTGCGCAACGTCTCTACTGTTTTTCCCCCTTTTTTCACACCATAAAAACCACACATTATGAAAAAACACCTGCTCCTGTTGCTGTTTTGCGGCTTTTTGCTGACTATTTCCGCACAAGAAGAAAGATTGTATTCTCCTGATGGACTTACGATGGTGATGGTCAATTGTTCGACGGATCAGTTACATTATTCCGTTCGAAGCACTTTTCCATACAGTGACACTTTAGGAAATGTTTTTATTCAGCCTTCTAATATTGGGATAGAATTGGATAACGGCACCATACTCGGACGTAATCCGAAAGTGACAAAAATAGAACGAAACTCCGTTAATCAGGAAGTTGCTGCATATTTTTACAGAAAAGCGAAAATCCAAGATCAATATAATGAGCTGATTATCAGTTTTAAGGGGGATTTTCAGGTAATATTCCGCGCCTACAACTCCGGCATCGCGTATCGCTTTGTAACAAAGCGAAAGGAATCCCTTGTCATAAAGCAAGAGATTGCAGAATTTAATTTCTCGGGCAGTAAATGGAATGGTTCATGTAAGGAACCCGAAGCCCTTATTCCATACGTCAACCGACAACCAGCTAAAAACGGTGACTTTTCCGAACAATTTTGCACCTCATTTGAAAACACCTACGTGGATATGTTTCTCCACGACATGGCCAACGATCGACTTGCTTTTCTGCCTATGTTAGTGAAGCAACGCTTTATGCCCAGTTGGGAAAGTAACTCGAATAATTGGCATTTACGCATGGCCGTCATAACCGAAGCCGACCTGCACGACTACCCGGGAATGTATCTCAAGCACACCGAGGGCAACTCGATGATCGGCTACTTCGCACCGCTGCCGAAGAAGTGGGAGCAGGGCGGGCACAACAACCTGCAATATGTGGTAAAAGAACGTCACGACTACATCGCCAAGACCGCCGGCACAAGAAACTTTCCGTGGCGCGTGATCGCCATCACCACTGAGGATAAGGATTTGGCAGACAACGACCTCGTCTATCTGCTTTCCGAACCGTCGAAAGTGGCTGACATCTCGTGGATTAAGCCCGGCAAGGTGGCATGGGACTGGTGGAACAACTGGAACATCTGGGGCGTGGATTTCAAGGCCGGCATCAACAACGAAACCTACAAATACTACATCGACTTTGCCGCGGATAAGGGTATTGAGTACGTAATTCTGGACGAAGGTTGGGCGGTCAACAAGCAAGCCGATCTCTTCCAAGTGGTGCCCGAAATTGACCTGCCGATGTTGGTGAAATACGCTGAATCAAAGGACGTTGGTATCGTGTTGTGGGCGGGTTACGCGGCCATGGACAAAGATATGGAACGCGTCTGCAAGCACTATTCCGAGATGGGCGTGAAGGGCTTCAAGGTCGATTTCATGGACCGCGACGATCAGATTGTGGTGAACTTCTACGAACGGATGGCCGCTATGGCCGCTAAATACCACCTCTTCATCGACTTTCATGGGGCGTACAAACCCACGGGCCTGAGCCGCACCTACCCGAATGTGCTGAACTACGAGGGTGTGTTCGGGTTGGAGCAGTGCAAATGGGTCGATAGCAAAACTGACATGGTAGGTTATGAGGTCACGATTCCGTTCATTCGGATGCTGGCTGGTCCGATGGACTTCACGCAGGGCGCGATGCGCAACGGTGCCTACTGGTGCTACTTCCCAAGCTGGAACGAGCCGATGAGCCAGGGTACGCGCTGCCGTCAATTGGCTGAGTACATGGTCTTTGACGCGCCCTTCGCGATGCTCTGCGACGCCCCCACGGCCTACATGCAGGAGCCCGAATGCACGGAGTTCATCGCCAAGGTGCCCACCGTATGGGACGAGACCCGCATTTTAGACGGTAGGGTCGGGGAATTTATCGTCTCCGCCAAGCGCAAAGGCGACACCTGGTACATCGGTGCCATCACCGACTGGAACGCCCGCACCGTCGAAATCGACCTCAAGGCCTTGGGCATCACCTCCGGCACGGTCACGATGTTTGTCGATGGTCCCAACGCCCACCGCAAAGGCGTTGACTATCAGAAGAAAACGGTGGCTGTTCCCGCTGACGGGAAGCTGAAAGTCGAGTTAGCCCCGGGCGGGGGAGCCGCGATTACGGTTCGATGAATGTTGACCGTTGTAATTGGCAGTATGGACGAGATTCAACATAAACGAGTAATTGTGGCGGGGGCAGGACCTGCTGGCAGTGTCTGCGCCTACCTGCTGCACAAGGCCGGCGTGGACGTGACACTGATCGACAAAGCACAGTTTCCCCGCGACAAGATCTGCGGCGGCGGACTGACGCACAAGGCCTACAAACTGCTGTCGGAGTTCTATCCTGATTTCCAGTACGATTATAACCCTGTCCGCCACATCAAGGTTACCGTGAACGGAAAGCACACCTGCGAATTTGATTCAAGTCATGAAATACGTATCGTTCGACGTGAGAAGTTCGACCACGAGCTGCTGCGACAATACGAGCAGGCCGGCGGACTATTTGTGAATGAAGGACTGAAGAGTTTCCGAGAGGAGAAAGACGGAAGTATCGTGGTGACCCTGTCCAGCGGTAGGGAGTTGGTTTGTGACTACCTTGTGGGGGCCGATGGAGCAAACAGCTGTGTACGGAGACAAATGATGCCTCAAAAAGACCAAAAGGTGCTGATTTTGGAGCAATATATGGAGAAAAATGGCGGAAATGAAATAGAAGTTTTGTTGTCAAAGGATTATTCCTGCGGATATTATTACCGCTTTCCGAACAATGACTTCGATGCTGTCGGTTACTGCGACCATCAAAACAGTATCGAAAAATTTCGTACTATTCTGAAAAACAAGAATTTAGAAGAGACAACGATAAAAGGAGCTGTCATTACAGTCTCTTCGGATTATATCAGGCACGATCGCATTCTCTTGATCGGGGATGCAGGAGGTTTTGGCAACCGAGTGACATACGAGGGGCTTTTCTACGCTTTCAAGACTGCGGAAAATGCTTGCAAGGCCATTGTGAGTGGACAAAGTTTCTCAAAGGTGAATAGCTTGTTTTTCAAGAAGAAAGATGGGGAACAGCGGATGACAAAGTTTTTCTATTCAAGATTTGGCCTTGCTTTCAGCGGATTCTGTTGCCGGTGGCCCCGGTTGGTGAAGTTCGTTTTCGACAGGAATGTGTGAATCTTGTTTCCTGTGTAACTGGATGTTTGGTTTCCGACAAGAAAAGAAAGGATAACTATTAGTGGAGGGGTTTCGCGTTAAAAAAGAACGTTATGACAAAAGATCACGAATCTAGTTTTAGCGAATCCGACGGCCGCACCAAACTGCTGCGCAACGACGACCAGCAGGAGTTTGTCATAGAGCGCATTAAGGAGCTGTGCGTGGAGAGTTTCGGGAAATAATAATAGGCGATAGGTCTATTCCAATTCCGACAAACGATATGGGATGCTGTTGGGATCTTGGTAATTGTTCCAAACGGCAAGAATAGTCACTTTGTCGGACTGAGGAGAATAAAAAACGGTAATTTGTCGAATGGCAATCTTTCGAACTTCACAACCTTTGTATGTTGCACCTTCATATTGCTCTTCGATATGGGGGAATGAGGCAAGCTGTTCGACATTATCCATTATTCTTCTGTAGGTTTTCCGAGCGGCTCCAAATCCAAACCTGCCAAGCACATATTCGATTTCGGCGTCAAGTTCACGTTGAGCACCTCGCAACCACTCTATTTCAAAAACCATACTTCGAACGGATTGAATCAGAAACTTCCTGATGAGAGACCACAGACTCTTCACCAGCTTCAGCCCTACGGATGCGGTCAAGCAGAATGACCTGCATCTCTTCAGCAGTATGTACGTTTGGGGATTGACGTGGAGTGGCAAGTTCAGAAATCAGCAAGTACACCTTATTCTGGAGCCATTGGCCGATGCTTTCGCGAGTGGTGAGGCTGGGATTAATACGCCTCAAGGTGGCATCATCTACATTTATAGTTACTGTACACATAGTTTCTATATCCTATTTCGAGCCGTAAAAGTACTATTTTTCCTTTATGCTACGACGCATTAACGAAATTTAACTTTATAGTCGGTTGCAGATTGTAGATTTCAGGTGTAAAGTCATAGTGTCTATTCCAATAAAGTGTACTTTTGCCGTCTGAAAAATATGAATAGAATGAAAAATCATACAAAACAAAAGAAACTTCCTGAGGCAGCAGAACCAGTTGATGCTTGTTACGGGGGTGGGGCTGTTTTTATTTTGACGAATCACCATGATGGGATTACAGAACGGGAAGCCTTTGTCTTGGCAGATTGTTACGAAGAAGGAAAAGTGTTCCAGATTGTTCAGATCACAGGATGTCATGCAGGTTGGATGGCGGGATACATAAACGAAGGTATCTTGAAGGATTCTTGTGTTGCTATAACACACGAAGAATTAGTTGAGGCTATCAAGTACAATTTTCTAGGACCGGATTTCAACACAATGCAGATTTTGGATAAAGGATTGAAGCTGGAAGACTTATCAATTGACTGAAATTCGGTCTGCTGCTCAACGAAGACCAGCAGGAGATTGTCATAGAGCGCATTAAGGAACTGTGCGTGGAGAGCTTTGAAAAATAGAAAAAAGACTATTTTTGCCATCCCAAACTGAATGTTATGAGACCAAAACTGTTATTATTGGCCCTATGTCTGCTCTACCTCGCTGGCACGCCGCTCGTAGGGTCCGCGCAGGATCCTGGCCAAAGGGAGCTGTTGGAGCGGGCTTACGATACAAAATCGTACGTCCTTTTGGAACAGTTCTTCGACAATTGGCAGAAGGAATATGCTGATAACGAGGCGGAAGCACCCGACAAATGGGTCGCGGAAGCGCACAAGGTGTTCGCCGCAATGCTACGTCCGGATATTTCCTCGGAGATTGGGATTGAGGTTCTCGGACCAGTGCTTGTCGTACAAAGCACGTTGGATAAAATAGGTTATGTGAATAAGAAATCAATGGCTTTTCAAAAAGGTGATTTGGACAAAACAGTATATGTCACTGTTGATTCCGCCATAGATTTCCGACCGAAATACCAAATCGAAGGACTTACGGCAGTTTATCTGACTGAAGGTTATAAAACTATCGTCAACGATTATCTTACAACATTCATACTTCCTCCGTTGGAAATTGAAACATTTGATGATTGGGAGATGACGGAAACAGATAGTATATGGAATATAACTGGCAATGAGAAGGAACCTTACGACTTAGAGGAGGCAAAATTACAAGAAGAATTAGAGAGAATATTTTTTTTGAGAGATTATGCCGGTTCGATACTCTGCCATTACTTTTTGGCGTCCGTGATCACCCCTTTTTTCTCAATAGACAAGATTATATTTGACCGCTCCTTTCAATATGCTGTTGTAGAATATCATCAGTGCAAACGTGGCGGCACCATCGTGCTTAAAAAAGTGAAAAACAAATGGACTTTCGACCATCTATATGAAAGGTGGGTTTCCAGTTAGTAAAGGGTTTCAGCTAATAGCACTTTTTTATTATTGTGTGGAACTATGCCTAAGCGAAACACTTGTTTTTATTAACTATATATGATAAAAATTGTGTTAAACTTCTTTTTATAAAGTATAATTCATAAAATTTATAATCCTATGCCAACAAACCCCGATTCAGACAAAAACGAGCTCGACGGCCGCACCAAACTGTTGCGCAGTCGCCCGGAGCCGGATCTCATACTCTTTTTCGGTCTGTGTACACTCATCGGTTCTGCATTCTGTATTATCGGCTTGATTTCCCTTATCTGGTGGATAATAGACGAGTGGCCCGATATATTTGGCATATTGTTTTTTATATTGCTACTGATGTTACCTGTCGCTTATACTTTATATGCTTTGGATATGCTTGTTTGGCAGGTTAAGGGTGCCGAAACCGTGTCGTATGATGAAAACGGTATCGTAATCCATCTTAAAAAACTCATTGATAGGGAAACAACTATTCCTTGGAACAGTATTGTGGAAGTGGAAAAATACAAGTCACCTTGGTGGATTTATTTCAGGAGGTCATACTTGTATGATGCCTCTCTTCGAATACATTACACGTCGGAGAATGGGAATCCAAACACGATCAGATTCGGGTTGCTGCTCAACGAGAAGCAGGAAGACATTATAATTGACAGAATTTACGAGCTTCGAGATAAATTTTCAACAAAAATGGATTATAACGATAGTGCCATCACCCTTTTCACACTGAAAAACGTCAACGGCCTCCGGGCAACCATCACAAACCTCGGAGGGCGCATCGTGTCGATGTTCGTGCCCGACAGAAATGGTATCCTGCGCGATGTGGTGCTCGGGTTCGAAAACGTGGAAGACTATCTTCCCGAAAACCACCGTTCCGATTTCGGGGCGGCGATCGGAAGATACGCGAACCGGCTGAACAACGGGCAGATAACCATCGACGGGAAAACGTACCAGCTGCCGCAAAACGATGGCAAGAACTGCCTGCACGGCGGTCCTGACGGCTGGCAGTACCGCATCTTTAACGTTGAAGAAGTGGGCGACAACCGGCTGGTGCTGAGCTTGGTCAGCGAGGACGGCGACAGCGGGTTCCCGGGCAATGTGTGCGCCCGTGTCACCTACATGCTGACGGACGACAATGCGCTGGACATTGTGTACGAGGCGGTTACGGACGAGCCGACGGTCATCAACATGACCAACCACAGCTACTTCAACCTCAACGGCGACGCTTCCACTGACATCCTCAACCACCTGCTGACCATAGACGCCGACCGCTACACGCCGATCGGGGAAACCTTCATTCCCACGGGCGAGTTGGCTTCCGTTGAAGGCACACCGATGGACTTCCGGTGGCCCAAGCCGATTGGCCGCGACATCTCTGCCGACTTTGAGCAGCTGCGCATCGGCCACGGCTACGACCACAACTGGGTGCTGAACACCAAAGGCGACGATTCCCGTCCGTGCGCGCACTTGGAGAGTCCCGTAACGGGCATTGCCTTAGAGGTTTACACTACCGAACCGGGAATGCAGGTCTATACCGGCAACTTCCTCGACGGCACAGTTGTCGGGAAGGGTGGGGTAGTCTATCAACAGCGGGCGGCCGTCTGCCTCGAAACGCAGAAGTTCCCTGATTCGCCGAACCAGGGATGGCCGGAATCGGATGCGATTTTACGGCCAGGGGAGGTTTATCGGAGTCATACGATGTTTCGGTTCTCGAAACAGTAGAGACGCGCCATGGCACGTCTCTACAAAAAAACACCGCCAAGTGAGATGACGGTGTTATTTGTAGCTGTTAGGAACGGAATGTCCCAAAAGTCTTAGGTCCTAAGTCTTAAGTCCTTATTTCTTGAAAATTTTCCCAAGCAGGCCGCCGAGGACCTTGCCGGCATTGGAGCTGCTGCTAGAGTTGGAGGCACCGCCCAGCAGTCCGCCAAGGATGTTGCCGATGTTGCCCGTGCCGGCCCCTTTGCCCAAAACGGAAAGGAGATTCGGAGCGATGGAGGCCAAGATGTTGGAAACCTGATCGTTGGTGGTGTTGGTCTGACCGCTCAAGTTGGAAACCACGGAACCCAGATTGCCGCCGAAGACTTTTTGCAGAATCTTCATGCCGTCTTCGATGTTAATGCCCATACCTTGACCTGCGTGGTTGCCCAGAGCTTGGGTTAATGCGGCTGCGCCAGCGGCAGTTCCAGCGTTTTTCTGCATTGAACTCAGAAATTTAGGGATAGCGGCCTTGATGACTTCGATGATTTTTTTCGGGTCAATTTTGAACTTTTTGGAAATCTCTTCGATGAGGTTGTTGCCCGTGAGCGAGGAAATGATACTGTTTAGATCCATAATGATAAATTTTTAAGGTTTGATTATACGAGGGCAAAAGTACATTTTATTCTGATACGATGTTCATGTAAAATGGCTTTTGGCTTTTAGCTAGTAGCTTTTGGCCTATTCCTCGTCATTTTCTTCGCTTTCCTCAATCTGACTGATGATTTCCTCCGCGTTGCGGATCACCGATTTGTGCATCTTCCATCCGATGAATCCGCCTATTCCACCACCAATTAGTGTAGCAATGATAATGGTAATTGTTAACTTCCAGTCTTTCAATTGAATATAGTATTCGATAGAGAGCCAGACAAGCCATACGATACTCATTGCAATACCATATTTCAGCCATTTTTGGTAGTTGTCACGTAGCTGTTTCATCACTTTGGCAACGGTTACCAGATCGCCGCTCATTGTCTTGGCATTCACATCCTTATGGTACTTCCAGGTGAAGAAATCGCACACGAGCATCATCAAGATGGTGGCGGCAATGAACCACCAGCTGAATCCCAAACTTCGGAGAGTGGTCAGTGCGCTGAAAATCACGAAAATAGAGGCGGTGATGCCGATCCATGCGGTGGTGTTGATGGATTTGGCCTTATGCTGCATCGTGTCGCGAAGAAGCTTGTCGGAAACGATGGTCTCCTTGTCTAATTTGTCCTTCAGCAGTGCGATTTGCGCACGCATGGTTTCCAATTCGCTGTTGTTTATTTCATTGTTTTCCATAACTAACATTCTTGATTGTCAGACATTTTCATTAACTGTTGTTTGATTCTAACCAACTTCACGGAAACGTTTTTGGCGGAGATGCCGGCGATAGCTCCGATCTCCTCGTAGCTGAGGTTCTCCAGCCAGAGCAGGACGAGGGCGCGGTCCATGATGCCCAGCTTGTTGATGCGCGCATAGAGCTGGCGGATCTGCTTGGTGTCCTCGTCGGTGTCGGTGTAGAGGTCGGCGGCCATTTCGAGGGGCACGCGCTCGCCGCGCCGCTTCTTCTTGCGGTCGTCGGAGATGCAGGTGTTGAGGGCGATACGCCATATCCAGGTGTCCACCTTCGACTCGCCCCTGAAACTGTCGAAGCCTTTCCAGAGGTTGATGAGGACTTCCTGGAACAGGTCGTTGACCTCGTCGGCGTCCTTGGAGAACATGTAGCAGACCGTATAGACGGTGCTTTTGTGCTCCCGGACCATTCGTTCAAAATCTGTTTCTTTCTTTGTCATTGGTTTAGAATTACACAGGTTAGACGCAGGCGGTATGGAAAAACTACAAAGAATGTTTTATGGCGCAAAAATAGCAAAATGACACAGCGCTTCTAATCGAGCAGGAACCATGTTCAATTTTTTTGAACACAGCTTCTTTTTTGAACAAGATTGCATTTGTCCTCCCGCAGAACGCGCAGACTTCCGCAGAAAAAAATCACATGCAAATACGTGCGATACGCGGAGATAAAAAATCGTATTTTCGCACCTGTAAAATTCACCGTTATGAATCACCATCGACATACACATTTGGTCATATTCTTCGCCTCTGTGCTGCTATTGTTAGCGTCGCGGCCTGCGCGGGGACAGCAGCGGTTCACGGTGATTCGGGACACGGTGTATGTTAACGATTTGGCACCATATAACAAAATGTCCGAAACCTATTTGACCAATATCAGGAAGTATCGAGACTACTATTTTTGCAAATTTTATGAATCATTAAAGTTCGAACATAATTCTTGCATGACGTTGTTGGCAATTTCCGTAAAGGATGGCACTTCTAAAATAGTTGAAAAACCAATGGGCATAGACGATTTCTGGAATGTCAACCTGTTCATTTGGAATGATACGCTGTATCTCGGGGCTTCAGATTACAATTATAACAAAAAAGGCTATTATTTCGATTATGACAAGTGGCAATGGCATTCTGTATCGCATATTCCGAACTATTTTTATGAAGATGAAAACTATTATGTGGTTCCGCGATCTAATATCGATTTGCTTTTCGTTGATAAAAATACCACATGGTATCCCGAGACAAAAAACGGATGGTTGCAGATGGAACCCGTCAATCGGCCCTATTTGAACCATTTTGCGGGAAGTCGGATTATCAGAACAAAAGACCAATATCTTTTCATTCGTAGGGGAAAAATTGACAGTTTGCCCATCAGTCGTCCAGGCGAACCCGGCCATGAAAACACCTTGGGCAAAATTTTTGAGGAATTCAGGTTCTATCCAACTTCTAAGTGGGTGTTTGAGGGAGATCCGACTAACTATGGTTTCCGGTGTGGACTTGGTGACAGCCATATCGGATACCGAGAACCCATATTGGACACGGTGTTTCACAATGCCTTATATGTTAATGACCGGTTGTATTTTATCATCACCGTTCAAGACAGAACTTTCATAGCGCGAAAAGAAAATGTCGTATTTCGGGAAGTTCAACCTCTGTTTCACAACATTAAAATAACATTAGAGCTTGATGACAACGATTTAAATCGCGCGCCAAACAGTTGTCATCTGCATTTCTCAAACAGCACCCGTGATTATGGGACTGTTGATATAGAGGACACGACGGTCTTTATCCGATGCTTCCTCTATCATCATCAGGAAGAGGACTCGCTGCCTATCGTCCCTGATAATGCCACAGTGCCCATCCTTGATTTCCTTCTGCACAATCTGCCTGACATCTCTTTGTCTAAATTGGACAGTTGCGAGCAACAACTGTCTGAAGTCGGATTAGGTCGTTTTATGCCTCTGAATAACGGCTATTTTCCGATTGCCTATCAAAACGACAAAAAGTACGCCAAGTATCCCTATTACAGAATTTTAGATGATGGATTAGTATGCCGAAGGGCTTATTGCGTACACAAACAGGATTCAGTAGTAAAAGGGGTCTTCATAGAATGGGGACGTTCCTATTATGGGCCTCACGGATGGGACAAAAAGGATTGGAACGAGGGGATCAAAGGTAAATGCGAGGAGGTTTCCGACATTCTCACTCAACTCACCGGCACGAAACCTGAGCAAGATTACCAAATTTGCAGGAAATGGACTTATAACGGATTGACAATCAAGCTGTATGATTACGGGTGCATGGTTATTTACTGATTGTTTTACCCGCAGAACTCGCTGACTTCCGCAGAAAAAGATCTGCACGGATCAGCGTAGTCTGCGGGAAAATGTCAACAGCTCACAGCTCACCGTTCACTAATCACTAAAAATCGTACCTTTGCCCCCTGAAAATCCGAGACGCGGCATGCCACGTCTCTACAAGGGTAAAACTCCGACTATGCAGAAAACCGAACGCCACTTTTTCGCCCCGGGGCGCGTGAACCTCATCGGCGACCACACCGACTACAACGGCGGACTCGTCTTCCCCGCCGCGCTCAATATGGGTACGTATCTCACTGTGAAAAAACACGATGATGCGAATCTTTGCCGTTTCATCTCCGAAAACGATTCGGCGGAGTTTCTGATTCGCAAGGAGGAACTGTCGCAGAAGCGGAACAGCTGGGTGGATTACCCGCTCGGCGTGGTCAAGGAGTTCACCGACAGGGGATTTCCCGTGAGTGCTCTCCAGTTCCGCTATCGCGGCGACCTGCCCATCGGGGCCGCGCTCTCCTCTTCCGCCTCCATCGAAATGGTGACCGCCGTGGCCCTCAACACCCTGAACGGCAGTCCGTTCACGATGATGCAGCTTGTCCAAATGGCCCAGCACGCGGAAAACGACTTCGTGGGGATGAACTGCGGCATCATGGACCAGTTTGCCTCGGGATTCGGCAAAAAGGACTGCGCTATCGCGTTGGACTGCAACACGTTGGAGTACGAGCACGTGCCGTTGGAGATGCACGGGCTGAAGTTCGTCATCGCCAATACCAACAAGAAACGCGGACTCGTGGATTCGGCCTACAACCAGCGGCGCAGCGAATGCCAGCAGGCGTTGGAGATCATCCGTGCGCACCGGCAAGTCGATTGTCTCTGCCAACTCACGATGGATCAGTTTGATACATTTGCGCCATATCTTACGGGCAATGTGCTCAAGCGGGCGCGACACGCGGTGCGCGAGAACGAGAACGTGCGCGAGGCCGTCACTGCGCTCAAGGCCGGCGACATGGTCCGTTTCGGTCAGCTGATGAACGCCTCGCACGCCACCCTGCGCGACGACTACGAGGTCACCTGTCCCGAACTGGACTTCTTGGCCGAACGGGCGCAGCATTTCCCCGGCGTGCTCGGCAGCCGCATGACCGGCGCGGGCTTCGGTGGCTGCACGGTAACGTTAATCGCTGATGATCAAGTAAATGCGTTTATCGAAAGTCTCGGCAAGGCATACGAGGAAAGATTCAGCTTGCGTGCTGATTTCTATGTGGCGGAGATTGGAGACGGAGCGGGGGAATTCATCTGAGAAACGGCGTACAACGGAATAATCGTCACGTGGCGGACCTCGTTTCCCGATTTAGGGTCAGTGTAGTCGAATTGACCGAAGTTCTCCAACGAGCAACGTACGGCTTGTGTCAAATTCTTGTCGCGCATGAAGTCCCACAAACTTTTCATGCCACCTTGAACACCGGCCTTCACCTCGAAAGGTAGTACTTTCATATCGTATGGAAGCACATAATCGACCTCTGCGGTGGCATTCTTGGCCTGTCGTATCCAATAGAACAACTCGTGGTGAAGATTGGGCGAGAGATAATGCAACAACTCTAATCCAGCCAACATTTCTGCCAAAGGACCCTTGTTCACCAGATCTGCCGCCGAGGCTGTTAGAATCTGAGTGGTAATGGCTGTGATGTCACCCATTGACATGTTGAGCAACCTCAACAACAAACCAGTGTCTAATAACAATATTTTGCGGATAGTGTCGTTTCGCTCATCGCCCAAGGGCAGGCCGTTGGCATCAGTGTACGTAACAGGAATCAGGATGCCAGCCTTAATCAGCATTTCGAGAGATTTCTTCACTTCTGCCGTTTTGTATTCGCCCGGCACTTTCGCATAGATGAACTTCTTGGTGGCCTGTACAGCAGCGCTTTTCATGGTGGCACTCAACAATTGTGGATCAATCTTTTTCTTGTACTTCGGGAAATCGGCCTCATAACCCGTCAGGATGTCATCCTGCACTTCCTGACACTGAAGGTAGTCGTTGGTTTCCACCCATTTAGCCACTGACTCAGGCATTCCTCCTACCAACATGAAAGTACGTAAAAGTTGTACCAGCTTGTCGTGCAGCGGGGCGGGTAGCGGAGAAATGGCAGATGCTTGATTTCGAGCCTCCAAAAGCAGTTTCTCTCCATTGGCTAAGAGAAACTCGTCGAATGTCATGGGAAACATATACATAGAGTGGATGCGGCCTACGCCGAAGGTGGGGATGTCGTCAAGTACAAATTCCAATAGCGAACCTGCGGCAATCACATGAAGGTCAGGCATATCCTCTCTGAAAAAACGCAACGCCATGATGGCCTCCCGACAGTCCTGTATCTCATCGATGAACAGCAGGGTATCACCTGGGATGATGGGGATGCCACACATCGCAGCCATCTGCGAGACAATACGATTTACTTGTAGATCATTGATAAACAATGTTTTATAGTCGGGTTGTTTCTCAAGGTTGATTTCCACAAAATGCTTGAATTGCTCACCCAAATGCCGGACGGCTGTGGATTTTCCCACCTGACGTGCACCACGCAACAGGATAGGTTTATGCATTTTTCGCGCCGCCCATTCGCTTAAATAGCTGTCTATGATTCTTTTATAATATATCATCTCCTAATTCTTCGGGTGCAAAAATACAAAAAATGAAATTATCCAAAGAAATAATTTGCCAGAAATCGAAAAAATCCAAAGAAATAACGAGGATATTTTTGAAAAAATCCAAAGAAAAACCCCGAAGTTCACTGTTCACTAAAAAAAACGTACCTTTGCCAACCAAAATTCCCAATTATGAAAAGAGACCTCAGAACACTGCTTATATGTGCCGTCGCGTTGTGTTTCACCTTGACAGTCAGCGCCCAAAACGGGCATGTCATCGTGGCCGGGGTTGCGCCCTGCACGTCCGCCGCTTCCAGCACAACCGTGAAGCCCGAGCAGGACGCCAGCCAGTTCGTGAACATCACCGACGTGGTGCCGGACGCGATTCTGGAAATCCGCTATTTCAGTACCTACAACTTTGTGGGTCAGCGCATTGACGGCTACCTGCAGCCCACCGCGCTGATGACCAGACGCGCCGCCGACAGTCTCAAGGCCGTCAGCGACGACGTGATGCGCATGGGCTACCGGCTGAAAATCTACGACGCCTACCGTCCGCAGATGGCCGTCAATCATTTCGTGCGCTGGGCCGCCGACATCCCCGACACGCTGATGCGGCGCTATTTCTACCCCGAGGTCGATAAGAGTCGGTTGTTCGAACTGGACTACATCGCGGCGAAGAGCGGCCACACCCGCGGCTCCACCGTCGATCTCACCCTCTTCGACATGGCCACCGAGAAGGAGGTTGACATGGGCGGCACCTTCGACTGGTTCGGCGAGGAGAGCCATCCTGACTTCGGCGGTAACCCCGAGACGGGCGTCTATAACGGGAAACCGTCTCCTGCAGGCCGTACCATCACCGAAGAACAGTTCCGCAACCGCATGATCTTGCGTGCCGCGATGCTCCGCCACGGCTTCAAGCCCATCGACAGCGAGTGGTGGCACTTCACGTTGAAGGACGAGCCGTATCCCAGCACTTACTTTGAGTTCCCGGTGGAAGAGCTGAGATAGGGGTCTATTAATGATGGAGTAGATAATGATAACGGTGTGATAATTGAAATAAAAAAAACTGTGTTTTATGAGAAAGTTATTGTTTTCGTTCGCTATTGTGATGATCGGCATTTTATCGGCTATTGCTCAGCCAGTAGGATATACCCACAAGGCTTTCCTTCCCGATGGCTGTGTGGTGAACTATTTGGTGGTAATCCAGAATGACAGCTGTTTTATCGAGGTGAACTTTGACTCCGACCAGTCAAAATTCACGGATCAACCCACGATGATGATTCGTACTTTTGCGGATGAAGTATTCAAGTTGAATGGATCGAACCCTGTATGCGTGGTCCAATCAAAATTAGTGGAGCGGGACGGTGAGACCAAGGTAGTTTCAGGTTTTTATTCAACAGTAAGATTCAATATTGAGCCATCTCAGATGGAGGCGCTGAAGAACGGAATTGCGAAAGTGAGACTCTCCACAACTCCGTATGAGCACGAGCGGGAATTCAAAAAAGATAAAATCGGCAAAAAACTGTATGAACACTATCTGAAGGAGAAAGACAAAGATTCCAATTTCTAATTTTGATTCTCCCATTATTTGGAGGCGGAGACGAGTTTGTAACAGCGTTTTTCATTTATGCCCTCTTCGGGGCTGCAACATTGCCAAGCAAGACAGCGTCAGCGTACAACAATCCTGCACGTTGCTGCGTAATCTGCTCAAGGGTCAGGTGCCGCGCTATGAGCTGCCCGCCCACAAAGAGAACATTCTCGGTCAGGCCACGGGCACCCTCGTGGGCGGCAATCTCGCCACCTTCGCCCCGCTGCTCTGCTCCCAGGTCAACGAAATCGGCCAGTCCGACATCATCCTCTTCGTGGAAGAGGTGGAGGAGACCCACCATAACATCGACCGCCTTTTCAACATGCTGAAAATGAGCGGTGTGCTTGCCCATTGCAAGGGCATCGTTTTGGGCGATTTCACCGATTGTGAAAACGATGTCGGCTATGAAAGCGTGGAGGCGATGCTGCGCCAATACATTGAACCGTACCACATCCCGTTGCTCTGCGGCTTTCCTGCCGGTCACGAAAAGCTGAACCTACCGCTCGTGATAGGCGCACCCGTCACCCTCGACGTGCGTGCGGACGGTGCCACGCTCTCTTTCGACATCCCTGGCGACCAACGGGAAATTTACCCTCGGGAGATTATCTTTCAAGACGCGGAATTTGCCGAATGCCTAAACATTCAGCCATCCAAAGACACAATTTTGGTGAAATTGTACTGGAGATTAGCGAAAGCGGAACTCTTAGAGTCCTCACTGGCAGAGTTGGACAGCGTTTTACAAACCGTCTGCACAGAAAGTAACCGTTTTGAACTCACCTACTGGGATTACACCATCGCGGAAGCCTCATCATATCCTGCTACCAGAAGAGGTGCGTTTTTGTACCAACGAATGGAATCCATTTGTCCAAACAGCCGCGTCACAAAAATGACTATCAAGCATGAAATCATCGAAAGATATACTGAAAAACAGCCCGGTTACCGTGTTTTGATGATTTGCCCGGTGCGGGAGTGAAAAATCAGCCTACAAAACTAAAGATGCAATGCGAGTTGTCACATTCGTTGGAAAAAGTGCAACGAAGTAGCAATTATTCGTTGAAAAAAATGCTGTAATGTTGTGTTAAAGAGAAGAATATCAGATACTTTGAAAATATAGAAGATAAAACTAAACCATAAGCCACTCGTTATCACAGGAATTCGACATTTTGGAAAAACTTTCATCACTCAACATTTTGCTTCACGATTTAAGGGAGCCCATCCTACGCTTCATTCGTACCTGTCAGAATTAGTTTTGCATGAAATAGCAGAAAAACCTGCGAAAAACTTCCTGTGTAATTTAACTATTACAAAATTAAATTGTTAATGTTATTTATATATCATTGGTTTTTAACAACAAAGAAAATCTCTCTAAAACCTTGACAATCATGAGATTTATTCGTATGTTTGCAAGGTGATTATTTTGCGTTTTTATAGAAATGCTATCGTGAAAAATCGCAAATAACAATCACGAAAAAATATTGTTTTTTTATTGAAAAATCAACATTTATGTTTATTTTTGCAAACTGATTTAAACTATGACGAAGAAAAACTTACTGATTGAATTACTGGAAGATAGCGGAAAAGTTAGCTTGTATTCTCCACGTTTTGAAGGCGAAGAACTCACAGAATTTGAGAAATTTTTGATCCGATTTAAGGATACTTATCCTAAAGACGTGGCTCAGCTCGTATATCGCTTGGATATCATTAAGCGTGATGGAGCGGCGGATAGGCACTTCAGATATGAGGGGACTCTACATGATCGGGTGATGGCATTACCTTCTCATTTAGAAACGACATCTTTGCGACTCTATCTACTTAACATTCAGTCTAAAATTCTAATACTTGGAAATGGCGGGCTAAAAACCACTTCCACCTATCAAGAAGATTATCATTTGAACAAATGTATGCAAACATTGCAAAAGATTGATATCGAATTGAAACAACTTGAAAGGAAGAATATTCTTACTATAAAGGGCACCCAGATCATAGGTCCTTTATTGCTTGAAATTAACGATTAAATATAATGGTATGAAAACCAATAAGTTGATGGATGAAATTAGACAGACCATGACTCCTGAAATGAAAAAGCAGATGGAGTTGTCAGTGAGTATAGCCAATCGTATCTATGAGATTTTGGAAGAGAAAGGGATGAGCCAGAAGGATTTGGCGCATGCACTGGGCAAAACAGAAACCGAGGTTAGCAGATGGCTTTCCGGAACGCACAACTTAACCACCGCCACCATAGCGAAAATTTCTGTTGCCCTTGGTCAGGATATTATCCAAGTTGTCAGACCTCGTAAGAAAGTGAATTTGGCTGCGGCTGTGCTGTAACATTTGACCAGCAAAGCGGCCATGTTCTTTTTTCAGATACTTGTACTTATGGTTTTTCTTATAGCCATAGGCATTCCAGTCCGCTGCATCGCCAAGTTGCAAAAGACAACAGTCATAAGCTAACAGCCAATAGCCAAAAATTTGTACTTTTGCCCCCAACTTAAAACCCTTAAAGAATGAACCCCGCATTTCATACCTTAGACATCATCATTTTTGCCGCTTATCTGCTAGTGATTGTTGGATTAGGCATCTGGATTTCACATCGGAAGAAGAATAAAGACAAGACCGCCGAGGACTACTTTCTCGCAGGCAAGTCGTTGCCATGGTGGACGATAGGCGCTTCGCTGATTGCCGCGAACATCTCGGCAGAGCAGTTTATCGGGATGTCCGGATCTGGATTCGCGGGTGGTTTCGCGGTGGCGTCCTACGAGTTTATGGCCGCGCTCACCCTCATCATTGTGGCCAAGTTTTTCATGCCGATATTTGTGAAACAGGGAATTTACACCATTCCCCAATTCGTGGAGCAACGTTATTCACGGAATCTCAAGACAATCCTTGCCATTTTTTGGCTGGGACTCTTCATTTTCGTGAATCTCACCTCCGTGCTCTTCCTCGGCGCCAAAGCCATTGACACCATCATCGGCACAGGTGACGGCTCGCTCATCATGCCCGCTATCATTGGGCTGGGGGTGGTTGCCGCGCTCTATTCCATCACCGGTGGCCTTTCCTCTGTGGCGTGGACGGACATCCTGCAGGTCATTCTGCTTGTGTTAGGCGGCCTTATCACCACGGTGGTGGCGTTGCAGGTCATCAGTCCTGACGGCACCGTGATGCAGGGCATCCAGCATCTCACCAACGTGGCAGGTGACCGGATGCATCTGATATTGCCGAAGGATAACCCCGAATACCATAACCTGCCCGGCATTGCGATGCTCATCGGCGGACTGTGGGTGGCCAACCTCTACTATTGGGGCTTCAACCAATACATCATCCAGCGGGCGTTTGCCGCCAAGTCGCTGCCCGAAGCGCAAAAGGGCCTGGCTTTCGCAGCCTTCCTCAAGTTGCTCATCCCGTTCATCGTGGTTATTCCTGGCATTGTGGCCTACGTGATGTTTACAGAAGGGCATCCGGGAGCATTGGAGGCCCTCACCAAGGCCAACGGCGCCCTCAACAACGACAACGCCTATCCGTGGCTGATCAGCACTTTCATCCCGACGGGTCTTAAAGGACTGGTACTCGCTGCGTTAGCCGCCGCCATTATCTCTTCGTTGGCTTCTATGCTCAACTCCGCTTCCACGATTTACACGATGGACATTTATAAACCTTATATTGCTCCAAAAGTGAAGGAGAAAACGAGCAAAGATGTCAGTTTAGTGTTGGTCGGACAGATTTCCGCCGGACTTTTCCTCATTATCGCCATTCTGATTGCCCCACTGCTCGGAAGTGTGGGACAGATGTTCCAGTATATCCAGGAATACACGGGATTGGTGAGTCCGGGCATCCTCGCGCTCTTCTTGTTAGGATTATTCTGGAAGAAGACCACCAACAAAGGCGCCATTACGGGCGTGGTGTTATCCATCCCCATTGCATTGGCACTCAAGTTCTTGCCTATTGACATGCCCTTCATCGACCAAATGTTCTACACCTGTCTGCTCACGATGGCCATCATCGTGATGGTGAGTTTATGCACCTGCGAAAACGAAGACGATGTTAAGGGTATTGCGTTGACATCCAGCATGTTCCAAACCAAGCGCGATTTCCATATCGCAGCATACGCGATATGCATTCTCCTGGTGGTAATTTACGCCGTATTTTGGTAATATTGGCGAAGCACAACAGCTAACAGCCAACTACTGCGACAGCATCAGCTGAAGCTGAATACCCGTCTGGAAATTCATCCGGTTGTATTGATTCTGGTTTTTCGGCCGGTTGATGGTTTGGTCGTAGTAGAATTTGATACCGACCATACGACTGAACTGATAATCCGCCGCCACATTAATGGTAATATCCAAGGATCCTGATGTAACTTGCTCATCATCTTCCGTGATTCTACGCAGCATTGTCTGGTTGTCTTTCAGGCCAAATCCGGCTGTGAGATTCAAGTCGCTGACAAACTGCCGTTTCATGCCGGAAAACACCAGTCCAATCTTGATGTCTTTGAAGCGATAGCCTGCGGAGACAGTCACCTCTTTGCTGGTGGTTTCGGTCAGCTGGGTGTTTGTGAAACTCAAGGAGATGTTGCGGGATTGTTTGTATTCAACTTTCAGCAACATACTGTTTTTCAAAGTCATATCAAAACCAATGAGTGGGGAGAACTGTTCCGACAATGCCATTTGGCTGAGTTCGTGTGTGGAGATGAAGTCACCGAGGGCATTATATGCGTTGGGGAATCCATTTTCATCCTGAGTGTATGAGATGTTCGTAGAATAGCCGTTGACATTGTAGTTACAGGTGTAATTGTGGATAAGGGAGAAAGTCTGGAAGACCCTGTTCATACCTTTGATTTTGGTAAGTCCGTTGTAATTGATGCGCCAGTTGGGGAGCGGGATTTTCAAGAAGGGGGAGAAGATGTTGGATTTCTCAGCATCTTTATTCAGATAAGTGGCAAAGAAAGCACCCATTAACACATCTTGGGATATGGCGCTGTAACCAATGGGGAATCCTGTCTCCGGGTCCACCTCTCCAGTGCTGTTGGGGTTGTTTTGGGCATAACGTTCCGATAATTGAGCTCTTACAGCACGGAAATCTTGGAATAAATCGTCATGATTCTTAAAGAAAGTTCCTAAACCGCAATATGTCATGCTGAAGGAGCCGGAGCGTTGGGGGGTGTAGTGTTCCACAATACCCATCTCATTCACATGGAAGTATTCGGAGAAGTTTTCCGTGAAGTTGCGGTTTGCCGAAACGTCAATTCGGAAATCTTTGAAAGGTTCCACAGAAGCCCGGAAGTTGAGCACCTGGTTTTTGGTCCGCTGATATGGGGAATTCATCAGCGAGTCAGTTGTCAGCCAATGGTTTCTGGCTCCAATTTCTTGAATGTCAGGTTGGCCGCCGAACATAAACAGGAAGCCGGGTGTGCTGCTTTCCTTGGTATGTCCCACAAGTGTGGCCGAATACATATAACCTGGCAAGGTTGTTCCGCGCCCTTGAGTATAGTTGGCGGAGACATTTCTGAGGGACATCAGCAGTCGCACGGTTCCATCCAGGATGATCTTGCCGACTTGCGGCTTCTCTTTCAGCGAGTCGTTCTTGTCTCTGTTCTTTCTGCCCTTTTGGATTTCCTCTTCGGTCTCTTCTTTGGAAGCTTTGGAGTCTTTGGAGCCTTTAGGGTCTCTTGAGTTGGCGTTTTTGCCCGATTTGTTGTTCTGGAGAATGCCCTGGTTCACCTTTTTAAGATACGGGACAGAATTGTAAAGAGTCACAAAATTCAAAGAGGCGTTCCCTTGAACATTCTGTGAGTTTTGGATGGTGTTGCCAAGGTATGCGAGCGAAAGAGCCGATGCGGAGAAGGTGTACATGGAGGTATAGCGTACATTGGCATTTACGAACTTGAACAACGGTATTTTGTTCAGCGGGAGTTGGTAGGTGGCGTTGAAGTTCTGGCGGTAGTCGGTGGTACGTCCTCCTTTGCCGATGCAGCGCCATAACGAGTCTTTTTTCACGCGGGTGTCAATACGTCCGTCCGGCTCGTCTATGCGTGCTGAAGCATCGGCTTTGAACTCCAATTTCAGACTTTGGAAGATATCCCAGTTGACAGCGTAGTTTCTTGTCCAGTCGTAGGATTTCACATAGTTGGTGTCAATGATGATATTTCCTTGACTCTTAGGACGGTATTTGAACTCCTGCAAATCACGGTGCATACTGGTGCGAACGGTGATGTTCTTCGGCATGGGTGTGATGTTGAAATCCCGGATCAGCTGGAGCCATTTGCTCTTGGTCCATTTTGCACGCGAGAAAGGACGGAAGTTTTTAGGGTTGGTGCTGAAGGTATAGCCGATTTCTCCATGATGAATGTATTCGTTATTCATCTCCATATCCTCATTGCGCTGAATCATTTCGGAATAGGAGTAAGAGAAGTCGAGGTTTTCGATATCCCAAGGATGCATTTTGGTGTTGCCCTTTGAGAAGTCACGCTCTTTGCGGACGTTCATCAGGTTCACATTCTGCCGTTGGGTTACCGTGTTGGTTAGGAAGCGCAGGGAGTCGCGGGCTTCGGCGTTGGGAAGTTGCGACAGCTCGTCTCTCATCTTAACATCCGGATTCAGCGGGTTGTATTCCGGTTGCACAACGCCCAAGGAGTAGTCGTAATGAAGAGGGATTCTGATATTCCATTTCTCCGGGAAGAAAAGTTTTCCTCCGTCGATGTTGGTGGCAATGTCCACGTTGATGTTGGTCTCATGAGCCCTTTCGGTAATGGATTGCTCTAAAGCTCCGTAGCCGGGGGTGGAGTATGTTCCAGACACGGTGATATTACCGACATCAGCGAGGGTGGTGCGGGCGCGCAGGAGGGCGGCGACCCCTTGACGGTCGTCGAAGCCGCTCAAACGCAGTTCGTTAATCCAGACTTCCGCTGATTTTGGCAACATGTCATCGTAGTAGCCGTGCGGGTCTGCATTTTGAGTCCGTTTCTTGGGGTTGCGAACGCCGATCATGATGGTCGTGACCTCGCCTAAGTTGGGGTTGCCCACCACGGTCATCCGGTTTTCGCCGGTTTCAAGACCTACAGGAGGGTAAGGTATGGTGTTGCCGGGATGCATGCCGTTTCTGACGGCGGCATTACGTTGCATCTTCAAAGCAACCAAGGAGTCCAATGAGATAAACATGCGGTTTTTCTCCGGCCAGATGGCATTGGTGTCGCGACCGACTGTCCAAGGGGTGATATCCACGGGAATTTCATATTCGTAGAAGTTCTCCGTGAAGTCGGATCCTAAACGGATGAAAACCCGGATGTCGCCAGGATTCAGCTCACCGGAAGAGTGGGCATCCTCGGCGTGGATGTACATCTGCAAGTTGTTGAACTGGCGCAGGTCGTATGATGTGTTTTTATACACGGCACGAGAGTCGCCGTCGGGCAGGTTGACCACTTTCATGGTCAAAGACTGCTCGTTTTGGTTGATAAGCTGGGCGGTCATACCGTACGTCTGTTCACGGACAATGCCGGGAGGCAGCACGTATGGGATCGGCACTCTGTTGGCATTCTCTTCCAAACTCACAGTCCCTACGTAGAAGGAGCATTCCCCATCATCTTGCGTCGGAAGGTAGTCACCGTCTTCACGCAGACTCAGGTTATACGAGCGCCAGTCGCTGCGGACCAGCTCGAAGGTGGCCAGACGGCAGATGATAGGCTCTTCGAAATCTTTCATGAAAACACGCATGAAGCGAATGGAGTTGAATCCGGACATGTTGTTCACCACCTTGTCGGGATTGTGAATGGGGATGCGGAATTGATACCATTTCGTGGTAGGGCGGCTTCCGTCGGGAAGTGCTTTGGGGTGCCCTTCGTAAACATCGTTGATGTAGTTCTCTCCCACCACCATTTTGTCGGGCGACAGGTCGATGACGTACTGGTAGTAACGTTCGTCTTCGCTCAAGGTATTGTCGTTGTTCATGTCCTCCATGTTGGGCATACTGGTGGCGGAAGTGGGATAGTTTTCCCCCCCTTGACCTTGTTCGGGGGAGTTGCCCTCAGCGTTATTAAAGTATTTGTATCGTTCAGTGATTTTGACGTCAGCAGCATCATAGTCGCTGCCTCTGAAGTAGTGGTAGTCATCGGCAGACGGGTCTGCGACAGCCATTTGGTAGGCTTGGGAACCGACACCGAAAGCCGCCGCCACTCTGTCAAGGAAGGATTCCTTGAAAAAATCCGCCTCACGGGTGGAGGGCAGTCCGTCGTAGCCGATATCTTGATAGACGCGAGAGCCTGTCTTGTTGTCAAAAGCGTTGATAATCATTTGCTTGGTCGGCACGCGTCCCCAAACGGTGAATTCGACATCCTCGTCTGAGTCATCGGTGGGCATTCCGTTTTCGAAAAATTTACGTCCGTCGCGCAAAATATCCTCGGAGATGTCTCCTAAGTTGAAATAGAGCTTACCTCCCTTGTGGTCTGGGTTATCAATGAACGGGTCCATCATCCAGAACTCGATATATTCGTAGTTGGAGGACTCGAAGTCGGTGTTGTCGAATTTCCGCATGATACCGCCCCAACGGGTTTCGGGGTCACGCAGGGTGCCGTCTTCGTTCAAACCACGGGAGAATCCTTCCGATCCATCGACATCATAGTTGTATGCACCGCGCTCTGACGGATAATAAGCTAAGTTGAACACGGTCATCAGGGTGGAAAGAGCGGTGGTGGGCTGTTCTTTGAAGGGGAAGAGCTCGGGCTCATACACCGCGCGGGCGTATGGTTGCGAAAGATCCTCCGCCGTCAGGTTCGATGGCACGGAGGTGCCTCCGTTATAGAATAACGGGTCAATGGTGTACCAGGCAAGGCGGGCGCGGTTGTAACCGTATGCCAATTGTCGGCGTGCGGAAGCGGAGATGTTCACTGGTGACGCCTCTGGGAAGAGGTCTGGCTGGCCTTGTGGTGTGGAAGCCAACACCCAGTTGGACATGTTCATCAGGTCGATGGTCGATTTCGCAGACTCGAAATTGTCAATATATGTGGTTCCACTTTTGCCGATCTGGCGGTTGTGGCCCGGGACAAAATGGGCAAATTCTCCATCCAGGTTCAAATAAGACTTGGTGGTAGTATGGTGGAAACTTAACAGGTCAATTGCCTTGGTGATGAACGGCAACTCTGTCTTATATGCGAAGTTCATGCCCCAGATCAAGTTGTTGATGGGTTCGTCACCATAGTTGACCTTGTTGGTGATCGGACGCTCGCGGAGGTTCAGCAAGGTAGCTCCGACGGTGAAATCAGGAGAAAAGACATAGTCCAAATTCACGCCGAACATTCGCTTGTCCATCTGATAGTTGTCGTCCGTTTCCGGTGTGACGGTGATGGGTGTTCCGGAAGCCAGAATGCTTTGGTTGATGATGGTCACCACGCCCATGTCATAGTTGACCGTATAGTCCACATTCTCTGTTAATGCCACGCCGCCGGCAGTCACTTTCACCGACTTGGTCGCGCCACCGCTGGGGAAATGGAATTCGGATCCGTATGACGAGCGATAGCTACCTTCAATGTAATATTTGTTCTTGTTAGTGATCTGCTGCGCCATCGTTTTCGTCATGGTATACAACGAATCGAAAGCATATTTGTCAGCCAACTCGGGGTCGTCGAGGGCGGCGCGCAGATCCTTGCCGAAAGGTTCTGTGGTGGGGAAGTAAACACGGCCGTTGCTGGAGTTAATGGTACCGCCATTGACGGCCGCTCCGTCAATGAAGTCGAAAACACCGTCGGGGGTGGGATCCTGCTGCTTGTTCAAACGGTCCAGACCCATTAACCTGATCAACGGGATGCCCTTTTGGGCACCTTGCGTGAAGAAACCGTTGGGAGTGCCTTCTGCGTCACCGGTATACAAAACGTTCAGACGGAACTTCTCGGGGGAAAGCTGATATGCGGACAAGCTGTAAACGTTCTTCATCATCAGTTTCCACAGCGGCGACTTGACGTTCAGGCTGGAACTCTTCAACAGTTTGACACGGATACAGTTCGGCGTGGCCACCTCGTTGGCGAACTCACCGACTTGGTAAACGTGGTCGTCACCGATGACCGTGTATTGGAACGCCACAGCCAGCACTTGGTCTGAGGCCAAGGCTGAATTCAGCGAGATGAAACCCAACTTGGTGTTCACCGTGTATTCACTGGGGGAAAGAAGACGGGCGCTCTCCACTTTTTCGTAGTTGGTCCCGGATTTCATGCCGATGGACTGCATATTGCCCGACACATTGGCGATGTTCCTGATCAGTGAACTGTCAGCATACGAAATCAGGTTGTTAGCGTTGTTGTCAGGGTATTGGCCTCCGGGGTAAGCCGGGTTGTATGAGAGGTTTGCAAATTCGGGGTCATATTCTCCCAAATCCGTGAATGCCACGATGTTACGATTGTTTGTGGTAGCAGAACCTACCGTGGTGCGCCAAACTTCGATTTTCGTGATGATGATAGGCGAGCTTACCAAAGGTAAAGTGCTGAGGTATTGGTTGTAATGCTCTTCGAAGAAGTGTCCCAGGAAGAAGTGTTTGTTCTCTTCATATTCGTCAGCACGGAAATAGAATTCGGTTTCCTCCGCACCTCCGGAAATGGTGATGGATTGGGAAGAACTCTTTTTACGGGAAGCCACCGCCGTGACAAACAAGTTTCCGAATTTGAGTTGTGTCTTCACGCCGAACAAACTCTGGCTGCCCGTAATCAACGTGCTGTTCAACGGGAAGGTGATGTCGCCGAATTCAATCAGCTGTAAAATGTCATCCTCCTTGCCGTTGTATTTCAGCTTGATCTGGTCTGATTTGGTGGTGACGGACAGTTCATCGGTGGAGTAGTTCAAGTTGAACTCGATTTTCTCACCGATTTTGGCTAACAAATTCAGTTGAATGTCCTCGTCGAAGTCGAGTTGCAAGTTCTTTCTCTTTTTCACGGGGATGGCGAAGTTGTCGGTCTTGGTGAATTTTACGCCCAGTTTCAAGCCGATGTTTCCGGACGGGCGGATATCTATCGTGTTGCTGCCGAAGATGCCTTCGAAAATGTCACCTCCGATATGGAGTTGTGGAATCAGACCGCTACCGGTACGCGAATTCCCTTTACTGCCGATACTGCGGCTTTGGTTCTGCCAGTAGTCATGGATGCTCTGTTGCAGGTCGTAATCGATGTACTCGTTGATGTTCATGTATGCACCCGGTCCGAAGGGGGTGTTGCCGGTCATGTACTGGAAATTGTACGTGTTGGTGGTCGGATCGTAGATGATGGACGGTCCGACGCCCGGCGGATTCTGGAGGTAGAACGGATTGTTGGAACCAGGAATCAACGGGTTGTTGTCTGGTTGGGGCAAAGTCGGAGGATTCGTGTCAGGCGGACAAACCGGGTACGACAGTAGAGCCCTCTCAGGCAAAGACTTATGCATTCCGATCACGTCCGAAGCAAGCAGACTCAATGGCACGAGCCCGATTACAAGGAATGCTAGGATGACAGCACGTATATAATGTCTTACTTTCAAACTTTCTTTTTTTTGTTACAACAATTTCAACGACTTCTTAATAAGTTCTTCCACAGATAGTTGTATTCCCTCTGCTTTTATGATTTTATCCAACACTGCTTCTGCTCCGGATTTCGGGAAACCCAAAGCAACAAGAGCAGATAACGCTTCATATTTGTTATTATTGTATGCCACGTTAATTTTTGTTGCATCCGCCCAGGAAGCCTTCTTCGCCTTGTCCTTCAATTCTATCACAACACGCTGCGCGGTCTTGGCGCCAATGCCTTTTACCGATTGGATGGCTTTGACGTTTTCGGTGGCGATGGCGTTCAGCACCTCGCCCACACTCATGGAAGACAGAATCAGTCGCGAAGTGTTCGGACCGATGCCATTGACCGAGATCAACAGTTTAAACAGCTCGCGCTCCTCTTCCGTGGCAAAGCCGTAAAGCACCTGCGCATCCTCTTTCACGATGAAATGCGTGAGCAGTTTGATTTCCTGCTTGTCCTTGATTTCGGAAAATGTCGCCAAGGAAATGTTAACATAATAGCCAACCCCGCCGGCAGTCTCAATGATGATATACGCGGGATTCACTTCTTCTATTCTGCCTTTGATGTGGTTTATCATATTTTAAAAAAACAAGCGGCAAAGATACAAAATTTGGGGTTATCTAGCTCATGTTCATTTTTCATCCCCAGTGTAATGGAATGGAACCCCTTTTTCAGCACAGAAACTGCGCCATTTTTCTACATAATAAACGGAATTAGACCCGTCTGCCACCACTTCCTTGAATGGGAGGTGAGACATCATCTCGTCGGGGGGGATCCTCGGATTACGATGGAGAAGCAAGTAATCAATACATAGTTCATCATTTTTGTTTCGAACCATTTTTTTCTGGTTTTTGTTGAGAATAAAGTAGTTTTTGCCATTAAATCGGATGAAATCCCCGCGTTTGCACAAAAAAGGAGCGTCAAAATCGGAAGTGTCTATCGGCACTACCATGACGATCAGGTGATGTTTCCTCACATAGTTGCTGATGTTGTAACGGTACAAATTCTCCTTCTCGTTTCGGATGGAATCCGAAAAAAGCACCATGCTGCCTTGGCACTGAAATCCCGTCGCGCTGCTTTTCCGGATATGGTAGGCCAGAAACCCCGTTTCACTCTCCAACTGTACTTTCCGCACGGCAAAGGAGACGCAAAATAAGGTGAACAGCGTGCAGGTTGTCCAAAACGTTTTACGGCTTCTCCGATAAAGCAGCAAACACACACATCCGATAACGGCGTACAAAAGAATTACTTGAACGACGTGATAGTCAATGTTTTCCGTTACAGAGTGGGGAAGCTGCTCAATGAACCTGATGATGCGGTTCATGATGCTGATTTCCTTGGTCAGTACCCAAGAGGCATGTTGCGCGATGACAGGAATCACCGAAAGCGGCAGCAGGGAGATGCCGGTGATGATAACGACAAAGGAGAGAGTGATCACGGACAGGTTGGAGAGCAGGAAGTAGTTGGGAAATTTCGCAAAATAGTAGATGGAGATGGGGAACGTGCCGATCTGCGCCGCCACGGAAACCGTAACCAACTCCCAAAAATAGTTTCCGATGCGGGTCCGGCACGTGTACAATGCCGATAACTTTGGTTGGAAGAGCACAATTCCCGCCACAGCAAGGTAGCTGAGCTGGAAACCCACCTCGAATAATAGCAGTGGATTGACAATCAGGAGAATGAACATAGAGGCAAACAGACTGTGGAAAACATTGGTGTTCCGTCGCAGCAGCTGCCCGGCGGCCACAAACGTGAACATGGTGGCGGAGCGCGTTACAGACGGAGCTAATCCGGTGATGTGCGCATACAGCCAAATGATCAGCATGACCAAAATTGTTTTGAGGATTCTTGAGCGGCGAAAAAAATCCAGAGGCTTCAGCATGAAGTTGATAATCATGAAGATAACGCCCACGTGCATTCCGGAAACACACAGAATGTGGCTTACTCCCGCAGATGAATAGGAGGCCTTCAGCTCGGGATCCAAGGTGTCGTCATCGCCCAACAGGATGGCTTTCAGAATGTCCAATTCCTCGCCGTTCATTCCTGCGGATATATAGGTGCTTGTCAGTCTGTTACGCGTTTTTTGCGCTAGGTATTTCACCCTGTTTTCGGGTCTGTTGCCAATACTCTCCCAGGCGTTCTCGTTCACGAAGCCAGTATAGTGGATGCCCCGCAGTTGCATGTAACGCTGGTTGTCGAAAGCGTCCGGATTGTATGGCGGCGGGATGCGGGATAGTTTCGCGTGAACAAACAGAAGGTCGCCGTAATGTAGCCCCTTGGCATCGGCGGAGGGTTTCAGGTAGAGCAGAACTTTTGCTTTTACGTCCTGTTTGTGGTTGACTTGCAATACTTCCACCGGGATTTTCACATTCTTTTGACGCAGAGTGGGCTCTTCCGCCACGCGAACCACCCAGTCGGTGTTGCTCGTCATCAATTCAGTAGGCAATGTCGGATGTAACCTTATGTTAGTCAGTAATATACCTGTCATAATAAAAGCTATGACCATCATAAGAGTCTTCCCGATTCGCCAGCGATACGATTTGACAAACGTCAAGGAAAAGGTCATCAGAAAAGATACGCCTGTTAAGGTTAGCAGCAAGGGTCTGATCTGTTCCCCAAAATCGGCGTTGTAAGCAATAAGAATACCGATGACATACGGGAAAAGCAGTTTCACAACAGGATAGTTTTCAATCTTCATGGTAATATTTTTTTTGTAATAGTCTTGTTTTCAATGTTTTATATATTGTTTTCGAGGTTAATACAGATAAGTTTCCATGCCGCAAAAATAAAAATTTTTGTTACATGAAAATCAAATATAAACAAAAAAAGCAAGCAAACGGCTAAATGCTAATAGCCAATAACCAATAGCCAAAAGCTAACAGCCAACAGCCAACAGCCAACAGCCGTTACAGCACTACCACCACCGCGTCTTTTGCTTTCTGGCGCACACCTTTTGGCAATGTTATGGTGTATTCGTCACCTTTTTTGGAGATGGAGGCCTTTTCGGAGGAACCCAAAATGGTGGCTTTACCCGTTTTCACGGGTTTCTCAAGGTTTTTGAAAGTATAGGTGGCGGGGGCGAGTTCGTTTTCGGGGAATAGCAGCAAAGCGTAGCGTTGCCCGTCTTTGCCCTGCGTGAAACGAACTTGTCCGTAGCAATAGGGGAGGCAAGGGCGGGTGCTGTAAATTGCCTTTCCGTTGACGCTCAGCCATTTGCCCATGTCTTGCAAGCGTTCCACGGCGGTTTGCGGGAGGGTGCCCTCAGGGGATGGTCCCACATTAAGCAGGAAATTGCCGCCTTTGGCCACGATGTCGATCAGCAGGTGGATGAGCCGGTTGGTGGACTTGTAGTTGTCGGTGGCCACGTACGACCAGGAATCGCCCATCGACATGCAAGTTTCCCAGGGGTAGGGGAGCAGCGTGTCGGGGACCTCCTGTTCGGGGGTGCGGTAGTTCTCATATTTGCCGTGCACGCTGCGATCGACGATGATGAGGTCGGGGTTGTTAGCGCGCACATCCTTCGCCACCCGCGGCATGTCGATGTCCTGGATCCAGCCCTGGCATCCGAGCCAGTCGCGGACTTCCTCGTCAACGCTCCACGCGGGGCGTACCCAGCCGCCGTCGAGCCACAGGATGTCAATGTCGCCGTAGTTGTTGGCTATTTCGTGCAGCTGTTTGCGGGTGAAGTCGCAGTATTTCGCCCACCGTTCGGGATGTTTCTCGGGGTCGTAGTTCACGTTGCGGTCGGGGGTGGCCCATTCCGGCGCCCAGTAGTCGGGACAGTGCCAGTCGGGCTTCGAGAAATAAAGTCCTGTCCAAAGACCTTGACTCCGGAAAGCTTTCACCAATGCACCGGTCACGTCGGCGTTAGGGTTTTTGGAGAATGGACAATCTTTTCCGGTGACAGAGTAGTCGGTCTCTTTAGTGTCATACATGCAGAAGCCGTCGTGATGCTTGGTGGTGAACACGAAGTACTTCATGCCGCAATCTTTGGCCAGCTTCGCCCAAGATTCCGGGTCGAATTTTGTGGGATTGAAGGTTTTGTTAAGAGCCTGGTAGTTGGCCTTATATTCTGTATATGGAACGCCATCGCGGCTGATCCATGGTTCATTGCAGATGGACCACGACTCCACCACGCCCCATTGCGCGTAAATACCCCAGTGCATCATCAGTCCGAACTTCAGATCCTGCCACTGGTCAATGCGGTTCAGGATGACAGGGTCGGTTTCAAACTTTTGTTCGTCTTGTGCGTAAGATGTTGAAAATGAAATTATTGTAAATGTCAATAACAAAAAACGGAGGAGGTTGTTTTTTCTGAAAGCCATAATCATGAATCTTTAAATATGAAAGCGCAAATATCGCATTTTTTTGGATAGCAGCGAAGACTACTTGTCAAAGCTACTTTTGCGGATTCCTAAAGATTTTTCTACAGCATCAATTAACTTCTCACCCCGAAAGTTACCGATGATGGTGCCTTTTGGGTCGATGAGGAGGACATACGGCACACCTTTAAGTCCGTATAACAATCCCGCGTTGTCATGGATGGTATCCACAATTTGGGGATATTGGATGCCCAGTTCTTTGACGGCTTGGTCGTGGTCCTCTATCTTGTCCCAGATGTCCACCCCTATCACGACCAGTCCGCTGTCGGCGTACTTTTCGTGCAATGGTTTGAGCGTTTCGAGAATTTCCTTGCGACACGGTCCGCACCACGACGCCCAAAAATCGACGACGGCCAGATGTCCGGCGATTTTTTCCCCGAGGGTTGTGGGCTTTCCCGTGATGTAGTCGATGGCTTCAAAGTCGCGGAAACGGTTGCCGGGAGCTATCGCCGCCTGCGATTGAAGCTTGGTCATGGTCCGCTTCAACGACGGGAACTCCTTCACGGCGGGCGGCGCAGACTCATATAGTGAGAAGAGGCGGAGGATGGCGGGAGTCGGTTCCTCTCCTTTGTCCAAAAAAACGTCTTCTGTCACTACATTTGCAATTTCAAAGAGGATGTGGGCGGCGGCGGGATTGTTGATGTTCTCCTTGTAATAATCCCATCCCAATGAATCCATCAGCTGCTTCCGGCGGTCGTCGCAGCTGTGATAGAGCGCTTTCAGGGAGTCGAAAGCAGGATCTTCGCCGGCAGCCATCATCTGATAGGCGATTCTGGTCCGCTCCTTCATCAATGCCCTGTTTCCCTGCGCAAGCCGGTTAAGCTGTTCCGTGGGCTTGTTTCCTGTCACTTCGCCGGCCACCATGTCCACCGTCATTTGGCTGCCCGGCATCACCAGCAGATCGGCATACATACTGTAATCGCTGGAATACAGTCCCACCATCATGGCGGAGTCGGCGCGGCCTTGGAGTTGGAACTTGTTGTCACTCACTACAATCGAATCCATAGTTTGTCTTGTGGCATCATCATACATGGTGATAACAACACCTTCCATGTCCTTCACCGTTCCCGTTACGGTGAAATTGGGATTCTGCGCCGCAGCGGGGAGGGAGAGAATCAGCCCCAACAGAAGAGTAGTCGCTGATGTCACTTTATTCATAGACGGTTACTTGTGTGAACGTATGACTTGTGCCGTGAGACTTTGAGATCGTCAATGATTCTTGTACTTGAAACAGAGGATATACGCTAATTCCATTCCTATGAGATTGTGACGGTAGCTTAGCGTTCCATTGGTTTGGCGGAGGGGATATGTGTAAGTGCCGTACACATCATTGGACAAGGAGAAATTGGCGAGAAGGGAGAGTCTGATCATATCAGAATATGGCAGGCGGTAGGTGAATCCGACATTCAGGAGCAAGTCCGTTTTTAGTTTCATCGGGTTCTGCTCCGCAATGTTGTACTTGTAAACATTATACGGATCAATATCTCCCGTGCTGCAAGAATGGCTGCCGTGTTCTGCGAATCCATGTTTGGTCTCATACGCCCACGCTGTATTGGGATCTTTCCTTTTTGCATTGGCATATCCGATGGCGTTTTCGATGTTTCGGAGATTCACCCCTGCAGCAGCAAAAAACGCCCAATGGTCATTGAATGGAATGCTAACCGACAGTTTTACAGGAATTTGTAAACCGTGCACGTATCGTTTGTCATCCGAAAAGGCATTTTCCAGCTCTTGGTCGTCGTATAGCTTCGGGTGATATTGGAGCTGGAGTCGTGTCCCGTAGGTGAACCCGACGGACACACCGAAATAATCCAGAAAATGGTACGACAGTTCTACTCCCGATTTCCACCCCATGGCAGGTGCGGTGGCGGGTTTTTGCCAAAGGCCTTCCACGTTCATCGCGTACATGCCTTGTGCGAAGTTTCCCTCACCGAGAATTCCGAGGTGGAAGCCGTTCGGAACGGGCTGATAACGTGTGTTCTGTGCTGGTGCCTGAAAAATAATCCCTATGATTAAAGCTGTAAGGGTATAAAACATTCTTTTTTTCATAAATATTATCATTTCTTGTCTAATTACAAAATAACATCAACATATTACGGCCTATATGCCATTATAGATTTACGAAATGTCGGGTTCGATAGTAGCGACGGGTCATCACTTTTTGATTTCCAACTGTACTCTCCATTATATATGGGTGGCAAATAGTTTTCAATATGAAGTCCCGTGAAAGTGGCCACCGACATTGGAAACTCGCCGATGTATTGGATTCCCGTTCCCTCGGGATTGGCCGGGGCGGCAAAAACGGTCATTTCGCCATTCTCCTTCGTGGCAACCGCTACAAGAATCGTATAACCGTTACTTTGCCTGTAAGCCCTACAGGAATCGAATGCTATCGTTACATGGTTGACTTTTTCATGTAGTTCTTCCATTTGGAGTGTCAGGCGTTGTGCGACGGTGTCCGTTTTCTCCAATGCAACCCCCTTGTCAACAGCCCGTTTCCGATTGCACGAAGGCATCAGCACAAGAAAACCCAATAGTGCCATGATTACAAAAATAATTGTTCTGCTCTTGTTGTGTTTCATAATGAACGATATTATGTCTGTTGAAAATTCGAAGCAAAAATAGACATTATTCCAAGACCTTTCTTCACCAGTTTGGAAAATTATGTTATTAATATTTCATAACGCCTAATTTTGAGCATAAAATCAACGTGAGATTTTGACGTAAAATATATTTATAAATACCTGAAATACAAACATCTATAATTTATAACGGAATGCTTTTATCGCATCAATTTCGTTTCTTTCCCATAAGTTGTTTTGGGCATAATAGAAAAGATGGAAGTTCCCCGATTTTTTGTATGTTTGCCACGAAATATATGATGTATGAAAGAAAAACAGTCAGACTATCTCCGCTGTGCTGCCCAAGTGCTATGCGCTGTCATGGTTGTGCTGCTATTCGGCAACTTCTGTCGTCTGCGGCATGTTGCGTGGCCCTGTTTGTACAAGGAGTATCTTTCAGGAGTGATTGCAATTGCCCCTGTTTTCCTGAACATCTATCTGTTTTTTCCACGGCTTTACCTGAAAAACAAAAACGCCAACTATCTGTTTTTCACTTTTTTAAGTGTGTTCTTAGCATGTTTGGCAGAAATGTGGATGGTTTATCCGCAGATTTATGCGGTGGCGATGTATCATTCTTCTGCAGAGGCGGCCTCCGTTTCGGTTTTCTTCGACGGTTTGTGTGTCCTGTTCCGCGACATTGCCTTTGTATGTTTTGCTTTCTTGACCCAGGCGTTACGTGAGAACAGGCAACACCGCCTTGAAATGGAGAGTCAAGTGCTTACCTTCCACAACCAGATTCAAGCGCAGATGGACGAAAATGTATCCTTTGATAGTACGGGATTTTTTTCTGATAATCAAGATGTTAAGACTGAGAATAACGCTGAAGATATGATAAAAACCGAACAAAAGCTGCTCCGGGGTAAATCTTTCGAAGAAAAAGAAATGGTGCTGTTAGATGTGGACAATATTTTATATTGCCAACAAGACCACAATTATACCTATATGTATCTCGTGGATGGCCAGCGTTATTTCCGATATGGTTCTTTGCAGGAGGTGATGGGATTGTTGACCGATGCAAACGGGGTACAGATATCCCGCAACACCTTTGTGCTGTATCGGCACATCGTCCGCTACGACCATGAGGCAGTGTATCTGCGAAACCCTCACACAGACAAGGAAAACGGTTTGTCCATTTCCTCCTATTACCGTGAAAGCGCACAGTCTTTGCTTGGGCAACATTTTCGCAAGGTCGTGACAGAGAATCGAAAGCAGCGGAAGGAATTTTCCGACATCACATCTGACAAAAGAAGGAAACAGACTGCGTCGGTTTATTCGTTCATTGCAAACCATCCCGGCTGTTCGGCGGTGGAGATTAAGAAGCATAAACATTTGTCCATAAGCACTATACAACGGATAGTGGTGATTCTGAAGCGGCGAGGCATGGTGGAGTATCGGGGCTCGAAAAGGTCGGGCGGATATTATGCCGTTTCATCTTAACAGCGGCCTTCTTCCATGTAAAAGAATAATCCTCTCCCAATTCCTGCGAAATCCGTCATTTTAAATTAACTATCAATAGTGAAGATTATCGTAAACAATTAGTTTCCAATGAAATATTTTTGTGATTCCGGGCTTTGAACGATTGAAAAAAAGCGTACCTTTGCCCCCTGAAATCATTAAACCTATCAAGAATGGAAAAAGAAGAAATTAAAAACAATGTGAATGCTGAGAAACTGAAAGTGCTCAACTCCACACTCGAAAAACTCGAAAAAACCTTCGGAAAGGGCTCTATTATGCGTATGGGCGAGACCCATATTGAAGAGATGGACGTCATATCTACCGGTTCCATTGGCCTGGACACGGCACTCGGTGTCGGCGGATTCCCGAAAGGCCGTATTGTTGAAATCTATGGACCCGAATCCTCCGGTAAGACCACATTGGCCATCCACGCCATCGCGGAGGCGCAAAAACAGGGCGGTATCGCCGCTTTCATCGATGCGGAACACGCCTTCGACCGCTTCTATGCCGAAAAATTAGGCGTGAATACCGCTGAACTGCTGATTTCCCAACCCGACAACGGTGAACAGGCGCTCGAAATCGCCGACAACCTCATCCGCTCCGGCGCCATTGACATCATCGTCATCGACTCCGTGGCCGCCCTCACCCCGAAAAGCGAAATCGAAGGCGACATGGGCGACTCCAAAGTCGGCCTGCAGGCACGCCTGATGTCACAAGCACTGCGTAAACTGACGGCAACCATCAACAAGACAGGTTGTTGCTGCATCTTCATCAACCAATTGCGTGAGAAAATCGGCATCATGTTCGGCAACCCGGAGACCACCACGGGCGGTAATGCCTTGAAGTTCTACGCCTCTGTGCGCCTAGATATTCGCCGCCAGACCCAAATCAAAGACGGAGACAAGGCCATCGGTAACCACGTGAAAGTCAAGGTGGTAAAGAACAAAGTCGCGCCTCCGTTCCGCACAGCGGAGTTTGACATTATGTTCGGTGAAGGCATCTCCAAGTCGGGCGAAATTGTCGATCTCGGTGTCGAATACAATATTATTAAGAAGTCTGGCTCCTGGTTCTCCTACGGCGACTCCAAGCTCGCCCAGGGTCGCGACAGCGTGAAACAGTTGCTTAACGACAACCCCGAGCTCTCTGACGAAATCGAGGCCAAAATCCGCGAAGCCATTAAAGAGAATATGAAATAAGAGCTTTTGGTTTTTAGCTTTTAGCAAAATATTTTAATAGCCAACAGCCAACAGCTAATAGCAAAAAAAGACAGAATGAAAAAAATTATTCCCTGTTTTCTGGCATTATTGTTATTCTTCGGTTACGGTTGCCACAACAAGAACAAGTACGCCGATCTGCCGCCGGAGTTGGCCGAATTGTGCCTGAACATCGACAAACACCCTAAAAAGTCCGAAAACTACTACAAAAGAGCGCAATATTATTATTCACACGAGAACATTGACAAGGGTATCGCCGACATGCAGACGGCCATCAAGTTGCAACCCGACAGCAGCAAGTACTATGTGATGCTCTCCGACCTCTACTTTGCGCAGCATGAAACCGACTTGACGGAGGAGATGCTGTTGAAGGCCATTTCCACGGACGAGAACAACAATGAAGCCCGACTGAAATTAGCTGAGCTTCAATTTCATACGCGGCAGTATGAGGATTGTAGCAAAACCATCGACGAGGCCGTACAGCGGCAGCCACACAATCCGAAAGCCTACCTCATCAAGGCCTTCATGTTGAAGGATATGCAAGACACGGTGGGTTATCTGCGTATGTTACAGCTTGTTATCGACCAGGACCCTCGGGAGACCAAAGCGTTCCTCGAACTTGGCTACTTCTACCAGCAGAAAAACGACCCGATAGCGATTTCCTATTATCAAAACGGTTTGAAGGCAGATCCCAACAATGTGGAGCTGCACTATAATCTGGGCAAGATGTTTCAGGATATGGACAAGCTGGAGGAGGCGGAGCAAGAGTACAAGACCGCTATTGCCATCGATTCCACGCATATTCCCTCTCTGAATAATTTGGGATATATGTATTTGGACGATAATACAAAATATGAGGAGGCCGTGAAGCTGTTCACTCAGGTGCTGCAGATAAACCCGCAATTCGTGTATGCCCTTTGCAACCGTGGCGTGGCGTATGAGTGTCTGGGCAATTATGTGGCCGCCCGTAAAGACTATGAGGAGACATTGAAACTCGCCACTAACTTTGAGCCGGCCATCAAGGGCCTCAACCGTTTGGACAAACTGCAACATTAAACGCGTATGAACGAGAATCTGGATCCCACCACCCAACACCTGTCGGCCTCGGACAAAGAGTTCGAACGGGCGATTCGTCCTGCACAATTCACGGATTTCCAGGGACAGAAACAGGTCTTGGAGAATCTGATGGTCTTCGTGCACGCGGCCAAAGGGCGTGGCGAAGCATTAGACCATGTCCTCCTGCACGGTCCTCCGGGCTTGGGCAAGACCACCCTGTCGCACATCATCGGCAACGAGATGGGCGTGAACGTGCGTGTCACTTCCGGGCCCGTCATTGACAAACCCGGCGATCTGGCCGGACTGCTTACTAACCTGGAACCGCACGATGTCCTGTTCATCGACGAAATCCACCGTTTATCGCCGGTGGTGGAGGAGTACCTCTACTCAGCGATGGAGGATTACAAAATCGACATCATGATTGACAGTGGTCCGAGCGCGCGTAGCGTGCAGATTTCCATCAACCCGTTCACGCTGGTGGGCGCCACCACACGGTCGGGTTTGCTGACAGCGCCGTTGCGTTCGCGCTTCGGTATCAACCTGCGTCTGCAATACTATGATGCCCAGACACTTGGCAACATCATTAAACGGTCGGCTTCCATTTTGGACATCCCCATTGACGAGGATGCCGCATACGAAATCGCTTCCCGTAGTCGTGGCACTCCGCGTATCGCCAACCTGTTGTTGCGACGTGTCCGCGACTTCGCCCAGATCAAAGGCGACGGCACCATCACCCTGCCCATCACTCAGATTGCCTTGACAGCGTTGAATGTCGATAAACACGGTTTGGACGAGATGGACAACCGTATCCTGAGCACCATCATCGACAAGTTCAAGGGCGGTCCGGTAGGCTTGAGCACCATCGCCACCGCCGTGGGCGAAGACCCTGGCACCATCGAGGAGGTCTATGAGCCGTTCCTCATCCAGGAAGGTTACCTGATGCGCACCCCCCGCGGACGCGAAGCCACCGACCTGGCGTTCACGCACCTGGGGAAGTCGAGGTATGTGTCGGGGCAGGGGGAGCTGTTCTGAATTAAGAATGCAGAATTAAGAATTAAGAATTAAGAATGAGGGAGAGGTAACTACTATCCCAACAATTATCAATTATCAATTATCAATTATCAATTATCAATTATCAATTCATTACAAGTTCTTGATGGATAGTTGATTGCATTGCTTTAGTAAAAAAAATCAACATCGCACGTTTGATATCAAAAAAAGTGTATTTTTGCCGCCCAATTTGTAACGACAAAAAAATATAGTGATATTATGAAAAAAGACATCCATCCCAAAGAGTACAGAACCGTGGTTTTCAAGGACATGTCAAACGATTATGCGTTCCTGACGAAGTCAACGGTCAACACGAAAGACACGATTGTGTGGGAAGACGGAAATGAATATCCGCTCGTGAAATTAGAGATTTCCAGCACCTCCCACCCCTTCTTCACCGGTAAAATGAAGTTGGTTGACACCGCTGGACGTGTGGATAAATTCCGCAACAAATATGCCCGCCATTTTGATGCTGGCAAGACGAAATAATCCATATATTTTGTACTTTTGCTGACCTTTTTTGTAACCCGAAAAAGGTCAGTTTTTTTATGCTAACTTCCTGAAATGATAAAAGATATTATTACACTAGGCGGTTTTATGAATGGCGAGTCGAATGTCATCCCCATCCTTTCGGTGGATGATGAGATCAAGCTCAGCGAGGAGTCTGTGCCGGAAGAAGTGCCTCTTCTTCCGCTGCGTAATACCGTGCTGTTCCCCGGAATGGTCATCCCGATCACGGTCGGGCGTGAGAAATCTTTGAAACTGGCCCGTGACTGCGCCAACAGCGATGAACTTATCGGGGTGGTCGCTCAGCGCGATAACAGCGTGGAAGACCCTACCATCAAGGACATGTACCGCATTGGCACCATCGCCCGTATCCTCAAAACACTCAACATCCCCGACGGCAATGTCATGATGGTTGTGCAGGGCGTCAAACCTTTTGAGATAGGAAGAGTCGTCCATTCACGCCCTTACTACAGATGCTTCGCCCATCCGTTCCTGACCAACGATTTGGATCCAGATGTTATTGAATCAGAGGAGTTTAAAGCAAAGATGATCATGATCCGGGAGACCATGAGCAACATTATGCAGCTGACTCCCGGCACCCCGCGCGATGCCATGGCCGCCGTGAATAATATCGAAAGCAATACTTTCCTGCTCAATTTTATTGTCTCTAACCTCACCCTTACGGTGGAGGAAAAGCAGGATGTGCTGGAAACCCAGGATATCATGATCCGTGCCGACAAGGTGCTGTCCATGTTAACCCACGAATTGCAGGTGGTGGAAATCAAACACCAAATTCACACCAAATCCAGCAAAGAGATGGAGAAGCAGCAGCGTGAGTATATCCTGAACCAGCAGATGAAGACTATTCAGGAGGAACTTGGCGGTCCATCCACGGAAAAGGATTTCGACGACCTTCGTGAGCGCGCGGCCAAGAAAAAGTGGGATCAGGAGACGGCGGACCTTTTCGACAAAGAGTTCAAGAAACTGCAACGCACCAACTATATGTCCCCTGACTACTCCGTGCAACTCAACTATTTGGAGTTGCTGCTGGATCTGCCGTGGAACGAGTATAGCGAGGACAATTTCGACTTGAAGAAGACTCGCGAAATACTTGACAAGGACCACTATGGTTTGGAGAAGGTGAAAGAGCGTATTCTCGAATATCTGGCTGTTTTGAAGCTGAAAGGAGACATGAAATCCCCGATTCTCTGCTTGGCAGGGCCTCCGGGTGTGGGCAAGACTTCTCTTGGCCGCTCCATCGCGGAATCCATCGGTCGGAAATATGTCCGCATCTCCCTCGGCGGCGTGCATGACGAAGCGGAGATCCGTGGTCACCGCAAGACCTACATCGGCGCCATGCCCGGTCGCATCATCCAAAACATGCGCAAAGTGGGCTACGCCAACCCCGTTTTCGTGCTGGACGAAATCGACAAGGTGTCCGGCATGGGCGTCAACGGCGACCCTTCAGCGGCTCTTCTCGAGGTGATGGATCCCGAACAGAACAGCACCTTCAACGACAACTATCTCGAAACCCCGTTCGACCTCTCCAAAGTGCTCTTCATCGCCACCGCCAACAATCTCAACAGCATTCACCCCGCTTTGCTCGACCGTATGGAAATCATTGACATTCCCGGCTATCTGGCGGAGGAGAAGTTGGCTATCGCTATGAAACATCTTATCCCCAAGCAACTGAAAGACAATGGGTTGAACGAAGAACAACTTACAATTCCCGAAGAGACGGTAAAGCTGGTCATCAGCGATTATACCCGGGAATCAGGCGTGCGCGGCTTGGAACGCACTATCGCCAAGATCATCCGCAAACGCGCGGCAAAACTCGTGCAGGACGGTGCCATGGATCCTGTCGTGAAACCAGATGAGCTGAAAGATATTCTCGGATCCCCGATTTTCCAGATGGAGAAAGCTCTCGACAAGGATGTGTTTGGAGTCGCCACAGGGCTGGCCTGGACGGCCGTGGGGGGTGAGATCCTTTTTGTGGAGGCTCTCACGAGTGCAGGGAAAGGCGAGCTTTCTATGACAGGCAACCTCGGTGACGTGATGAAAGAGTCGGCCACCATTGCTTACGAGTACCTGAAAGCCCACGCTGCTGACTATCACGTTGATCCTGAAGATTTTAACAATAAAAAGGTACATGTTCATGTGCCTGAAGGGGCAACTCCGAAAGACGGTCCTTCCGCAGGTATCACCATCCTCACCGCTTTAGTGTCTGCTTTCACGCAAACGCCTGTGCGCGAGAAGATTGCCATGACCGGCGAAATCACCCTGCGTGGAAAACTCCTGCCCGTGGGCGGCATCAAGGAGAAAATCCTGGCAGCCAAACGCTGCGGCATCTTCGACATCGTGATGTCCAAGGAAAACAAGAAGGACATTGACGATATTAAGGAAAACTTCATCGATGGAATGACCTTCCACTACTTTGAATCGATGAAAGAGGCGGTTAAGTTCAATTTTAATTGGAAATAAGATGGCAAATCCCTATTACGAATCGGCATTGACGGAGCGCGCGGGCGTGGAACAACCCATGCAGGTGAATCCGCATTTTAAACGGCACAAAAAAGTCGAGCTGACCGTGGACGATTACGTGAAGGGGATTTTGAACGGCGACCGTACCATCCTAAGCCGGGCCATCACCATGATAGAGAGCGAGAATCCCACACACATCGCGATGGCGCAGGACATCATTGAACGTTGCCTTCCCCATTCGGGCAATTCGTTGCGCATTGGCATCACGGGTGTGCCGGGGGTGGGCAAGAGCACGTTCATCGAGTCTTTCGGCGGGATGTTGACCGCGCAAGGCCACAAGTTGGCGGTGCTGGCCATTGACCCGTCAAGTGAGCGCACGAAAGGCAGCATTTTGGGTGACAAAACCCGCATGGAAACGCTTTCCGTCGATCCGAACGCCTTTATTCGCCCTTCGCCCTCCGGTTCCGCATTGGGCGGCGTGGCCCGCAAGACCCGCGAATCCATCATTCTTTGCGAGGCCGCCGGCTTCGACACCATCATCGTGGAGACCGTGGGGGTTGGACAGTCGGAAACCGTGGTCAAGTCCATGGTCGATTTCTTCCTGTTGTTGATGCTGGCCGGTGCTGGCGACGAACTGCAGGGCATCAAGCGCGGCATTATGGAAATGGCTGATGCATTGGTGATTAACAAGGCAGACGGTGACAACCTGCCCAAGGCAAAGGGTGCTGCCTCGCAGTACCGTGCTGCTTTGAAACTCTTCCCCAAGAGCGACAATGGCTGGGAAGTGCCCGTGGAGGTCTGCTCCGCCCGGGAATGTTTCGCCTTGGACAAAGTGTGGCAGATCATTCAGGATTTCGTCACGCTCACCAAAGGAAACGGTAGTTTTGATAGAACCCGTAACGAGCAGTTGATCAACATTTTCTACCATTGGATAGAATACACTTTACATAACCGTTTCTACAATAACGAAGCCACTCAAGCGCGCATTGACGAGCTGATTCCGAAAATTCAGTCGAAGCAGATTTCGCCTTACATGGCCGCTGCGAAATTGACGGAATAATTCGCTCACGTCCTAAAAAAATGTATCTTTGCGCGTTTAAAAAAATAGGTGAGATGAAACGCTTCGTTCTTTACAGTCTTCTGACTTTCACAATGTTATGCGCTATGGCGCAGCCCAAAGCCATCAAGAATGTTATTTTGATGATTCCTGATGGCACCTCCACCAGTCTGCTCTCCGCAGCTCGATGGTACCAAACCTACATGGATTCCAACAGCACTACTTTGAATATAGACCCGTACATCTGCGGGCTTGTGCGTACGCACTCCTCTGATGCGCCCATCGGCGACTCGGCACCCACCACTTCCTGCTACGTCTCAGGACAACCTTCACAAACAGGTTTTATCTCTACCTATCCCGTGGCTACTGACCACGATTTGGTCCCCATAGATGCCACTCGCGCTTACCAACCTTTGGCCACCGTGCTGGAAGCCGCTAAAATCCTGCAGCACAAATCTACAGGATTGGTTTTCACCTGCGAATTCCCGCACGCCACCCCCGCCGACTGTTCCGCACATACCTATAAACGCAGCAAGTACGGCATGATTGCCCCGCAAATGGCTCATAACCATCTGGATGTGGTAATGGGCGGCGGTGTGAAATATCTCTCCGAGAAACTTCAAAACGACCTGAAAGAGACCGGTTACAATGTATATTTGGATGATATACAGGGTTTCAGAAAGTGTAACAAAACCCCAGTCTGGGCTCTTTTCGGCGAAACCTCCATGCCTTACTGGCTGGAAGCAGACAAACAGAAAATGCCATCATTAGCCGAAATGACACAAAAAGCCATCGAGTTGCTTTCCAAAGATGAGGATGGGTTTTTCCTGATGGTGGAGGGTAGTAAAGTTGATTGGGCTGCCCACGACAATGACGCCAAAAATGCTGTCATAGAGTTTCTGGAGTTCGACAAGGCCTGTGGCGTGGCCCTCGATTTTGCCAAGAAAAACGGCGAAACCGTCGTGGTGATTCTGCCCGACCACGGCACGGGTGCCGTCACGATCGGCAACCCCAAAGCCAGCCGTGACGGTTATGACAAGTTGTCGCTTAAACAACTCATGAGCCCCATCGACCACTACCAACTTTCCAACTGGTCCATGGGGGAGAAACTCAAAGCGGTTGATACCACTCAATGGCCTCAAATCTTCGAAACCTATTTCGGTTTCACCCCACAACCCGCTGAAATCACTTATCTTGCTACCGCTAAGGATTACGACAAATCCTCATTCTCCAAAGAAGAGCGCAAAGACAATCTTTCGATGTGCAAAATGCTCAGCCAAGTGCTGTATAATCGCACCTATTTCGGCTTCACCACATTCGGACACACTATTGAGAATGTTTTTTTGGCTGTATATCACCCTCAAAACGACATACTTAGGGGCGTTCCTACCAATATCGATGTTTTCAACTATCTGTGCCGCCAGATGGGTCTGACGGACAAAATGGACAGCTTGACCTCAGACATCTATGCTGACCATCATCAGGTTTTTGAAGGTTATGACATGAAAATTGACAGTTTGGACAAATACCATTATCGTTTGACGGTCAAAAACAGGCGTAATGTGCTGGTGGCTGACAGTTATGAAAACTATTTCACTATCAACAATAAAAAAGTAGACCTGGAGTCTGTGATTGTCTATATGGACAAGAACAAAACATTTTATCTACCAAAGGAGTTGAGATTATATATTGAGTTAAAATAAGATATAGAACGTATAATTTTTTTTAGAAAAAAGCGTTAAACACGATCAAATAAGTAAAAAAAGAATATGGAAACCACAAATTCAATGAATTACGGAGGACAGAGTCAGAACAACAATCAGGAAAATCCTCTGAAGAAATGGGTGATTATTTTGGGCGCTTTGGCAGGACTTTTCTTCTGCACCACGATTTATTTCGCTCGCTTTGCAAAACCGACCATGAATAAGGTCTACACTCAAGTGGAGACGAAAAACATGGAATTGCAAAACGAGTTGGATGCGCTCATGGCTGAGCATAACCGCATCAAGGAGCAGTATGGCGATCTTTCCGATCAGTTGAGCGAGAAAGACAGCATCATCATGGCCAATGCCGCGGAAATCGAGAAGCTGATTAACTCCCAAGCGGATTATAACCGTATCAAGAAGCAGCTGGCACGTTTGCAGAATATTTCGCAAGAGTATGTTCAAGAAATGGACAAACTCTATCAAGAGAATAAAGCGCTGAAAGAGGAGAACCAGCAGGTGCGCGCCACTTTGGAACAAGAGCGTGAGGTCACCCGTAATATTCAGAAATCCAATGAGGATTTGTCTCAGAAGATCAGTAATGCCGCTACTTTCAAGGCATACAACATCAAGAGTTCCGGCTATCTGGTGCGCAATAAAGGCACAGAGGAACCCACAGAAAAAGCCAGTAAGGTGAAACGGATCAAAACCACCTTGATGCTGGGCGAGAACTCCTTGATTGAACCGGGTCCGGTGAACATCTACTGCCGTATCGCCATTCCGGAAACCGGCAAGGTGTTGACGATGGGTACGGGCGACACTTATTCGTTCGTCCATAACGGACAACGTCTGCAATATTCGTGCAAAACGGTGGTGAACTATAACAACAAAGCTGAAAACATCGACCTGAATTGGGATCTGATGTCCGATGACAAGGCTATCAAGGGCCAGTATAGCGTGCAGGTATATACGGACGACCAGTTCCTTGGCGAAACTTTCTTCACTTTGAAGTAAAGGTTCATACTTAAAACTTTTGGATGACATGGTTAGTAGGCGTTATTTGAGAATCAAGACAATGCAGGCGTTATATGCGTATAACGCTAATCCTAAGGCAAACATGGCAAGCGCAGAAGCTGATTTGCTGAAATCTGTCCGCAGCTGCTATGCACTGTTCCTCTGGCTATTCGCTTTGCTGCCGGAAATCGCTTTTTACCGAACAAAAAAACTGGAAAGTCTGAAAGAAAAATATAACCCTACGGCAGAAGACTTGAACCCCAACACCAGATTCGTGAACAATGCGGTGATCCGGCAGATTGAAAACAACAAAGAACTCCAGCAACTTTGGCCCAAATACCATGTCCTTTGGGAAGATGAAACGGATCTGATCGCCAAATTGTTCCGTGAAATAGAGCAGCTGCCTGAATACGAAGTGTATATGTCGGGGCGCGAAAATGATTACCAAGAAGACAAAAAGTTTGTACTGACGGTGATAGAGAAGGTTTTCGCTGACAACGACTTGCTGCATTGGTACTTGGGTGAAAAAAACACGCATTGGATAGATGACTATGATGAAGCAATGATGATGCTTTATCAGAATGTGAAAGATTTCAAAGAGGCCAAGGGCGATGAATGTAAAATAGATTCCTTATACAAAAGTTCCGATGATGAACTTTTCTGCAAGCAGCTGTTCCGCAAGACGCTTGAACATGCGGACGAATATACCCAGCTGATTGAGGGAAAACTCCAGAATTGGGAATTGGAAAGGGTCATCAACTTGGACATGCTTTTGATGCAGATGGCTTTGGCCGAGCTGCTCGAATTCCCCCAAATTCCCATCAAAGTGACGTTGAACGAGTATATAGAGATGGCGAAATGGTACAGTTCGGAGAAAAGCAAGGTGTTTGTCAACGGCATCTTGGATCGTCTGATTGTGGATTTGCGCGATAACGGACGCATAGTGAAAACGGGGAGAGGGTTGTATCAGAATTGATAATGGATAATTGATAATGGATAATTGATAATGAGAAAGACGACAATATTGTTAATGTTAACCATCGGATTGGTGTTTGGTGGGTGTCATCGGAAGCCCGCCAAGGAAGGCGATTTTTCGGTGAAGGATGTGCATATCCCGCAGACTGCCGAAGGAATGTCTGCCAAGGATGCTGAAAAGCTCCCAGTCATTGAATTTGAAACCAAAACGTACGACTTTGGGGATGTAATAGAAGGCGAGAGGCTGACGTATGCTTTCAAGTTCAAAAATACAGGTAAGTCAAATCTGATTATCTATTCTTCCGAAGCTACTTGCGGCTGCACCACCTCGCAGCCTCCAAAGGCACCTGTCCGTCCGGGTGAGAGCGGGGAAATTGTCGTCACGTTCGACTCCAAGGGTCAGAAAGGCAAAGTGCAGAAACGGGTCTTGGTAGGCGCCAACACCTATCCCGTGGAAACCATCCTGACCATCACTGCGAATGTGTCGTCGAGTAAGTGAACAGTGATAAGTGAACAGTGATTAGTGATTAGTCTTGAATATCAAATCACAAATCACAAATCACAAACAAACAAACAAATAAACAAATACACAAATAACCAAATAAACAAATAAACAAACGTATGCTGAACATTTTATTCCCTTTATTGGATGCTGCCCCAGCAGCAGCTCCCTCTGGCATGGGAGGCGGCTCCTCCATGCTCATTATGATTTTGTTGATGATTCTCGTTTTCTATTTCTTCATGATTCGTCCTCAACAGAAGAAGCAGAAGAAAATTGAAGAGGCTCGCAACAGCCTTCAAAAAGGCGACAAGGTGGTCACCATCGGCGGTATTCACGGCAAAATCACGGATATCAAGGACAACACCTTCACCATTGAGATAGCCCACGATGTCCGTATTGAAGTGGACAAGGCTGCCATATCCTTTAACGAAGCCAATCTGAACCAGTCCAAAACCGACGTGAAGCCGGAGGAGAAAAAAGAAAACGAGTAAACGATGTCGGACAACAAGCAGAGGATTCCTTTGAAATTGCCATCGCTGGCTTTTGTGGTGTGCCTGCTGATCTCCATTGCATGCTGGGTGCTTGTCACATTTTCCAAAGATTATAAAATGACTTACGAGTATAAACTGGTGTGTGACAACCTGCCCGAAGGCCGCAAGTCTGTGACGGCATCAGATACCATTATTGAGCTGACTTTCAATCAGAAAGGGTTGCGTTATCTGGCAAAACCCTTTACTGACAAGGAGAAGGTGGTGGTGGTTTCGGTCAATGATCTGATAAAGCCGAAGCATAAGGTGAGCGTTTACACTTTCACGAACAAGGAGATGTGTGATTTCCTTTCCACCCACAATTTCGGTCCGGAGTTGGTGGCGGTCTCCTCACCGGAGGTTCTCACCTTTTATTTGCGTTAAAAATGGTTAAAATCGGGCTTACCGGAGGGATAGGTACTGGGAAAACATACCTTTCTTCCCATTTCCGTGATATGGGAATTCCGGTGTATTATGCTGACGAAGAGGCGAAGAAGCTCTATTGTCGGCCCGATTTTTTGTCGGAGATGCGTGAGTCGTTCCCGGAAGCGCATCTCTGGCTTCCCGACGGGTCTCTTAACATGGCCGAACTGGCAAAGTCTTTTGCGGATGAGGTCTTCTTGCAGCGGCTTAGCCGTTTCGTGCATCCGTTTGTGATGCGCGACTTCGAAAGCTGGGCCGCACGTCAAAACACGCCTTCGGTGATGATGGAGTCGGCCATATTGTTCGAGTACGATTTGGTCTCCTATTTCGACAAGATCATTGTTGCGGACGCGCCGGAGGCATTGCGCATCAAACGCATCTTGGCGCGGAATCCCCATCTGACAGAGGCGGACATCCGTCAGCGCATGTCGCGGCAGATGTCGCAGGAGGAGAAATGCTCCCGCGCGGATCTGGTGGTCTGCACAGGGGAGACGTATCGGGAAGGGATTGTAATTCATAATTCATGATTCATAATTCATAATTGGTTGGGGGATAATGGGATGCGTGGCGGTGATTCGGAATGTAGAATTCAAAATTCCGAATTTCGCAGCAAGGCTCTGCTGGATCGGAGGTATATATGTGATGGTAGCGTGCATTGATAGGTGGGGATAGGAGAATGTAATATTTTTCATATAGGTGTTGATCAATTATTGTGGGTGTTCCTTGAAATGCCATTCAATAGTTGAGCCAAAATCCGATAAGTCAGCTTTTCATTTTTTTTAACAAGATAGTACTTGATAACCTTGTCATCATCAAAACAACATCGGAACAAATAACTTGGTATATCATTTATGGATAATAAAGCCATACCATCCTTGTTGAGTACATAGTCTATGTAAGATTCTGTCATGATATAAAAATCTGTACCACAATAATCAAGCAACTCTTCCCGATTTTTCCCGATTAAAGGTATCTTTTTTTGCGAAAGTGTATTTGTTTCCGACAACCTGCCCGTTGTCCTGACTTCAAAAACATGTATGCCACTTATGGAATGACAGCTAAGTTCAACATAGGTATCCTCTTCATAAAAAAACACTACTGAGTCTTGAATGTTAAGCGAATCCAGAATATCTAAACCACCCAAGCGAACAAAAGTTTTTCTATAGTTGCTATCTGTAGTTGCACTTTCATGCCGAATAACTTCTCCCAACGAGTCTAAAACCAATAGTTCTCCATGTGGCTCATACTTTTTGAAGTGCATTTGACCGTTCGGCCAATAAGACCGATATTCCCCTTTTTCCATGTCATCTTTAAATGTTGAGAGAGATGACATGGATCCGTCTTTCCTGTAGGAGGAATAATATCCGTTCCATTTACTATGTTTGATATTAGCAACAACAGCGAGATCTTCCATTCCAGGATAATAAAACATCCATTTTCCATCCTCCAGATCGTGCTTTACAAAACAATGCTCATAGAACCCCTTAAAAGTACATTCCATAAAACGTTCGTCCCCATAAAGAGCGGTATGCGTCTGTGATGACACGATATTCGAATAGAGGACAAGGATTAACAAGACTATTTTTTTCATATTCACTCTAAATTAGGGTCTCCTTTCCCTTGTGTTTGATGAAGCTGGCCATATCCTTTGAAACCACTCCATCCTGTAGTTCGATTATTCTTGTCGGAATCAAAAATAATATCTTGTTCGATAAAACCACTATCGGATGTAGAGTGTACACTTTTAATTTCACATAAGTATTACCATCTTCTTCTATTTGTTCCGGCAAACCTGCCAACATGGCTGCGTGACCTTCCATAAAGACGATATCGCCGATTTCACCTTTCATGATATCAGTTTCAAAAGATCGACTCAACCCATCTTGATTTGCAGGGGTGTCATTACCTTGTTTGAACCAGGTCTCGGACTTAGTTCTGCCTTCGAAAGAATTATTTTTACCAGAGAAACCAGTCTGAAGATAGGATGTTATCTTATCCCCCGAATTCATATATGCGTGCCAAATCACACCGTAGCAGGATTCTTTAGTCGGGATCTGTTTAGTCAAGGTGCTATGTTGTCCTTGATTATATCCATACCAAGAATCTCTTTCAATATCTTTTACTGATCCAACTTTGTTTAGAAGATAACGTTGTGCATAATGGAAAGCATACATATTCTCCTCCCCGTCCGGATCCACCACCCTCACCGGGTTATTAGCACAATACGTGTACGGCGAAAGCGACGGATATTTCGCAGCCTGCGGGTCCACGCTCAGCCATACACTCAAATCGGAGGAGTAATATCTTGAGCCAAAGTATGATAAGCCCGTTTCGGAGTCCTTTTCTTTGGCGGAGAAGGTGTAAGACCAATTCAGAATTAAGAATGAAGAATTAAGAATGGATTGGTGGAGAACGGGATATGTGGCGGTGATTCGGAACGGCGGACTATCCCCGTCAGGGGATGAATGCCTGTAGCCGGGGTAGTTACGGTGCGAGGGATAAATCCCCGCGAGGGGATTCATGGGGCTCCGCGGATCGCGCGAATCTACACGTATGATGTCTGCAGAAATCTGCACGGTCTGCAGGCGGTATGGGCTATATCTTCGGCTCGGGTCCATTGGTGGTTATTATTATGGGGCGAAATTACAAAATTTTGGGATTGAATTCAAATATACACTTTGCCATTGATGTATATGTTTCCCCTGCGGGTGCTGATATTTACCATAAATTGATATTTTGGCAAAGATGCTTCAACTGTCCGTCACAGGAAGGGATGATTACGGTTCAGTAGAAGTTTAGACAACCAGATTTCGTTTTTTTATCTTCGTATAGAATGATATATTGTGTTTATTCAAAATTTCGCAGCTATTGCTTCTTTTTCGCAATAGTGTAGAAAATCAGCATAACGCATTGGCCCGATTTGAGTATTAGTTTTCATATCAATAACCCAAAATAAGATTTCGTTGCTTTCAGAATAACCATAATTATATTTATTGTAGATTTCAGGAATTGGATAACAGGGAGACCATTTTATCAGGACATGCCGTTTTTCAATATAATAATCCAAAACATTTGGAGGAATTTCGTATCTTCCTTTTTTGTCCAATATATCTTTTCTTTGAGTGTTGTAATAAATGTCGTTTGTTATTTTGATACTATCAGCATCATATGTCAAAGAAATTAGTAAAACTACTATAATCACAGAAACACCCATTGATAAAACATAAAACAGCCTGTATTTTTTCATAGTAGCAGATATTCAGTGTGCAAAGATAGACGAGCGAAGTTGAGCTGTTCCGTAAAAATATATTGTATAAGGAGTGCCTTCTCCGGCAACATGTTGTCCTATTATTGTTTCTATGTTTCTCCCCCAGTTTGACAGTTTCCTCCAATTTTTCATATCAAAATCATATTTATCTGCAAAAGCACGAACACCATTATTAGAAGTCCTGATAAAAGTAACATTCCCATAGACAAGTCCATCATCTGTGGGACCTGTTGATAGAAGTAAATTGAATCGATATGTTTTACCTACTTTTGAATCTCCCAGTGATCTAAAACCCGATAAGTCGATTTTTGTTAAATCTGCAAACAAGGGCGTCCCATCGCCAGTTCTATACCACTCGTTGGCTTCGTCTAATGTTATATAACCATCATAATCAGGTCTGTCTTTTAGTGATTTATAATGATCCCAGTATCGAATCTCAGCGGCAAAACTTTGAGAAGGATCAAAACATGTTGATTTCGACATAGCTTCTGTATGGCTCATATTTTGGCGGAAATCTTTTTTATCCATAATAATTGCATCACCTTGTAATCCTAAATCATCGGTGCCAAGAAAATAACCAAATCTATCATAGATGGGATTAACTTCCTCTCCGTTCGGATCCACCACCTTCACCGGGTTATTCGCGCAATAACTGTACGGCGACAGCGACGGATATTTGTCACTCATCGGGTCCACGCTCAACCACACACTCAAATCGGGACTATAATACCGTGAGCCAAAGTAGCTTAAACCGGTTTCCGGGTCGCGTTCTTTGGCAGAGAAGGTGTAAGTCCAATTATGAATTAAGAATTCAGAATTAAGAATTTGATGGGAGAGGGTGAAATGCGCAGTGGGGACTCTCTGCGTATCACACGTATCTACAGGTATGAGGGCTGCGGGTGGACGCAGGGGCTGTAGGCGATATACATGAAGATGGTTCATCGGTGGTTTTTAACAGTGCGGAGATACGATTTTAAAGTTAACTTGCTGTACGAAATTCGGGATACTTTATAATTGGTTTGGAATTTGGGAGTATAACAAGGCAAAAGTACTTGTAACTTAGATTAATTCTGTTGAGTATTTAAGGGTGACATCGCATATAACCACAAGTTGTCTATAAAACCTTTTTTGTTGAAACAGAAGGCTATGTACTCATACTCATCACTATTGCATAAATCCATACAAACGTATGTGTAGTATTGCTTGGGGCTGTTTTGACATACTAAATTTTTGTTTTTGTCCTCATAATAAACGTTTTGCTCAGAATATTCAAATGCATTTTGAAAATCATTGAATGTAAAAGATTTGGAAATCACTTGATCTTTTATTATGATGGACAAAGCATTGTGCTTGAATGAAATCAAATATAACGAAGCTAAACCTTGTACATCTCTATAGCCAATGTTATTGAACCAAATGAGGTTAATCTCTTGGGAACGTATAACAACTGCGTTGGAGGAGCCTGTAGCAAAAAAGTTCTCCGTACGGTTGTATGTCACTCTTTTGGGCTTAGGCATTGTCGACAGCAAATCATCAGTTTTAGTTTGGATAACAACATTTTGACTTTGTATTTGATCTCGGTCAACACATGTCATACGTGTGTTTTGTCCCTTACACAAACAGGGAATCAACAGCATCAAACACAACAATTGTATTAATTTCCATTCCATAGGATTGTCATTTGCATTTAATCATTCTACTAAACTTCTCAGGGTATTTATTTTCTTTGCCAAGAGTAAACATTATCATGCGTCTCTGACCTGGTGAGCCTTTAAAAACATTTAGAGTTGAGAACATCTCCCTATTGGCCAGACGATCTTCACTCCAAGTGACTCCACTAGTCATCACAGTATTATCATAAACACATCCTATTGAAATATTTTGAATATTAATAAACCCACCATTCCCATCAGGAACATTAGATGCAGAGAAGTTTATTCCACCGTCCCTGCTTTGAAAACCGTTGACAAAGTCTTTCAAGTCAAAACACCAATTCCCCCTACAAGCACTGTATCTTATTGCAAATATCAATTGCGCAGCTTTTTGTGTGTTAGTCATATTTGTCCAATTCCCTTTAAGAACCTCGTTCCCTGTAACTTTTTTCACGGCATCACCTTTGATAACATCACCCTCTTTAACATCTCTACCGTTGATTCCAAGACCAGCATTTTTGAAAATCTCCCTGCTTTTACCTTGCGTGTCAAATTGTTTAATAAAAGAATCATGATTATCCCCCTTTTCCGCTGTATATGTCACATTTCCTTTTTCATCCACTCCAGGTATCCATATCTCCTCCCCATCCGGATCCACCAACTTCACCGGGTTATCCGCGCAATACGCATACGGCGACAAGGACGGATATTTCGAAGCCATCGGATCCACGCTCAGCCAGATGCTCAGGTCACTGCTGTAATACCGTGAGCCAAAGTAAGATAGGCCGGTTTCGGAGTCGCGTTCTTTGGCGGAGAAGGTGTAAGACCAGTGAACAGTGATCAGTGAACAGTGAACAGAAGGGGATTGGGTAACAGAAATGCAGGCCGTAGGTCTGCAGGGCTCGGTAGAGAAAGCGGCACACGAGCACACACGCACGCCGTAGGTGTGCGGGCGCATGGAGAACGGGCGATATGTTCGGCGGCGGTTCATCGGTGGTTTTTGACGGGGCGAAGATAGGATTTTTAAGAATTGGCTTGGTGTTCAAAATTTTGGGAACATTATAATTCTTGAAATTGATTTTCAAAGACAAACGGAGCTGAATAGAACAAACCATCGTAGTTATATTTGCGGCAAAAACGTCTTGACAATTTCTGTAGTGATGAATAATACGGTTTGTATAACTCCATTTTGTAAGAACAAATATTATGAATGAAAAGAGAATCCTGTTGAGAATTGTACGTCAAACCAATATAACCTAAAGTTAGATTGTCTTCGTCTACAATGTGTTGGCAGCATGAATTGTCCACAAAACGTGCATAACGTTTCCACACGAAATGATTGAATAATTTCTCTATTTTATATGCCCGCCTGTCATGACATGCGACACCGTTTCGGGTAAACCCCGCATAAGGTCCTGTTTCACAGAATTCGCCACACGTGAAAGGTTTGTCAGTAGAAAAGAAGAGGGTGTCGTTATAAAAAACCATCAGTTTATTCCGATTTGCTTGCACATTGAAAGAACCTTTGTTAGAAGTCAGTAGTTTTTTGATATTGTCGGGGAATGGGTGCTGTTTACTATGCAATGACAAACTTTCGAACATAAAATAAAAAAGAGTGTCTATCGTTGAAGGGAAACAGAAATGAGAAAAATAGTATTCGTAAGAGGACAAATACATATAATTTTCGATTTCAAAATAGAGAGTACTGTCTGCTCCACGCTCATTATATGAAATCCCTATGTTTTGTGATTGACAATCACAAAAAAAAATCAACATCAGTAATAAAAGAATAGTTCTTTTCTTTATCATAGGCTAAATATCAAAGGTTGTAGAGTTTATTGAAATGGTTTTTAAAAGTTTCTAATTTCTCCTGGCTAATAAACGTAATTCCTACAATCTTATTCTGTCCATTTACAATGTATAAGTGAAAACCTTTTTTTGTGCAAAGTCCATTGCCAAAAAAGCCTTCACTATTCCCAGAGAAAAAGCCACCAAAGCGCCCGAACATTTTTTCTTTTATTCCAGTCACAGTGAATCTTACGGTAGAACCATAAGCATAAGTGAAAGGTTTCATATCGGCATTTGAATCATAATAATAATCATGAATGTTCTCGTAAGTTGTGCCAAATCGATCGTCATAGGAATAAATACCATTGAAATTGGTATAATCTGAATCTTGTAATTCAGGATAAGACCCTCTTGATTGTCTGCATCTTTTTTGATAAGCAGCATATTTGTCAAATGCTTCATCAATTTTTTTTGTGAGTTCACATTGTTTTGACGTTTCATCCATTTCATGGCCAAAAAGGCTATAATATTTTCCGTTTTCTGCAAAAAATTTCCCTTTATAGGTGCCGTTTATTCCTGATTTTTCAAATGCCTCTTTGCTTGTATATTGAGTAGTATAATACATTTTTCCATCTTTTTCATACCAGTCTTCCCCATCCGGATCCACCACCTTCACCGGGTTATTCGCGCAATAAACATACGGACTCAGCGACGGATATTTGTCACTCATCGGGTCCACGCTCAGCCATACACTCAAATCGGAGGAGTAATATCTTGAGCCAAAGTAAGATAGGCCGGTTTCGGGGTCGCGTTCTTTGGCGGAGAAGGTGTAACAATGCATAATGCATGATTCATAATTCATAATTGGTTGGGGGACAACGGGATGCGTGGCGGTGATTCGGAACGACAGGCTTTCCCCGTCAGGGGATGAATGTCTGTAGCCGAGGGTGTTCCGGTGCGTAGCCCAAATCCCCGCGAGGGGATTCATGGGTCTCCGCGGATCGCGCGAATCACACGGATCTCCACGGAGAGGGTCTGCGGGGATTTGCGAGGGCTGCGGGCGATATGGTTGGCGGCGGTTCATCGGTGGCTTTTTTGCGGGGCGAAGATACGAAAAAGTGAAAAAAATCAAAACAAAAAATCATATTCTATGGTCTGCGTATTAATTCAAGAA
>JAFRUI010000015.1 GCA_017438945.1 Bacteroidales bacterium
CCTCAAGGAGTTCCCGTTGACCTTGGAGTGCCGCGTGCTCTACCGTCAGGAGCAGGAGTCCGACCAGTTCAACGACGAGATCACCCGCCAATTCTACACCATCGAGACGGGCGACCACATCTGCTATTACGGCGAAATCGTGGCGGCATATATCATTGAAGATTAGTCCGAGGGTGACAATCACGCAATGACATATTCGAGAAAAGTTATATTTTTCCCCTGAAATTGTGTGTGTGGGGGGGGCACCATGGCTTGTCTCAACAGCGGCAATTTCATTTGGCTGTGTGTATTCATAATTTATGTACTTTTGCAGTACATTTTGAATGATACGATATGAGTTATCTGCAAATGGGAAATCAAAACATACTTATAGCATTCTTTCTGACTTGCTGCGCCTCGCTTTCCGCGCAGACCACCTATTTTGTCTCCAACAGCGGCAACAGCAACGACGGTTGGCGCGTCATCGGCACACAGGCCTTTGCTAACAGCCGTTTCCTCTACTATATCAATGAGATACGCTCAGCCGTCCTCGTGATGCACGGCGAGAAGGCCCACAGCCGCTACTTCGGCGAGGCGGCCTACCACTATATGGTCGATGGCAAAGCCGAAGGTTATAACTTCATCGGCAAGCCGAATCCCAATCCTGACAACAAGCAACTGCTCATCATCCCCGGCGCTTCCCACTGCGACCTCTACGACGGCGGCGATGAGAACTACATCCCCTGGGACACGCTGGCGGCCTTTTTCAACAAGAATATGTAGTTATTACCTGAAACAATCTTAAAAAGAATCAAATCAACACATTGATAACACACGAACAAGTCGGGAAACATGAATGCGTTCATAGAGTATTTTAAGAACATCCAGAATTACAACGGGGTCATTGGTTATATCCATTCTTGCCCGGAACTGATAGAGTGCGTTCAGCAGGTAGGTTTTTTGCCTCTATTGGAAAGCGGCATTCGTGGCTATTCCGCAGAGAGTCTGATGGCCGAGGAGTGCCGCTTCACGCAGTTTGAGGATGGAACCTGGGAGTGGCCGCTTTGGCAGTGGAAAGGTTCCGTGGTGCGTGAAGGTGATTGCGTCTATGGCAAGTTCTTCGCCGGCAAGGCAGGTTTTATCAGCCGCGAGTGGTGGCCTGATTTCTGCAACTGGCGGCGAAGCCAGAATCCCATGCCAGAAGAAAACAGCATTGAGGATGTTATCTTGGCAATATTGCGCGTGCATGGCAGTATGATAGCACGCGAGCTGCGCGCTGCCTGCGACTTGACAGGAAAGAACATGCGATCGAAGTTCGACAATTATGTGAGCCGTATGCAAATGGCCACCTATATCGTCACCGAGGATTTCGTCTATCCCACCGACAAGCACGGACAGAAATATGGCTTTGGCTGGTCGTTGCTCACCACCCCCGAACGGTTGTTGGGCAAGGAGGCCTGTCGGTGCGACCGGACACCTGAAGAATCGTATCAACGCATGGTGAAACATCTTTCACAACTGTTGCCAAACGCCTCGGAAAAACAAATCAATAAAATTCTGAAATGACGGGGGAGAGGGAATCTTCAGCTATGGAAGAAAAAATGAAACTTCACACCTAATGCTTAAACAGATAACAGGTGATAATAATCGCACAAAACACTTTTAGCGCAGCGGATGCTTGAGAAATCCATATCTGTCAATGAACCATTTGGGGATGGCCGTTTTTTTCATACTTTTGCGTCATAAAATTCTTCAAAATGAAAAATACGATTTTTCTAGCAGCTGTTATGCTGATTGTGGGTATTTGCTGCGCCCAATCCAAACCAGAACAATCAATTATGAAAAACAACGAATTGACCGCCTTCAATGTGCAGAAAGAGTTTGAAAAGAACGGCTTTTCGTGGTTCACCGAAAACCTTATTGTCTGTAGCGGTGACACCTCGAAGAGCAATGCCATGACCATCGGCTGGGGCGGTATTGGAAACTACCTGGGGCATGAACGTCCGGCAGTAACCGTATATGTAGCACCAGGACGATATACGTGGGAATTCATGGAAAAGTACCCGCGTTTCACCATCATGCAGTTCGACGACCCTAACGTGTGGAAATATATGGGCAGCCACAGCGGCCGCGACAGCGACAAAGCCGCAGACCTCGGCCTTCACGTGGCATACACCGAACACGGTACACCTTATTACAAAGAAGCTAACATTGTCATAGAGTGCGAAACCATGTCGGCCTGGCACCAGACAGAGAAAGATTTCCGCAATGACACTCCCAAGAAATGTTATGACGGCTTCGAAGCTGGCATCCACACCGTATATGTCGGCGAAGTGATTGGAGCTTGGAAACGGTAAAACATGCCAACCATCTGCTGTAATGCCTATGAAATACTACATCGTTGACGCTTTCACCGACCATCCCTTCGGCGGGAACCCTGCCGGGGTGGTGCTCCTCGACGGGAACAGCTTCCCGAACGAGAGGCTGATGCTGCAAATTGCCGCCGAGCTGCGCTATTCGGAGACGGCCTTTGTGAGGCGGGATTCCGAGAAGGAGTTCACCATCCGCTACTTCACCCCGACAGCCGAGGTGGATCTGTGCGGACACGCCACCATCGCCTCGTTTGCCCTGCTGCATCGGGTGCTCGGCATCACGGGCCAGTGCCTCTGTCACGCAAAAGCCGGCGATATCCATGTCGAGGCGGGACCGCGGGTGTTGATGCAGATGACCGCGTCCGAAGTCCTGAAAACCATCGAGGACACCGAGGAGGTCTATCGTGCGATTGGTATTTGCGACTACACCCCTACCCTGCCGGTGATGATTGTCTCGACCGGCTTGCCCGACTTCATGATTCAGGTCAGTGATGTTGAAACTCTCAACCGTCTTCAACCCGATATGAATGCCATTAGTGAAATAACTGAAAAATACGAGGCGGTCAGTTTCCACGTCTTCGCAATACCCTCCCCGACCTCCTCCAACTCTAAACTTTCAACTCTCAACTCTCAACTTCCAATCACCGCCCATGTTCGCGATTTCGGGCCGCTGTACGGCATTCCCGAGGAGTCGGCCACCGGCACCGCCAACGCCTCGTTGACCCATTATCTCCAGCAGAACGGGTGTATTCCTGCAACGGGCGATTTCTCCTTCCTGCAAGGCGAGGCGATGGGACGGCCTTCGGTGGTTGCCACGCGCGTCACTGCCGACGGCACAATCTATGTCGGAGGCACGGCAGCAGTGGTGGCGGAGGGGAACTTGATAGTTTAATAGCCATATCTGTATTCGCTTTTGAAAAAGTGATTCCGCAACTCAAGTGAAGGTTTGGGTTGCGGATTTTTTTGTGGACTTCAGCTTCTCTTCCCGCTGAATTTTATCGAACCCATCGGGGCGGTGAGGGTGCCTTCGATGGTGTCGCCGGTGCGGGTGCCGCGCACTTTGGCGTGCAGGCGGCGGAGCATCACCTTGGCGTTGATCTCGTAGGAGAAGCCTTCGGCGGTGGCGATGCCGTTTTCCACCTTGTAGGTACGACCCATGAAGTCCATCGTGCCGCTGAGCGTGGTGCCGTCCACCGCGAATACTATCTTGCCGCGTTGCTTGCCCATAGGGGTGCCAATGAGCGCATCGTAGGTGCCAGCCAACTGCGGGTCGGATGCGCCGCTGGTGTCCAGTCCTTTCTCGTCGGCAGCAGCATCGACGGCCATGCGGGCGCGCATCTCGCGCGAGGCTTCGGCAGCGTCGATGCCCAGGGCGGCCTCGCGGTCGGCTGCATCGAGGATGTAGTTGGCATAGAGGCTCTCCACCTCGTAGTGCATGCGTCCGCCGGCATCGAGGAGTACCTCGCCGCCGCGCGTCAGCGTCAGGTGGCCGTGGGCATAGTAGCGGCTGATGGTGGGGTAGATGCCGCGCTTGTCGTAGAGTGCCTTGCCGGCATCGTCGGACACCTCGTAGTGGTTGTTACAGGTGTATTCCTGTTCGCTCTGCAGCTCATAGACGGCCTCGAGGTCTCCGCTGCGGAACACATATCGCGACTTGTCGGGGAAGGGTTTGCCGCAACCCTGCTCAGGACGGGTGCCGTCGATGGTGATGTCCACGCCCGGGGTGCGCTCCTCGTTGCGGATGACCACGTTGCCGTCGGGGTCAATCACGGCGAAGACGGGATACTGCACGGCACCGGTCTCGCGTGTGCTCACGAAGTCGAAAATCAGCACCGTGTGGCCAGCCACCTGTTGGCGACCCCAGAGCCAGCGGTTCCAGAACTCGTGGTTCTCTGCGGTGCCCCACTGGTGGTCGTGGTAGCCGATGCCTTCCACCCTGAGCGTCTTTCCGCCGCACACCACGGTGCCAGACACCTTGCCGCGTGGCACAGCGCAGAGCCACGTGAAGATGTCGCCGGTCTCGCGCTGGAAGAAAGCCGTACCGGGACGGAACGAGCGTGCCGTGCTGGAAAGCGTCAGGTCGATGGTCACGCCGCCTTCGGGATTCTCGATGTGCAGCACATAGTCCTGCAGGTCGCCACGGAAGTAGTTCGCGCCCATACGCACGTCGCACTTGCCTTCGCCCAAAGCGATGTCGGTGGCATCCATCTGGATGACATCGGTCTCGCAGGTGCCGTCGGCAAACTGCACGTTGTAGAACACGAAGGGCTTGTAGCCCGGCTGGGTTGAGCGCATCGTGGGCGGGTTGGTGGCGAAGTTCACGTTCACGGTGATGCCGTCCTCGGTTTCGGCGTCGAAATACCACCACTCGACGTTGCCGGCAGCGTCATCGTTACGCCGTCCGTCCTCCCAAGGTTCCACCATTTCGGGGTTGATGCCCAAAGCCTTGAAATCTTCGGGCTTGTTCATGATTCGGATTGAGGTTTTTGTGTTCATATTAACTATATTTATTTGTTTTTTACTTCGTCGATAAATGCGAATGCCTCCTCGGCGACGCGCTCCGGACAGTCGAGTTCTAACAGATGGCGTTCGCCGGGCAAGATGGTGAACTTCGCCCCGCGTACGATTTCTTTGGCATACATCGTGCTGTCGTAATGGTCATGGAACACTATGTCCTCGCTGCCGAACAGGAAGTACACTGGAACGTCCAGTTGGCGCAAATCCGCTTCGCATTCCTCCAGGCTGTCCCACACCAACTCCGGCGATGAGGCATACTTGCCCACCGATGCATCCAACTGCTTGGCTGCCTTACCCAGACTGGCCAACTCAATCATCTTCTTGAAGATACCGCTTTTCTTACGCATCGCCTTGGACATCAGCGCCCACGGACCTTTCTTCTCTAATGTGTCGAACCACTCATTCGCCGTCTGCGGCTTCAAGTGCGGAGCCATATAGAACGAACAGAAATCAATCAGCAATTCTGGATGGTTCTTCACCAGCCACCAACCCGGCACTGTGCTGTGACACTTGCCCAAGTAATGGAACTTCTTGATGCCCATTACCTGCGCAAACTCATACATCTCCTTACCCCACGTGTTGCCCCAGTGGACAGTTCCGTCTGCGTTTTTCTGGTCGCTCTCACCGCTGATGCGCATCACCACACCATAGACGTGAAACCGTTCACTCAGCGATTCTATCATTGGCATTGCCGTGTGGAAATAGAAAGCACCCATAATCATCACTTCTTCGTGCTCAGCACCGCGTTCGCAGTACACCACTTCTTGTCCGTTAGGCAGCATCACCGATTTTGCTTCTCCTTTTATCTTCCTGTTTTTCATTGTTTTATAAATTTACTGTTTGCTATAATTTGATGAAGCAAAAGTATTACCGCTTTCACATCTGGCAAAGAGCAATGCGTGGGGATGATTGAGCAATTTGTACGATTTTGGATTTTTTTGTACTTTTGCCGTTGTAAATAAAGAATAGAAATGGAACAGAATATCAGCTTTTCTCTCTGTCTGAAAGGACATTCCGCAATACTGGCGGGCGGCAGGGTTTACCACATCGAACCCGGCACCTTGCTGTTGAGGATACCCGTGTTCAGCTATGTTGAGTTGTCGCAGAGCGACGACTATGAGGAGTTCGGCACCGAGGCCGAGGTGGAGCAGATGCAGCCGTTGCTGGCGCAATACACATCGCAGTTTGTGGCCGAAAACAGCCAGTTTTCGCTTGCCATTGGGCTTGACGAAGAACAGGTGGCTCATTTCAGACGTTCTCTTTTCGGCAAGAAGGCTGTCGGCAAAGAGGTATCGCAACATCTTCGCCCGTTGGCGGAGACCATCGCCATGCGTCAGCGGCAGAACCTCGTGATGGAGGCGGTGTTGCTGATTTTGCAGCAGCCTGGCAACCAATGGAATCCGGGCAGGCGGGAGAAGTTGTTTGTGGATTTCCTGTTGGCATTGGCACAAAACTATGTCCAGCACCGCGATGTGGCTTGGTATGCCGAAAGAGCACATCTTACCCAACGTCATTTTTCCTATAGCATCCGAAGTCACTCCGGACACACGCCGATGGAGTGGATCATCATCGTCACCATTGCCCACGCCAAACGCCTCCTTTCGCAGCCGGACATGCAGGTGAAAGAGGTTGCCGACCAGCTGGGTTTCCCCGAGCAGTTCACCTTCCGGAAGTACTTTAAGAAGCACACGGGAATGTCGCCGAGTGAGTTTAAGAAATAGCCGTTTCTGTAATTTTCGTACTTTTGCGCTCAAATAATAAATATCACAATGGTAGAGAAACAATTAAAAGCCATGTTCTTTAACGGGAGTCCGCGGAAGAACAAAAATACTGCACAGATGTTAGAGAGTGCCATGAAGGGCGCGCAAGAAGCCGGTGCCGAAGTGGAGTTGATTCACTTGCAAGACCTGAATTTTAAGGGCTGCGTATCGTGTTTTGCCTGCAAACGCAAGGGCAACACATGTGGCGGTTTGTGCATTCAGAAAGACGACCTGCGACCGGTACTCGAACGGATTCTGGAAGCCGATGTGCTTGTAGCAGGAAGTCCGATCTATTGGCATAACTCCACCGGTATGTTCCGCAACTTTGTGGAGCGGCTGTTCTTTCCGATTCTCAGTTATAACAATGCCGATGAACATGGGCTCATCAAGTACCTCGATAAGAAGATGTTGTGCGGCATCATCTATACGATGAATGTGCCAAACGATTATTACTATAATCTTTTTCACTATCACGAGATTCTCGAACCCGTTCGTGTGCAGATGGAGGCATTCTTCGGCTACTGCGAGCAGTTGGAGGCCAGAAACACTTGGCAGTTCTACCCCGACTACTCTAAGTTTGATGCCTCTGCCGTTGATATGGAGCAGAAACAATGGTTTCGCGACAACCAGTGGCCTAAAGATCTGCTAGCCGCTTATGATTTAGGCAAACGATTGGTGGAGAAGGCGAAAGAACAGTAAACAGCCCGCAATGAAGAATCTATTATTTGTCATGTTAGGCGGTGCTGTGGGAAGTGCTTTGCGCTACCTCACAAGCCTTGCTTGCCAATCGATTCGCTGGCTCAATATGCCGTGGGGAACGCTAATAGTCAATGTGTTAGGTTGCTTCCTCTTAGGTTTGTTGATGGGCGTGGGAGAACGTTACACCACCTTCCCAAAGGAGATTTATCTCATGCTGACCGTTGGATTTTTGCTGTTCGGGGTGGGGCGGTATATCGTTGTTCGTTGAAAGACTATTTCCATAATCATCGCAAAATGAGAGGGAGTCTATTGTGCGTGATTTTATTGTCCATAAACAATGAAATCTGATTATTTTTATATTTTGTTGTCTTAAAACAAAATTTTTACTATTTTTGCGCCATGAAAGAAATATATTATGGAAGTGATTTCAAGGAGGTATTACGCTGATATTGTGGATTCTTGGATAGGAAAGGGCAATATCGTGGCCATTGTCGGCTCTCGCCGTGTGGGGAAAAGTTATGCGGTGAAAGATTTCATCCAGCGACACAAGGACGACCATGATGCCAACATTATCTACATCGACAAGGAAAAAAAAGCATTCAAGGACATCAAAACCAAGGATGACCTTGATGCCTGGATTGAGGCCCGTTTTTTGCCCGACAAGCATAACTATATCCTCATTGACGAAGCCCAAGAAATCGAACATTTCGAAGAAAGCGTTTGCAACTGGTACACAGAGGAGAACACTGATGTTATCATTACGGGCAGCAACTCCAAGATGCTTTCGGGCGAGCTTGCCACCTTGATTGCCGGTCGCCACGTGGAGGTGCGCATCCATCCGCTGACCTACTCGGAATTTCTGGAATTCCACAATTTGGCGGACAGCGACGAGAGCCTGATGACCTACTTGAATTATGGAGGGCTCCCGGGACTGAGAAAAGTGGGGCTTGACAATGACGAGCAGGTGTGGGCTTACCTCTCCAGCGTCTTCAACACCATCATGCTCAAGGACATCATCGAACGTCACGACATCCGCAATATCCCGTTCCTGAACAATCTCATCGCCTTCTATGCCGACACCACGGGAAAACTCACCTCGGCCAACAGCATCTCCAAATACATGAAGTCGCAGCGGGAAGATGTCTCGTCCAATCTTATCCTCCTCTATCGTGAATTCTACGCTGAAGCGTTCCTGCTGGATGTTGTCCCCCGCTACGATATTCACGGAAAGAAGATTTTCCAGTCGAACGAGAAAATCTATTGGAACGACTTGGGACTCCGCAACCTCAAGGCAGAAGGCAGCATGGATTCCTATATCGAGAAGGTGATCGAGAATGCCGTCTATAAGCATCTGTGCTATCTTGGTTATGAAGTAAAAGTGGGGGTGCTGAATGCAGGAGAGGTGGATTTCGTATGCACCAAGCCAGGGGAAACGGTTTATGTGCAGGTAAGTTACATCGTGGCGGAACAGTCAACGCGCGACCGCGAATTCGGCCCCTTGGAGAAGATTCGCGACAATCACCCGAAATATGTCATCAGCGCCACGCCACTTCTGACTCAACGCGATGAAAACGGAATCAAGCACCTCTCCTTGCGGAAATTTCTCAAAGAAGGCTTTTAAATCCGCAATTCGGGCGATAAGAACAATAGCCGCCAAATCAGCAAGACTTGGCGGCTATTATGCTACATTTGACCTAATTATTAGTACGCGGCGGTGAAGCGTTCTTTGTGGTGGTTCTCCTGCTCCAGCTCGTCCACCATGGCAACGGCGTAGTCCTCCACGGAGATGAAACTCTCGCCCTTCTCGTCGAAGAGCATGTCGTCCTTGCCCAAACGATATTTGCCCGTGCGCACGCCTGTGGTCATATTGCCGAGGTTGCCCGCCGGTGAGAAG
>JAFRUI010000016.1 GCA_017438945.1 Bacteroidales bacterium
TGACCCGTGACATCAGTCCCGAGGCGTTGGTGAAAATCTACAAAGCGCTGGGCGTGGAAGCCAAGGGCCGCGTGGCCGTGAAAATCTCCACCGGCGAGGGCAGCAACCCCAACTACCTGAAACCCGAGCTCATCAAAGACCTCGTGATGCTGGTCGATGGCACCATCGTGGAGTGCAACACTGCCTACGGCAACGCCCCCGAAGATGCGAAAGACGAGCGCAACACCTCGGCCAACCACTGGAAGATCATCGAGCAACACGGCTTCAAACCGCTGTTCAAGGTTGACATCATGGACGAGGAGGGCGAGATGCGCATCCCCGTGAAAGACAATTCGCACATCAAATACGACATCGTGGGCGACCATATCGCCAACTACGACTTCATGATCGCGCTCAACCACTTCAAGGGCCATCCGATGGGCGGCTACGGCGGCGCGCTCAAGAACCTCAGCATCGGCTGCGCCAGCCAGAACGGCAAGGCGTACATCCACTCCGCCGGCAAGATGGAGGTCCTCGACATGGAGAAACTCTGGACGCCCGAGTACATCGGCGACCAGGACGGCTTCCTGGAGAGCATGGCGGCGGCCGCGCAGGCGGTGACCGACTACTTCCAGAAGAAGGAGGGCATCATCTACATCAGCGTGATGAACAACATGAGCATCGACTGCGACTGTGTGGACCATCCCGAGCCCGTGAAACTGGAGGACTACGGCATCCTCGCCAGCACCGACCCCGTGGCCCTCGACCAGGCCTGCGTCGATATCATCAACCAGCAGAAGGTGACCGCCACCAACGATCCCACCGACCTGCTCTCCCGCATCGACCAGCAGCACGGCACCCACACCATCGACTGGGCAGAGAAAATCGGCTTGGGAACCAAGAAATATACGTTGGTGGAGATTGACAAGTAGCAGCTCTCTGCTAAGTCTCTGAACAACAATAATATTTTTGAAAAGTTGAAAAACCGCAAGTTTATTGGGACATTGGCGGGCATTGCCGCCGCCGTTTGTTATGGCACAAATCCGTTAGGTGCCTTGAAGTTGTATGCCACCGGAATGCAGACCAACAGCGTTCTGTTCTACCGTTTCGGGCTGGCGTGGGTGATCATCGCCATCGTGATGCTTTTCAAGAAAGAGAATTTCAAGGTGACACGTCAGGAGTTTCATGTGCTGACGGGCTTGGGACTGCTGTTCATCGTGTCGTCGCTCACCCTGTACCTGAGTTTCCATTACATGGCGGCCGGCGTGGCTTCCACCATACTTTTCACCTATCCCGTGATGACCGCCGTCATCATGGCACTCTTCTTTCACGAACGCGTCACCTTCGCCACGCTGCTGTCGCTGTTGCTGTCGGGCGTGGGAGTTGTTTTGCTGTATTGGAGCGATAACGGCGAAGCATTATCCACGATAGGGGTGCTTTTGGTGCTGGCCTCGGCGCTGTCGTACGCCCTTTACATCATCCTGATGAACAAGGGGAACCTGCAGATGTCCTCCATCAAGATCAACTTTTACGTTCTCCTGTACTGTGCTTTGGGGATGGTGGTCTATTCTTTGGTCGCGGGATTGCCGCTTACGCTGCCCCGGGGAGCCGTCAGCTGGTTCTATGTGGGCTGGCTCGCCCTGGTGCCTGGCATCTTCGCCCTAGTGCTGATGGTGTATGCCGCCAAATACGTCGGTTCCACTGCCACCGCCATCCTGGGCGCGCTCGAGCCGCTCACTGCCGTGCTCATCGGCCTGCTTGTGTTCAACGAACCGTTCACGGCTTATCTTGCCATCGGTATAGTGCTCATTCTCGCGGCGGTGGTCATCATCGCCATGGCGCAACAGAAAAAGCAGACAGACTCCCTGACATAAGTGCCAAGCCCGCCAATCTTTACGAACGTGCCTGCAACAGGGGGGGTACGAAGCATGGCGATTTCTACGAGTTTTCAATGAGGCGATAAAAAAAAAGTGTATCTTTGCCGCGTTAAAAAAGGGATGTGGAATATCCTTTATGTTCATTGAAATATGCAGTCTCTGAGGTTCTTTCGTCTGAAAGATTAAAACGGGAATCGTGTGAAAATCACGAGCTGTCGCGCAACTGTAAGCTCTTTGATATCGCATGCATTTATGCCACTGAAGAAATTTGGGAAGGCGTATGCGATAAGCGAGCCAGGAGACCTGCCTCAGAATGATTTGGCAATGCTTTCGCGTAAAAGGCAGTGTCAAGTAGCATTCTTATCATCTTATGATTATTACATCAAGGATTATCTGATTCTACTTTCGGACAATTCGGTTATTACATCGGTTTCCCTTCTTTTTATCCGCAATTACCTGTCAGACAGCAATGTCTGTCGGGGGTGGCTTGTGCGAGAGCTTTGTCATTACGTTTTTGGATTATCTTTTTTTCACCAAACAAAAAAAATATGATGACAAAGGAACAGTACATTGAAAGTCTTCGTAAAATGAACCTCAAGGTTTATCTTATGGGAGAAAGAATTGAAAACCCGGTGGATCATCCAATGATCCGCCCCTCCATGAACTCCGTGGCCATGACCTACGCGCTTGCGGAAGAAGAGGAATATCGGGATCTTATGACCGCCACCTCCAACTTGACAGGCAAAACCGTTAACCGTTTCTGCCATTTGCACCAGAGCACTGAAGATCTGGTGAAGAAGGTGAAGATGCAGCGTCTTTGCGGACAGAAAACAGGTGCATGTTTCCAGCGCTGCGTGGGGATGGACGCTTTTAACGCGATTTTTTCCACTACATACGAGATTGATCGGAAATATGGCACAGTGTATCACAAGCGTTTTACAGAATACCTGAAATGGGTGCAAGACAATGATTTGACTGTTGATGGTGCCATGACTGACCCTAAGGGGGACCGTTCTCTGTCTCCTTCCCAACAGCCGGATCCAGACCTCTACCTCCATATCGTCGAAGTGCTTCCCGATGGCATTGTGGTGCGTGGAGCCAAGGCCCACCAAACCGGTGCGGTGAACTCGCATGAACATCTTATTATGCCCACTGTGGCCTTGAAGGAAGGGGATAAGGACTATGCCGTCTCGTTCGCCGTCCCGTCGGATGCCGAAGGTGTGGTGATGATTTACGGCCGCCAATCCTGCGACACCCGAAAATTGGAGACGGATGCCGACATGGATCTCGGCAACTCCCAATTTGGTGGTCATGAAGCCTTAGTGGTCTTTGACAACGTGTTTGTGCCCAACGAACGTGTGTTCATGTGCAAAGAATGGGATTTTGCAGGCATGATGGTGGAGCGTTTCGCCGGATATCACCGCCAGTCGTACGGTGGATGCAAGGTTGGGGTGGGAGATGTCCTGATTGGCGCCGCCGCCTTGGCCGCCGACTATAACGGAGTGCCTAAAGCGAGCCATATCAAAGACAAACTCATAGAGATGATCCACCTGAACGAAACCCTCTATGCCTGTGGTATTGCCTGCTCGTCGGAAGGCTGCAGGATGGCAGCCGGAAACTATCAAATCAATCTGCTCTTAGCCAATGTGTGCAAGCAGAATGTCACCCGAATGCCTTATGAAATCGCTCGTTTGGCGGAGGACATTGCGGGCGGACTGATGGTGACGATGCCGTCGCAACAGGATTTCCATAGTCCTGAAGTGGGGAAATATGTGGAAAAATATTTCAAGGGGGCACGCAACACCTCAACGGAGGAACGCCTGCGAGTGCTTCGCCTGATTGAAAATCTGACACTTGGCACTGCTGCTGTCGGTTACCGGACAGAGTCCATGCACGGTGCCGGTTCGCCACAAGCGCAGCGCATCATGATTTCGCGCCAAGGCGATTTGGAAAACAAGAAGTCGCTGGCCAGGGCGATTGCGAAAATCAAGGATAGACACCAAAACGATTAGCGTTATGAGTTGGAAGGAAGAATACAGGAGTCGCGTCACTACCGCTACAAAGGCGGTCAAAGCCATCAAAGACGACGACTATGTGGTGTTTGCCGAAACAGCGGGCGTTCCTCAGCTCATAGCCAAAACCTTGGCCGAACATAAAGAAGACTATCACCACGTACATATTTATCACATGCTCACATTGGGAGACGGGCCGCATATCACCCCGGAGTGCTATGGGCATTTCCATCATATTACCAACTTTGTGGGCAGCAATTCCCGTCAGGCCATCATGGATCGCCAAGCCGATTTTATGCCCTGTTTTTTCAAGGATGTGCCAGCCATGTTAGGTGATGCTTTCCCTGTGGATGTTGCCGTGATAACCGTCTCGAATCCGGATATGGACGGTTATTGCAGCTTTGGCGTGTCTTGCGACTATGCAAAGACTGCTGCAGCAAAGGCCAAGGTGGTCATCGCGGAGATGAACGAAATGACTCCCTTCACGTTCGGTCCGCAGAACAAGATCCATGTTTCGGAAATAGACCACATCGTGCCGTGTGCCTATCGCCTTCCGGAAATCCCACCCGCCAGAATGGGCAATGTGGAACGGAATATCGGCCTGCATTGCGCGTCCTTGATTCAAGACGGATCCTGCCTCCAGCTGGGCATAGGAGCCATCCCGGACGCTGTGCTGCTCTCTTTGGGCGACAAGAAGGATCTTGGCATCCACACGGAGATGTTATCGGACGGGGTTGTTGATCTGGTGGAGGCCGGGGTTATTAACAATGCCCGGAAGAACATCCATAATGGCAAAATGGTATCCACATTCATCATGGGTACTCGTAAAATCTACGATTTTGTGGACAACAACCCCAACGTGGAACTTTATCCCGTGGACTATGTGAACGATCCGTGGGTAATCGGGCGGCACGACAACATGGTGTCCATTAACTCGTGCATCGAAGTGGATTTGATGGGACAGGTCGTCGCCGAGACCTTCGGATTGCAGCAGTTCAGCGGTACGGGTGGCCAGGTTGACTTTGTACGCGGGGCTGCGTTGTCGAAAGGGGGTATCTCCATCATGGCCATGCCCTCGACAGGGGCTAAAGGAAAGGTGTCGCGCATCGTGCCCTTCCTTGCGCAGGGTGCCGCCGTGACCACCCCCCGCAATGAAGTGGACTACGTAATCACCGAATATGGCATTGCCAAACTGAAAGGCAAAACCTTGCGCGAACGGGCACTGGACCTCGTCCGTGTCGCCCATCCGGATTTCAGGGACGAACTGAAGAAGACGTTTTCAACAAGATTTGATATTTAAAAAAATGAACTAATATGTTTGCTGTTAAAACCAACATTAGCAATTACCGGACTTTTGGCGAGTTCGCGGAAGCTTTCGCCTTGTCTGAAGACGATTTGGTGATCACACAATCGTTTTTGTACGAACCATTTATGAAAGCCAAGAGGTTGCCATGCACTTTTGTTATGCAAGACAGGTATGGCGGCGGAGAACCTTCCGATGAGATGATAAACAACATCTTGAAGGAGCTGAAAAGAAAATCGTTCACACGAGTCGTCGGCATCGGAGGCGGCACCGTCATTGACATCTCCAAGCTTTTTGTACTTAAAGGAATGGATGAGGCAACGGATGCTTTTGAGCGGAGGATTCCAATCGTGAAGGAGAAACAGCTGGTCTTAGTGCCCACCACCTGCGGCACAGGCAGTGAGGTGACGAATATCTCTATTGCCGAAATCAAGTCCAAACATACCAAGATGGGGTTGGCCGATGATGCCCTTTTAGCCGACGAAGCGGTTCTGATTCCCGAATTGCTTCGTGGGCTGCCCTTCAAATTCTATGCCTATAGCGCGATTGATGCGCTCATTCATGCCATGGAGTCCTATCTTTCCCCGAAGGCCAATGTCTATACACAATTGTTTTCTGAAAAAGCCATTGGGATGATACTCAGCGTGTTCAAAGGCATTTCGCAATATGGAGAGGTGTACCGTTTTGCACATTTTGAAGAGATGCTGACCGCCAGCAATTTTGCAGGCATTGCGTTCGGGAATGCGGGTGTCGGAGCGGTGCATGCGCTTTCCTATCCGCTGGGTGGCGGATACCACGTGCCGCATGGCGAGGCCAACTACCAGTTCCTGACCGCCGTGTTCAATGTCTATTATGACAAAAATCCGCAAGGGAAAATACACGACTTGAACGAAATTCTGGCTGATAATCTTGAGATTCGAAAGGAATGTCTTTCAGCCAACCCGAAAATCGTGTATGACATTCTTGACAGGCTACTCGGCAGATTGGCCCCCAAAAATCCACTTCACTATTATGGCATACGAGCCGAGGAAGCCGGTGAGTTCACCATCAACGTGCTCAAGACCCAGCAACGGCTTTTGGCCAACAATTACGTCCCATTAGAAGAGGAAGACATTCGAAAAATTTATCAATCTTTATATTAAAATCCAAAAAAATGACAGCAGTAGAAGAAGTAAAAGCAATGATAGACAAGGCACGCAAGGCTCAAGCCGTCTATTGTGTGCGATTTGATCAGGACGATGTGGACAACACCGTGAAGTTGGCCACCCGTGCCATTTTTGAGAACGCCGAGGAGCTGGCCAAAATGGCCGTTGAGGAGACACAAATGGGCGTTTACGAGGACAAAGTTTCAAAAAACCGCAACAAATCCAAGGGAGTCTGGTATGATTTGAAAAACAAGAAGTCTATGGGCATACTCAGCATCAACGAACAGAACGGTCTTATTGAGATCGCCAAGCCCATAGGGGTGGTCGCAGGAGTGGTCCCTATGACCAACCCGATTGTGACACCCATGTCGAAAATCGCTTTCGCCTTGAAAACGAAAAACGCCATTATCATTTCGCCACATCCGAAGGCCAAGCGATGTTCCACGAAGGCGGTAAAATATATTATGGAAGCCATTCGGGGCATGGAGGTGCCGGATGGAATGGTGCAGATTATAGAAGAACCCACTTTGGAGATGACGCAGGCTCTGATGGCCTATTGCGATGTGACCGTGGCCACCGGGGGCATGCCCATGGTGAAGTCGGCTTATTCGTCAGGAAAGCCCTCCTTTGGCGTCGGGGCTGGAAATGTGCAGGTTATCCTCGACCGGAACATAGAATACCCACTGGCTGCCGGCAAAATAGTTACGGGGCGTTCTTTCGACAACGGAATCATTTGTTCGGGCGAGCAGAGCGTGATTTATCCGCAGGAAGCCCATGACGAGATCATGGAGGCTTTCCGGGCCGACCGGGGGTATGTGGCCACCCGTGAGGAGCGCGAGAAAGTACTTGACGCCATCTTCGAGGACGGCCATACCGCCCGCGATGTGGTCGGACAGTCGGCACAGTACATCGCAAAGAAGGCGGGCATCCGACTTCCGGAAGGAACCAGAGTGATTGTGATTGAGTCTAACGGAAGTTTCGGCTCCGGCGATCCTGTCAGCAAGGAAAAAATGTGTCCGGTGCTGGGCGCGTTCCCATACCAGTATTTCGACCAGGCTATTGAGATTGCGCAGGCTAATCTCTCGTTCGAGGGAAACGGCCACACGGCAGGACTGCACTCCAACAACCAGGCCAACATCATCAAGGCTGGAACGGAGCTCTCGGTGTCGCGACTGATTGTGAATGCTATTTGTGCCACCACAGCAGGAGGTTCCATCCAGAACGGACTTCCTGTGACCAACACGTTGGGATGTGGCAGCTGGGGAAACAATTCCATTTCGGAGAACTTCACCTACAAACACCTGCTTAACATCACTCGAGTGGCACCGTTACAGACCCGGATGCACGTCCCCAGTGATGAGGAAATCTGGCGTTAGCACGTTTTCCGCCAATCCTGTTGGCCATGGCCATCAACATGTTTGTCAACAATATATTGGCCATTATCCATCCATAACAATAGTGTGAGAAAAACTATTGACCGCCGCGTCAAGGTGTTCATTCCGTATCACCCCCAACATCACGTCCATCACCATCATCAGGACAAAACCGATGGTGGAGAGGTAGGTGTGGATGCCTTGGGCAGTCTCGGGGATGTGTTCCTCTCGTCCATTGCCACTGTCAAAGTCGTCATGCCATAGTCGTAGAATTAGATGAAATACGTCCAACACGCGGCCGAAACTGCAAGCAGAACTGCCAAAAGAATGAGTAAATGTGTTGTTTTTTGTACATGTACCTCTTAATTCGAAAAAAAAGTGTATCTTTGCTCCAAAAATATAATTCAAGAAAATGAAAAAGCATTTCCTCCTGTTGACCTGCCTGTTGGCTGTCGGCACTTTGTGCGCGCAGACGCTCTTCGAAGGGGTGGCCACCTACCGCATGAGCATGAACGGCATGTCAGCGCAGAACTACACCGTCTATTACCGCGGCAAAGACCAGCTGACCGACATGCCGATGAGCAAGATGCGGATACTATACCTCTCCGAGGAGAAGAAAATGTACACCATCATGAGCATGATGGGCAAACCCATTGTAAGCAGCCACGACTACGACGCCGACATCCTGTTTGACGCGCAGTTCGACGACACGTTATCCACGGAAGACATTGACGGCCACCACTGCCTCCGCATCGAGATCGAGAGTGACAACGACATGATGGCCGGAAAGGTTACCGTATGGCTCGACACCTCCTACTACATTCCGTCTGAATATGGCCGTGGTCTGCCCGTCCGCAAAGTGACACACATGCAGATGAACGGGCGCTCGTTTGAATCCGTCAGCGAGTTAGTGTCGGTGGTTCAGGGAAAGGTGGACGACGCGCTGTTTGTCGTGCCTTCGGAAGGAGTCGTCTCGATGAGCGTGGATGATGAGGGCAACCCCGTAATCAGCGGCGACACGACGGGGATGTACGCCCCCGTGCACACCAAGGGCATCAAAGCGGTGGACTCTGTCGGATTCCGCAAGGCGGTGGCCAAAGGAAAGGTGGTCTGCATGATGACAGCCACTTGGTGCGGTCCCTGCCGCCTGATGTACCCTAGACTTGAGAACGTTGCCAAAAGACTTGGCAAGGGGTATCGTTTCATCAAGTTCGACATCGACCAAAGCTACGCCCTCGCCCGCGAGTTCGACGCGATGACCATCCCCGTGGTCATCCTCTTTGAGAACGGGCGGGAAGTTCGGCGCATAACCTCCGCGGCCCATTCCGAGGAGGACATCTACAAGTTTATCGTCGGGGAAAAGTAAACAGGAGTCCCCAAAACGGCTACCGCCTACTTGTTCCCTTGCAGGACAGTGGCGATGGCGTAACACTCGTCTTCCTCCGGACCCGAGACGCAGCAGGCGCCTCCCGCGATTTCGCACATGATCTGCGGGGCACTCAGCAGCCGGTCGGTGCCGAGCATCATACCGATTCGTTTGTGGACATTCGCAGCCGTGAACTTCTGCCACAAATCCGCCGTTTTCATGTCGAACTGCATCAATACTTCGTACCCACCTGTGTAGTCGCTTTTCTCGACAGAGACCTTTTTGACGTGCGTGCCGTCAATGACAGGGTTCCCCGAAGCATCGCCGTAACACAAATTGAACTGGTACAGATCCTCTTCCGGCGCGGACATCAGAATCCAGCAGGGGATGAGTTGGCTGCCTTCGGGCGAGAGGGGCATTTTGCCTGTCCGGAGACTGTTCATGAACGCGGTGGTATCAGAAGCCGGCAACCGCAGACCGTTTTGGTTGTCCCAGGCAATTTGCTTTTCCTCAGGCAAACGTTCCATCGTCTCGTTGACCAACGAGCTGTACAAATTATCGGAATAGCTTAACAGATACCAGATTCCGAAATCCTTGGCGGTATAATGCTGTTCGAAAACTTTATCGGGATCGACATTGTACTGGACGGCTTTGGTTTGATAACAACCCGTAAAGAGAATTATTCCGGTCAGGAGACAAAAACAGATTTTTTTCATATTGATTTGATTGTTAGGTTTGTAATTTTTTGGCTTTGGGCTATTAGCTTTTGGCTATTGGCTGGCTAATGGCTAATAGCTAATAGCTAAAAGCCATCTTAGACATATCGTTAATCTAATAGTTCGTCATAAATCTTCAGGTTTTCTTTCAGCTCGCGGGTCAGTCTCAGCTCATAAATCGCATACGCAATGCAGGCGGAGTAAAACAGCACGGAGAAGAGAATCTGCAGAGGGGTAAGATATTGGAGATCCGTAAAATGAAATGGTTTTCGATAGAAGATGTAGGCGAAAACGGGGAAGCTCACGGCAAGGCAAAGGGGCAGGACGACGCAGAATCCCCATATTGTGGAGCGTTTCAACGCCAGATGCCAGCGGTCGGCGAAGCGCATTGCGGAAAGGGTGGGGGAGTTCAGCGGGTCATGTTTCCAGAAGCGGACCACCCATACGGTGTACCACACCACGCTGGCGAGGAACAGAACGTTGAATATCAAGTAGGGTATGGCCAAGCTCCAGCTGGCGAAGCACATCTCCGCTTTCGAAAGCACGAAGACTTCCACCAAGATGCCCAGAACCACGGCGCTGAGATTTTCGATCAGGAAGCGGCGGTGGGTCGAGGTGATGCTTCGGTGCAAAAGCCGCCGCACGGACTCCTGCTGCACGTGTTCGATGCGCTGCAGACGCTCGTCCTGCTGCTGCCAAAGCGCTTCTATCTGTTCAAATGTCTTTTCCATTGTTTTCGGTGTTTAATATGACTAACTTCTGTTTGATACGTTCCACCCGTTTCCTTGCGGCGGCCTCGCTGATGCCTACAATCTCGGCAATCTGCTCGTACGGGATCTTGTCCAAGTACAGCAGGATGAGCGACTTGTCGGCTTTGCCCAAGAGGTCGATCAGGCGGTAGAGACTTTCGGCGAGTTCCTCGTGTTTGAGGTCGGCGAGGGTGGCGACCATCTCGTCGGTGAGCAGCACGAACGAGGGGGTTCGGCTCCGCTTGCGCAGTTGTGCGACAGCGGTGTTCAACGCCACGCGATAGACCCAGGTGTTCTCCTTGCTCTCGTGCCGGAAGTTCGGCCACGCCTGCCAGAGGTTGCACACGATGTCTTGGTACATGTCGCGGACGTTGTCGGGCTGCCGGTCGGTGTAGAAGAGGCACACCTTGAACAGCGTCCGCTCGCACCGCGCCAGCATCTCCATGAATTCCGATTCTCGTTGGTCTCTCATGTCAGGGTCGTTTTGCCATATTAGTCGCAAAAGTAGCAAAAATGTGACGTGAGAAATTTTTCGATGTGGGGAAAAATCATGTCGATGATTCCTCTTCCGGAGAAATTTGTATTTTTGCACATTAAAATAACTAAAAGTGTATTGTCAATACACAAAAAAGATACTGTTTGATGCTTTATAGTGACCACAAAAGACCATAAAGGCTTCCTTCTGCTGCACCTCTCCGTGTTCATCGCGGGGTTCACCGGGGTGCTGGGACGGCTCATCGAGCTGGATCCCGTGGTGCTCGTATGGCATCGGATGACGTGGGCGGCCGCCTTGATGGCGTTGTTTCTTGTCCTCAGAAAAGAGATGCAGCGTTTCCGTTTCAAGGATGTAGCCCGGATGGGCGGCGTGGGCGTGCTACTGTGCCTGCACTGGATCTTCTTCTACGCTAGCATCAAAGCGTCGAACGTCTCCATCGGGGTGGTCTGCTTCTCCTTGGTCGGGTTCTTCACCGCGCTTCTCGAGCCCATCATCAACTGGCACCGCTTCTCCGTGCGCGAGTTCCTGTTCAGCATTCTCACGGTTTGCGGCGTCTATCTCATTTTCCAGTTCGACACCCGATACCGCTTGGGCATTGCCTTGGGAATCGTCTCCTCGGCCTTGTACGCCCTCTTTGCCATCGCCAACCAGCACGTCGGCAAGCACTATGAAGCCAAGAATATGCTCTTTTGGGAGATGGTCGGCGGCATCGTTGTCCTCAGCGTCATCCTCCCGGTTTACAACGCCTTACTGCCAGTCGGGAAGTTCCTTCCGACAGGCATGGACTATCCCTATATGGCCTTTATGGTGGTGGTTTGCACTATCGGGCTGTGTTTGCTGCAAATCATTGTCCTGCAGAAGATTGACGCTTTCACGGTCAACCTCACCTACAATCTGGAGCCCGTCTATAGCATCATCCTCGCGATGCTGATTTTCCAGGAATACCACGAGTTGAACTTCTCGTTTGTCCTCGGTATCGCGCTGATCATCGTCTCGGTGGTGCTGCAGACGTGGTCGAAGGTCAGGGTGAAGAATCCGGCGTGAGGAGGGGATTTCCACGGATCACGCGGATCTGCACGGATTTCCGATAGATGATTTTTGCCTTGGTCATATATCTTGCTTCCATTGTTTCACGCAAACGCACGCTGCAGCCGATACAATTATAATTATAATATTTCAACGCAGAGAAGCCATAAGTATTAGATAATGCGCATTTTTGCAACGTAAAAACGTACAGGAAGTTTGGAATGGGGATTTGCTTTCTTCCATAGATTATTACTCGGAAACAATCACTATGAATCAGACCTGGTCTGGCGGCAACATTACGGAATAGCAGGGTCAAAAGACTTGTTTCTACATCTTCAAAAGCCAATGCTCCCGCTCCACTATCCTTGACAAAGCAGATTCCAATCGATCGACATCCTCTCCCGTCCATCCGAGCCCACCCTCACAAATCACTATTCGGTTTCCTTGCTTGGGGAAAATCCGAAGTCTGTCGAGACTGTATCCGCCTGGAAGCACAGACCAACTCATCCCTTCGAATGGAACCACCACTTTATGCTGACGATTCAAAAGCGTGGAATGTACGACTTTGATTTCCCGTCTCAAATAATCAACACTTACAGATTCCACTAAGCTCCCCTTGTTGATGAGGGAATAGTACAAGGCAATGCCCAAAGATATGAGATAAGCGAACGGCCTTTTAAAAAGAGAAAGCATTGAGCCCTTATCAAACAAAGAGACCAAAAAAAGGCCTACAAGAATGATGAAAGTAATAATGGCAAGACGGAGATACCATCTTGACACTATGGATAATTTGCGTTTGCTTCGGCGGATAGTCCGAACATAACGGGGATATTGTCTGGGCTGGACTTCTTCCATCTTCCTGTTTTTCAGTCCGCAAAAATAAGCATTTCTTTCAAACGTGCCGTTGTTGTTTTAGATAATACGAAATTCTTCTGCCTTTTCTTGCTCGAACCCCAACTGGTGGAGACACTGGCGCGGATGAAGAATCCACGCTAAGAATCTGCTCAAATCATTCCCAAAATACAGATTATCGGCGCAGGGCGAGCCGATAATTTGCAAAAAAAGACTATTTTTCGCCAATACGGAATAGAACAACCTGCACGCTATCAGATACATATATAAATATCCCTTGAAAAAGTGTATTGTATTAACAAAAAGTCCCTTGAAAAAGTGTATCTTTGCCGTCAAAACTCATTTGAAAAAATGTCATGTTAAGAAGAAAGATTGAATCCTATTTGGAAGAATGGAAAAGGAATAGCAATCATAAACCTTTGGTAATCAAAGGTGTAAGGCAATGTGGTAAAACATACTCCGTTCAACAGTTCGTGAAGGCGCACTACAACCATTTTGTATATGTGGATTTTGTGGAGAATCCTGATTTCAAGGAGGCCTTTTATGGTGCCAAAACAGTGGACACCATCATTATGAACTTGTCTGCCATAATTGAAAATGCGAAGTTTATCCCTAACGAGACTTGCCTGATTTTTGATGAACTTCAGGATTGTCCGGAAGCGAGGACTTCATTGAAATATTTCAAAATGGACGGCCGCTATGATGTCATTTGTACAGGGTCGTTATTGGGAGTTAAAGGTTATGGGAGCAAAAACAAGAGGAAAGAGAAGGACAAGGGTTCGTCTGTTCCTGTCGGTTATGAGACCATCGTGGAGATGTTTCCTCTTGATTTTGAAGAATTTTTATGGGCAAACGGGATAAATGAAGAAATTATCGCCTTGTTGAAAAAGCATTTTGAAACAGAAACACCAGTGACAGCGGCCATACATAAAAGAATGAGCGATCTACTCAGGCAATATGCGGTCGTGGGAGGAATGCCCGAGGCGGTAAACACGTTCATTTCCACGCACGACATATCACAAGTGGTTGATGTTCAACGCGGTATTATTGACGAATATAAGGATGATATGGTCAAGTATGCGGATGATTCTTTCAAAAACCGTATTCGGGAATGTTTCGAATCCATCCCCAAACAACTGAGCAAGAAAAACAAGAAATTTCAATATTCTGTGATAAAGAAGGGTGGTCGGGCAGCCCAATACTATGAAAGTTTGCAATGGATAGAGGATGCCGGAATTGCAAAACGCTGCTATAATCTGTCTGTTACAGAACTTCCCTTGGACGGAAACGCCAAGGAGGATGTCTTTAAGGTGTATATGCAGGACACTGGTCTGTTTTTGTCTATGCTGGAATATGGAACCCAAGCAGATGTGCTGAAAGGGAACTTGTTGGGTTACAAAGGGGCCATCTATGAGAATCTTATGGCAGACATATTGTCCAAAATGGGCAGAAAACTCTACTATTTTCATAAAGATTCGGGGTTGGAAGTGGATTTTGTCATCCGGTATAAAGGGAAATGCACATTGTTGGAAGTGAAAGCGTCGTCGGGGAATGTGAAAAGCACCAAAACCATATTGAAACATCCGGAAGTCTATCTCGTCATGGATGCTATCAAGTTGGGCAATTATAACATTGGACGTGATGGGCAGATGCTCACTCTTCCCTCCTATATGGGATTTCTGCTCACAGAAGTATAAGTCGCCGACTGCGTTGGACGTTCAAAACGAAAAAAATCGTACTTTTGCCGCCGTTTTTGAGCCTTGGTAAAGGCGAGGGGTAGCCCTATAATATTCCACTGATTATTAACAAATTATAGGACTGCTTTATGGAAAAGACAAAACTCCGTTCCTACATCTACAATGCTGTGATCATCCTGCTTTTGATAGCGGGAATCGTTTACGTGGTGCTTCAATTCACCCATTTCGGGCACGTGGAATACACCGACAACGCCCGCGTGTGCCAGTACATCGCCCCGCAGAACACCCGCGTGCAAGGATTCATCCGCGAAATCCGCTTCGAGGCATACCAGCACGTGAACGAGGGCGACACGCTCGTCATCCTGGAGGACAGCGAGTACAAACTCCGTCTCGCGCAAGCCCGCAGCGACCTCGCCCGTGCCGAACAGCAGAGCAAGCAGGCGGGCTCGTCCGTGCTCAGCGCCGCGAGCAACGTCAACGCCACACAGTCGCTGCGTGAGGAGGCCCGTGTGAATATGGAGAACCTCCAGCGCGACGACTATCGCTACGAACAGTTGCTGCACACCGGCGGGGTTTCGCAGCACCAGTACGACCAGAATCACACCGCCTACCTCGCCGCTAAAGCCCGCTACGAGCAGATCTGCCATACCATCGATATGCAGCAGAATGTGGCCGAAGAACAGGGCTACGGCCGTTCCGCCTCCGAAGCGGCGGTGAAGTTGGCGCAGGCGGCCGTCGAGTTGGCCGAGCTCAACCTGTCATACTGCTACATCATCGCCACCCACTCGGGTGTGGTCGGCGCGCGCGACATCAACGTCGGCGAGCTGGTCAACCCGGGGCAGACGCTCGTCAGCATCGTCGATGAGAACCAGAAATGGGTGGAGGCCAACTATCGCGAAAGCCAATTGCCTCATATCAAGGACGGTGCGGAGGTCAACATCGTGGTGGATGCCATTCCCGACCTCAAATACAAAGGCCGTGTAGAGCGTCTCTCCGATGCCACCGGCAGCGCTTTTTCGCTGCTGCCCGTCGATAACGCCACCGGCAACTTCGTCAAGGTGGAGCAGCGGCTCACCGTCCGCATCGCCCTTGACGAGAACAGCGCGGAGGATCTGAAAAAGCTCAAGGCGGGCTACAGTGTGGAGTGTGAGGTGAAATACTAACCGGCTATGCAACAGTCGTCTCACCCTTTCATGATGCCCATGTTCCGGGCATTCGTGCCGCGGCGCATCCAGCCGTGGATTTACCTTGTGCAGGTGATGTGCATCCAGTTCTCCGGCGGGGTCTATCTCGGTGCGTTGGAGGCGGTGCGCGGCACCACCAATCTGATGATCGAAGACCTGCTGATGCTGCTCTACACCGGCCTGGCGGGTATGGCGGTCTGGTTCCCGATGCTCTTCCGGATGAAGTTCCGCTTCACCAACCAGCAGCTGCTCTGCGGCGCGGCGGCGGTAATCGGAATCTGCAATTTCATCACGACGAGCACCTCCAATATGGCCATTCTCCTGCCCGTCTGCTTCATTGCGGGCATCGCAAAGATACAGGGTACTTTCGAGTGTATGAGCAACATTCAGCTGTGGATCACGCCGCCGCGCGATTTCGGAGTCTTCTTCCCCGTGCTGCACATCGTCTTGCTCACCGCCATCACGGGCAGCGCGTGGCTCGCGGCGGTAGTCGCCTTCCACCTCCCCTGGCAGATGATGCACGTGCTCACCATCGGCACGATGTGCTTCGTCATCCTCGTGCAGCTCACCCTTTGCAAGCCCTTCTGTCCGATGCCGCAGCGGATGCCGCTCAAGGGCATCGACATCACCACCGGGCTGCTGATGAGCGTGCTGATGCTGATGGTCAGCTACTTCCTCGTCTATGGCGACTACCTGATGTGGTTCCGGTCACCACGCCTGCGCTGGATTGTCGCCCTCGCGCTCATCCTGCTGGCGTTCATCCTCTATCGTCTCAAGACGGTCGAGAAACCGTACATCTCGTTGGAGATCTTCCGTTATAAGAACGTGGTGGCCATCTTGTTAGTCACCGTGGTGGCGGAATTGCTGCTCGGCGCGGAGCACACGTTGGAGGAGATTTACTGGAGCGAGGTGCGCGGGTTGGAGGAGCACACCAAGACGGGATTGTGCCTGTGGTCATTGCCGGGCGTGTATGCCGGCGTGGTCATCACGCTTTTCTGGCTCGGACACAGGAAGTGGAAAGTATGGAAACTTTTTGCCATCGGCTTCGGCTGCATCACGGTATATGCGATACGGATGTACTTCCTAATGGACCTCAACGTGCCCATCACGGCCTACCGGTGGGCGTTGGTGTTCCGGGGGTGCGCCTACGCGGTGCTTGCGGTGTCACTGATGTGGTCGCTCCACGAGTCGGTACACGAGCTGGAGCACTTCTTTATGGCACTGTTCATCTTCAACGTCATCCACATGTACCTCGCCGGTGCCTCGGGCTACGGACTCTACACCTCGCTGTTCCAGCACTTTATGGCCGACAACATGTCGCGATACGGCTCGTACCTGACGTTGACGGGCGTGGACATGCAGCAGTTCGACATGAACGGGTTCATGAACGGCTACTACCTCCATTCGATGATGTCGGTGACGCTGAAGCAGATTTTCGGACAGATCATCTGGGCGGCGGGCTTCATGACGATGGCGTTCCTGCTGCTGGACATCCCGCGGGTGCGCACGGGTATTGAAAAGGTGCCCTACTGGCCGGTGTATGGCATCAAGATGCTGGCGCGGATGGGAGTGAAGAGTCGATCTTCGAATGCCTGATTTTGAACTTTGTCACTTCAGAAAAATAAGTATCTTTGCCAGAAAAACAAGAATTGGTATAAATTCGTCTAACCCTTTGACAATAAAATGACTGCGGGAGAATTTTGCAATGCGTTTCTGTCTGTGCTCAACGCCATGAGCCCCTATCTGCTGCTGGGATTCCT
>JAFRUI010000017.1 GCA_017438945.1 Bacteroidales bacterium
GGAGCAACGGCGCGACCACGCCCTCCATCACGGTGGATTCCGCGGGGACGTTCCAGGTGAGCGTCACCAACATCGGGTGCCGCGCCGAGAGCGACAGCTTCCACGTGAGCCTCTACGGGCAGTCCGCTGTGGATTTCGGCAACGACAGCGTCCTGTGCGAGCTGGCCACGCTGCTGCTGGACGCCACGCAGCAGCACCCCGCGCAGTACTACTGGCAGGACGCGAGCACGAACACCACCTACACGGTCTATCAGGACGGCGACTACTGGGTGGTCATCACGGACCAATGCCTCGGGGCGAGCGACACGATCAATATCGGCTACCTGAACGACTTCACGGTCAACCTCGGTCCGGACACGCTGCTGTGCGAGGGCAAGACCCTGACCCTTGGCACAGAAACACCCTATTGTGACTACCTGTGGCAGGACGGGAGCACACAACCCACTTACCTCGTGCGCGGGCCGGGCACCTACAGCGTGGAGGTGAGCAACAGGTGCTTCAGCCACTGGGACGCGGTGAACGTGGATTACGAGCACTGTGCGCAGGAGCTGTACCTGCCCAACGCGTTCACGCCGAATGACGACGGCAAGAACCCGGTCTTCCTGCCGGTTTTCAGCTACCCCGACGAAATCGAGGAGTACCGGATGGAGATCTATAACCGTTGGGGCACGCTGGTGTTCCAAACGGAGGAGAAGACTTTCGGCTGGGACGGATCCAAAGCGATGGACGGTGTGTATGCCGTGGTGGTCCATTACAAGAGCCGCGGGGAGAAGGCGAAGACGGTGAAAGGCAGTGTGACGGTGGTGCGGTAGTTATGGAGCCAACTATGACAACCAGTTACTTGATACCTGAAACCTGAAACTTGAAACTAAAATGGGTATCAACAACACCGTCGGTACCCGTTTTCATTGTCCATTCATCGCCTCATCGTATCATCGTCCAGAACTCCTCCTCCGACACAATCGGAATCCCCAACGTTTCCGCCTTCTTCCGCTTCTCCGGCCCCATTTTCTCGCCGGCGAGGACGAAGGAGGTGTTTTTCGAGATGGAGGAGACGTTCTTGCCGCCGTTCTGCTCGACGAGCTCCTTGATAGCATCGCGGGGCATCGAGAAGACGCCGCTCACCACGATGCTTTGGCCTGCAAGTTTTTGTGAAACAGGCTGCTGCTGCTCTTTGTCGATTTCGAACTGTAGTCCGGCTTCGCGCAGGCGCATGAGGATTTCCAGATTTTCGGTGTTGTTGAAATAGTCGATGATGCTGTCGGCCACGCGCTCGCCCACGTCCTCAACGGTCATCAGTTCCTCCTTCGGGGCGTTTGCCACGGCATCCATCGTCTCGAAATGGCGTGCAAGTTTCTTGGCCGTCACCTCGCCCACGAAACGGATGCCCAAGGCGAAGAGCACGCGCTCGAACGGTACCTGCTTCGAAGCCTCAATGCCCGACAGGATGTTCTGCACGGTCTTCTCGCGGAAGGAGATTGTCTTCGTTTTGCCATTATCGTCTTCGATAACTTTCTCCAGACCAAAGAGTTGTTCGTACGTTAGCGAATATAGGTCTGCGCTGTTTTTCACCAACCCGTTGGCGAAGAGCATGTCGATTTTGCCTTCGCCGAGGGAGTCGATGTTCATTGCCTTGCGGGCGATGAAGTGTTCCAGCCGGCCTTTGATCTGTGGAGCGCAGTGGTCGGCGTTGGGACAGAAGACACCCGCCTCGCCATCGGCCTGTTGCAGCTCGGTGCCGCAGACGGGGCAGTGCGTGATGAAAGTCACCCGTTGTGCGTCGGGGAGCCGTTTGTCGGTATCAACTCCCACGATTTTGGGGATGATTTCGCCGCCCTTCTCCACGAAGAGACTGTCGCCCTCGCGGATGTCCATCTCCGCCATGAAGTCGCGGTTGTTGAGGGTGGCGCGCTTCACGACCGTCCCTGCCAAAGAGACGGGGCTGAGGTTCGCCACCGGCGTGATAATACCGGTCCTGCCCACCTGGAAATCAACGCTTAGCAGTTTCGTGGAGACCCGCTCGGCCTTGAACTTGTAGGCGATGGCCCAGCGCGGACTCTTGGCCGTGGCGCCCACCTGGCGTTGCTGCTCGAAGTCGTTGACCTTGATGACAACGCCGTCAATCGGGTAGGGGAGCGTTTTGCGCTTCTCGTCCCACGTGTGCAGGAAGTCGTAAACTCCTTGTAAATCCGCCACTTTTTCCATCACGTCGGGTTTGCGGAACCCCCACTCATGAAGCTTCATCAATCTGTCAAAATGGTTATTCTCAGGAAGTTGCTCACCTAATCCAAAGTAAAGTTTGAAGTCAAGTCCGCGTTTGGCTACTTCAGCGGAATCCTGCAGTTTGAGACTTCCGGAGGCGGCGTTGCGCGGGTTGGCAAAGGGGGCTTCCCCGATCTCCTCGCGCTCGGTATTGAGCTGCTCGAAGCTGCTGAACGGCATGATGATCTCGCCGCGCACCTCGATGAGCGGCGGGAAGTCGCCCTGCAACTGTAGCGGAATGGTGCGGATGGTGCGCACATTGGCGGTCACCACGTCGCCGCGGGTGCCGTCGCCGCGGGTCACCGCACGCACTAACACGCCGTTTTCATAAATCAGACTGATGGCCACGCCGTCATATTTGAGCTCGCAGACGTACTCGGGGGTGGTGGCGAGGAGTTCGCGCACGCGGCGGTCGAACTCGCTGAGGTCCTCCTGCGAGTAGGTGTTGCCCAACGACTGCATCGGGTGGAGGTGCGCCGCGCTTTGGAAGTGTTTCGTCACCTCGCCACCCACACGTTGTGTGGGGCTGTCGGGACGGCGCAGTTCTGGATAAGCGGCTTCAAGGTCAATGAGTTGCTGCAACAGCTGGTCGAAGTCGTAGTCCGAAATCGTGGGGTTGTCCAGCATGTAATACTGGTAGTTGTGCCGGTTGATTTCCTGTATGAGGCGGTCAATGCGCTCCTGCGGGGTGGGTCTGTTTTCTGCCATTCGTCTTGAATTTGGCGGCAAAGGTACAAAAAAATCAACCGACTTACATCTTGTTTTTGGGCTTTGACCCCTCCCGCGGTCTGACGGCAACCCCCAAGCCCCCCTTCTATCGAGCTTTTGTCCCTGTCGGGACATTGCGATGCATGTTACGGATAGGGGACATCGGTACGATTCCCGAATAGCCCCGGTAGGGGCGACCGCTCGGTAGAAACGGATGTTCCCGCGGATTCCCTCGTCCCGGCAGGGACGGCACAATACCAGCCCTGAAGCAGTTTTGGATCGTTTTGGAGAACACCAGCAAGAAGCACCGTAACGAATATGTGGTGGAATATACGGTGAACGAGGCCGATTATCAATTCGCGGTGGAGATGGGGGCGGAATAGTGTTTTGTTAATTGTTTCCTACAAGCGGAATCCCCAACTGCTTGCAGTTATTCCTGTTGGCACTCAACGGCCAGCTCAATGGCTTCTTTCATGTTGGACATGAGTTCATCCAAAGTGTTTCCTTGGCTCATCGCTTCGGGGAGCTGTGAACATTGTCCGACATAGACACCTGTTGTTGGGTTTTTCTCTATGATGATGCTGTATTCCATATTGTTTTCTACTTTTTTATTAACGCGGCAAAGATACGCTTTTTTAGCAAATGACTATGTGATGGAATTTTTCCATTCCCCTCTAACATTTACTTTAGGCAATAAATAATCCCGAAATTGCGTTACTGAACCCGTTCAGTTAACTATACGATATGAGAATTTTCCTGAAAATCCTGATGTGGGTGGCGATTTCCCTTTGTGCGTCAATCTCGTTCGCTTTCGTTGCGTTTGCAATATACGATGGTACTTTCTATCAAAAAGAGCTGCGTAAGATAGGGAAACAGTTGAATGCTATGGAAGGGGTTACGGTACTTAATATGTGGGGACACAGGGACATCACCTTGGAGGAAATTTCCGCAGCAATCAATATCAAAGGCAAGGGCGGAATGGTCATATATGATATGTGGAAGGATTCAAAAGATTCAACCGATGGACTGAAATGGCACTCACTTGAACAGATAGGCAATTATTCGTTTACTTTTTATGATTCCAATGGAGGTGTTGGGCCAGGATTCAGCAAAAAGGATTTGGAAAACTATACAGGCTTGCAACTTAACACGGTTCAAGATTTGGTGGACAACTATGACAGAATCTATTTTGTGATAGACAGTCTGAAACAGAAAGACACGCTTACCCATTATCTTTCTGACCATTACGAGTTCTATTTGTGGATAAAGGATGAAGATGCACAGCAGGTGGATCCGATTTTTGTTCTTGGGAATGCCAAAGAAGGCCACGATTTTGCCCGCTCGTTGCATTGGGAATATGAGAATGCATATTACAATCGGTATCCGGAGGAGTGAACACTTACGAAAACTTGTACTATTGACTTTTCCAAAGCGTGCAGGATGCACGCCATCTTAGTAACCCCACATGAAACGAACAAAGTGAGTGCCGTGTGGGGTGAACGTGCGCGTGAGGGAGGCTGCGTGTCGGAGACACGCTACTATCACTGTGAAATAGCGTGCCTCCAGCACGCATGTCCGCGCATCGCACCTGCTACCCCACACTACGCTCCACTTCGTTCCGCTTGTATGGGGTTATTAGGATTTCGTGCCTTCGGCACGAGGCCGTTCGGAGAAACCTCCTTCTTTCTCAAAATTGTGTACTTTTGCAACACCTTATTAATCTCGATTCTTATGCCCAAACACCCACTCTTTCTCGCTGTTATTCTGCTGATACTCAGCCTGTCCGCCTTTGCGCAAAAGCATCCGTGCTCAGTGTGGGGCACCGTTGTGGAGGAGAATGACCGTCCTTTGCAGTATGCCTCTGTCTATGTCTCGCAGCATGACACGGTGGCGAATGGCACATTGACGTATCAGGACGGTACATTTGGGCTGATAATTCCCCGATCAAAGGAGCCCTATCTTCTCACGATAGTGTTCGTGGGGTACAAAACTAAACAGTTTGAAATTATGGCCGATGATTCAACACTTTCATTGGGAAAGATTATGATGGAGGCTACCTCTCAGATGTTGGACGAAGTGAATATCTCTTCGCAAGCTGGTGAACAAGACCATGTTACAGCTGCTCATACTACGATAGCACCTGTGGATGCGACGGTCTTTATGGGTGGCACTGTTGCCGACCTTCTGCGCCAGCAGTCCTCTGTGACTGTTGACCCCGACGGCAACGTCTCCATCCGCGGCAACGGCAATGTGCTGCTGCTCCTTGACGGGGTGCCCACCAACCTCGGTTCCATCAACGCGATACCCTCCTCCAACGTGGCGAGCATCGACATCATCACGAATCCGAGTGCCAGCTACGACGCCGAGGGCACGGGCGGCATCATCAACATCGTCACCAAGAAAGACGGGAAGAAAGGCCTCAGCGGGATGGCGGCGGTCAACTACGGCTTCAACCACTTCACCAACGGCAGCCTCGCGCTGAACTACACCCGCAACAAGTTCGCCCTGCGCTTCAACTACCAGGTAAAATACGAGGACGACATCAACGACGGCTACCTCTACCGCTACTACCGCACTACAGGAGACAGCCTCAGCCAGCAGATCCACGCCCTGCGGACGGTCTTCAACAACAACATCGCCCTTGGATTCACTATCAAGCCCGATATGCGGAACAAGATCGATGCTGATTTCCGGCTCATCCTGCCCCGCTTCAACACCGTGCAAGATCTCTCCAACGACTGGCTCCACAGCGGCATCCTGACGCATGAGAACCGCCGCAGCGATGTGACCTGGAACCGAGAGAACCTCGACGGTACCTTCGCCTACTGGCACGCCATCCGTCCCGGGAAGCTCACCTTCTCCGTCAAGGCGAACGTCTCCAAAATCTGGGGCCACCGCCCGTCGTACTACTTCTTGGAGGGCGATTCGGTCAGCAAGTCGGTGTCGGGCGGAAGTCCGCTGCTCACCTCCGCGCAGACGGACTGGAAATTCATCGAGAAATACGGATTTTGGGATGCGGGCGTGAAGTTCTCCTACCGCCAGAACGACATTTATCACAACTTCTTCGTGCGCGACAGTCTCGGTTGGGACTACTCCCATCAGTTTAGTAACGACCTGCTACACAGGGAGTACGTGCCCGCCGCCTACGTGCAGTTCACCTCTACGGAGTGGCGCGACCGGTTCACCTGGAATGCCGGTCTCCGTGCCGAATACAGCCATACGCATTTGCATAGTGAGAAAGAGCTGTTGGACGAGTGGTCGCAGCATTTTTTCCTTGGTCCGTCGTTGTCGTTCAAGTACAAGATTTCCAAGAAGCACAGTCTGTCGCTGGCTTATTCGCGGCGCATCACGCGGCCCACGTATCCGCAGCTCAACCCCTACATGAGCATGATCGACCCGCACAACTTCGAGCAGGGCAACATGCACCTCCAACCCGAAACCGCCGACAACGCGGAGGTGCTCTACCAGTTCAAGGTGCCGAAATGGGCTGTGAATGTGGGCGTTTACGGCAACTACATCCACAACTACATCACGCAGGTGGCCCGTTTCGAGGGCGACATTCTGCTGATGACCTACATCAACGCCACCTCGCAGACCAATGCGGGATTAGACCTGAGCGTGAAAGCCGACCCGTGGAAGTGGATGACGGCGACGCTCGGCACAAACACCTACTACCTCCGCTCGGTGGGCAACATCGGGGAATGGGACATCTCGAACAGCGGCTGGGTCAACAACAGCAACCTCCGTCTCGATTTCCGCCCAATCAAGGGGATGAACATCAGTCTGCAATATTTCCTGAACACACCGCAGTACTACCCGCAGTTCACCACTCGCCTCTCGCACTACCTGAACATCGGCATCAGCCAGAAGTTCCTGAAGGGCGCGCTCACGGTGTCTGCGCAGCTCACGGACGTCTTCAACACCCGCAAGTGGGAGATCTTCGCCGACAACCAGTACTATCAGTTAGACAATATGTTGCACGGCAAGAGCCGGATGTTCTGGTTGGGCGTGAGCTACAACTTCAACGCCTACAAGAAGGCCGGTGCAGGAAAGGTTGAAGGGGAGGATAGGAGTAAGATTCGGACGGGGGTGTGACGGTTTTACCCTAATTTGACAACTGAATAAACGCTTTCCCGTCCTGATTTTCAATGATTTTTATTGTTTTTGTTTGTGTCATAGTTATGATTGAAGAATGATGCACACTTAAAACAAGATCTTGTAGCTTTGGATCAGTTTCTAAATCAAAAACGTTGATTTCAAGGTTTTTCAAGTCATTTGAGTGGATGTGGCGACTGTGCGAAAATGTCAGGGAGTGACTACCTAATTCTGATACCACCTTCTTTGCCTTCTTTTCTGATTCCGCAGAAGCCGAAAACATATTGTCTTTCAGCCAATTTACTACTATAGTGTTTGCCCATGTGATTGATTTGGCGCATTCTCCAATGTATGTGGGATGATATTTCTCTAAAATAGGTCGCCAAAGATGTGCAGATTGGGGATTATTCAATATTTCTTTCCTAGCCGTGTCAAATTCTTCGATGATTGCATGGGCCGCAAGCCCGTTCAACTGAGGATCTATCGGCCCAAGGTTCGAGTGTTTACCCATCACAATCTCCTTTGTTGACAGTGCCATCATAGTTCCAGCCGACATCGCAATCTGCGGCACTATCGCCCGAATATTATTCCCGAAAACTGATTTCAGATATATAACGATAGATTCGGCAGCCGATAAAAGACCGCCAGGGGTGTGAAGGACTAAATCCAGTCCTTTGGATTTGTCCATCCCGCATATAGCTGCCATAAATCCGTTTTTGTCGGCGTCATTTATGCCAAAATCAACACCTTGTTTTGCCAAGGCGGATTTCTGTAAAAAAGCAGAATAATACACAATGGTATTGCGACCCGTATAGTCGCTCAATTCTTTGATGTACTTTCTGCGAGTGCTGTCAATAGTATTTGATTTGTCAACAATGTCTTGAAGAATCTGATTCCAACTTGGCATAGTATTTAAAACAAAGGATGAGAGTTGTGAGATAAAATAATAGTAATAGGTTTGACATAGTCTGGTTCTTCGTGGCTGTTTAAAACAGGGTCGGTTGAAGAAACGCCCATCATTTCGTATAATGACGCAGCCTCCTGTTCTTTTTGCTCTTTGATTTTTTCTAAATCTTCCATACTATGTACGTTTTTCGTTGCCATTTTTTTAATTTCTCGTTGCTAAAATAGCCACTTGCAAAAATACACTTTTTTAATATTTCAATGATAGATGGCGCAATTTTTTTATAGTGTATCGATAACGCGCCGATTTTGTGGATCGGCGCATTCTTTTGCTTAATAGTTATAAGATGATGGTATTATACACTAATCCCCCTCCTCCAGCATAAACAGTTCCTCCACTGTTTTTCCGAAATACCGCGCCATCTTCAGTGCCAAGAGGGTGCTGGGGACATATTTACCTAATTCGATGGAGTTCACCGCTTGGCGGGTCACGCCGATCTTTTCCGCCAGTTCGCCTTGGGTGATGTTTACCTCGGCGCGTGCCACTTTAATCCTGTTTTTCATAGCGCATGGAACGTTTGTTAAGGTACAGACGAAGGTAAAAACAAAGGATGAAGACATATAGGATGGAGAAAATGTTGATCATCATCACCCACAGGAAAGGAAGACCCCATACGAAAATCAGACATAACAGCATGATTCCGCTGTTGATGTACAGTGACAGGATCAGCGACTCATACCGGAGCTGCTCGATGAACTCGTCGTCTTCCTTATTGCGGGAGAAACCGATGAAAATGCCGGCCACAATAAGCAAAATGCCGATAAATGTCAGCAGAAGGTCGTCGTTCGGGCCGAAAGAGGAAGAAAGAAAGCCGGAGAATAAGTCCCCCTTGCCTTCCAGATGTTCCATCCCGAAAAGTTCGCGGATGTTGTTGAGGCTGAAGTCGCATTGACTTTGGAAGATGGAATGGATGATAATCAGTACAACAGAGACACCGAATATCCACCAACCTGCTTTTTTGTAACCGCTTGGTAACAAGAATTTTGTGTTTTTCATAACCTTGAATTTTTAAGATGATTAATAAATAAATCGACGCTGCAAAAATACACAATTCTTGACAAAAAGCAAGTATAAGTTACAAAAAGTAATGTTTTTAATACAGAAAACAACCTGCTCTCCTATGTGTCAATAATTTACAAAATTGATGCCACTGCAAAAATCAATCACATGAGTATCAGGCACGCAATTTGCCACCTGTCGGGGATGAAATCGAAGTAATAGACCGGTGCGCCCCAGCGGTCTTTGTGCCTTAGGGTTTGTCCGTCGAGGTAGTAAAGTGGTGTGCCCCAGCGGTCTTTCTGCCGGATGGTCAGCCCGTCGAAGTAGAGTAGGGGGTCGCCCCAACGGTCCTTCAGCCGCACGGTCTGTCCGTCCATGTAGATCAAGGGTTGTCCCCAGCGGTCTTTCAGCCGCACCTGCTGCGAGGCGGCATCGTACCACAGCAGCTGCTCGCCCCAGCGGTCCTTCATCCGGATGGCGTTCTCCTGCATATAGTACAGCTTCGCGCCCCATTTGTCCTTCTGATAGACGGTCTGGGCGCGGGACGCGACGGTTAGTGTGAGGGCGATGATGCAAAATAGGATAAACTCTTTTTTCATTCGGCAAAGATATGTTTTTTTGGACGTCCCTACAGCAGCCGCATTGCGATTTTTGCACACGACTCCGCGTCGGCCAATGCGTGGTGGTGGTTGGTCATCGGGCAGCCGCAAGCCTCGGCTACGGTGTGCAGCTGGTGGTTGGGCAGACGGCGTCCGAAGTGGCGGCGCGAAGCTCGGCAGGTGCAAAGGAACTGGTAGTCGGGGTAGTCCATCTGATAGACGCGGAACACGGCCCTGAGGCAGCTCTCGTCAAAGGGGCTGTTGTGCGCCACCAGTGGCAACCCTTCGATCAGCGGTTCGATCTGCCGCCACACGACAGGGAAGACGGGCGCGTTGTCGGTGTCTTCGTGCGAGAGTCCGTGTACCTGCTGACAGAACCAGGCGTAGTAGTCCGGCTCTGGATGGATAAGCGAGTAGAACGTGTCGGTGATGACGCCACCGCGCACCACCACCACGCCCACGCTGCAGACGCTGCTGCGCTGTCCGTTAGCGGTCTCGAAATCTATGGCGGCAAAGTCGGTCATTGTGGTTGGTGAATAGTGATTAGTGAATAAAGGGTCTTAGATATTACATTCAAGAATTAAAAAACGGCGGCAAAGATAGGAAAAATCGTAGTGCAGTCACATCCACATTTCGTTGAACTGCTGCATGGCATCCCGCAGCCTTTATATCTCAGCTTCAGACATCTCCCACATCGAGCGTTCGCAGGTGTAGGTGGTCATCCGCAGGAGGTCGGGGATGCTGTAGCGCAGGTGCGTGCAGAGGGCGTGGACGAGGTAGCAGACGCAGATGTGCTCGAAATGCGGGATGCGTAGCGAACCTTCCGCCCAGGTCTGGCCGTCGTCGAGTTTGTTGGACTCGCCGTTGTGGATTGTGTGCGCATCCATCCGCGAGAGCGACGACACCACCCACAGCATCTCGTTCCAGTGCGATCCGTAGAACGCATCCTCCTCCATCGGGAAGAGCTTTGGGTCTTCAAAGTCGTGACAATAGTTGATTTCCCCGGTAAGATGAAAACGGTTGGCGCTGTGCTCGCCGATGTCGGGAAGCATATCCAGCTGTCGATTAAGTTGTTGTTGCTCTTCGTGAAAGCGATTCATCATCTTCAGCAACGCCTCGTTCACGTGCTCGAAACGGCGCACTTCGGCCTCGGTGCAGTGCAGTTCGAACATCCGGTTGAGGATGCAGGCGCGCTCTTCCAACAGTCGGTCGAGCACCTTGCCTGTGGGGGTGTCCCAGTCCAGGTCGCCGTCGAAGGGCTTGGCCACGCGGAGGATTTCATCCTCGGTGTCGGAAAGCTTGGTGCGAAGCAGATCCAAGTCCGTTATTCTCTGTATGTTAAGTTTCATATTCAACGCAGTGCTCCGCATAAAACAAGTCAGTTGAAGGTTTCCAACATCTCCGTTCTGGCATTCTGTCGCCAGTAACTCCAGTGTGTCCCGTTTGCCGTCCCTGATGTTGTAATAATCGTCGCAGTGGAGCAGACGCACGTCATCCACCCATTGTCCGATGCGCTCCCAATCGTGCACGTCTTGCAGGATGGGGCGATAGTCGTCGTGTAGCATCACTGTGCGCATCAGCTGCGTGAGCGCGATGACCGCCACCTGCAGTTCCACGGCCATCGCCTTCAGCTCTTCGATGATATGGGCGATTTCATCCTCACGGTTAGAGTACAGCTGCGAGGAACTCACCAGTTGTAGGTAGTCGATGATCACCCAGCGGATGTCGTATGTTTCCCGCAGTTGGCGCACCTTCTCCCGGATTGATTCCACGGTCAAAGTTGCCGTGTCGTCAAGGTGGATCCATTCAGGGCATTGGGCGGATGCGTGGCGCAGCAGTAGCTGGTCGCTTTTCATTTTGAGCGAGAAATAGGCGGTGGGCAGGTGGGTTTCCGTCGCAAGTTGGAATGCGAGGGTGGTCTTGCCCATCCCGGGTCGTCCGCCGATGAGGTTGAGCGTGCCGGGCTGGTAGAGGGCGGACAGTTGAGCCAGGACGCGTTGGTTTTTATCGATTGTCATACTCTTGAATTTTTTTGCAAAAATAGTGTTTGCCGGCCTGTCATATAGGATTTTGCTACTCGCAGACACGGCAGCAAAGATAACACACAGGTGTGCAAGAGTGTGGCATAGCGGTACCATTACGCAATCGGGTCCCCGCAGTACTTCCGCCGCAGGCATTTCGCGCAGTGCAGTCCCATCCAGACCTCGTCGAACTGCTGCATCGCCTGTTGCACCAGCTCGGGTTCGTCGGTGAGGAGGCCCGCCTCGAAGTTGCGGGTGTTGGCCCCCTTCATCCCGATGCCTGCGCCGGTGAGGTTGGCACTGCCGAAATAGACCGCGCTGCCGTCGAAGACCAGCATCTTGAAGTGGACCCGCGGACAGAGCACCCGCTCCAATCCTTTCGCCAACGACGGGTACTTGTCGAAGTCCTCGCGGAAGGCCGGTCCCGGCTCCTTGGCGTGGATGAGGCGTACCTCCACGCCCTTGCGCACCAGCTGCGCCAGCACGGCGAGGAACGGCAGCGTGCCGTCCCCGACTTTCACGTGGAGGTCTTTGATGTCGGCGGTGCCAATCCACAGCGACTTCCTGACGGAAGCCACGCGGGAGAGGACGAGGTTGTAGTGGTCGGTGTTGGAGATGTAGGTGAGCATAATGCATGATTTTTTGTTCCGCAAAAATAGTGATTTTCGGGGAACAAACGGAAAAAAGTCTTTTAGTTTCAGTCACTCCTCATAACTCATCAGTCTGCCGATGAGGATGTCGAGGGTACTTTCTCTTTTTATTATACTACTCCTCTTGGATGTTTTGGTGGTTTTTGGACATGTCCTTTAACTCATCCCAAAGACTTCCTTTCCCGCGATGTTCCTTAATTGTTTTTTAGTCCAATCGTTCGTAGTTAAACCACGCTTTTGTGGCGTTAGCCCGTTTGTAATCAAAACCATATCTATCCATATACATAGCGATGATTTCTTTGGCTCCGTTGCTGAACGGATCTTGAGTGTGATGTTCCGTCGTGACAATAATCTCCATTTCTGGGGTCAACACGGTGTTGTTCACTCTTTTGATTGTCTTTGGGGTGATTCTAAAAACTTTACTCATAACTTTTTCCCTGATACGTGTCGGGCGCAACTGTTGGTGATTGAATGATGCGTCAAAGATAGCGCGGGTCTGTGCCATTCCATGGCATAGATTCACGCGCTCACCACTCACCCATAAATATTCTGGTACGTCTTGATGTCGCGCTTCTGGTTGAGCAGCTCCACGCTCTGAGCCATCAGTTCCGAGCGGCGCGTGTCGTGCGCGGGCCACAGCTGGTTGTGGGTGGCGAAGGCTGTGAGGATGTTGAACAGCTGCCATACGCTCATATTGCTGAC
>JAFRUI010000018.1 GCA_017438945.1 Bacteroidales bacterium
ACATTCATCATTCTACATTGAAATCGACGCGGCAAAGATATAATTTATTTTTTAATCACACAACGAAAAAATTAGTTATATATTGCATTCGTTGAGAAAAAAATTTTTCCGGAGGAGAATGCGTATATAATTAGAAAAAAATGTATTTTTGCGTTGTTAAAACAAAATTAAAAAAAAATGAAAACAATCACACAATCCCCCCGTAGGGGCGTATCGCATACGCCCCAAATGCATACGCCCCAATCAAATACACCCAACAACGGCCTAACATCCGACAACGGCGTATGCGATACAACCGACAACGGCGTATGCGATACAATCAACAACGGCGTATGCGACGCAAAAGACAGGGGCGTATGCGATACAACCGACAACGGCGTATGCGATACAACCGACAACGGCGTATACGATACAACCGACAACGGCGTATGCGACGTAAAAGATAGGGGCGTATGCGATACGCCCCTACGGTCACCGTCAAAAACGTTGGGGGCAATTGTACGGGGATTCAAATCCGCCGTGACAAAACAAATCGGATTTCCGATATGGCAACGAAATTATCACGAACATATAATCCGAAACACGAACGCATTTACAAAAATCTCAAATTACATCCGAAATAATCCCGCACAATGGCACAGCGACATGTTCAACAAGGGTTGATTAAAAAAACGTCAATGGATACAACGACTTATGCGTGTCAGACGTTTTTCTTATCTTTGCAATCCCAAATCAAAACAAAGATGAAAAGAACCATAGCTATTCTATTCTTCTGTTTTTCAGCACTTTTCGCCACCGCCAATGACGGTGTCTTCTACGCTTCCGGCAACCAGCTGATACCAATTACCGAGACCGACATCAGCGTGCAGAAGGAGGTGCTGACCCTCAACCGCGTGGGCGACCACATTGAGGTGACCGTCTATTACGAGTTCTTCAACCCCGTGGGCGAGAAAGAACTGCTGGTCGGGTTCGAGGCCGAGTCGCCTTACAACAGTGGCCGCGACCCCATAGCGCTGTTCCCCGACCACCCACACATGCGGAACTTCAAAGTGGTGGTGAACGGACAGCCACTCCACTATGAAATTGCGCACGTGACGAGAGGATCCTACGACGAGAACAACAAGTACACTATACCTCCCTATTACACCAATGGACAGTTCAAGGACTGGTCGAAGAAGCAGTGCGGAGACTCCCTGAAATCGTGGGATTACATGGCTTACCCCTTCGACTATGTCTATCACTTCAAGGCGAAATTCCGTCCCGGACTGAACATCGTCCAGCACACCTACGAATACGATCTCTCCTTCTCCGTAGGCGAGGAATTCCATTTCCCGTACGTCCTGACGGCGGCCAACCGCTGGGCCAACCACCAAATCGACGATTTCACGCTAAATATTAACATGGGCGACCGTGAGTCGTTCCGCATCAAACAGACATTTTTCGAAAAATCCACCGACTGGACCATCAACGGGCTCGGAATGGCCATGAAATGTGACTGGCCGACATGGGATACCGTGAAAAACGGGGTGATTTTCCATATCCAGAAGGGCAGCGTCAGCTTCCACAAGCAGAACTTCCATCCTGACGGGGAATTGCACGTGGCGAAGGACGCCCTCATTATCTGTATGTGGAGCGACTGGAACAACGAGCAGACCACCTCCGAAGAGGAGAAATTCATCAAAGGGTTCAAGACCCAGTATTTCTCCCTCGACACCGCCTTCATATCTGGATACTTCGAAAAGGTCTCGCAATTCACCCCCGAGCAACGCCGAATTCTGAAGAATCTGCCCTTCGCCTATCGCGGCTACAAATTCAAGGACAAGTCGTTACGGAAATATTTCGAATCCACCGAATGGTACATCGTGAACCCGAAATACAAAGGCGAAATGGACGGGTTCAACGAGAAGGAGAGAAATTGGGTGGAGTTTTGGAAGTAGCCATTTTCACCATTCGAGCATACCTCCTCCATTTTATACAAAACCACACTAAATCAACACATAAAAGATACTGATACAGCGAGATAATGCAGAAAACTGGATTTAACAAAGAGGCTCAAAACGAAGTGTCCTTTATCGGGGTGAACCGCCACCGCATCGGGGTGGATGGCGAAGGCGTGACCACATTAGCAGCCTTCCATGGTTGTCCGTTACATTGTCGTTATTGCTTGAATCCCAGCTGTTTGGATACGAATGCCCGCGTGCATAAGTTCACGCCGGAAAGCCTCTACCAGCAATTGCTGATTGACGACCTCTACTTCGTGGCCACAGGCGGCGGGGTCTGTTTCGGCGGCGGGGAGCCGCTGCTGCGTCCGGAGTTCATCCGCCAGTTCCACGCCCTCTGCGCCGGCCGTTGGAAAATCACCCTCGAGACCTCGCTCAACGTGCCGCTGAAATCCCTGCAAATGGTCACACCGCTTGTCAACGACTTCATCATCGACATCAAGGACGCCAACGACGAGATTTACATGGCATACACAGGAAAATCGAACGCCCAAGTATGGGAGAACCTGGCGTGGCTCGCTGCGAATTACGACCGCGAGCACGTCATCCTCCGCGTGCCGCTAATTCCGGAGTTCAACACCGAGGAAGACAGAGAGCGGAGTGTGGAACGGCTTTCCAAGATAGGATTCGGGAATTTCGACCGGTTCACGTACAGGGTTGAGGAAACAGGGATTAGGAAATTAGGGGACAGGGATTAGGAAAAAAGGATTATGTCGTTAGAGTAAGCCAATGTCCTTGTTATTCATTATTCATTATTCATTATTCTTAATTCTTAATTCTTGAACGTCACCGGCACCTGGTAGTAGCAGCGCACCGGCTTTCCCATGTTTTTTCCGGGTTTCCACTTCGGCATCGACATCACCCCGCGCACCGCCTCCTTATCGCATTCGGGGAAGAGCGGGACTTTCACCTTGGCGTTGGTCACCTGTCCGTCTTCCTCCACCGAGAACTCGACCAACACCGTGCCCGTGATGCCGTTCTTCTTCGCCACTTCGGGATACTGAATCTCCCTTGACAAGAAAGCGTTCAAAGAATCCTGCCCGCCGGGGAATTCAGGCATTTCTTCCGCAACTAAACCCATCAGCGGCTGTTCCTCGTAGTATTCATCGACTTCCACAACCCCCTCATAGACGTCAGTACTGTCAAGCTCCCAAAAATCGGGTACATCTGTTGAAACACAAAGACCGTTTTCCACGATCTGCAGGATTTCCTCTTTCGGGGCGGGGGCGGGTCGGTTGCCTCTGGTCGGCCCGTTTTCCGGTTCGGAGGATGGCTCAGGGGATGGTTCGGGTGATGGTTCTGTAGCTTGCGACAGGGTGTTGACGGATGTAGGCTCGGGTTCGCTGCCGGCGGGCGTCGCAGGCGTTTTCGGACTGTGGCACGCGCCCATCATCATCGTGGAGACAGCGATGCCCGCCACGGTGACGGCCTTGCCAAGCGCCCGGCGTTTGGAGAGCTCCCGCTCCAGATAGCGCACCTCCGATTCGCAATAGGGACATGTGCCCCGACAGTCGCCCTCGTGGGTGCATTCGCGCTCCACCAACGGGATGTCATTCTCTTGTGCGATCTTCCGCCGCACATCCTTCAGTATTTCGCAAGTCCGTTTGCCCCTTTTCATAGTGGTTATGGGTTATTGGTTATTGGTTATTGAAGTGGGTGAATGGTTATAGTCTAAGTTATAGTCTAAGTTATAGTTATAGTCAGACAAATGTGCGAAAATACATTTTTTTAGAACCGCAAGAGCTGGGAGTTTATTTCGTTGTTTGTCATTTTGTGAAAAATCAGAACGGCGAATGCCTTTGTGAAATTCGTAATGATACGACAATCATCTCTCCAGTCGCACCTCGCGCCCTTCCGACAGGATAAAAACCGCAATCTGTCCGTTCTCGATGCCGAAGCGGATGGCGGCGGCAAGGGAGTCCTCGGGGAAGAGGCGGGAGCTGTCGAAGTAGTAGAGGCTGTCGGTGGTGTCGAGCCAGCCGCCCACGTAACCGTCGTGCCGGAGCGCGTGGCGCACCACCCTGCCGAGCTGTTTGCGGGAGTTGCATCCCTGCGTGGCGGCGTATGCCACGACAACGCCCTCCGCGGGCTCCGTCATCGTGGCGACATCCATCGTGAATCCGTCGGGATGTCGGAGGCTGTACGCCCAAATGCTGTCCGAGACGGCTTTGACACTGCCGCCCACTAACTTGCTGCCGCTGTAACAGGAGGTCAGGAGCAGGGCGCACGACAGGAACACCGTCATCGCTATCTTTTTCGAGAACACAATTCTATCCATTGTCGGTTGTTTGTTTATTAATTTGTCCATGAATCCCAGGGTTGCGGCCTTACCCTGGGCTACCGAGCTCTTGCCTCTCCGGGGCTGCTCAAGGAATACTATTCACCAATCACAATTCACTAATCACTTCCAGATAGAAGCTCACCGGCCGGAACCCGTCGTTGCAGCTGATCATGGCGGAGTGCGGGTTCTTCATCCAGCCGTCGTAGAAGTTGCCACGGCCGGCGGCCAATTCCTGCACGAACCACCGCATCGACTCCCAGGCGCTGTCGCACATTTCCTCGGGCTGCGCGCCATCGACTGAAATCCATGTCTGCCCCTCCTGCACGTCGCACGCGTGCTCGATGGGGTTCTCGAACCGCGCCTGCAAATCGCGGTAGTCCGCCTTCCGTATGGCTGTGATCCTGATGTTCATGATGATGACGATTCAAGTCGCAAAAGTACATTTTTTATCACCACGAATCAAGCGGATCAGCACAGAATTTCCATCGCTTCAAAAAAAGCGGCCATCCTTTGCCATTTCCAAAATTTTTATATTTTTGCACTCTAAAAATTTAAACTTAAAATGAAGACAAAAAAATATAAATCCAAAGACAATCCTCTACCCAAAGCGGAAGAGCCCGTTGCCACTTACGGTCCAACGGCTGCCAACAGTAACGATGTTGTCATTTCCCATCTGTCATCCGAATCCTTGGGCGACAAGCCGGAAGGGTTTGATGCCTGTTATGCCAAATTGAAAGCGGAAGCCGATGAAAAGTTCGGCAACAAGGAGCTTATGACAGTGGAAGAGTATTTCGGGAAACTTCGTTACATGGTAAACGCCTATTATGACGACATACAAGGTCAGAATTGACAAATCGACAGAATCCGATTTAAGAGATATGTTCGGTTTCCTCATCTCTGTAATGTCGCGTGATGGGGCGAATCGTTATATTGATATGATTACAAACGAGATTCTTTCCTTATCTATTTTGGCTGATGTATATCCTCCCAGCCATTACGCAGATATTCGGCGTTATCACCCTCATGCCCGCCGCATGGTGTCGCATAACAAACGTTGGGTCTATATCTTTCACATCGAGGATAACACAGTGATAGTTGACCGAATTCTTCCTTCAAAACTGATAACGAAATAGGAAAGGGATTTTCTACGCAAAGATACGCGTGATACGCGGAGATTATTTTTCAACAAACTGCAACCATTCGAAATTTTTGCATCACATATATAAATAATGACTACTTTTGCAACCGAAATACATAATCATTATGATAAACTTTCGAACATTGCGACTCCTCATACCATTGGCAATCTGCAGTTTATGCATACAATTGAACGCACAGACGGATTCAGTGTATGATGGGACCGTGCACTATTTTTGGACGGGAGACGGCAATCACGTGCGGTACGGATTGATGGACACTGCCGGGAACGTCATCTGCCGGCCGAGCTTCAGCCAAATCGGAGCTCCTTTCTTTGATTTCAAGTCCGGGCCAGTTCCTGCAGCCAAAGGATGGAAGTGGGGCTATATCAATGCTAAAGGCGAATGGGTCGTCCGCCCGATGTTCGAATACGCTGGCTATTTCCACAATGGACTTGCCAAGGTCGTCGTCAAGGACAAAATCGGCTACATCCGGCAGGACGGCACCATGGCCATTGAGCCCCGTTTTGAAGAGGGGGATGATTTTCTTGACACCATTACCGTAGTAAGGGGATATTTCCAAAACAAATTTCAAAATCTATACATAAACACTTGTGGGAAAATCCTTTGGGAAGAGAAATTCTGCTTTGCCTGGCCATTTCAGGACGGTATTGCGGAAGGAAGCACATGTAAATTTAACGAAGGAGAGGAAGAATTATGGGGTGCCATTGATGCGAAGGGCGAATACCTTTTCACACCACAATTCAAGTCTCCACCGGAATTCCTCAACAAAAACGCGGCTTTGGTAGAAACGGACGGTCTTTGGGGTATCATCAGCGTTGACGGACATTGGATTGTGCCGCCGAAATATAATGTTGGCTACCGTGCATGGGCGGGCGACCTCGCATGGGTTTTGACAGAGAATGACGACAAATGGAGCCTGATCGGCAGCGACGGAAAAGTCATCACAGAGCGGAAATTCGACGAAACGGATGCCTTCTACGAAGGACTTGCCGCTGTGAAGATCGGCGACCATTACGCCTTCATCGATACAACGGGAACTGTGGTGTTTACGCTGGATCCGGAATACTATCCATTGCATTTCTCCGACGGGCTGGCACTGGTCGTCCAAACGATTGACAGCACAGACAGATGGGGCTATATCAACAAAAAGGGTAAGTGGGTCATTCCGCCGCAATTCTCTGACGCAAATCATTTCCACGGAGGGCTCGCATACGTGATTCTGAGAGACGACCCGAAGGACAGACGGTCAGGCTACATCAACCTCCGCGGCCAAGTCGTCTGGCAGTTCAAAGACAAGTATCCGGTAGAGATTTTGCGGTTTTAGCAGGCACGCACTTTTTTGTGATCCGCGCAGATACGCGTGATCCGCGGAGATAAACAAAAAAAAGGGAGCAGGTCCAAATCCCCACTCCCATTATCAATTATCAATTACTCATTCATAATGATGTCCAGCATCGCATTTGCGGAATCCGCAATACGTGTACCAGGACCGAAGATGGCGGCGACACCGCAATCATACAAGAACTGGTAGTCCTGCGGAGGAATCACACCGCCCACGGTGATGATGATGTCCTCGCGACCGAGCTTCTTGAGCTCTTCGATGACCTGTGGGACCAACGTCTTGTGACCGGCGGCCAATGAGGAGACGCCGAGGAAGTGGACGTCGTTCTCCACAGCCTGCTTGGCGGCCTCTTCGGGAGTCTGGAACAAGGGACCCATATCGACGTCGAAACCGATGTCGGCATAGCCGGTGGCGACCACCTTGGCGCCGCGGTCGTGACCGTCCTGACCCATCTTGGCAATCATGATACGCGGGCGACGGCCCTCTTTCTTGGCAAATTCGTTGCAACGCTCGCAAGCCCGTTTGAAGGCGGCGTTGTCTTGTTGTTCTTTACTGTACACGCCTGAAATTAAGTTGATTTTTGCTTTATAACGTCCATAGACTTTCTCCAATGCCATGGAAATCTCGCCCAAGGAAGCACGCACTCTCGCGGCCTTGATGGAGAGGTCGAGCAGGTTGCCGTTGCCGGTCTTGGCGCACTCGGTGAGGGCTTCCAAAGCGGCCTGCACATCCTCCTCGTTACGGTTGGCTCTCAGCTCGGCCAGACGCTTGATCTGTGCCTCGCGGACCGTCGTGTTATCGACCTCCAAGGTCTCAATCGGGGATTCCTTGTCGAGTTTGTACTTGCTGACGCCGATGATGGACTCCTTGCCGGAGTCGATGCGGGCCTGCTTGCGGGCGGAAGCCTCCTCGATGCGCATCTTCGGGATGCCAGTCTCGATGGCCTTGGCCATGCCGCCGAGGGATTCCACCTCCTGGATGTGCTCCCAGGCGCGGTGCGCGATCTGGTGCGTGAGACTTTCGATATAGTAGGAACCGGCCCACGGGTCGATGGAGCGGCACACTTGCGTCTCTTCCTGAATGTAAATCTGCGTGTTACGAGCAATACGGGCCGAGAAGTCGGTCGGCAGCGCGATGGCCTCGTCCAATGCGTTGGTGTGCAGCGACTGGGTGTGTCCCAAAGCGGCACCCATAGCCTCGACGCAGGTACGGCAGACGTTGTTGAACGGATCCTGCTCGGTGAGCGACCAACCGGAAGTCTGGCAGTGCGTACGCAACGCCATGGACTTCGGATTCTGCGGGTTGAACTGCTTCACGATCTTGGCCCACAGCATACGGGCAGCGCGCATCTTCGCGATTTCCATGAAATGGTTCATACCCACGGCCCAGAAGAACGACAGACGCGGCGCGAACTCATCGACGCTCATGCCCGCGTTCACACCGGCGCGGAGGTACTCCAGACCGTCGGCCAGCGTGTAAGCCAGTTCGATGTCGTCGGTGGCACCAGCCTCCTGCATGTGGTAGCCGGAAATGGAGATGGAGTTGAACTTCGGCATGTTCTTGGCCGTGAACTCGAAGATGTCGGCGATGATCTTCATGGAGTGTGCCGGCGGGTAGATGTATGTATTACGCACCATGAACTCCTTGAGGATGTCGTTCTGGATGGTGCCCGACAGTTGGTCGAGCGTGGCACCCTGCTCCTCGGCGGCGATGATGTAGAACGCCAGAATCGGCAGCACGGCACCGTTCATCGTCATGGAGACGGACATCTTGTCCAACGGAATCTGGTCGAAGAGGATCTTCATATCGAGGATGGAGTCGATGGCGACACCGGCCTTGCCCACATCGCCGACCACGCGCGGGTGATCGGAGTCGTAGCCGCGGTGCGTGGCGAGGTCGAAAGCCACGGACAGACCCTTCTGACCGGCGGCGAGGTTGCGGCGGTAGAAGGCGTTGGACTCCTCGGCGGTGGAGAAACCGGCATACTGACGGATGGTCCACGGACGGAAGACGTACATCATCGAGTAGGGTCCGCGCAGATACGGCGGGATGCCCGACGCGTAGTTGAGGTGCTCCATGCCGAGGAGGTCGTCCGCGCCATACACCTGCTTGACAGGGATCTGCTCGGAGGTCATCCAATTGGAAATGATGTTGTTATCTTTCTCCCACTGACGGAAATCCGTCGGATTCTGGGGGAGTTTCTTGAAGTCGATATTGCTGAAATCAGGACGCATATTAACTTTTTTCTTTTGATATTAATGAGGCTGCAAAAGTACAAAATTATTTTCGTATTTTTGCCATTTCTTAAAATTGAAATTCAGGAAGCTTATGGTCACAGCTCTTACCCTTATCGGATATTTTATCATTCCATTCCTTATCATCTTGATATTCAATAATTTCAAGTGGGCGAAAAGCGTCGGCACCGTCATTATGGCGTATGCAGTCGGTATCATCGCGGCGCTGATCGGTTTCTTGCCCACGGGTTCGGAACCCAGCGCGGAAGCCCTCGAGTCGATGCAGAAGACGCTCATGAACGTCGCGGTGCCGTTGGCCATTCCGCTGATGCTCTTCAACTCCGACTTCAAACTGTGGACCAAGTCGTTGCCGAAGACCATGGCGGTGCTCATCGGCGGTCTGGTTTCCATCCTCATCGCGGTGGTCTCCGGCTATTTTGTCTTCCGCAACGCCGGCATCCCGCAGTTCGAGCGTGTGGCGGCCATGATGACCGGCATCTATACCGGCGGCACCATGAATTTCTCCGCCCTCGGCAACATGCTGGAAATCGACCCTTCGCTCATCACCCTGACACTCACTTTCGAAGAGATTGCCACCTTCCCGTTCATCGTCTTCATCGTGGCCGGCGGCTACAAGTTTTTCCGCTGGCTGCTGCCTGCAAAACAATCGGATGACGCCGCAATAGAAGACACACAAGCTATTGACACCGAGAGCTTTGAAGACTACCATGGCATGCTTCAGCCCAAGACCTTCGGGAAAATGATGCTCGGGTTCCTGCTCTCCCTTGGCATGCTGGCCGTCGGCGCGGGACTCTCGCTGCTCATCACAGGAAAGCTCAACGAGCTCATCGTCATCCTGACGATCACCACCCTCGCCATCATTGCCTCCTTCAGCCCGAAGGTGCGCGCCCTGCCCAAGACTTTCGAGCTAGGCATGTTCTTCATCCTGATTTTCAGCGTGGTGGTGGCCTCCAAGTTCGACATCCACGCCATCAAGGGCTCGCTGCATATCCTCTGGTTCATCCTCTTCGTGATGCTCACCTCCATCGTGCTGCACCTCATCATCTGCAAGATTTTCAAGGTGGAGGGCGACCTCTTCACCGTGGGTCACATCAGCCTGCTTTGCTCGCCACCGTTCGTGCCACCCATCGTGGAGGCATTGGGCAACCGCAAAGTGCTCCTCAGCGGCATCGTCATCGGCCTCGCCGGTTATGCTGCTGGAAACTATCTGGGTGTGATGATCGCGTGGATATTAGGGGCGTTCTGAAAGATCGAGGCTACTGAAATAATCAAAAAAATACAACATTCAGGGCCGTCACCATATCAAAAGATTTTGTATCTTTGCAGCCGTATGTTAAATTGCCGAGTTTTTTTTATATGGCTGCTTGAATCTATGGCTGGGCGGTATGTAACAGCCAGAAAAACAGATTGTTGTAACATCTCCCCTATCTGTTTGCAACGTTCTGCCATGATAAAGAGCATTTGGCAAAAACATCGGCGTTTTGGTGCGGGACCTTCGGGTTTTGCGCCTTTTTTTTTCAAACAGTCACAATTATATAATCGAAAAACAGCCGAAAGATGGGTGTCACAAGTGTTATTATCGCGATATTGACGTTGATTGCAGGCATCGGGGTTTTCCTGGTGGCCTGTCAGATGATGAGCAACAACCTGGAATCTGCAAGCAGCCGGAAATTAAGACAGCTGTTCGCGAAAACGGGCGACAACAAATGGGTAGGGGTCGGCATTGGTCTTGTAGGCACAGCCGCCATCCAGAGCAGTGGTGCTGTCACAGTGATGGTCATCGGTTTTGTGAACGTGGGCATTATGAGCCTCGCGCAGGCGGCCACCATCATCTACGGTTCCAACATCGGCACCACGGTGACCGCCCAATTGGTGGCACTGGGTATGTTCGGGCGCAACAGCATCTCCACCACCATCATCTTCGCAGCATTCGCAGGCATCGGCGCCTTTATCTCGCTTTTCGCGAAACGCGACAAATGGAAACAGACCGGCGGCATCCTCACCGGCTTCGGCATGCTGTTCGTGGGTCTGAGCATGATGTCCTCGGCGATGGAAGAATTTGCCGCGCTGCCCGAGGTCAAAACCATGCTCGCCAGCATCAGCAACCCGATACTTTTGGTCGTCATCGGCGCCCTGTTCACCGCCATCATCCAATCGTCGTCTGTGATGACCTCCATTGCCATCACGATGGTCGTCACCGGACTCGTGAGTCTCAACCAAGGTATCTATCTGACCATGGGCTCCAACATCGGTTCCTGCGTGGTAGCCATGATTGCCGGTATGACCAGCGGCACAAACGCCAAACGGACAGCACTCATCCATCTCATATTCAACGTGATGGGTGTTGTCATATTCTTACTGCTGGCCTTGATTCTCCGGATCTCGACTGCCGGCGTTTGGAGTTTCGGCACCCTCTTTGAACGTTGGTTCCCGAACACCCCGCAGGTACAACTCGCCATGTTCCATACTTTCTTCAATGTGTGTACCATGTTTGTGGCATTGCCCATGACCAACCTCCTGGTGAACACCGCATGCCGGATTGTTCCCGAGAAAAATGACCCCAACGACGGACGTCCACGTCTCAAATTCCTCGACCCATCCATGCTCTCCACTCCTGCAGTTGCACTCCGCCAGTTCAAAAGCGAAATCGAGAACATGGCCGAGATGGCCATCACCAATTTCAGACGATCCATCAAGATCATCACCACCATGGACTACTCCGAAATTGAGGAATTCAGACAAGTTGAAAAGACGCTTAACTTCTTGAACAAAGAACTTTTACGATATTCCATCGCACTTTCGGAAAACAGCTTCAGCAGCTATGACCAGGCCTACCTGACCTCTACCATTCGTACCGTCAGCGACCTGGAGCGTGTAGGCGACTACGCTGAAAACATCGTGGAATATGCTGACTCCCTGAAGGAACAGGATGCCAGATTCTCAAAAGAGGCCACCGATGAAATCCTTCAGATGGAAAAACTCGTGAACAAACTCTATGACGAAGTGATGTATGCTTACCACCATAAAGACAGAGAGGCTCTGAAGCGGGCGAATGTCATTGAAGATCAGATCGATGACCTGACCGACGAAATGGAGCGCAACCACATCCGCCGTTTGAACGACGGTACCTGCAGCCCCGCTGTCGGTGCAGAATACCTCTCCCTGGCGCAGAACTCCGAACGTGTCGCCGACCACCTCATCAATGTCGGAAACACGGTTTTGGATCTTTACAAATAGAGCCGCACAACAGTACGGCCCTCTTTTCAACAGCTATAAGAAAGGTCACGTTACGACCTCCTGAACTTATGAAAATCGCTCGCATCCCACGACTGATACAGCAGGATGTGATGAATTTCGTTGATAATCAGGATAAAGAGCCGCAAATCATTGTCGGCAAACCATTTGATGGCCTCCGTTTCCTTGCGGCAGGCCGCTGCGAAGGTGGCCAAAAACGTGCAATGGTACTTGTCTAACCACGCGATGGCGGCATCCTCGTTGTCAATGGCGTTGCTCAGCACCGCGAACTCCGGATAACCGTTTTCCAGCAGCCACTGCAACGCAGCCTCATTGGAGTGTATCGCCGACGACAACGCCTCCAACTCGCTATACCCGTTGTTCATCAGGAAATCACTGAACTTCCGGTCGCCCTCCAGACTTTTGAGGAAGGCCATCAGGACTTTGGGGTCGTAATCTAATAAACTCTTCATTAAATTGATAATTGATAATTGATAATGGATAATGGAGGGGAAACGTTTCGAATCCCCTCATAATTATCCATTATCAATTATCCATTGTAAATTAAAACTTACTGTTTCAAACTAACGGTCTTGTTGAACACCAGCTTTTCCTCACTCGAGTCGGGATCGCAATAGAAGTAGCCGATGCGCTCGAACTGGAAGTGCTTGATAGTGGAGGCCTTCTCGTAAGTGAGACCTTCTTCTACCCAAGCTTGCTTGATTTCCAAGGAGTTGGGGTTCAGGTTGTCGAGGAAGGTTTTGCCTTCTTCGCAATCGTCGGGGGCGGGCACGCTGAAGAGGCGGTCGAAAAGACGTACTTCAGCGGCTTTGGCGTGTTTCAAGGGCACCCAGTGAATCGTCGCCTTCACCTTGCGGTTGCTGTCGGGCATACCACTCTTGGTCAGCGGGTCGTAGGTGCAGTGGATCTCGGTGATCTCGCCGTTTTCGTCCTTCACGATGTGCGTGCACTTGATGATGTAAGCGTATTTCAGTCGCACCTCGCGGTCGATGGAGAGGCGGTAGAACTTCTTGTCGGCATTCTCGCGGAAGTCAGCGCGCTCGATCCACAACTCCTTGGCAAAAGGAATCTTGCGGGTACCGGCGGTCTCGTCTTCGGGATTGTTGACGGCGTCCATCATCTCCACCTGGTCCTCAGGATAGTTGTCGATGATGAGTTTCACCGGGTCGAGGACGGCCATCGTGCGGATAGCAGTCTTGTTGAGGTCCTCGCGTGCGCAGAATTCGAGCAGGGAGACGTCGATGATATTGTCGCGCTTGGCCACACCGACGGTTTCGGCGAAGTTGCGGATAGCCGCAGGTGTGTAACCTCTACGACGCAGACCACAGATGGTAGGCATGCGCGGGTCATCCCAACCGTTAACATAATGTTCCTTAACAAGTTGCAGCAGTTTACGCTTACTCATGATGGTATAGTTGAGATTCAGTCGCGCAAACTCGATTTGCTGCGGATGATGGATCTTCAGCGCCTCGCAGAACCAGTCGTAGAGCGGACGGTGCACCTCGAACTCCAGCGTGCAGATAGAGTGCGTGATGCCCTCGATGGAGTCGCTCTGACCGTGCGCGAAGTCGTACATCGGGTAGATGCACCACTTGCTGCCCGTGCGGTGATGGTCGGCGTGCAGGATGCGGTACATGATGGGGTCGCGGAAGTGCATGTTGGGCGACGCCATGTCAATTTTGGCGCGGAGCACACGGCTGCCGTCCGGAAACTCGCCCGCCTTCATGCGGCGGAAGAGGTCGAGGTTCTCCTCCACGCTACGGTTGCGGTAAGGACTTTCCACGCCAGGGGCGGTGGGCACTCCCCTACCCTTGCTGATCTCCTCCTGCGTCTGATCATCAACATACGCGAGACCGTCCTGAATGAGCTGCTCCGCCCACAGGTAAAGCTGGTCGAAGTAGTCGGAAGCGTAATGCTCCTCCGCCCATTGGAAACCCAGCCATTTGATGTCGTCCCGGATGGAATCCACATATTCGGTGTCTTCCTTCACGGGGTTGGTATCATCAAAACGCAAGTTGGTCTTGCCGCCGTATTTCTGAGCGATACCGAAGTTCAGACAGATGGACTTGGCATGGCCGATATGCAGATAGCCGTTCGGTTCCGGTGGAAATCGGGTATATACTTTCGCATCGTTTTTCCGGTTCTGGATGTCTTCTTCGATAATTTGCTCAATGAAATTCATATTCTTCGGTTTTAGGGTTGGTAAAAAACAAACGGCAAAGATACGATTTTTTTGTTTCCGAAAATTCCGTATCTTTGCGCCTCGAAAAAAAAGCCAGTTATGGGTAGGATCATGGCCATCGATTACGGACAGAAACGTGTGGGGTTCGCCGTTACGGACGAGCTGCAGATTTGTGCGCACGCCTTGGAGACCGTCCCCGTCGCGCAATCCTTCGGTTTCCTGAAAGATTACCTCAAAAAAGAGAAGGTGGATGTCATCGTCATCGGGGAGGCCAAGCAACTGGACAACACTCCGTCGGAGTCGTGCCGCTACATCGAGCCCTTCGTCAACCGACTGCGTAAGGAGCTGCCGAACATCTCCCCAGGGACCGAACTTGCCCGCATGGATGAGCGGTTTACCTCCCGCATCGCCTTCCAGACGATGATTGACATCGGGCTGAAAAAGAAGGACCGCCAAAACAAGGCACTAGTCGATAAGATGAGTGCGGCCATCATCCTGCAATCCTATCTGGAACAACAAGATTTGATTAATTTAAGAGACAAAGAACAATGATATTACCCATTTATCTGTACGGACAGCCCGTGCTTCGGAAAACGGCCGTCGAAGTGGACCTGAACGACGCCACCCTGAAAACCTTTGTGGCGGATTTGTATGAAACGATGTACAATGCTGATGGCGTGGGACTTGCCGCGCCCCAGGTAGGCAAATCCGTCCGCGTTTTCGTAGTTGACTCCACCCCTTATAAGGAAATTTACCCCGACCACGTGCCGTTCAAGGGTGCGTTTATCAACCCCACCATCACCGACCGTTTTGGACAAGATGTCCCCTTCGCGGAAGGTTGCCTCAGTTTGCCCAAAATCAACGAGGAGGTCATCCGCAAATCCGACATCCACATCACCTACTATGACGAGAACGGCGAATTCCACGACTGCGACATCAACGGCGTATTGGCCCGTATCATCCAACACGAATATGACCACCTTGAAGGAAAGGTTTTCACCGACAACCTCTCCCAGATCAAGAAGATGGTGCTCAAACGACCGCTCAACGACATCGCCGGCGGGAAAGTGCATCCTGCTTATAAGACGATGAGACGATGAAGCGATGAGACGATGAGACGATGAGACGATGAGACGATGAGACGATGAGACGATGAAGCGATGAAACGATGAAACGATGAAACGATGAAACGATGAAACGATGAAACGATGAAACGATGAAACGATGAAACGATGAGAGGGGATAAGATGAAGAGAATTATCACGATATTATTGGCAGGATTGTTTTTGGCGGCGTGTGGCGGCAAGGATCGTGCAAAGAAAACGGAAATCAAAGCGGAAACCGACTCCTTGATGGCCGCTTACCACTATTCCGATTCCTTGTTCGCGATCGTCGGGCGTATAGACACAGCAGCATTCAACGAGTTCATCACGCGGGCGATGGCCTTTGCGGAATCGCACCCGCAGGACACGCTGGCACCGGGAATGCTTTACCGCGCCGGTGTGGGCAGCATGATCCTGGCAAAATCGGCAGAAACAGTTGATTACCGTGCCACCAACGCAAAACGCGCCCTCGCCATCTTCAACCAATTCCAGGAACAGTACCCCGAACACGAGAATGCCAAGCTCTGTTATTGGCAGCGGGCCATCGTCTATGACGACATCCTCGGTGACTGGCGCAGCGCCGAAAGTGAATACCGCGACTTCATCAACCGCTTCCCCAACGACTCCCTCACACCCGTCTTCCAACAATATCTCACCATTCTCGGAAAATCCGAATCGGAAATTTCCTCAATGTACAATGTACATTGAAAATGTTCATAACTAATAATATCTTTTTTTGGAGAATCCCCGATAAGTGATTATTTTTGTATATCAAAATTTAAAAACATAAAAATATTTAATATCAATCACTTATGGATCACGATTACGTATTGGTTGCCGGTCGGGCGAACCCTGAGTTGGCAAAAAAGATTGCAGATTGCCTGCACAAACCGTTGTTGTCAGTAGATATTCTACAGTTCAAGGATGGAGAAATCCAAGTCTATTACAACGAGAGCATTCGCGGGCGCGATGTGTTCATCATCCAGCCGACCTTCTCACCGGCGGACAACATCATCGAGCTGCTGATCGCCATTGATGCCGCCAAGCGCGCCTCCGCACGCAGCATCATCGCAGTGGTTCCCTATTTCGGTTATGCACGCCAAGACCGCAAGGATAAGCCCCGCACCTCCATCGGTGCCAAGCTGATGTGCAATTTGCTCACCACCGCTGGCGTAAGCCGGATCATCACCATGGACTTGCACGCCGACCAAATCCAAGGCTTTTTCGAAGTGCCTGTCGATCATTTGTTCGCCTCCAATGTCTTCATACCGTTGGTGAAGAACTCCGGTTGGGAGAACATCAGCATCGCATCTCCTGACACGGGCGGTACCAAACGCGCCTCCACGTACGCCAAGGCCCTCAACTGCGAGCTGGCTATCGGCTACAAGCAGCGTGAGAAACAGAACGAGGTGGCCTCCCTGCAGATCATCGGTGACGTGAAGGATAAAAACGTAATATTGGTCGATGACATCATTGACACGGCAGGCACACTCTGCAAAGCTGCTGCCCGCATCAAGGAAATGGGTGCTCTCAGCGTCCGCGCCATGTGCGCCCACGGTCTCTTCTCCGGCGATGCCCTGGAGAAAATCGAGAACTCCGTACTTGATGAGGTCCTTGTCACCGACACCATCCCGTTGAAACGCCCCTGCCCCAAGGTCAAGGTCGTCTCCGTGGCCAAACTGCTGTCCGAAATCATCCTAAGCGTCGAAGACAACACGTCAATTTCTTCGCACTATTACGTATAACCGAAGAGACGTTTCCTGAAACGCCTCTTACGACAAAAGAAACAGCCCCTCCTTCCGAAGGGGCTGTTTCTTTTGTTCCGATTTCCTCTGGTTGACAAACTATTCCTTTTTTGAGGAATTGCTTTCCATAAATTGACGGTCAATGTGTCGTTTTTGCCGTTGTTGCCAACGTTCGCGCGCGTACTGCTGCATATCCGACACTTCGTCGCTCTCATCAATAATCTCCAATCCGAAAACCGTCTCGATGATGTCCTCCATAGTCAAAATACCCTGAAAACAGCCATACTCGTCAATAATCAAGGCGATTTGTGACTTCTGTTTAAGCATAGAGTCCCAAATATCGCTTATGGATTTATCCTCGCTGAAGAAAGGCATTTCGCGCTTTATTTCACCCAATGTCATATTGAATTTGTCTTCGGCAAGGTTTTCAAGCGCATCATCGCGAAGCACATAACCGGTGATGTATTCCGGAGACTCGGCATAGACGGGGATACGGGAGAAGTGGTCGAACTTGTCGTCGTCATAATATTCGCGAAGGGTCATGCTTTCCGGCGCAGTTGAGGCCACCACGCGGGGGGTCATCACCTCCTCGGCTTTCACATTATCCAACTTGATGATATTTTGGATAATCTTGTTCTCATCCTTTTCAATGACGCCTTCCTCCTCGCCGACATTGGCAATGGCGAGCACTTCCTCACGGCTCACCACAGCATCCTGGTTTTTCTTGGTTATCAGATGGCTAATCAGCTCTATCAGTTTCACGAAAGGAAACATCAACACAATCAAAACACGAATCGTCTTGCTCGTGAACCCCATCAGGCTCTTCCAGCGCGTCGTCCCAATAGTCTTGGGAATGATTTCGGCGAAAATAAGGATAAGGATGGTCGTTATTGCCGACACAAGGCCGAACCATCTGCTTCCAAACACAAGCGTGGCCTGCTGGCCGACACCGGCCGCGCCGATGGTATTGGCAATTGTGTTCAACGACAAGATGGCCGCCAAAGGACGCTCCGTATCCGTCTTATACTGCTTGAACAACGTGGCGGGTTTGTAACCCTCCTCCTCACGCATCAAGATGTAAGAAATCGGGGTGGAAAGCAAACTCGACTCCAGTGTGGAGCAAAGAAAAGAGATGGCCATCGCACCCAATAAGAATATGAACAATAAGGTCATTATGGTTTTAAAAAATCGTGCAAAAATACGAAAAATGTATATAGAACAAGATGTTCTGAAAAAAAAACACTCACAAATCGCTTTGCAAGTGCTTGAATTTTTGTGATTCCGCTGCGACTCGAACGCAGAACCTGCTGCTTAGAAGGCAGCTGCTCTATCCAGTTGAGCTACGGAACCTCAGCTTTCGCCTCGTCGGGATAGCAAGATTCGAACTTGCGACCTCCTGCTCCCAAAGCAGGCGCGATAACCGGACTACGCTATATCCCGTTTTTTGCGGCGGCAAAGATACACTTTTTTTCAATACGCAGGAATCAATTCCGTTTTATCTCGAAAATCTCGTGCGCGATGCCATGCTCGCCCAATATCGCCCTCACTCGCGTCTCGTCAGTGTCGGAGATGAACACCTGCCCGAAATGCTCTCGCCCTACCATGTTCAACAGTTCCGTGATACGGGTACGGTCGAGTTTGTCGAAAATATCGTCCAACAGCAGGATCGGTTTGCGCTTGTTGAAGGCAAAAGCATAGTCGAACTGCGACAACCTTAACGCCAAGGAAAACGATTTCTGCTGCCCCTGAGACCCGAAATGCTTCACAGGCTGACCGTCAATGGTGAAGTCGTAATCATCCTTGTGTACGCCAAACGTCGTGAAACCGCATTTGGAGTCCGCCGGAAAACTCTTCGCCAGACCATCTTCATAACGGGTTTCGGCAAGCTCGGACCGATATTGGATGTCCACCTCTTCCGATCCGTTTGAAAGCTGCCGGTAATGTTCCAAAAACATCGGACGGATGTTCTCGACAAACTGCCGCCGACGCTGATACAGCAAATCACCATCCTCTACAAGCTGCAAATCGATTACCTGAAGCAACGAAAAATCCGCATGACCTGTCTCTTGCTGCTGGCGAAGCACGGCATTACGCTGCAAAAGCAATTTCTTGTAGTGAATAAGATGCTGGAGATAAATTTTGTCAAACTGCGAGATAATCTTGTCGAAGAACTTGCGGCGCACCTCGTTGCCATCGTTGATGATGTCACTGTCGTAAGGCGACACCATCACTACTGGGAACAGCCCCACGTGGTCGCTCAGTCGGTCGTATTCTTTCTTGTTGGCCTTTAACGATTTAGCTCCGTTTTTATACACACAACTCACCTGTGTGGTATTCCCAGATTCCTCATCCGAGAATTCCCCATGCAGTGCGAAAAAGTCTGTTCCCAAGCGTAGCGAACTCACGTCCTTCGCCGAAAAGCAACTTTTCCCGAACGACAGGTAATGGATGGCATCCAGCAGGTTGGTCTTGCCGCTGCCGTTCGCCCCCACGATGCCGTTCACGTTGTCGTTGAACATGAAAGAGGCTTCGGTGTAGTTTTTGAAATTAGTGAGCTGAAGGGTTCGTAAGTACATTCAAATTATGAATTAAGAATTAAAAATTAAGAATTAAGAATCGAAATCCAATGGAAATCATTCTTAATTCTTAATTCTGAATTCTGAATTATTTGAGTCCTAAAACATCAAGTCCCTGGTTGAACCGGATATCTCTCGGGATGCCGGATTTGTTGATACGGTCGAGATCCGCCTGCAGATCGGATTTGATAGTGCCATTGTCTTTGCTGTATTGGGAAGCAAACTCGAAATCACCTTCCGCTTGGGTTTTGAGAATCAATGCGATCCAACCTTCCATAGCCTTACGGGCCTTGTCGTAGTTAATGTGGTAGGTACCATTGCCGTTTCGGGTAAAAGCGCCATTCTCGAAGAGGTAGTTGTAGCACATCATGTTGGCGATTCCGTGAGCCTCGGACGCGCCGAAACGCACACTGCGCAATAAACCAACAATATACGTGGTAATAGCATCCTCCACGGAGATGTCGGTGATTTCACCCTTGTCGATGAGGTTGAGGACGAGGTTCAGCCCCACAATGTCAGCTTTTGCCTCTTCCCAACTGGAATTCTCGGTCTGCATCGCTTCATCCACACTGCCCTTACCGTTAATGGTCTGTTTCACGCCCAAACCATGAGCCACCTCATGGAACGTCACATTCCAGAAAAAAGCGTCGAAGGTGATATGATCTTGTTCAGACGGTTCGATGATGATTTCGCCGATGGGCTTCATGATTTTATCGAATTTGGCCTGCATGGCATTGCGAAGTTGGAAGCGGCGGGAACCTTTCTTGGCCTGAACTTTGTCATCGTTGGGCAGGTTGATGGCGATGGTCTTACCAGCGGCATTGCAGTCACCACCGTAGAACACCACATCGTAAAGGTTCATATCGCAGGTGGTCCCGGGCACATACATCTTGTAGGCAGGGTCACAGGGCAGTTCACGTTGCAGCTGCGGGAGCATCTTCACAAACTTGTCAAGCTTGGTGCTCGCTTCCACATCTTTCACCAAAACGAATGCTTCCCAGGAGGTCTTCACAGAGTTCAAACCATCGTCATAATTCTCGATCGGACCGAACACAAAATCGATGTTGGAGTCTTTCAGGTCCATCCAGGCCATATCGCTGGGATAGTAGTCATTAGTTTGCAGGGATTTCTTGCGCTCCACCAGATATTTTTTCATCGTCGGGTTGTCGGCGATTTCAATGGCTTGGTCAAGGAGTTCGCACACACGGTCGAGTTTCTCCTTATAAGCCTCGTAGTAGCCGACAGTCTTCAGCTTGCCGTTCTCATCACGGGTGAGGATGGTGTAGTGGGAGGATTTCAACGGATCTTCAAAGGCACCATATTCGGCTTTGGTGATGTCCTGCGGGTAATAATTGGCCATCACGGGACGCTCGCCGTAACCCGGCACAAAGGGTTTCTCAGCATCGAGACGGTCCCACGGGCCGTAGTTGATCATCGCATAATCCTTCATCCACGGGTCGGAGATAGTGTCCATAAGCGACTTGTCACCGAAAGTCTGCTCCCAAAAGAGATCATCCATAATCTGCCCGATTTCAAAGAAGATAGGCAAGAGTTTCTTCTCGCTGTCGGTCAATTTGGACAGATCGGTGGTGAGGTCAAAGAAAGCATACTCTTCCACTTTCTGTTGGAGTTCGCTTTTCGACTCTTCATTAGGGGTCTCGGATTTCTTATTTTTGCATGACGCAAACAAGGCGACACAAGCCAGTATCACCATCATTGTAGATATTTTTTTCATATTCAAAAATTTAAGATTAATCATCCAAAAATCACGAGGGCAAAGATACATTTTTTTTGTAAAAAAAATAAGCGGCGCTCGTTACACACCGCTTATTCCATAAGATAATTATTACTAATATGATATATAGAAAGGTTTATGCGTAGAGTTCTTCGAAGATCTTGCGAAGCTCAGGGCTTTCGCGCAGCTCTTGAAGGGTGAACTCAGCATGTCCCTTAGTATATCCGTTACCCATGATCATGTTCACGTCGCTTCCGATACCCTCGGCACCGAGGCTGGCTTTGGTGAAGCTGGTGGCCATGGAGAAGAAATAAACGATACCATCGTCTTTGGTGCAGAGCACGGCAGTCATCTCCTGGTCGGGAACATTGACGCAGTTGATGGTGACGTCGGCCATTTTGCCGTCAGTGAGTTTCTCGATGAGCTCATAGACCTGAACGGGAGTCATGCCTGCAGCGCTTTCCACGATGTCGCAGAAACCGAGGTCTTTGATACGTTGGGTGCTCTTTGGGCTGTTGGCGATGCCGATGACCTTACCGGTGACACCGACGCGCTTCTTGGCCTCATAGCAGCAGAGCATACCGCTCTTGCCACCGGCGCCGAGGATGACGACAGTCTGACCGTATTGGCACAGCTTGGCGGTCTGGGCGGGAGCACCAGCCACGTCGAGAGCGCTCAAAGCGAGTTTCTCAGGCATGTCGGTCGGGATCTTGGCATAGATGCCGCTCTCGAAAAGGATGGCCTTACCTTTGATATCGACTTGGTCAACATCAGGACGGATCTCGAGGATTTCGTCGATGCGCAGAGGAGTCAGCGAGAGGCTGACGAGGGTGGCGATGCGGTCGCCCTCCTTGAGGTCGATCTTGCCTTTGAGAGCGTCACCAATCTTCTCAACCTTGCCGAGCAACATTCCGCCAGAACCGGTGCGGCGGTTACGGTGCTTGCCCTGTAATTCAACGTTCAACAACATCTCTTTCTTCACCTCTTCCATGATTTTCTCTTCAGAAGCGCCAGGACCAGCTTGTTCCTTGGCATAGTTGTGGATGTCGGTGAATGAAGCGGAGTCAATGTTCAAGGTTTGGACGTCAATGAGGATTTCATTGTCCCAAATCTCGTCCATGTTATTGTCAAGCTTGTTTGCGGGCTGCGGGAGAACACCTTTGGGTTCAATCACGCGGTGCGTACCGTATTTGTTGCCTTTTTTCTGCATAATTTGAATGATTTTTAGAATGATACAAAACTTTTATGCCTCAAAATTTGAGGGTGCAAAGATATATTTTTTTGCGATATGCCAACCATTATCCTTTCATTTTGTGAAAAAATATTTTTTGGAAATTTGTTTTGGTAATAGTGAATAGTGATTTGTGATTTGAAATTAGATGACATAGTCATTTGTCTAAGTTAAAGTTATAGTTATAGTTATAGTCATAGTCAGAAGTCATATCCTGCACTAAGATAGAACCCCACCCTGTTAAAAGCGCTGTTCCAGTGAAGGTTAGCTAACAGGGGACCGAACTTTGAATTATACGCGAACTGGAGGGCGGCCGAATATACGGGATGTTTCGATTTCAGGTCTTTCAGATTGTCCCCGTCGTGCAGGGCAGCTCCAATGGCCGACAGATAGCACTTCTTTGCCACTTTAAAACGCAACTCGATATTCGCCACAGTCAGCAAATCTTTACGGTCGCTAACCGCATTATAACCTACAAAAGGAATCTGCTGCTCATAATAGCGGCCAGGCATGACACTTCCTACATAGTTGCTCATAAACAGGTTGTTGACGGTATCACCAAAAATATAGCGACCGTTGGCGGAGGCCAGTATGGAAAAGAAACGGCAGACGGGGATAACGCCATGGATACCCAACGCCGCATAGTGGGTTTTATGGAAATCGTAGTCGTAAGCGGCTGTCACACGCAGACCGCGATCCGGGAAATAGCGTGCATTCTCATGATCGTAAGTAAACCGCATATAGGCGTATGCAGCATAATTCTTCCAATCCCACGGGGAATCAAAGTCGGAAAAAGCAGGGCTTATAAGCAAATAGTAGGGCATGTGTTCTATTCTCACGCCGGCGGACAAGCTGACCTGGCTCCACCTGGTGCTTGCAAGGTAAACCTTTGCCTCGTTGTGCCAAAGACGTTCGTAATAATGGAAATCGTAGTTGTGGTCCACTGTGCCGATCAGGGTACGATAGAGCGTCCTTGCGGAAATCCCGAAATTGAGTCCCCTTTTCGGAAGGTAATACCAATCCACTTTCAGATACGGGGACATGGAGAGACGGAGGGTGACATCGCACAGGGAGCCGAAAATCTTGTTCCTGCCAAAACCGCCGTTGATGATGGCCGCAAACCAGTCTTGCGAATCCAAACGGAGGCCGATGCCGATGGAGTTTTGAGGCCGCTTCTCGCACTTGAACAGCAGTTTGTATCCATCGGCACCGTCGGGCACCAGACGGTAAGTAACCTGCGAGAAGGCCATGGTGCCGTAGATGATGGCCTGCGACAACTCAAAATCGCGTTTGTCGTAATATTCGTTCAGTCTCAGACGCACTTTCCTGTTGATGTAGTCTTCCTCCTTACTTGAGAGCCCCTCGTATAGCACATCGGTGATTTTGACTTTCGTATCCGCTGTATTGATGGCTTTAGCGTTATGCTTGATACGTCCTCCCCTACCCACAATCCGCGCAATGCTGTCGATTTCACGCTCATGCTTGGCGGCTTCTGTGTAGCCGCGTCTTATCAGCGTGGCAATTTCCTCGGTGCCGAAGCTTAAAGTCCCGAACCCCGAAATGTCCGGTGTGATATAGACGGTCGTGTTCTTCACGTTACGGTTATGCGCCTCCAGACCGCCGGAATATTGGGCGGTCTGCATCAGGATGTCCGCGACATTGTTCACCTTCTGGTAATCCCTCGGCATGGTCAGCTCCACCCCGATGATGATGTCTGCTCCGGCGGCCTTCGCAACATCTGTCGGGAAGTTGTTCTTGGTACCGCCGTCAGAGAGAATCATCGAATCCACCCGTACCGGCATGAAATAGCCCGGAATGGACATAGTGGACCGCATGGCGTCCACCATCGAGCCCTCTGTCCAATGCTTCTCTTTCTGAGACACGATCTCCGTGGCCACACAACAATACGGGGTGGGCAGGTCCAGGAAACTCATCTTCTGCTGGTACCCGACCGAAAGCGCACTTATCATGTTGTAAACGTTCAATCCGTACAAAATCCCAGACGGAAGGCTTTTCTTAAAATCCAACTTTGTGAAAGGGATGTCCAACACGTATGTCCCCTTGTACATTTTCCTGGTATAAGTATAGAAATCCAACGGGATATTGTCGCTCATCATCACATTCCAGTCGATGGAACGCACAATGGAGTCGATTTCGGTGGCGGAATAGCCCATGGCGTACAGACCACCCACGAGGCCGCCCATACTGGTACCGGCCACAAAATCCACCGGAATCCCCTTTTCTTCGAGGTATTTCAGCACGCCAATATGGGAGGCGCCTTTCGCACCGCCACCCGCCAGCACCAACGCCACCGTGGGCCGTGATTTCCGTATTTCCGCCATCCGCTTCTGCATTTCGGCAAAAAAGGCGGAATCGCTCTTCGGATCATAACTAATGTTGACCAGATCGTATTTTTGAGCAGACAATGAAGCCGCTGAAAGCAACAAAACCAAACACATAAAGGCCTTCTCAAACCATTGTTGTATTCCTCTATTCCTGATTATACGCATACAATCTGAATGATGATATTTCAACTTGCAAAATTACATTTTTTTGTTTCAAAATCGCCATTCGACACAGAAACGCCATAATTGTGCAAGTACAACGCTCGCAACCGCAAAGCGTAAATCGCAAACCGATTTTTTTTTCACAAAGGGTTGATTATTTAAAAAAAATGTATTTTTGCCGTGATATTAAAATGATATTATTTTAATCACAAATTTAAATCTTAAAGTTATGAATAACAAAGAGTTTAACAAACAATTATCTGCAGGAAACAACGGATTCCTGCATTTGCTCATCAATCTTGCCTTGTTCGTGGTTTCCATTTGGATAGTGGTGAGATTAGCCAAACTCAACTGTATGTTGAATGCCGAAGGGGAGGTAACCCCTTGGATTCTGCTTCCCATTTGCATCGGTTTTCTGCTGCTTATCATCTGGATTCTTCACCTGTGCGGTTTCATGATCGTGCAACCCAACGAATCACGGGTGCTCACCTTTTTCGGCAAGTACTCCGGCACGGCGAAACAGAACGGTTTTTTCTGGGTGAACCCATTCTACAGCAAAGAGAAGCTGTCGCTGAGAGCCAAAAATATGGACGTGGAGCCCATCAAGGTGAATGACAAGAACGGCAACCCCATCATGATCGGTCTGGTTTTGGTGTGGAAGATCAGCGACACCTACAAAGCCTGTTTCGAAGTGGATTCCGACGTGCGCAGCACCATCACCGAAAACTCGATGAAGTCCGTCAAGAGCTTCGACTCGTTCGTGCGGGTGCAGAGCGATGCCGCGCTGCGCAAGGTGGCGGGCATGTACGCATACGACAACATGGACCGCAACGACGAGGGTGTGACCCTGCGTTCCGGCGGCGAGGAAATCAACGAACGTTTGGAATCCGAGCTGCGCAAACATCTGGAAATCGCGGGCATCGAGGTTGTGGAAGCCCGCATCAACTACTTGGCCTACGCCGCTGAAATCGCCAGCGTGATGCTGCGCCGCCAGCAAGCCGACGCCATCATCTCCGCCCGCGAAAAAATCGTGGAGGGTGCCGTCAGCATGGTCGATCTGGCCCTCAAGAAACTCTCCGCCGACAAAATCGTGGAACTTGACGAGGAACGCAAGGCTGCCATGGTCTCCAACCTCTTAGTCGTGCTCTGCGCCGACGAATCCGCTTCACCGGTCATCAACACGGGAACACTGTATCAATAAACGAATACAATTCCCGTTTTGTAGAGACGCGCCATGGCACGTTTCTACAGGACATGAAAACATTGACCGTTATGAAAAAAAACTTCGCCTTACGAGTGGATTCAGAGATTTTCGAGGCCATCGAACGCTGGGCTGCGGACGAGTTCCGGAGCACCAACGGCCAGATTGAGTGGATTCTCTCCACCGCGCTGAAGAAGGCCGGGCGGCTGCCGAAGAAGAAAAGTCCCTCCGACGGACAGAATCCAAATGAGAAAAAGTAGTTGGAAATAATCCGCAATATCCATTATTGCAAGCTAACAGTTTCGGGGTGTCATCGGCACCCCGTTTCTATTTCCCTTTATCTGACTTCATCGGCAGGAGGTCACCCTGTCCCACGTGCGCGTAATACGACTGGAGCCGGGCTTTCAAGTCTCGTTCCAGCGACTTTTGCGCTGAACTGTTCTGGTCCAAAATATTGTGCTGTTGCAACGTGTCATCGGCAGCATAGACAAACAGACGGCGCTCACCGTCGAAATAAAGACTCAACGAGTCGGTCAGTGCCTGGTAAGTCTGCTGCACACAATTAACCACAAGCGGTTTGCGTTCGGGTTCGTTGAAGACATCGCGTCCAAAAGCAAAGTAGGGCTTGTCGTATCCCATCAGTCCGAGCGTAGTGGGCATAATGTCAATCTGTTGGGTCACATGTTCATAGCGACCCTTAACAGAATGGTCCGGGGTGTACATGAAGTATATGATGGCGGTGCTGCCTTTGGCCGTTCGGGTCTCTTCCGCCGCCATCTGCGGTGACACGTGATCGGCCACGAAGATGAACAGGGTGTTTTCGAACCACGGCATCTTGGAGGCGGTTTCGAAGAATTTGCGCAGTGACAGGTCGGTGTAGGCCACACAAGGCTGTACCAACGAGCCACCCTGCGGCATCTTGCCCGCATACTCTTCGGGAAGATCGTAAGGATGGTGGGAACTCAGGGTGAACACGGACGTGAAGAACGGGGTCTGCTGCCGGTTGAGTTCCTCGGCCACATATTGCAGAAACGGCATGTCCCAGATACCCCACACGTTGGCATTCCCCTTCCCTGTATGCATTTTCTCAAAATCCTCCCGGTTATGGAAGTTCTCAATGCCGCACAGCGAGCCGAAAGCCTCGAAACCCATCTGGTTCCGGGAAGCGCCGCAGAAAAAGTGTGTACCGTAGCCCTGCCGCGCCAGAATGCGGGGCAACGCCTCCAAATCGGTCAGTGATTGGGGCATTAGCGCGAAAGGGGTGCGGTATGAAGGAATGGACGAGTAGACAGAAGGTAACGCCTCGATGGATTTCATACCGTTGGCGAAGGCATTCGTGAACACCAGTCCCTCACGCATCAGGGAATCCAGGAAGGGCGTGTAACCGCCGTTGGGATTCAGATGCGGGGCAAGATACTGCGAATGCTCCTTACTGAAGCTCTCCAGCACGAAGATCACCACATTCTTGCCCTTCGCCACAGGAGGTTGGACAAGATTCGGAAAATGATACGGGGAATACAGCTCCGCCAGATCATCATCGCCGAAATAGACGGGCGCATCCAGCTGTCGCATCCCGATGGTGCGGAACAAACAGAACGGGTTGCTCAAAATCAACGCTCCCTTCTGTGGCGACTGCGTATAATAGACCGCATTGCCGACCGACATGGGGAACGCCTTCTTGTCGGCCGAGCCCCGAATGCCGAGCACCCACAACGGGACCACAACGGCCAGTCCCAGCACTCCGACCCCATAATACAACCAATTGTTATCCAACTGCGTGGGGTGGTATTTGATTTTCTTATAGACGAAAAACAGAAAGAAAATCAACGCCGCACCGAGCAACACGAGGTACCAGTTCTCGCCCATCGCCTTGAAAAGGATGTCAAAGGTGTTGTCATTTTCGCGGAAGAAGTGCATCTCCTCAGAGGTAATCCGCTTGAAGGCATAACGGAAATAGACGACATCAGAGAGATTCAGCACCACCAAACCGATGGAATTGATGATGCCATAAATCCAAAACAGTGCCTTCTGGTAGCCACTTTTTTGGCGGAAGCGGAAAGGCAGCATCGACAGCACAATGAAGGGGGCGTTCAAAAAGAAGATGGACGCGGTGGCAAACTTCAGCGATCCCGCAAGGAGCATGGGGATTTCCGACCAAGACAATGCGCCAAGCAGCATCCTGTTGTACAGGTAAAAAGCGACCTGCGTGACCAAAACGCAGCCATAGAGCGGCAGCAGTCTCAAAAGCAGCACCGTGAAATCATTCTGGAGAATCTTCTTCATTACTTAGACTTAGACTTAAACTTAGACTATAACTATTCCCTTGGCCCTTAACAATAAAAGCGGGCAAAAATATCATTTTTTTGGTTATTGGCTTTTAAACTTTGAACCTTGAGCCAAACATATCCGTTTTTTGTTTACCTTTGCTGCCTTAAAAACAATCAGCGGAAATAATGCCTAAAAGACGGATTCTCTTCATTGTCAACCCCATATCCGGACACCGCGACAAAAGCCAGTTTCGGGAGAAAGCGGCGGACGTGCTGAACGGTGAAGATTTTACGTATGAGATTGTGTTCACGGAACAAGCTGGCCACGCCACGGCATTGGCAGAAGAGGCTGTTGGCGTTTACGACATTGTGGCGGCAGTGGGCGGCGACGGCACCCTCAACGAGGTGGCGCGCGGGCTTATCGGCACGGAGACTGCCTTGGCCGTGATTCCCTGCGGTTCCGGCAACGGGCTCGCCCGCTGTATGAACATCCCGCTAAGCACTGACAAGGCGCTGCATCTCCTGACACAAGGCCACATCGAGCGCATCGACACCGGCTCCGTCAACGGGCGGCTCTTCCTGAGCGTGGCCGGCATCGGTCTCGACGCGCAAACCGCCCTAGACTTCGCCCAAGACCCACGGCGCGGCTTCCTGACCTACGCCCATTATGCCGTCAACAACTATTTCCACCCCAAGCAGGAAACAGTCAGCATCACCTTCGACGAAAAAGAAACGCTGACGTGCAGTCCGATGCTCATCACCTTCGCCAACTCCAATCAGTTCGGATACCACGCGGTCATCGCACCACACGCTTCCCTGCAGGACGGACTGCTCGACACATGCATCCTCGAACGACCACCCCTGGTGACCATTCCCGATGTTGTGGCAAAACTGATGGACGGACGGCTTGACAAATCCCGCTACCTCACGGAAAGGCAGGCGGCACATATCACGGTGGAACGCCCGGCCGCCGGTGTGGTGAACATCGACGGCGAGCCTGTGATAATGGACGCAAAGCTTGATGTCCGCATTGCGCCACAGAATCTTAAGATATTAGTTCCCTAACTTTCAGTGCTGATCTGGAACTTCTTCCATAATATTGTCCATAAACAACCCCACCCTATTCAGCACAATACACGCTCGGCTCTTGTCTATGACAATTCGCACCTTCTTCGTGGTGACGGTCTCCGTAAGCACAATCCGTTTGTGGCCGATGGTGGTCTCTTCGGCGATGGTGCGCCAGCTGCCGTTCTCATCCTCCACCTCTATATGAAACTTCTCCACACGTTGACCCAGCGGAATGTACTCCTGCAGCATGACGCGGTTGAAAGTCTTTGGCTGAGAAAACTGAATTTCCAGCCATGCAGTCGTCACTGAATCATCGGTAGCCCAATAAGTATCGTAGTCGTCGTCTATGACAGAAAAGCCACAACACGGTTCTATAAAAACCGTATTGCGCCACGAATAGCAATTACCCGTATGATCAAGTTCATAGACTCTGCGAAAATTCGACACACAAATGTTTCTGATATTTTTCGCCAAATCATGCGCGAAGATGGTGTCCAGCGCAGCGCGGAACTCCATGAGGCGCAGCGAGTCCTCGGCAGGGATGAGGCCGCGGCTGTCGGGTGGCACGTTGAGCAGCAGCAACGAGTTGCGACCCACGCTATTGTAGTAGATCTTCAGCAGTTCCTGCACGCTCTTCGGGTGCTCGCTCCCGCGCCAGAACCAGCCCGGGCGGATGGAAACGTCCGTCTCGGCGGGAATCCAGCACGCGCCGTTGTAGTTGCCAACGTTGAGCGTGTCCTGCGACGGGGCGTTCTTACCCGATTCGCGCCCTTCTACATCGAGCCGAGACCAGCAGGTGCGCCCGCATTTTCCTTCCTCGTTGCCGACCCAGCGGCATCCAGGACCCACATCACTGAAAATCACCGCATTGGGTTGCAGCTTCTTCGTCTGCCCGTTGAACTTCTTCCAGTCATAGACCTGCTTCTTGCCGTTCGGACCCTCGCCGTTGGCCCCATCAAACCATTGCTCAAAGATAGAGCCGTAATGGGTGTGCGCATGTCGTAAAGTCTTGAGGAACACTTTGTTGTATGCATTCGTGCCGTAGGTGGGCGCGTTGCGGTCCCACGGGGAGATGTAGATCCCGAACTTCACGCCACCCTTCTTGCAGGCATCGGACAACTCGCGCAGCACGTCGCCTTTTCCGTTGCGCCACACGCTCTCGCGCACCGTGTGCGTGCTCTGCGGGTTAGGCCACAGGCAGAAGCCGTCGTGATGTTTGGCCGTGAGGATAATGCCTTGGAATCCTGCGTTTTTCGCCACAGATACCCACTGGTTGCAGTCGAGGGCGGTGGGGTTGAAGATGTCCTCCGCCTCCGTGCCCTCGCCCCACTCCAAACCGGTGAAGGTGTTGGGCCCGAAATGGCAGAACATATTCATCTCCATCCGTTGCCAAGCCACCTGCGCGGCAGTCGGCACGGGTCCGTATGGCTTCGGCAGATCAGCGGGTTTGGGCTGAGGAGCATACTTCTGCGCATTCAACCCAAAAACCAAAAGCAAAAAGCAAAAAGTAAAAAGTATCGTCTTTTTCATCGTCTCATCGTCTCATCGTTTCATCGTTTCATCGTCATTCATCGCAAATCGCAAATCGCAAATCGTCAGAACTTAAACGTCCACATCACCGACGGGATAATCGGGAACAGACTCATCTGATAAGCGTGGTTCTGCATGGAAAAGTCCGTGATGTTGCCCTCGCCAGTCTCGATCTTCGTTTCGAAAAAGACCAAGAACGGATTCTGGCGATTATATACATTATAGACAGAAAAATTAAGCCCAGTCTCAAACTTGCTGGTTTTCTTGATGGTCCAGTCCACCGCAAGGTCAAGCCGGTGGTAGGGATTCACGCGGTACTCGTTGCGACCGCTGTACTCGGTCACAACGGAGCCCATGTAAAGGTAGTAACCGAGTGGCACTGTCATGGTATTGCCCGACTGGAACACCCACAAAGCGGAGACCGACAGCTTGTTGCGGAGAATCTCATACGACAAGCTGATGGAAACATCGTGGCGACGGTCATATTTCGCCCAGAAGGGTTTCCCTCCGTTCAGGTCGTCGAACTGCCGGCGGGTGAAAGCCAGCGTGTAACCGATGAAGCCAGTAAACCGCCCTTTCGACTTCTTCACGAAGAATTCCGCACCAGCGGCCCACCCTTTACCAAAAACATACAGCTGGTCCGGATTAATGGTTATAACGCTGAAATCCAAGCCGTCACGATATTCGGCGAGATTATACATCTGCTTGTAATACAGGTCGATATACGTCTCGAACATATTCTGGCGGAAATTTTTGAACACGCCGAGGGAATACTGCACTACCATTTGCGGCTTCAGCAAATCGGTGGAGGGCATCCACACATCGGTAGGCAGGGAGATGCTCGCAATGGAAATCTGGTGCATGAACTGGTAATTCAGCGTCGCCGATGCCTTAATGGAGGTGGTGGAATCGATGAGCCAGCGCAACGAAAGGCGCGGCTCCACACGATTGTATTGCGAGATAGGCTCCCCGCGTTTGTAGAGAACCGAATCCGTAACATGTCCCAATTCGTCCAAAACGTACCGCGTGAAAGGTCCCAAATGATGGAAATTGGTGTAGCGCAGACCTGCATTCAGTTTCCAATGTTTGGTGATGTCGTATTCGTCATGCGCATACAGGCTGAACTCATTGCCGACATAATGCTGGACGGGAGGGATGTCGAAATGGATTCCGGTGCCCGCCTCCACATCAAATTGTCCCGGAATGCAGTCGTGCACCACATTTTGCACCCCGAAACGGACATTATGTTTCGGAGTAGGCAACCAAGTAAGTTCGCTCTTCACGTTGTAATCACGCACCCCGGAGGTCAGCTTAAAGGAGTAAGGGCTAATCCCCATATCCGTTCCGAAATTATAGTAGCTGAAAGTTGCCGACGTATTGAGGAACAAGCGGTTAGCAATAATGAAATTCCAACGGGCGGACGCCGCCGCATTTCCCCACTTAAAAGCCATTTTCGTCTGTTGGGTCAACGACTTGAACCCATAGACATCGTGTCCATAATAAGCCCCGAAATAGAGCCGATGACGTGGGTTGATCACCACATTGAACTTTGCGTTGATATCATAGAAAAAGAAATCCGTGCCTTTCATCGGGGATTCCTTTTTCAAGAAAGGCTGGATGAGGACATCGGCGTAGGTGCGACGGGCAGCAATCAAAAACGACGCCTTGTTTTTCTTGATAGGTCCCTGTACGGTGAGATGAGAGAAGATCAGTCCTAGGCCACCCTCCACCTCATACCGTTTCAAGTTGCCCTCTTTCTGATAGACATTCAAGATAGATGCCGCACGTCCTCCAAAGTATGCCGGCATCCCCGACTTGATGAGTTCAATGCTTTTCACCGCATCAGCGTTGAATATGGAGAAGAAACCGAACAGGTGGTCAGGGTTGTAGATGGTGGCCTCGTCGAGAAGGACAAGGTTCTGGTCTGTACCGCTGCCACGGACATAGAATCCGCTGTTCCCTTCCCCACCCGACTGCACGCCCGGGAGGAGCTGCACCGACTTGATGATGTCGGCCTCGCCCATCAGCGCGGGCAGCGCCTTGATGGTCTGGATGCTCATCTCCATTCGGCCCACATCGCCGCTGGAGACATTGACATCCCCACGCTCGCCCTGAATCACCACCTCCGCACCTTCAATGGCCGACGGTTCCAACTCATAACGCCGCATCAGATTCTTGTTTAACGTGATTGTGTCTTCTAACGTCTTAAATCCCAAATGGTTAATGGCAACCTTATAGGTGCCTGGAACTGACGATATGGAATAGTATCCGGCCTGGTTTGTGACACATCCTTGCACATTGGAGGCATTGTTCACATCCGTCATGATGACATACACCCCCATCATGGACTCACCGTTCGAAGCATCGCGCACCGTCCCCGACAAGGCAAACCGTCCCCCCTGCGCCATCACAGCTCCTCCATGAGCCAAAAAGCACAAAACAACCAAAAATTCACAAATTATCATTATGTGTCTTAACATAATCCAATCATCCAATCATCCAATCCTCTAATCATCACCTCATCGCATCATCGTCTCATCGTCTCATCTTCTCATCTTCTCATCGACTCATCGTCTCATCGCCTCATTGTCTCATCGCATCATCATTCCTTCATCGTCTCATCGTCCTCACCGTCATCTGGCTAAACGTCACGCCCGCGACAATCACCACAATCCCCCAAAATTTTGTCTGCGTGAAGATTTCCTGACCAATGGCTGCCGCCGCGAGAAGGGTCACGATGGGAATCAGATTCGTGAAGATACTGGTCTTCGTAACCGTAAGTTGCTTTACCGCGTAGGAATACAGCATATAGGCACCTGCGGAGCATAGCAAGGCAAGACACACCAGACTGAACACCGCGCTGGCGTCCCATGTCAGAGATCCCCAATGCCGGACATCAAAGATGAGGACAAACGGCAAGAACATCGGGATGGCGATGAAGTTCTGCCAAGTGGTCACCGTGGCGGGACTATACTTCTTTAGCAGTCGGGTCAGCTGCACACTGTAACCGCTGGCCGCCAGCACTGCGACGCCAAGCAGCAGCGTCCCTTTCAGGTTGAATTCGATATGCCCGCTGGTGCTCATGGTCAGCATCAACACACCCACCACAGAGATCATAGTACCCACAACGAACTCCCAGCGGATGGGTGCATGTTCGTAGAAGTACATGGTGACAGAAATCACAATAGGGATAAGGGCGATGATGACGGCGGCAAAGCTGGCATCCACCTGTTGCAGTCCGAAGTCCTCCCCGATAAAATAGAGAAAAGGTTCAAAGAAAGCCAGCAAAAGAAAATCTTTGTAATCGGAACGTTCAACTTTCTGTAATTTTTTTTGGATTCTGAGCAGCGTCACGAACACTGCGGAAGCCAACACCAACCGGATAAACACAATGGTGAACACCGGGAAATTGTTGTTTAACAAGTGTTTTATCCATACGAAACTCAAGCCCCAGAACAACATGGCAAACATTATAGCCACATAGCCGAGCGCAAATTTATTGTCATTTTTTTTCATGGCGGCAAAAATCCGATTTTTTTTCCAATAATGCAATATAAAACCATCCGATTCGTTATATTTCAAGAAAAAAAAGTTATGAGAAGATATATTTACTTGATTATAAGCTTATTGTTAATTTCCATTTGTACAAACTCCTGTAAGCGGAGGGATCTCACCCCCGCTTACATTTTGATAACCCCAGAAGATTTTGAGAATTGCATCAATGTCAGCAATTTCAATGAGACGCATGACCAAAATTTCGACCAAGACCAATTGACCGCCCTCACGAGGCACAAGTTCACGCATGTCAATGTCTATGTGAACAATAAAAACCTTGGTTGCTGGGAGTTGCCTTGCAAGGTGCCCGTGCTTGATGTGAACAACAACGATTCCTGCACGCTGGTGCTGATTCCCGCCTTCCCTATGTCGGGCATGGGAAACACCATTTCAGGGTACCCGTTTCTCAACATTTGCCGGCAACGCGTTCTTTTACAGAAAGATCACGTCTATGAGGTGGCGCAAAACCGTCCCCAATACGTCTATAGCGAATACGCCCGGTTCCCCTATTTCGAAACTTTCTCCAACAGCACCTCTTTCAGTCCCGTGCCCTCGCCCACACAGACGGACCTGACCTTCCTGCCTGTCGCTTACGAAGACAAGAGCGTTGGTGAAATCGTCCTCAACGACAACGCTGGACTGCATTTCGATGTCCAGTCCACCCCTTTCGTTGTTCCTGTCGGCAGCTATCGGGTGGTGCTGGAAGTCCGCTACAAAACCGAAGGGAACATCGACATATCCGCGAAAATGTCCAACTCCTACTACCCCTTCAGATGGTATTCTGTCGGCGGCATTAAAGCCTCGCCTGACGAATGGAAAACCATCCACTTCGATCTGACCAACACCATCAACAGCAACTACGGTTCCACCGGCAACTCGACCGATCTCACGCTTATGCTGACGGGCGTCGGCGAGGAAGGCAAGGAAACGCATTATTACATTGATGACGTTAAAGTAGTTTTCATCCGAACGGCTTAATCATGATGAACAAAACCAAGTTAACCTTTTTATACATTCTCTTTGATATCCTTGCAGCCCTGATCACCTGGATTGGGCTGTACATCTACCGCAAGCACGTGGGTGAATCGGCAGATTTCCAGAGCATCATTGTTTCCATGCGCTCGGATTCCAAATTTTGGCTCGGGCTGGTGCTGTACCCCGTATACTGGCTGTTTTTTCACGCTTTTTTCGGTTATTACAACAAAATTTACCGGAAATCGCGCCTTGACGAGTTGGTGACCACCTTCGGGGTGACACTTTTCGGATGTCTGGTCTTCTTTTTCGTCTTTATTCTTGATGACATCGTCACGTCTCCCAACGACTATGTGAAATATCTGCTGTTCCTCTTTTTCTTCCAATTTCTGGAGACCTATATACCCCGGCTTTCCATCACCTCCTATATCAACAAAAGGATTCATGACGGGAGAATCGGCTTCAACACGCTTATCGTGGGCAACGACGAGATGGCGTTGAAGGCCTACGAGACCGTGCTGAAACAGAATCCGAGATCAGGACATCTTTTTGTCGGCTACATCCGTGTTGACGACCATCAACCCGACCGGCTGAAGGGTCATCTTTCCTGCGTCGGAAATATTTCTGACATCAGCAAAGTTGTTGAGGAACAGCATATTGAGGAGATTGTTGTAGCGCTGCATAACGGACAACGGAAATATATCCAACAAGTGCTGTCGTTAGTGCGCCGTAACCACAACCTGACCATCAGTCTGGTGCCCCAGGAACAGGACATGCTCATCGGGTCCGTGAAAACTTCGTCCGTATTGGACGAGCCGTTCATCTCCATCACCCCTGAATACCTGCCCACCTGGCAGCGATACTTGAAAAGAGTTTGCGATATCTTGCTTTCTTTGGTCGCCATTGTCCTGCTTACCCCCTTGTACATTTTCCTGGCCATTGGGGTGAAACGGTCGTCTCCGGGTCCGATTTTTTACCGGCAGGAGCGCATCGGTTATTTAGGCAAACCGTTCAATATCATAAAGTTCCGTTCCATGTGCGAAAATGCGGAAGCCGACGGGCCGATGCTTTCTTCACAGAACGACAGCCGCATCACCCCGTTCGGGAAGTTCATGCGGCAGTACCGTCTTGACGAAACCCCTCAGTTTTTCAACGTGCTACGCGGCGACATGGCATTAGTGGGTCCCCGCCCCGAACGCCAGTTTTATATCGACCAGATTATGGAGCGCGCCCCCTACTACCAGCTGTTGCTCGGCATCAAGCCCGGCATCACCTCCTGGGGACAGGTGCGTTTCGGCTATGCGGAAAATGTCGATGAGATGCTCGAACGCCTGCGCTGGGACCTCCTGTACATTGAGAATATGTCCCTCCTGATGGATATCAAAATCTTGATATACACGGTGTTAATTATCCTAAAACGCGAAGGAAAGTAAGATTGGCTATTGGCTGTTGGCTATTGGCTGTTGGCTGCTGCGGCATAATTGGCAGCCCATCCGGCATAACAAAAAAATACTATTTTTGCACGTTTAAAAAGAAAACGCACTAATCATACTATGATAGAATATAACACCAAACGTAACGGACTTATAATCAGAGAGTACGGTCGAAATATCCAAAAATTGGTTGAGCAATGCGTAACGATAGAGGACAAAGAGGAACGCACGCGTACGGCATACGCCATAGTCAGGATAATGAGCGACATCGTCAACTCCAAAGAGAACAGTAACGAGAACAACCGCAATAACGACGATTTCTGGAACAAGCTGTGGGATCACCTTTTCATGATGTCTAATTATCAGCTGGATGTGGATTCCCCCTACCCCAAACCATCGCCCGAGAAGAAAGACATCGTTTTTGAGAAACCGTCTTACAACAACAAAAACAAAGTGAAATTCCGCACATACGGCGTCAACATGCAAAACCTCATCAAAAAGGTGGCCGAATATCCCGAGGATGTTCGGAAAAATTTCGCTCCCTCTTTGGCAAACCACCTGAAGATGATGTACTTGACCTACAACCGCAATTCTGTCAACGACCAACTGATCCAGCATCAGTTAGAGGAATTGTCTGGCGGAAAAATCACCCTTCCCGAGAATTTCAACTTCATCAATACCAAAGAGTTGTTGAACATCGCCAATGCCAATGCCGCCTTCTATGTGGCTCCGCAATCCGGCTCCAAGAAAAAGAAAAAGAAGAAAAACAAGAAAAACAACACCCCTGCCGTATGAATATAATTGACGTGCAACATGTCACGAAACGTTTTTCCGAACATGTTGCCCTTGACGACATTTCCGTCTCCGTACCCCAAGGCTGCGTGTTCGGATTGCTGGGACCCAACGGCGCCGGCAAAACCACGCTGATCCGCATCCTGATGCGCATCTCCTTCCCCGACAAAGGGGAAATTTTCTTCAAAGGGCATCCCCTGTCGGAACAGGATATCTACGATATGGGATACCTTCCCGAAGAACGCGGTCTCTACAAAAAAATGAAAACTGGCGAGCAAGCCATGTATCTCGCTCAGCTCAAAGGACTTGACAAACAGGAGGCCTACAAACGGTTGCGGGCTAAATTCGAGCAGTTCAACATCATGGAGTGGTGGAACAAACCTATCGAGGAACTCTCCAAGGGAATGCAGCAGAAAGTGCAGTTCATCACCACCATCCTGCACCGACCCTCGTTCCTGATCCTCGATGAACCTTTCAGCGGCTTCGACCCCATCAACGCCAACCTGCTCAAAGACGAGATTGCCCAACTGAAGAAGGAAGGCGCCACCATCGTCCTCTCCACCCACAACATGGCTTCCGTGGAGGAGATTTGCGACCATATCGCTTTAATCAACCGTTCCCGCAAGATTTTGGACGGTGACATCTACGAGGTGAAAAAACGCTTCAAGAAGAATTTATTCTCCATTCAAGTCTCCAATTGTCCAGACGATATTGTCCGAGAGCTTCAGACCCGTCAATACACCGTCTGCGACCAAAGCCAGAACGACTATTACACCCGTTTCGACATCAAACTGCCAGATGGGGAATCCCCCAACAAACTTCTGCAACTATTTGCACAAAATTGTGATATTCATTCCTTTAACGAAATAATGCCTACCATGAACGATATTTTCATCGAACAGGTGGAAAAAGCCAACCAACAGCCAAGCCATGAAGAATAAAACACTCCTGATTATTTCGCGTGAATACCTGACACGCATCCAAAAGAAATCCTTCATCATCATCACCATCCTGATGCCGGTGCTGTTAGCGGCCATGATTGTGCTGCCCGTGTTGCTGGTTCAGCTCAGCGAGAGCAAAAAGTTCTCCAAAGTCCTCGTGGTCGATGAGAGCGAGATTTTCATCAACAACTTCACCGATGACAAGCACTACTCGTTCAGTTACCGTTCCGGCGACATCGAACAGATCAAGAAAGAGGCCTTCGACCAGGATTACGACGTGGTTCTGCAAATTTTGGCGAACACGCAATCCCTGAAATCCAACATCTACTATAAAAAGAACCTGCCGTCAGGGCTGCAATCCGACATAGAAAGCCAGATGGACGACATCTTCTTCAACCAATTGTTGCGAGATTCGCTGCACATTGAGATGGCCCGTTTCGAAAACCTGCAGAACCTGGCCAAAGCGGAATCTGTCACCATCCAGATTGATGACAATGGGGTTGAGAAAGAGCACGATGCGGAGGTCAACCAGATTTTCGGCATGATGTGCGGCATCATTATCTACTTCATCATCATCATGTTCGCCAGCCAGGTGCTGCGCGGCGTCTTGGAGGAGAAGTCGAACCGCATCGTGGAGGTGCTGATCTCCTCGGTGAAGCCCACCCAGCTGTTAGTCGGCAAGATCGTGGGCATCGCGTTGGTGGGGCTTACCCAATTGGCGATATGGGTTGTCCTTTCCGTCGGCATCCTGCTCGGCGTGCAGGTAGCCGCCCCCAACCTGTTCAGCCCCGACACCGTGGAGACTTTGTCGGAGACTCCCGGTGTCAACGTGCCCAACACGGCAACGATAGATATCGCGCCGGACAACATCTTCGAGATGATCCAGAACTACTTCTCCGTCTCATTCGGAACTATCATCTTCGCATTCATTTTCTTCTTCGTGGTGGGCTACCTGATCTACTCAACCCTCTATGCGGCCACCGGTTCCGTTGTGGATAACGAATCGGATTCTCAGCAATATACGATGCCCATCACCATCCCGTTGATACTGGCCATCGTATTTGTGCCGACCATCTCCACCAATCCCGACGGCGCATTAGCGTTCTGGCTCTCCATGATTCCGCTCACCTCCCCCATCGCCATGATGGTGCGGCTTCCCTCCGGCGTCCAGGCCTGGGAGTTGATTCTCTCGATGGGACTTGCGCTCGCCTTCCTCGTGTTCTGCATCTGGTTCGCGGCCAAAGTCTATCGCATCGGCATCATGACCTACGGGAAGAAGCCGTCATGGGGCACGATTTTCAGGTGGCTGCGGGAGAAGTGAGACGTGTGACGTAAGACGTGTGAGGATAAGAGGATAAGAGGATGAGAGGATGAGAGGATTGGGGGATTTCACGGTCGAAGGACCATTCCCCTTCTTTTTAAGAAGGGGTGCCCGAAGGGCGGGGTAGTAATATGAACATATCCGGCGTAAGCCGACCTTTTTACAACAGCTGTCAGAAAGGCAGAACAGTTAAACCTTAAACTAAACGAGCAATGGCTAACGAACAACGAGGTTTCACCTCGAACATAGGAGCGATTTTGGCGGCGGCGGGCGGTGCCGTCGGACTTGGCAACATCTGGCGTTACCCTTACATGTTGGGACAAAACGGCGGCGGGGCTTTCCTGATTGTCAATATGTTTTTCGTGCTGATGATCGGCATCCCGCTGATGATGACGGAGTTCGTCATCGGACGGCGCACGCAAAGCAATGTGGTCGGCGCGTACAAGAAACTGGAACGCAAGAAAGGATGGGCCACGATTGGCTACTTCAGCATACTGGGAGCCGTCCTTATCTATGCCTTCTACAGCGTGGTGGCCGGCTGGACGCTCAACTACATCGTCATGGCCTGTACCAACCAGCTGTCAGGGCTCACCCCCAATGAAGTTGCCGACGCTTTCGCCTCCTTCACCTCGCACTCTTTCTGGCCAGTGCTTTTCCAGTTGGCATTTCTGGCCCTGACCGCACTGGTGATTTCCTTCGGCGTACAGAAAGGCATCGAGAAAATCTCCAAGATTCTGATGCCGGTACTCTTTATCCTGCTGTTGCTGATGGTGGTCCGTTCTTTGACGTTGCCCGGCGCGAAAGAGGGGTTGCAATTCCTCTTCAAGCCCGATTTCAGCAAGCTGACCGGCGCGGGCGTGTTAGGCGCGTTAGGACAGTCGTTCTTCTCGCTCAGTCTTGGTATGGGCGCGATGGTGACCTACGGTTCCTACATCCGCAAGGAGGATTCGCTGTTCAAGACGAGCTTGTGGATTTCCGTGTGCGACCTCTTGGTGGCGATATTGGCGGGTGTGGTGATTTTCCCGGCGGTCTTCTCCTTCGGCATGGATCCCGCCGGCGGTCCGCAACTCGTCTATGTGGTGCTGCCCAACGTCTTCAACAGCATGCCGATGGGCGGATTGTTCGCAGCAGTCTTCTTCTTGTTATTAGGCATTGCCGCACTCACTTCCACCATTTCCCTGCAGGAAATCATCGTGGCCTTCTCCGTGGAAGAACTCCACTGGAGCCGCCGCAAAAGCTCGATCATCAGCATGATCAGCATCTTTGTCATCGGCATATTCTGCACCCTGTCGTTCGGCCCCATCAAGCACTGGACCCTTTTCGACCGCACCATCTTTGACCTTTTCGACCTCATCACCGCCTCCTACCTGATGCCTATCGGGGCGCTGGCAACGACCATCTTCCTCGGCTGGTTCTACCCGAAAGTCGAAGTTAAAGACGAAATCACCAACGGCGGCGCACTGAAAGGGAAACTTTTCGAGCTTTACTACTTCATCCTGCGCTTCGTCGCCCCAATTGCCCTGATAGTGATTCTGGTGTCGGGAATAATTGGATAATGTAGGGCGTATTCGATACGCCCCCACCATCAAATCATCATTCCGCACAGATGTCCTGCATCACCAATCCGGCGAGAGTGAAGCCGAAGATGGCGGTGATGTGGGAGGTGGTGCCGTTGATTTGTGCCTTGGAGGAGCACCATTCGTGGTTGACGAGGTCGGGGTTGCCTGCCGCGATGATGGCTTTGGGACAGAGGCAGGCGTTGGTTCCACAGGTTGTCACGGTGCCTTTGTTGGGCAGCACTTCGGGAGAATAGACGCATGGGAACTTTTTGCGCGGGTACTCGCCTATCCGTTTGAACCGTTTGCGCAGGGCACGCGCCAGCGGGCATCCCTGCACTTTCCAGAACTCAGTCACCGACACTTTCGTGGGGTCCATCTTGAGAGCGGCACCCATGGCGGAGTAAAACTTGCCCGGGCATTCGGTGGCGTGCAGAATCAGCCGTGCCTTGTGCTCCAAGCTGTCGATGGCGTCGATGATGTAGTCGTAGGTTTCCAGATGGAATTGCGCGGCGTTCTCGGCGGAGTAGATTTCCTGGACGGCGTTGATTTCCGCCTGCGGGTTGATGTCGAGCAGCCGTTCCTTGAGCGTTTCGACCTTGACCTGTCCCACCGTCTTGGTGGTGGCCTGAAGCTGCCGGTTGACGTTGGTGACGCACACACGGTCGCTATCGACGATGGTGAGGTGGCGGATGCCGTTGCGCACCAAACTCTCGGCGCACCAGCTCCCGACGCCGCCCACGCCAAAGACGATGACCCGTTGGTTGGCGATGCGGTCCATCGTCTCCTCCCCGACGAGCAAGGTCAAGCGGTTGAATATGGCGTTTTCTATGCCCATGCGATTTCGCGGACTCCTCTGTTTGCCGAACAATGGCTGCAGCGCCGCCATGCGGAGTCCGTTGAACATGACCGGCCTGCAATCGCCGCGCAAAAATAACATAATTTTCGATAATCGCGATGATGGCGTGAATGGGTTGTGGCGGGCACGTTCCGTTGCCCCCTTTGAACCCCGTCAGGGGTTCAATGTCTGTAGCCCGGTGCGGTTCCCCTCGATGTTCCGCAGAACCCCGTCATGGGTTCCCTGTCCGTATGGGTTCCATCGATATTTTTAAATGCAACGAAACAAAACAACGCAGCATATCGGAGATAAAATTTACAATTAATTGTAAATAAATATTTGATTATCAATATATTATAAAATTTTGTATTTTTGAGGCGAATTAAAAAAATAAAAAAAATATGGCAAATACATATTCTCAGATTTACCACCATTACATTTTCGCTGTACAACACAGACAGTGTCTTATCCAATCCGAATGGAAGGAAGAATTGTACAAATACATGACGGGGTGCATCACCAATCACGGATGCAAACTGTTGAGCATTGGCGGGGTTGCAGATCATATCCATATTTTGACGGGTATGAACCCAGATGTTTCTTGTGCCACGTTGATGGCGGATGTGAAACGTAGTTCCACTTTGTGGATTAACAAGAAATTCTATCGCCCAGGTCGGTTTTCCTGGCAGAACGGGTACGGGGTTTTCAGCTACGCCAGATCCGCCATCCCGAATGTGGCGAAATATATTGAAAATCAGGTCCGGCATCACAAAAAGAAGACATTCCAGGAGGAATATGTCAAAATTCTAAATGATTTTGGCGTTGATTACGACGAACAATACATTTTCCATCCCGTGTTGTAACAATCGGTCCTTCCTTACGGATTCGATTCGGCATATACAAATGCCCCGAATGGGGATGTGACGAACGACTGTTGGGATTCGTTTCCACGGGCATGCAACCCCCACCGGGGTTGTGGCGGACGCGATGTGCAACCCGTTGCTACATACATGTAACCCCTAACGGGGTTATGCGGGCGCGCCGACACGTATCCCGCTACAGAGATGGATCCCCTACGGGGATGATGGCGGATTCATTCGCCGGAACCGTTGCCACGGATATGGATTTCCCTACGGAGATAACGGCGGGTTCGTTCCGTCATTCCCATGAACCCCGTCAGGGGTTCCATGTCTGTAGTGCGGTCCCTCACGATGTTCCGCAGAACCCCGTTAAGGGTTCCATCACCATTTCCCCACCACAACCGCCATCCCCGCCACGAAGAACGGCAGCAGGAAGAAGATGACGGCGTGTAGAGACGTGCCATGGCGCGTCTCCTATAGGGCGTTGCCCACGCGGTTGTCAAAGAGTTGCACCCGCGATTTGGTCCAGAAGAGTTTCGGGGGAACGTCCAACGCCCAATTCGTGAACCCGAGGATGAACCCCGCGAGCGCGAGCCCGCCCGCGAGGACATAGACGTGCCTCCCGATGCCGATGTCGCCGTAGGCGATTTCCGAGAGCAGAACTAACAGCCCGAAGAGGTTGGTGATGGGCGCGATTTTTTGGATGAGCCAGAGGAGGGCGGTCATAATAATTGGGAATTTACCATCATTTTGCAGTTTTCAACAGTTGCATCACCGTTTTGACCCCATCAATCGTCACTTTGTTTCCATCGACGGCGGCCAAAATAAAGATGTAGTCATCGTTTCTTTCGGCAAAGTCTTCGCAACAGGTGATTTCCACCACCTCGTAATCCCAACCCATGTCCTTCACCGCAATTTCCGCAACGGATCCGACCAACGACAACGACAGCGGGACACCACCATCTTTGTCAAAGAGCGTGACGGCCCACGTCGTGAACTGTTCGTCTTCATCGATGCGAAATATCCCGCCATGCTTCTTCAACAACTCCAGGAGCTGGACATTCAACTTGCCACACGGGCCGGTATTTTCAAGGATTGTACTCATTGAAGTCTCATAATTGTTTTACCGTCCAACCGTTGGCATTTGTGATTTTAGAAGGCCTGCTGAAGCCGCTTCTCCATTTACAACCAGTCTGCTTCAAGAAATCATCAGCGGAAATACCGTTTGATTCGTTTGATTCAACCACAAAGCTCCATTCTTCACTGGAACTTCTGACGGTGCTCCCGTCGGGCTTTTCTATCCACTGCAATGCAGACAATCCCTTTCCTGTTACTAAAAGTTTATATCTCATGATAATACGATTTTAAGTTGCCTACTCTTTTATGGATTTTCGGCTTCCTCCTTGATACTTTTCAAATACAAGTATAAACTACAAACAGGAATGTATGCCTTGTCGAATACTTAACCAACTAAATTTCAATGATGTAATATTTAGCTGGTACAGACGTGATTGGATCTGCTGCTTTATCTCTGTCCCAAAAGTTTGTTGAATTCCAAATCGCATTATAAGAGTTTTTGATTGTAAGCTGTTTCGGCCCTTTGATCGTAGGATTAGAAATTACACCTTGGATTGAAGTTCCGACACGGAAATAGCTATAAATACCTTTGGTTTTTAATCCTTGTTTGGTGCAAAAATTCATATTATCGACAAGAGAAACCGCACAACCGCCATTAAAACCGATATTTTTCAACTGCTCAATAAAACAAATATCTTCAACGAATTGGAACATTCTTCTTGGATATGCACCATTACGTGGAAACTTTAGTTCAATGGCGAACTTTTCGTTCTTGTCAAACACCGCAATGTCAATCTCTTGTTTTACAGTGGCTGTATTTATTCCAAAGAAGTTAGTGTTTCTCTCAAATTGCACACTGTAATTGGGACATTTATTGCGTAAGAATATGCCAAGTTCGTGCTGCAATGAATATTCATTATAGAGTTCGATTTTATGGCTGTACGCGTAACTGAAAAAATCGCTGATGTAAACAGATAAATCTTGTGATGTCATAATGATTTGAATTAAATTGATGAAATATGAATAAATAGATGCGTTTCTGTGGGATGTGCCCAAAACGCGCACTTATTGTTTCGCCCTTGCTATCCCATAGACAATCATAATGAAAGTCAACACCAACAAACCTACTACAATGACGAAGGCAGGCGGGGTGAATTGCACGAAGGCATACACGAAACAGCAGACGAGCATGATGAGGGTGAATGCGCCGCCCAGTGCGGCAATGTTGCCGGAAGTGCGGGATTGTTCGAACCGGACACCCAAGGCGGTGGCCAACGGGATGAAGGTGGCGATGCCACCACCAATGCCCAAAAGCAGTTCCTGCCCTTCGGTCTTACAAAGGGCATACAAGGCATAGCCAATCAATGCGCTGATGGCTAATGCAATAATGGTGGGAATAAGGTTTATTTTCATACTCTCGTTATTTTGGCTGGTTAAACGCTGGCGGTGCCAACAAAACTAATTTCAAAACTTCTGGCGTGTTTTCCACTGTCTGCCATTCGCTCATACCCGGCTTCCAGACGTAAGTGTCTTTGGTGATCTGTTTGGAGGAAATGAGTTTCATTACTTCGGTTTCGGACAAAGGCCCGACGGAATTGCCGTTAATGACGACATAGAAAACTTGTGGAAGAGGTTGTGGCATTGGCGCAGCTTGCGAAGGCTGTGCCTGTGTCATCGGGTTCATCGTCCCCGGGATGTACATGCTCTGCATCGTTTGGTTCATTGTCTGAACCATCTGCTGGGCAACGGCCATACTCATACCGAACTCAATTAGCCGGTCGATGGAGAAGAAATTGTTATTGTCCATATTTCACTATTTTATTAAATGTTACGGCATTGGAGGGGTTGGAGGCATAGGCGGCGGAACGGCTCCAAACAGATTGGCGAGTTCCTGTACGTTACCTGCAAACTCCCAGTTGGGCATCCCTTGCTTCCAAACATACGTTTGTGCAGTAAGTTGTCCGTTCTGCACCAATTGTTGCAACTGTTGCATGTTGTAGGGACCGAATTGTTGTCCATTGACAGAAACCAGATAAGCCACATTCACGGCACCAGGCATGGGTGGAGGTGTCATCTGTGGCTGTGCTTGTTGCTGTGGCTGTTGCGGCATGCTCGCTTGTTGCATCTGCTGCCCCATTCGATTCATCATATTCCCCATTTGGCCTCCCATAGCGCCACCCATTGCCATTCCCATCATCATCCCGGCAGGATTCATTCCGCCTACATTGCCATTCTCCAAATTCACTTGGCTCATCTCACCGAGATTCTGTGCAGCAGTTGAGAGTACTTCAGTCTGTTTGTCTATGCTGTGAGCGGCAATATTTGCATTCTCTGTCTGCAGACGTTGCGCACGCTGAGCTTCTTCACGCTGGATACGGAGCGACTCCTCCATATTTTCAGCATTAATACGCTGCATTTCCTGCATGTTCTTGAGGTTGATTTCTGTTTGTGTTTCTATGGTCTTGGTTTGCTGACCAGCAGTTATTTTACGCAACTCAAGATAACCGTCACTTTCCTTGTCGGGCTCGATGGCTGCTATATCCACAGCTTTCATAAATACGCCAAAATCGGTTTCCAATCTGGGCTTAAGATATTGAGATACAATATCATTGATTTCTAATATTTTCCGTTCCATCTGCAATACGGGAATCCCGTTGTCTTGTGGAACGTTGGTCACCACACCTTTCACATATTTCACTACAGCATCTTTAATTTGCTTTTTGAAATCCTCCAATTCGAAATTAATGAGGCGGTGCAGCTTTATGAACGCCTTGTAGTCCTGTATGTTGAACGTTAGAGTCCCCCTTACTGCCATCGGCACAGGATAGTCTAAAAAACGCGGATCAAAGACATCAAAGTAAGGCACAGCGAATTTGACTTGAACAACTCCTGCCAGATTGATGTAATAGACCTCTGCTTGGAAAGGGGATGAACCTCCAAACGCTAACCCCACTATCTTGGTAAGTATGGGGAAGTTTGCCGTTTTTATGGTGTCATCGTATGGCCCAACGATAAAGTCTTCCATTGTGCCGTTATTTTGTTTATAGACAAAAACGGCGACCTCTCCATCTTTCACTCTGAGGCTGCTGCCATAGCGGATGGAATTCTCCTTCTTGGTGCTATTAGCTTCCTGTCCGGCAGGACGCCATTTCCAAATTAAATATTCTGGTTCATCACAGCGGATGACATCCATCAATCCGCCTTCTTTTCTGTTAAATAGGCCCATAGTTTCCCTTTTTAGATGATTTTACTGCTTTTGTTAAACCCATACATATCAATCAACTTAATTGTCGGATATTTTCACAATCAATATGATTCTATAATGCTGGCAATTTCTTTGATGACTTTTTTAGGTTTCCCCAATTCATCGTTTTTTGTGATTTCATCTTTATGAATATTCAAAAAACGTTCAGCTTCTTCTTTCTTGCCGCCTTCGCATAGGGATACTACTACATCTTTAATGTATTTTCCATTATATTTCTCGTGGAAGTAAGCAGTTTGACAAATGCCTTTCGCTTTTTCATACTCACCATGATTAATGCAATAATCGTAGAGTTTTGTGGAAATTATATCATCGTATTTTGCTTCTACAGCAGATGCGACTCGCATGGCATTGTCAAGATTCTCTTCTGATAGACAAGCATCGACGATAGAACCTGCCAGTTTTTTGTCGGTTTCATCAGATGCCAAAAACAACTTCACGGCTTCTTGAGTGTCTCCCGTTTTTAAAGCAGTGGTGATTTCTTTCGAACTTTCACTTTTCACCTTTGAATCTTTTGAAGAGTAAGACAGGGTTATTGGAAGAATAATAGCCAATAAGACAATCCAGATAGCTATACCTATAATCAGCATCTTAGTTCTTTGAGATTTTGATTTCCACCATCCCATTTTTTTATCTTCCTCAAGAAAGGGAGCGAGATCTTTGTCATGAGGAAACAGCATGCGGGCTTTATCGATACACTCTTTGTATTTTGTTCTATACGCATCCGCATAGAGGCTTTGATTATCGCTCATCTTGGTTTTCATGGTTATGATGAACTCCATCAAATCCGCTTTTGTATTCGGAACTGGGAAGTTTCTGATTGCTGCATGAATCCTGGTATCATTTCCTTTCCCAGTAAAAACCCCAGCGTAAGTTTGTGTGATTTTTTTTAAAGTAGATTTATCCTCATCTTCCTTGGTCATTTTGTCAAGCATCTCAGAGAATCTCCGAGAAGAAGAATTTGCCTCAATGTTTTCAAAAGCATACCCACATTCCGGACATATTCCTTGATAGCTTTGCACAATTGCCCCGCAGGCAGGACATTTTTTCACATCGCCAAACTTGTTGCTTTTTGGTGCGGAGGAAGCCGCTTTCTCTTCTTCGGCTTTCTTCAGCTTCACCAACCGTGCGTCCAGCACCATCTCAAATTCATCCAAGTCCACTCCCAGTGTCTGGGCTTTCTTGAAAAGTACCTGTTTTTCCTTTTCGGTCAGTTCACCATCCGCCAAAGCGGCATCAATCAATTGTTCTAATTGTTCGTTGTACATAATAAATGGCTATATTTGAAATTCAATTGAATATTATCACCTTTCCAAATCCCTTTCTTTTCCATCTGCAAAATAAAAACTTTCCCGTCAAACCGCCATAACCCATTTTGACCCATTTTAACGGGCTGTGCGCTTCATGGGATGACGCTTTCTTTCCCGTTCTTATCAGGGGTCAAAAATATACAATATATAATTATGATTATCAGATGTTTAGCAAAGTATTGCTTGGCGGATTGCACAGAATTAATGGGCAGAAGCGGCGGGATGTTATGAATTTGCAGTTTGAACTATAAAAATAGTGGAGATTTTTGCAGTTTAAAATATAAAAATCGTATGCTTTTTTGCAGTTTAAATATAAATTGCGCTTTTGACAGCTTCCTGGCTATGGCTCTTCTTCGTTGCACCTGTTGGCGTGTTCTCGTGATTTTCCAGAGGAGATTCCGCTCGCTCACTGCGTTCGCGGCGGAATGGTGCATACCTCCGTATGAGACCAAAGGGGAGAAGATGGGCGGCAGGGAAAAACTGCCGTTGCCTGATGTTTCGCGATTGCCGCCCATCTTCTCCCCCATTTCCCAGTATGTGGCGCACCATTCCGCCAGTGACGATAGGAACTGGCGGAATCTCCTACGTTCAAAGACAAATTTCCACAAAAAAGTATGAGTCTGACTTGCGAAACTTGAGCTTCTTAGCATTAACTGAATGGAAGTCGGCCACGGCAACCGCATCCCGCTCTGGCTGTTCGGACTGCTGTATTAACGGCGGAATGGTAAAATATCGCAGTCTGAAAGTATGAAAAATGGTAAAATATCGCACCTTAACTTTCCCCCATCCCGTTTATATATTCCCCAAGCTGCCCCTGCTGCTCGCGGTAGGAGCGGCTCAGGTCGGCGAAGAAGTCGTAGTCGAGGATTTGGGCGAGCTTCATCAGCGTGTTCGTGTCAATCCACTGGCGGGAGAAGATGAGATAGACGTTGTTGCGGTGGCAGCCTAACTGCTGCGCTAACCACGGCACCTTGATCCCCTTCCGGGTCACCACCCGACGGATGACTTGCCCTATGTGCAGACCCTCTTCGCTCATCGCTCTACCGTTTGTGACATACAAATGGCGTGGAATTTCGCTTGTCCGACTCTCGGGTTTCCACTCCCACACATCCGACAAGCACTCCACGCCGTTACAAACGGTCTGCGGAATCTGTCCTTGATGTGTGTTTGTCCCCTGTTTAACAGAGGAAGTGTGGAAAATGAGAGTCAAGGATAGCTGCAAACGCTATTTTATATGTTCGATTGTTTCTTTTCTGTTCTTTTTCTACTGTTTGTTTTGGTGACACTGACAAACGGGACGAAATTCCGCCCGTCCATTTTGACCCGCAAAACTACAAATTTTTCGGATAGGATGGAATGGGTCAAAATGGGTTGTCGCTCAGTTACCTCAATTCGCGGGAAAGTTTGCATCACCAGCCAAAACAGAACGGTAAAAAAGTGCCTATACTCGGCGGAATCTATAAAATTTCAACACATTCCGCCAAGTATAAGGATGTTTTTCACTTGCTTGACCATCGTCACGCCTTACAAATCCTCTCATCGCCTCATCGTTAATTCGTCGCTTCGTCGCATCATCTTCCGATTTCCTGCAAAATAACGACCCTTAAATTTACAATTACAAGACTAATAGTTAACGTAATATTGACAAAGTATTGATTCCAAGCGAGAAAGAAATTTCGCAAAACCCTTGACAAACGGGATGATTTGATGTATCTTTGCCATTGGAAACACGGTTGGAAGAAGGACATGTTGTGCCGCTGTTGTAGAGACGTGCCATGGCGCGTCTCTACGGACAACCGTCTGACCGGAACGAACAAAATAACAAACCTAAACAAAAAACAATGACGAAAAAGAAAACAAAAAGAAAGTCCAAAACAGAATCGTTGTTAGACGAGGTGAATAGCAGACGGATTGACCTGACTCCCGAACAGGTGGACACGATCATCACAGAGCGAGGACTCGTGTTTATAGACCCGCTCTCAGATTTCGGTTTCAAACGTCTGCTCGGAATGGAGCGGACCAAGGACATCACCATTCATCTCCTCAACACTTTCATGAGTGACGACACGGGGGTGATCACCGACATCACTTTCATCTCGTCAGAGCAGGTCGGGCTGTTGCCGGGGAAAAAGAAGGTTCGCCTGGACATCCACTGCAAAACGCAGAACGGCGACCACATCATCATAGAGATGCAGCGTGAGCGGCAGATGTTCTTTGTCAGACGCCTTCGGGCATACCATAGCTATTCTACAATCAGCGAAGTGAAAATCGGCGACACGGTGTATGCGACCGTACCTAAAGTGTTCTCCATAAGTTTCATGGAGAAAGACATGCCCGAATTCAAGGGCAAAAGCAGGTTTCTTTGGAAAGTTTATCCCAAAGATGACGACAATGAGATTTTTTCTAAAGAAAATGTTTGGTATTTTGTAGAATTGTGTAAATTTGCCGCGCAGTTGGAAACGCTGGATCTGACCGATGGGAAGAACCACTGGCTCTACATGCTTACCCATGTGGCGGACATCAGCGAGGATGAAGTTCAACGTATGGATCCGGTTTACCAACGGTTTTACGAAGAGTGCCGAATATCAAACCTTAATGAAATGGAAAAGAAAGAATACGTGACGAGTGTGTTAGAGTACGACGATGTACGGGAGTCGATGATGTGCGAACGCGAAGTAGGGAGAGAGGAAGGACGTGAAGAAGGACGTGAAGAGGGTCGTCAAGAAGAAAGGCGCCAACTCGCAGTGAATATGCTGTCAAAAGGTTTCGATTCAGCCGTAATCGCTGAAATCACCAGCTTGTCGGAAAATGAGGTTCTCGCTTTGGTGGAAAGATAAATGTAAGGATTGATGGTCAAGGGAAGAGGCTGAGAATCAAGGTAGCCTGCCGGTGCAGGGACTAACGATCAACAGCGAAACCCGTCAGCGCAAACATTAACGAATAACAAATGCATCATTCCGTTTGGCCTCCATCCCCTACCGAAAAAAACACGCTTTCCCCACAAGCACCGCTCTAACTCTAATGGAAAAAAGGATAGGCTGACCGTCCAAACGGAACCTCCACACCGCAAGGGCAAAAACCTCCCATCCTCTCAAATGGGTCAAAATGGGAAGCACTGACAAACTGCAAAATGTTTACTTTTGCCGCCGAAAATCAGATTATACATGGACGACAACGACAAAATCTATATCGAACACCTGAAAACCCTTCTTTGCGAGGCCTTGGAACGGCAGATGAACCGCTCCTCCGACTTCGTGTTCCTGCAGGCCTACATCTTCGAGCGCACCCGCGAGAACATCGGCCTCAACACGCTGAAACGGATCTGGAACTATGGAAACACGCCCGTAGCCCCACGTATCTTCACGCTGGATGTTCTGTCCAAAGCCCTCGGCTACCGCAATTTCGAGGACATGAAACGCTTCTACGGCGATGAAGGTACAGACTCTTCCGACAAGGTGCTCGGCAAGGTGGTGAGCAGTCAGGATTTGCGCCCGGGCGACCGCGTGACGCTCTGCTGGGATCCCGGCCGCCGCTGCACCGTGGAATACCTCGGCAGCAACGCCTACCGCGTAGTCAGCAGCGAACGCACCAAGCTGAAACCCGGCAACACCTTCCAGACCGCCTTCTTCGCCACCGGCTCCCCCCTCATCCTCTCCAACCTCGTCCAAGACGACTCCTTCGCCACCCTCTACGAAATCGGCCGCAAATCCGGCGTGACACAATTGACGGTGGAAACCGCGAAATAACCTCCATCGTAATCCAAACGCTACCGAGCTCTTGCCCCTGCCGGGGCTGCTCAAGGAAGATGCTTCACCCCCCTGCCCTGCGGGCATCCCCCCTAAAGGGGGGAATTGGGGTTTTTCGAAACTGCTAACTACTAACTACTAACTGCTAACTGTTAATCGCTTCTATCCTCTTGAACTTTCCCCACACATCGTGTTTCCGGTACTTCTCCACCGACTGGGCGGGCACGTACAGCACCGCGCTGTCGGGTATGCCGTACAGGGAGTTCGGCAGCATGGTGGGCGGCTCCACACATCGGACAATCATGGTTTCCAGCGATTTGTTGTCGTTGAAGGCGTAGCTCTCAATGTGCTTCACACCACTGCCAATGTCCACATCTCGTAAATAATTGCAATATGAAAAACTGTACGAACCGATGAGTTCTGTGTGGTCAGGTATGACAATATGCTCAAGGCGGCTTGCATAGAAGGCCCCGTGGGAAATCTTTCGCAATGAATCGGGGAAATGAAAGTCTCGGAGATTGTATGAATAGACCGCAAATTCGTGGGGCAGTTCCCGTATATGGTTTGGGAGTTCAATTTCTTCCAGCCACTCCATATCGATGAACAAGCGTGGCGGCAAAACATAGACCGAATCATCCACGATGGCTTTTTTTAAGGAATTGCATCGATAGAAAAACTGGTTGCCCAGATTGGAAAGAGGGCCCGTCGTGCAGTCAAGTGCTTTCCAAACGAGGACAGCCAGAGAATGACAGTCATTGAAAGCATTGGACTCCAAAACTTTAAGAGATCGCGGAATGACTAAAGTGTCTGATAACATATTGCAACATGAAAATGCCCCACATCCGATTCGTTCAAGACCTTCAGAAAAAACAATATGCGTAAGGTTGGAACAATTGTCGAAGGCGTTGGAATCCAGTTCGGTGACACGATAGCTGACTCCTCGGCATCGGATTCGCGAAGGGATGACCATATCGCCAGAAGGGGCGTTGGGGATATCGTGCCAGCTTCTCGCATTGCTGGGACATACGAAGGCCACCGTGCGGTGCCAGTGCGACAGCACCTTGGCATAGACCGTCTGCCCGGAGTCTAACGTGACAGGGAATTTCTTGCCGTTCGGGTGCATCCACCAGCAGAAGAGACCGACTATGACCACGGGCAGCAACCACAACCACCATCGCGGTCGCATCAGCTTTGCCAAAGCCGCCACCGACTGCGGACGTTTGTTGGGGTCGGGGCGTTGCGCACGGCGGACGGCTCGACCGTAACGGTACGGGAACATCCGCTTCAGCAGGCCCCCCAAGGCGTAGATGTCGCTGCGGTGGTCGGCGACCTGCCCAGCCAGTTGCTCGGGCGCGGCGTACTTGCGCGTGCCGCCTGTCTGCCGGAAGGCGAAGCCGCTGTTGTCGGAAAGCCCGAAGTCGATGATCTTGGCAGTCAGCCCGTCTTTGGTAATCAGAATGTTGGAAGGTTTCAGGTCAAGATGCCAGATCTGCCGTTCGTGGCAGTAGGCCATGGCGTCCAGAATCTGCCGGAAGATCCGTTTGCGGGCAGCAGCGGACGGTCGCGTGGCCAGCCATTCGTCAAGACTTTGGCCATCCACGTACTCCATCACAATGCAGAGCCCAACCTTAGTATCCTCCTCCAAGCTGTTCACCCGCACGATGTGGGGGTGGTCGAGCTGCACCCCGATCTGGTACTCCTTGGAGAGATACTCGCGCATAGCGGGATCGTCGCGATACTCGGGCGCAAGACCTTTCAGCACGTAGTAACGGCCGAAACGACGGGCACGGTAGAGTACATTGCCCGGCTGCCGGCTCCGCACAGGCAACTTCTCGTAACCGGAGAACTCCGCCGAAAGAGCATCCAAGGAACCCGAAATGGCCCCTGAAGCATAATAATACTCCTCGCGCACGTTTTTATCTGTATCTTTCATAGAAGAGGCAAAAGTACACATTTTTCAATAACACGAGACCAATCCCTATTTTTTGTATTTTTGCGGCCTGCGTACTAATTGATAATTGATAATTGATAATTGATAATTGATAATTGATAATTGATAATTGATAATTGATAATTGATAATTGATAATGAAGTGGCAAGTACATACTAATTTCCTAATCACTAATCACTATTCACTATTCACCAGCTTCAATAACCAATAACCCATAACCAATAACCATTCAAAATGACAACCACCGACCAGATCAAAGCGGTTCAAACGAGGCTCAGTGAGCTAAGGAGGTATCTTTGACGTAGATGCCAAAGAACAAGAAATTAAAGACAAAGAACAAAGAACCCAACAAGACGGCTTTTGGGACGACCCGAAGGCCGCCGAGAAGTTGCTGAAGGAGATCAGCGGCATCAAGGCGTGGGTGGCCGACTACTACAAGGCCGCCGAACTGAATGATGAGCTGCTGGTAGTCAGCGAGTTCCAGCAGTCGGGCGACGCCACCGAGGCGGAACTCGACGAGGCCTACGCCAAGACGATGGAGGCCGTGGAGAAGCTGGAGTTCAAGAACATGATGCGCGACGAGGAGGACTCCTTCGACGCGATCCTGAACATCAACTCCGGCGCGGGCGGCACCGAAAGCTGCGACTGGGCCGAGATGCTCCTGCGTATGTACATGCGCTGGGCCGAGCGCCACAACTTCTCCGTGAAACTCATCGACCGTCAGGAAGGTGACGTGGCCGGCATCAAGTCCGCGTCCATCGAAATCGAGGGCTCCTACGCTTACGGCTTCCTCAAGAGCGAGAACGGCGTGCACCGGTTGGTGCGCATCTCGCCGTTCGACTCCGCGGCACGACGCCACACCTCGTTCGCCTCCGTCTTCGCCTATCCCATCATCAACGACGACATCGAGATCGAGGTCAGTCCGGCGGACATCTCGTGGGACACCTACCGCAGCAGCGGCCCCGGCGGACAGAACGTCAACAAGGTGGAGACGGCCGTGCGCCTGCACCACCACCCCACCGGCATCATCATCGAGTGCCAAGTGACCCGCTCGCAGTCGCAGAACCGCGAGAAGGCCATGCAGATGCTGAAATCGCAGCTCTACCAAATTGAGTTGGAGAAGAAGCGCGCGAAGCTCAACGAAATCGAGAGTTCCAAGAAACGCATCGAATGGGGCAGCCAGATCCGCAGCTACGTGATGCAACCTTACAAGTTGGTGAAGGATCTGCGCACGCAGTACGAAGTCGGCAACGTGAACGCGGTGATGGACGGCGACATAGACGGCTTCATCAAGGCGTACCTGATGCAATTCCATTGATAATTCATAATGCATAATGCATAATTCATAATTAACATGAAATCGCATTCCCTCTTTTGGACGGTGTTTTGCCTGCTGTGTCCCGCTACACTGCTTGCGCAAACGGGCAGCCGTTATGCCGACCCCGTGTTTGAGAACACTGCGACAACATCTGGGATTCCTTTCAGCAGTGCTGTGAGAGAAGGTCAAACCTCGCCCACCACTCTTTATCTCGATTTCTACGAGCCTTCGGGCGACACACTTTCTGCCCGTCCGTTGGTGATTACCGTTTTCGGGGGTGCATTTGTGGCTGGCAGCCGAGACTGGTGTGATATGGTGGAGTACTGCACTCGTTTTGCCAAACACGGTTATGCAGCGGCCTCCATTGATTACCGCCTGCTGCCGCTGATGTCCATCAACGCGAGTTCGCTTATCCGGAGCGCCTACATGGCTGCGCAGGATGTGAATTCCGCCATTCGCTTTTTCAAAGCACATTGTCTCGAATATCGTATCGACACGAACAACATATTCCTTCTGGGCAACTCCGCCGGTTCCATTGCCATCCTCAACGAAATCTTTTTGTCAAACGAGGAAAGACCCTCTGAGACATCCGTTTCACCTGATTTAGGAGCGATGAACAGCTCCGGATATGACGAGTACTCTGGTCTTTCACCCAAAGTGGCCGGGGCGGTGGCACAATGGGGAGGCGTGCTTGATGTTGAAGTCATAGACCTTGATGAATATGTCCCCCTTTGTATGATTCATGGCACTGAGGACCAAGTGGTGCCCTTCGACTCCGGATATTGCTATTCCTATTTGCCGTTACCCTTTTTCCCGTATATGTACGGGTCGCACGCTATCGCAAACCACCTCGCTGATCTCGGCATTGAAGACTACGAATTTCACCCATTCGACGGGGAGGAACATAGTTTCTATATCTCGATGTACACCAATCTTTTAGAGGATAAATTTGACACCTGTTTCCATATCGCCCGCGATTTTTTGTATAACCATCTGGACATTCACTCAACGAGTCATGTCTCACAGTATGTCGCCGACAATGTCAGGATATACCCTAATCCTGCTTCTGACATTCTGATTGTTGAGCTGAAAGGAGATAAGAAGATAGCGAATATCACGCTTTGTGATATGCAAGGGCGAATCGTGGAAGAAAGCAATGCTTCACCCGTTTTTCTCGGTCACTTGCCCTCGGGCGTGTATGTTGTGCATGTAACAGATTCTGACGGCAGAAAATACATCCAAAAAATGGTCGTCAAATAGCCCCCCTACCCCCCCACAGAGCACACAACAATTATGCATTATGAATTATGCATTATGAATCAATATAATTCCGTCAAGTACTTCCGGTACCGCCGCGGCATGTCCTGAAGCTGTTTCCGAGGGTTCAGTCGCTCGCGGATGCATATTGCCTTGAAATAGGTGCGCCATAGATCCTGCAGGAGTTGGTCGTCGTCGCTCAGAACCTCGTCGTTCAGACGGCCGTTGGCGAGGTTGAACGTCACCGATGACTCGTCGGCGAAGGTGATGCGCACCGGCTCCCCCGTCCCGTCGTAGTAGAACCCGTAATGGCGCTTGGCGTCGTAGATGAGCCACGGCTGGTCGTTGAAACGGTCTGCGAAATGGTCGATGACGAGCGGCAATACGTTATGGTCCGGCGAGATGACGGCGAGGTAGGTGCCGTCCTTGGCCTTCTGGAAACGGATGAACTGCTTCATACGATGCTGCTCGTGGTTCACCTTGCGGGCGATATTGGTCACGGCCAGGATATCAGGATCGGCGAAATTGCGTTCGATTCCCTCGATTCCTTCTGGCTGCCGGAACACCTTGCAGATGTATTGAAACAGCGGGTTGTTAAGTTCGTGCATTTCCGACAAAAAGCTGACAGCGAGCATTTTGACCACATTTTTCGGGAGCCGTTTCTCCAACCCCTTCCACACACGGCCGGCCTTCTCTGTATCGGTGGGAACGGCATACAACCGATCGCAGAACAAGGGCACGGGGTCGCCTTCCGACAACAGCATTTCCGGCTGTTCGTGCAAGGCGAACGCCTCGAAAACGGCGGTGAGGAGACCGTCCAAGGTGTTGTCGAAGGAGTAGCAAGTCATTTTTTAATGGTTATGGGTTATGGGTTATGGGTTATTGAAGGTTAGTGTTAAAGGCTCAATGGTTAAAGGTTAAGGTTCAAAGGTTTCAAGGTTTCACGATAATCGTTTATGGGGAGTTACTCTCCCCCCTTTAGGGGGGCTGGGAGAGGGTCAAACTCCAACGACAATTGCGCCTCCTTCGCGGCTAGTTTCTGTTCGGCCTTGGAGACCAGCAGCGGGCGCAACCGCTCGGGCGTCAGTTCGTTGATGCCGAGGAGGGGCTGCAGGTTGGAGGCACCGAGCTCGTGACAGGTGATGAAGTACTTCGCTTTCTTCATCACCACGCCCATCTTCTTGAGATCGAAGGTGGTTAACCGATTGAAGCGGCGGGAGTTGACGATGAGCCACGCCGACTTGGCACCGAGTCCGGGCACACGCAGCAACATCTCGTAATCTGCCGTGTTGATATCGACGGGGAAGGCCTCGGGGTGTCGCAAAGCCCAGGCCAACTTGGGATCAATCTCCAGATCTAGGTTCGGATGCAGGTCATCGACAATTTCATCCACCTTGAAGTGGTAGAAACGCAGCAGCCAATCGGCCTGGTAGAGGCGGTTCTCGCGGACAAGCGGCGGCTGCTTGAGTACCGGCAGGCGCGAGTCGAACGTGTTGACGCTCACGTAGCCCGAATAATAGACGCGGCGCATCGAGGGCTGGCCGTAAAGCATCGACGACATGTTAAGGATGTCGCGATCGGAGTCCTTGGTCGCGCCCACAATCATCTGGGTGGATTGTCCGGCGGGCACGAACCTCGGCACGTGACGGTAGTGTTTGCGGTCCTCCTTGTTCTCGAGCACACCCTGCTGGATGAGATTCATCGGCTGGAAAACGCTGCGGTGATCCTTCTCCGGAGCCAGCATCTTCAGTGACTCCTCTTTGGGGATTTCGATGTTCACGCTCATACGGTCGGCGTAACGGCCCGCCTCGTTGAGCAGCTCCTGCGACGCACCGGGAATGGCCTTCAGGTGGATGTAGCCGTTGAAGCGGTGGATGAGCCGCAGGTCGCGGACAATGGCGGTGAGCCGCTCCATAGTATAGTCGGGGTTCCGCACCACCCCACTCGACAGGAACAATCCCTCAATGTAATTGCGGCGGTAGAACTCCATCGTGATCGTCTCAATCTCCGACACGGAGAGCGTGGCGCGATTGATGTCGTTAGAACGGCGATTGACGCAGTAGGCGCAGTCGAACATGCAGTGATTGGTCAGCATCACCTTGAGCAGGGAGATGCAACGGCCGTCATCCGCGAAAGAATGGCAGATGCCGACACCGCCCACGGTGTTGCCCACCATCCCCTTCTTGCCGCCGCGCACAGTGCCGCTCGACGAGCACGACACATCGTACTTCGCCGACTCCGCCAGAATGCGCAACTTCTCCAATGTCCTTTCCGTCAACATACGCTGGATGGAATTTTATATTTTACTGTTTTTCAATAATTTGACTGTTGGCTTTTGGCTGTTAGCTTTTGGCCGCTAAACCTTGGCAAAGGTATAATATTTTAGGTTGCAAAAAAAATCGTATCTTTGCAAATTTCTGAAAATAGCGATATTAGATATGCAAGAATCTAAATTACAATCAATTGAACAGGCCATTGAAGATTTAAAGGCCGGGAAATTCGTCATTCTGGTGGATGACGAGGAACGTGAGAATGAGGGCGATTTCATCATCGCCGCCCAACATATAGATGCCGACAAGGTGAACTTCATGCTTTCACGCGGCCGTGGCGTGCTCTGCGTGCCCATGACCGCCGAACGCTGCCGCGAACTGGACCTCGAAATGCAGGTCTCCAACAACACTTCCATACACGAGACCCCTTTCACCGTCACCGTTGACCTTTTGGGTCACGGTTGCACGACGGGCGTCTCCATGCACGACCGCGCCGCTTCCATCAACGCATTGGCGGATAAGACGATGAAGGCCACCGACTTCGGTCGCCCGGGACACGTGAACCCGTTGCGCGCCCGTGACGGCGGCGTGCTCGTCCGCGCCGGCCACACCGAAGGCACGGTCGATCTGCTGAAGCTCGCAGGTTTGGAGCCCGTGGGCGCCCTCATCGAAATCATCAACCCCGACGGCACGATGGCACGTCTGCCCGAGCTACTGGAAGTGGCTGAACAATACGGAATTACGATTACCAGCATCGAAAAGCTGATTGCCTACCGTTTGGAAAAGGAAACCCTTATCCGCCGTGAGCAGGAGGTCAACTTGCCGACGCAATGGGGTGATTTCCGTCTGATTGCCTACACGCAGCTCAACAACGGCGCCACCCACCTCGCCCTCAAGAAAGGCGACTGGGAGGACGGCGAGCCGGTGATGGTGCGCGTACACTCCTCCTGCGCCACCGGCGACATCTTCGGATCCTGCAAGTGCGACTGCGGCGAGCAGCTGCACCGCGCCATGGAGATGGTCGATAAGGAGGGCAAAGGCCTGGTGCTCTACATGAGTCAGGAAGGCCGTGGCATCGGACTCATCAACAAGCTGAGGGCCTACCACTTGCAGGAACTCGGCCGCGACACCGTGGAGGCCAACCTCGAACTCGGCTTCAAGGCCGACGAGCGCGACTACGGCGTGGGGGCGCAGATCCTACGTGACCTCAAAGCCACCAACGTCCGCCTCATCACCAACAACCCCGCCAAACGCGTCGGTCTCTCCGCCCACGGCATCACCATTTCCGAAACCCTCCCCATCATCGTCAAACCCAACAAAATCAACGAGAATTATCTGAAGACCAAACAGGCGAAAATGGGACACAAACTTGGCCTTTAGCTTTTAGCTATTGGCTATTGGCTTCAATAACCTATAACCAATAACCCATAACCATTATAATGAACCATATCCGGAACTTCTGCATCATCGCCCACATCGACCACGGAAAGAGCACATTGGCTGACCGTTTGTTGCAATTCACCAAAACGGTGAATGATCGCGACTTCCAGAACCAGGTGCTCGACGACATGGACTTGGAGCGTGAGCGCGGCATCACCATCAAAAGCCACGCCATCCAGATGGATTACATGTACAAGGGTGAGAAATACATTCTCAACCTGATCGACACTCCAGGCCACGTGGATTTCTCCTACGAGGTTTCCCGTTCCATCGCCGCGTGCGAGGGCGCGCTGCTGCTCGTGGATGCCACGCAAGGCGTTCAGGCACAGACCATTTCCAACCTCTATCAGGCCATCGACAACGATTTGGAGATTATCCCCGTCATTAACAAGATGGACATGCCCGCCGCCATGCCCGAAGAGGTCAAGGATCAGATTGTGGATTTGATTGGCTGTGATGTTGAGGACATCATCGAGGCGAGCGGTAAGACAGGACAAGGCGTGGAGCAGATTTTGGAGGCCATCATCGAGCGCATCCCCGCTCCCAAGGGTGATCCCGAGGCACCGCTGCAGGCGTTGATCTTCGACTCCATCTTCAACTCCTTCCGTGGCATCATCGCCTACTTCCGCATCTTCAACGGCACTATCCGTACGCACGATTTGGTGAAGTTCTTCTCCACCAATCACGAATATGATGCCGACGAAATCGGCATTCTCAAGATGGACCGTGTGCCCAAGGATGTGCTTTCCGCCGGCGACGTGGGTTACCTCATCACCGGCATCAAGACCTCCACGGAGGTGAAGGTCGGCGATACCATCACGCACGTCGAAAACCCTTGCGGAACCGCCATCGAGGGCTTCCAGGAGGTGAAACCGATGCTGTTTGCCGGCATCTACCCCACCGAGGCCGATCAATACGAGGAGTTGCGTGCCTCCCTCGAAAAGCTGCAGCTCAACGATGCTTCCCTGACCTTCGTTCCCGAGTCATCACTGGCTTTGGGTTTCGGTTTCCGTTGCGGCTTCCTCGGACTGCTGCACATGGAGATCATCCAGGAGCGTCTGGACCGCGAGTTCGACCAGGATGTGATTGCCACGGTGCCGAACGTATCGTATAAAGTGTTGACTACCAAGAAACAATGGTTGGACGTTTATAACCCGTCGGGAATGCCCGCGCCCAACGAAATCGACCATGTGGAAGAACCTTATATCCGTGCCCAGATCATCACCAAGGACGATTACATCGGTCCGGTCATCAAGCTCTGCATCGACAAGCGCGGCACACTAATCAACCAAATGTACGTGGCTGCTAACCGTGTGGAGCTGACTTTCGATCTGCCGCTGGGCGAAATCGTTTTCGATTTCTACGACAAGCTGAAGAGCATTTCCAAGGGTTACGCCTCCTTCGACTACCACATCACCGACTACAAGCCCGCGCATCTCGTCAAGTTGGACATTCTGCTCAACGGCGATTCCGTGGATGCCTTGTCTGCTTTGATTCACGTCGATAACGCCTATCCGTTCGGTCGTCGTATCTGCGAGAAGCTCAAGGAGTTGATTCCGCGTCAGCAGTTCGACATCGCCATCCAGGCGGCCATCGGCACCAAAATCATCGCCCGTGAAACCGTCAAGCAGGTACGCAAAGATGTGACAGCCAAATGCTACGGCGGTGACATCACCCGTAAGCGCAAGCTGTTGGAGAAACAGAAGAAGGGCAAGAAGCGTATGCGCCAAATCGGCAACGTGGAGGTGCCGCAATCGGCCTTCCTCGCCGTGCTGAAATTAGACTAATCGTTGCGGTTGCGCCAAATGTTGTAGGGGCGAATGATTATTCTCCCCTACTAATTCTTCACACACCTCACGGCACAAAAATGGAGATCCGCCAACGAACTGATTGAAGGGTCAGAATGGATATTCATCTCGAAAATATAGGGTTGCGGATAGATGGAGTCGGGCCAGCCATAATTCCACGCAGGGTACGGATCCGGACTAATGTTGGCAGTATCAATGACCGGTGCCGGTTTCGGATAATCGTTGTTGAAGTCGGCACACCAATAGATGGCACTCTCGTGTTCTTTCCAATGTTCCCATAGGCCACCGGCATGTAGTGGATAGTCATGGACAAAGCCCGTGGGAAGGGCTGAAAAACCTGTTTGGTTGAAATGTTCGGGCTCGTTGCCCAAATTCTCGCCCTCGACACGCCAGCTTTTGTCGGCCAATGCCTTGCTGACTGAACCGGAAGTGTCCCAAAGGGAGGGATGGTTGGCAAGATAGCTGACGAGTGTCTGCCACTCTTTTGAGGTGGGCAGGTGCCAACCGTCGGGGCATATTCCTTGCGTGGTCGTGCCAGTCTCAAAAGTGCCGTTTTGCGCGGCAGCGGCGTTGTAATACACTTTGCCGGAAAAGGTTAAATACGCGGGCTTTTGAAGAAGAATGTCGTATGTACTCAGATCCGAACCGTCAGGGAGGTGCGTGACCTTAAGATCCTGGCTCATCCAGACCTGGTCTCCGATTTTCACGGTGCTATATTGGTTGCCGTCCACATCCGTGAGGGGACCGTCGGGTTTGCGTTCGCAGGCGGCAAATAGTGCGAAAGCCACTAATACCGCAATGCAGAGCATGCCGCATAAACGCCCGCAACTTTTCTCTGTTTGTGTCTTGATCTTTTTCATTGTTGTGAATTTTGGGTTATGAATTTGTTTGGCAAAAATACGGGGATCTCTATTTTTAACTTTTTCTCGTCATACCTCCAGACCTCGCGAGGTCCGTTGAACAAAATCTGAAAATATGACGCTGCAAATCTACATAAATATTCTTTTAGTTCGGTCTGTTTTTTGAATTTTTCTACTTTTTAGGGGGGGTATATTTCTGATTATCAATTGGTTATCTTATTTAGTTCATTCCAAGTCGCATGACTTGCTCGTACCGGCACAGGTTGTAGACCAGGTTTGTCAGGGTGTTGTAGGCCGCGTTCCGCGCAAAGCCGACCTCTCGGCTGGACATTCCGTGAAGGCACTCTTCCATGTATCCGAGAACACATGTTCCACCCTCACGCGCAGCTTCGAGTTCTACCTGTTGATGGTCTCCTGCCATTTGCTGATTTTCTTGCCTCGGGTGTTCCGCTTGATCACCTTGTCCTTCATCCCGAACTTCCGCATCACCCTCTTCACCCCTTTGCCGATGTAGGCACTGTCAGCGAGCAAATCCTCACCCCTGTCATTCTCATCCACAAGCTCTTTCACCGGCTTGGAGTCGTGGTCGGAAGCAGTCGTGGTCACCACTTTCTTGATGAACTTGCTCCCCTTGTCCACTTTTGCATGGTTCTTGTAGCCGTAATGTTTTTCGCCGCCCTTCTTCACCCATCGGGCATCCGTGTCCTTCTGCCTCTTCTTGTTGGCCTTGCGCTTCTTCTCCTCCTCGGTGTCGCCCTCTTCGGGATTCCACAACTCGCCGCCCTTGCCTTCCTTGATTTGTTTGTTCTCCTCACGCGTGTTACGCTGGCGCGGCACCTCCACGAAGCTCCCGTCTATCATGGTGCCCTCATGCATGATCAGGTTGTTCTCGTCCAAAAAGGCGTAAAATTTATTGAACAATTGCTCGAAAAGACCTTTCTTTGTCAATTCCTCCTTGAAAGCCCATATCGTTTTCTCGTCGGGCACCTTGTCGCCGCTGGCCAATCCGAGGAAGTCGCGGAACGAGAGCCTGTCGCGAATCTGGTATTCTGTCTGCGGATCGCTAAGATGATACATCCGCTGTAGAACCACTATCTTGAACATCAGCACGTAGTCGTACGGCTTCGCGCCAACGTTGGTGAACTTCTCCTTGTAAAGACCTTTCTCCAACGTGTCTCTAAACATTTCAAAATCAATCGCTTCCTGAAGTTTGGCCAAGGGGTTGCCCATCTTGTTCAGTCGTTCCAATGTCTCGTCGTTATCGAAAAGCCCGACGTTGCCTTGCTGCTTGTATGTTGGTTTGGTCTGATTCATTGCTCATTCAAATTCGTTGCAAATATACAAATAATTCCTTGAATGACAATGGGTTGCGAAAGATTTTTGTCATAAAAAGTTCATTTGTGGCGAATTGGCTCAAACGGGAATTTCGGGTGCCGTTTTCAGCGGATTTTAGCTCATAAGAAGCTGTTAATCAGGAAGAAATAATTAGAAGTCCCCATAAAGAAAAACACCTTTTTCATATCTATCGCTTTATAAATTTGGCACTCTGATTAAATTTGGACGCATCATAACAACGTACTACATATTGTCCAGCAGGCAGTGCGGATATGTTAATTTGTTTTTGAGTGCCGCAGGAAAACACATCTTTCTTTACCAGATTTCCATGAATATCAACAATATCGCAGTTTATTTTCTCTGAAGTGACCTTTTCGGGCAAAAATAAGTTCAACACATTTGATGCAGGATTGGGATACAGTAGCACCTCCCCTTTTTCATATTCTGTGACACTGCTCACGTCACATCCTGTGTAATCCGGATTCATCCAAGCAAGACTGTTGTCCTGAAAGAAACATGTGAGGTCACACTTTTGTTGTGCTTCCGCTTCCAACAAGCGAAATCGGGTAGGGAACAAAAAACCATGAACACTTCCTACATCCTCAATCCAACTTTCTCTAATTAACCTGAAAACAGCATCTGAAATAGGCTTGAAAACAAGTACTTTTTTACTTTCCCCATCAACCTGGGTTGTGGCAACACTGTCAACTATCAAATACTGCTCCTCATCCCCAAGAGTTTCCTCTATTGGAATCCAAAAAGCCGTGTCTCCGGGTTGCAACCCATAGTCATAGAGAAGTGTGGTATTCCCAAGCGTATCCACAAAAAAACATTTGTCGTCATTAGTAAAATATGCTCCGACATAATTACCGTTTTCATAAAGTTGAGAGGCAAGAGTTTCGTTTATGGTTGTGTCAGGTCCAGTGGAGATAACGGAATAGGTATATTGCCCGTAGTTGTATTCAACAATATTCCACTCCATGTTTTGGGAAGTAGGTGTTTCCTGTCCCCACGCCACATCGGCGCACAAAAGCAAGACAATAACAGCTGCAATAAAGGATGTGCGTTTCATAATATTGGGTATTTAAAAAACATTAGTGGACCTCTCTTATTTACTTTTCCGCCCCCTCTGAACCCTGCGAGGCCCGAGAACAGAATTCGGGGATATGACGCTGCGAAATTACACTTTTTTGACTTGTGACTTGTGATGTGGTGCGGGGCTTTGTAGAGACGTTTCATGAAACGTCTCTACGGTGCCGCCGCAGGCAGACTCTTACGGCGGCACCGTCCTTATCCGAACTTGCGATATATCCAGTTGTTGCACAGGGTTTTCATCTGATCTGTTAATACAACGGACTGCTGGTAAAACTCAGCCCCGTGAACGTGAATTGCTGCGTGATACTATCGCGAAAGAGGAGTTGCCCAGGAATATTCAGAAAAATGCGGTTGTTATGCTCGTCCGTGTAGTTCAACGAGCGAGCTGGCATCAGGAAGAAGTTCTCCGAGGTCAGTCCGAACGTGTCCGTGGTGGTGGCGGTGACGGCGGTAGCGACTTGGTTTAAAGAGACCGCCGTGGCAACACGACATGCGGTGCCATTGCCCTGACAATCGACATGAACATATTTCCCATGGAATAATATGCAACCTGGACAGCCTTTGGCATCATGTCCCAAGCTGACCATGAACATACATTCGTTAGCTGTTTTTTCACCTGTCTGCACAGGTATTACTCTGTTGCCATTGTCAATGACCGATTCTGCCTCATGCCGACATGAGAAACTGCCAAGCATTACTGCACAGCAGACTAAAATCAAACTTATTGTCTTTACTTCTTTCATGATACTATTTTTAATAATTGTTTTCAAAAATACATTTTTTTCCATAGAAAATCATTTTCTTTCGTCCTTTTCCTGCCACATAGGACGAACCCTGCTTATGAATGGATAAAACGAATGTTTAAATTTGAAATATAACAATGTAATACGAACACAATCAGGTATATACAACATACTTGTTTTTTATCCTAAAAAAACTTTTTATCCTTTCACTATGACGAATGATTCTTTTTTGAATGGATAAAATAATTATCTTTGCACAAAAAACAATTATGAAAAGCCTTGAAATTTCTACAAGATGGATTTATCTTGCACAACTGGTGATCTGCTTGTTATTTCTGTATTGGTTCTGTAATAACTCCTTGTTGCGCCCAAGTCCCGGAAACGTCCACTTCAAAGAGTTTATTATTGGGGGGCTGCTGTTGATTATCTGCTACTTAAACGCTTTTGTATTGCATCCGACTCTTTTCCAACGGAATAAAGCTGCTTATGTGATGAGTTCCGTTATCAGTGTGCTTGTCGCCCTTCTTGTGGAATTTTCGTGGCTTTATAACGACATCATGTCTTGCCTCCTTAGGTCTTTTACGCCAACGGAAGCCCATGCCTACTACTGGAACTGTGTGTTTTATGCTTTTTTGAGAGATTTAGGATTAGTTTCGTTCACATTCCTCATTTGTGAACTGAAAAGCAACAGGGTTCAGAAAAATACGACAGAAATCCTTTTGATGAAAACAGACAACAAAATAGAGGTCAAGGATTTTTCAGGAAACAATATCCTTCTGAATTATAAGCAGATACGTTTTTGCGAACAAGAACGAAACCAAACCAAAATATATGCAAACGAAGAGGATATATTTTTCCGATATGGCTCCTTGGCGAACATCAAAAATATTGTTGGTAATGAATACTTCTTACAAATAAACCGAAACACTCTGGTTGCAAGAAAATATATTGAACGATATTCGGACGGGCAATTATGGCTGCTTGATGAAAAGAATCCGTTTGAAGTGTCTTCCAAATTTAAAAATCAAAAGGAGTTTCAGACATTGAATCAAAAGTCTGACAATTCTCAACAAAATGAAGAAAAAAGTAAGAAGAAAGCAGCACCAAACAATGAAAAAACAAAGATGCTCTATCAGCTAATAGCCAAAAATCCAGATATTCCTGCAATCAAGCTGTCTAAGATGACAGGCATGTCCCCGTCCACCATAAACCGTAATCTCAAGCAGCTCAAGGACAAAGGTCTCATCGAGTACTCCGGCAGCAAGAAGACGGGCGGGTACCGGGTGAAAGAAGTCGCAACGAAAACGCCAACTTCAAACAAGAAAGTCAAGAAACGGGAGAGCACCCAACCACTATAGCGTGTCTCCCGTCTCGCTCTCGCCCTCCTGAACCTTCTTCTCCAACTCCATCTTACCGAAACGCAGCGTGATACCCGCCGACACATATCGGCTGTTCATCATCTTGTTGGTGCTGTTGTTCAAGAAATAAGGGTTGGTGTTGACCGAACCGGAACCGAAGCGGGCACCCCAGTTGAAGATGTCCTGCACGTTGACGAAAATCGACAGTTTGCGCTTGAACAGGTCGCTGCGAAGACCGAAATTCAGCCAGTAACGCGCCTTGCGCTCACTCATCAAGCTGAGGGTCGGGGATGTGTAGTTACCCGCCACGGTGAACTGCAGCCAGTCGAAGGCCTTCGCCCAGAAATTCAGTCGCACGCTCCACGACCACTTGTCGCGCTGGTCGAGTTGATGCACGCCGTCGCGGTCATATTCCATCTTGTAACCATAGTCATAGACGTTGGCATAGAGTCGCAAATTGACGAAGCCCGTCGGGCGGTAGGTCGCGTTCAACGAAGCACCGTAACGCCACGAAGTTCCCATATTGTAGGGCATCGAGTAACTGACCATGCGATCCAGATACTGGTCGTACTCGGAGTCGGTCAGCGAACTGATTTCGTTGGTGCTCAACCGGCCGTACATCTCCACGCCCACATTGCCGAACTTGTTGAAATACTTCTGCCATCCGGCCTCCAGACTGTGTGTGAAGCTGCTCTTCAACCCATTGGGATTTCCGGTGGAATAGCTGTTGTCACCATAACGGCGGTAGCAGCTCAAGTCCTCCTCATCCGGGTGAGACATGCGCATGGAGTAGTTGAGCTTGATATTGTGCATACTTTTTGTACGGTATGTGAGATGGATGGACGGGCGGGCGGAGAAGAACAGCGGGGCCGCCTTGTCAGCGAACGGCATATCGCTGATATAGTCGTAGGCATCACGCAACAGCCCGACCCCCAAACCTGTGCTGAGGGTGAAACCGCCCCAGCGGTGCGTCCAGTTCACGTCAGCGTTCACGTTGGTCGAGCCCCCGTTGAAATGGTACGTGCGCAGGGTGTCTATCAGCGTGCCTTCCAAGTCGTTGTAACGCTTGTAGTCGTTGCTCATCTGGAAATGGCTGGTTCGCAGACCGTAACTCATCTCCCCGTTTTCGCTATAGGGCCGGTTGTAACGAGCGTCCAAATCGGCACCGTAGCGATAGCTGCGGGTGAGCAAGTAACGATGCTCGTCCAAATCGTAATAGGTGTCGTAGAAACGATTGTACCACTGGTCGCTGGCGTTGTGCGAGAACCGCCCGTTGAGGCCGATTCGCAGATTGTGCCCGTTCTTGTCGAACTTTTTGGTGTAATCAACCCCAGCATGGGACATCACCGACCACCCCTGAGTCTTGCTCAAAGAGGTATCAATATATTCCAATGAGAAAGGCGGCATTGAATCCAAGTAGAAATAGGACTGATCACGCGATGCTGCATAACGGCTGTTTGTGTTGTTGTAAAATCCGCCCGCATCGAAAGCAATCTCGCTGGTGGAGTCAATCTCGTAGTTGATGCCGAGGAAGAAGTTGGCGCTGCCGTTGCGGTTGGTGTCCCGCTGGGCGACGATGCTCGACCAAGTGGTGTCGTATTCTCCGGCGATGGCCGCGTCACGGCGCTGGTAGGAGCTAGATTCCGTGGCGTTGCGACGTGCACTGTACCGTCCTGAAAGGAACAGGTTGACGCTCAGTTTCTCCTTCGTCCACATGTAACTGACCCACGGGGAGATGAACGGCTGGGAAGAGCCATTGATACCGAAGCTGACAAACTGGTTACTCTTGACGTGCGCCGACGTGACGATGTTGATGACCGCCTCGGCGTCGGTGGCGTATTTCGCCGACGGATTGGTGATGGCCTCGATACGGTCCAAGGCGTTGGCAGGCAAGGTCTGCAAATACGTTTTCAGATTCTCCTCCGTAAGTTTGGAGGGTTTGTCGTTGATCCAGATCTCCACGCTCGACACGCCACGCAGGGTGATGTTACCCTCCACATCGACCTCCACGCCGGGTGCGTTCTGCAAAGCATCCTCAGTGGTTCCTGTCTGGATGGAGGCATCCTCGCTGACGTTATAGACGAGCTTCTCGCCGTCCATGGCGTAAATCGGCTTCTCCCCCTGGATGGTCACCTCACCCAATGTAGTGGAGATCGGCATCAGCCGGATGACATCCAGATTGGTATTGTTTTTCACTGTGAAGGGAATGTGTCTCGGGGTGTAATTGAACGTCCAGATACGCAGAATGCACTCGCCTTGCGGGATTCCTTCTATTTCGAAATAGCCGTTAGCATTGGCTGAAGTACCCTTGATGAGCGTAGAGTCTTCGGCATCAAGCACGGCCACATTGGCGTAAGCCAGGGGTGTTCCCGCGATGGAGTCGCGCAGAAGACCCACCACCTTAAAAGTAGAGCCAGAGCGCACTTTCTTGGGTTTTACCGTCGGACTCTGCTGTTGTTGCTGTTGGTTCCAGCCGCCACGGTCGCCGCCCATCGGGGGACGGCCGGGATAACCTCCGGGAGGTCTTCCGCCGGGGTATCCGCCACCGGGGGGTTGCGCCATTACACAAAAAGCCGACAACAGCATCACCATTGTCAGCAAAAACATCTTGGAAACCGTTATTTTTCTTGAAAACATCGTAAAAGTCATATTATTTATGGAAAAATCGACTAAAATTGACAGAACAACCCTGATCGGGTTTAAAAATCAAGCCGCGAAAATACGATTTTTTTCAATACTTTAATTTATCATGTATTAGATTTTTATGTATCTTTGCGGTTTGAAAAAACAAAGAGCTTATGGCAACGACAACCATTCTGTATGCGGCTATAACAGTGGGACTTACAGGTCTTATCGCCGCAGTGATTTTGTACTTCGTGTCTAAATTTTTCCATGTGGAGGAGGACCCTCGCATCGATTTGGTGCAGGCATGCCTTCCGAACGCCAACTGCGGCGGCTGCGGTTTCGCGGGCTGCCGTGCCATGGCCGAGGCCATCGTCAAGAACAACGACCTCAACGTGGCCTACTGTCCCGGCAGTGACACGGATAAGATTGCAGAGATCATGCACCTGAATGCGGTGCTGCACGAGCCTCAGGTTTCGGTGGTGCGCTGCAACGGCACCTGTGAGCATGCGCCGATGAAGTCTTTCTATGACTCCGCGCTCACTTGCGCCTTCGCCAACACCCTGTTCGCCGGCGAAAAAGCCTGTCCTTACGGCTGCCTTGGCTGCGGCGACTGCGTGAAGGCTTGCCAGTTCGACGCCATTCACCTCAACCCGGAAACACACCTGCCCGAGGTCATCGAGGAACTCTGCGTGGGTTGCAAGGCTTGCGCCAACGCATGTCCGCGCGGTGTGCTCGAAATCCGCGACAAGGGCAAGAACCACCGTCGCGTCTATGTGGCCTGCAACAACAAAGAAAAGGGCGCTGTGGCCAAGAAGAACTGCTCTTCCGCCTGCATCGGCTGCGGAAAATGCGCCAAAGTGTGCCCGTTCGAAGCCATCACCGTGGAGAACAACCTTGCCTATATCGATTACCACAAGTGCAAGGCATGTCGCAAATGCGTTGACGAGTGCCCGTCCGGTGCCATCCTCACCGTAGGCTTCCCGCCCAAGAAAGAGGCCCCGAAGCCCGAAACAGTGGCAGAACCTGTCGCCGAGCCCGCTCAAGCATAACTCTCACCCTTTAAAATTACCGTCATGAGTGAAAATACAGTCGCAACCCTCGAACAGAGAATCGAAGACAATATCAAAGAAAGCGCCAAGCAAATCAAAAAGCTGAGCCGCAAGACCTTCCACATGGGCGGTGTGCACCCTGATGCCAACAAGTTCGCCCACTCGGCCCCCGTGGAGACCTTCCCGCTGCCTGACGAGGCGGTCGTCTATATGACCCAGCACCTCGGCTCGCCCGCCACCCCAATCGTCCAAAAAGGCGACAAGGTGAAGGTGGGGCAGCTCATCGGAAAAGCGGAGTCGTTTGTCTGCGCCAACATCCACGCCCCCATCTCCGGCACCGTGGTCAAAGTAGATATGGTGGCCGACATCACCGGCTACAAGAAACCGGCCATTGTCATCAAACGTGAAGGCGACGAATGGGACGAGAGCATCGACACCTCGCTGGACATCATCCCGGACATCAAGCTGAAGACCAAAGAGGAGATCATCGAGCGCATGAAGGACCGCGGTATTGTAGGTCTGGGTGGAGCCTGCTTCCCGACACATATCAAATATATGTTGAAGCCCGAGCAGAAATGCGAATACCTGATCATCAACGCCGCAGAATGCGAACCTTATATTTCCACCGACAACCGCGTGATTCTGGAACGTTGCGAACAATGCATGATCGGCATCGAGATCGCGCTCATCGCATCAGGCGCACCCAAAGCCATCATCGGCATTGAGGACAACAAACCCCGTGCTATCGCCAAGCTGATGGAAGCCGCCAAGCGCTACCCCAACATTGAAGTGCAGCCGCTGAACATCAAATACCCGCAAGGTGCCGAAAAACAACTCATCAAGGCTATCACCGGCCGAAGTGTGCCGAACGGCGCCCTGCCGATTTCCGTGGGTTGCATCGTCAACAACATCACCACGATGTACACCATCTACTTGGCCGTGCAGAAAAACAAACCCATTGTGCAGACTTACACGACGGTTTCCGGCCGTTCCTTGCGCCCCGACCAATGCAAGAACTACCGCTTGCGTATCGGCACCCCAATTCTGAGTGTGCTGCAGTCCGTGGGCATCCCCGAAGACACCGGCAAGATCATCTCCGGAGGTCCGATGATGGGCAAGGCCATCGCTAACCTCAACGCTTATACCGCCAAAGGCATGTCCAGCCTGCTGTTCATGAACGATGCGGAAAGCGTACGCGGCGAAGTGCATCCGTGTCTGCGCTGCGGCAAGTGCGTGAGCGTCTGCCCCATGGGATTAGAGCCCTACATGTTACAGACCCTCACCGAATTGAAACGTTGGGACGACACTGAGAAGTACGGCATCATGAACTGCATCGAATGCGGCTCATGCTCGTTCATTTGCCCGTCCAACCGCCCGATCCTCGACATGATCCGGGTCGGCAAAGCCAAAACCGGCGGCATCATCCGGGCAAGAAACAGCAAGTAATTCCAGTATCTTTGCAGCAAATTCATCATTATGGGTTTCTTTTCATTTTTCAACAAAGACAAGAAAAAGGAGATAAACGAGGAGCAAAAGAAGGAATTGAACGAGGGGTTGCAGAAATCCAAGGAGAATTTCTTCAAAAAGCTAGCCAAATCCATTGCAGGCAAGTCCAAAGTCGATGATGACGTCCTCGACAACCTGGAAGAGGTGCTGGTCACCTCGGATGTTGGCATCGAAACAACCCTCAAGATCATCGACCGCATTGAAAAACGGGTATCCAAAGACAAATACCTGGGTACCAACCAGGTGAACATGATTCTTAAAGAGGAAATCGCGGGACTTCTCCTTGAAAACGACCTTGAGAAGGAAAACGATTTCGTGATTCCCGAGATGGACACACCCTACATCATTCTCGTGGTGGGTGTGAACGGTGTGGGCAAGACCACTACCATCGGGAAACTGGCTTACCAATTCAAGCAACGCGGATATTCGGTGACACTTGGTGCCGCCGACACATTCCGTGCCGCCGCCATTGACCAGCTCACCGAATGGGCGCACCGCTGCGAAGTGCCCATCGTGGCTCAGAAGATGGGCTCTGACCCAGCTGCCGTGGCCTATGACACCGTGAAGTCCGCTATCGCCAACAAAAGCCAGGTGGTCATCATCGATACCGCCGGCCGACTCCATAACAAAGTCAACCTCATGAACGAGTTGGTGAAGATCAAGAATGTCATCCGCAAACTCGTCCCTGATGGCCCTCACGAGGTGCTCCTCGTCCTCGACGGCTCTACTGGCCAGAACGCCTTCGAACAGGCCAAGCAGTTCACTGCCGCTACCGAAGTCAACGCCTTGGCTATCACAAAACTGGACGGCACCGCAAAAGGCGGTGTGGTCATCGGAATCTCCGACCAGTTCCAGATCCCTATCAAATACATCGGTGTGGGTGAGAAAATCCACCAACTCCAAATCTTCAACCGCGTGGAATTTGTCGATTCCCTGTTCCCCGACAACTGGTAGCCATGCCCAAAAAGATTGTCGTTGACCAAAACTCCGGATTCTGCTTCGGCGTCATTAACGCCATCCGAACAGCAGAAAAGTACCTCATGGAACACCAAACCCTCTACTGTCTCGGCGATATAGTCCACAACAGTGAAGAGGTACAACGACTGTCGGGCATGGGACTGAAAATCATCGACTACGACCAGTTCAAATCCCTTCAAGACACCACTGTACTCATCCGGGCCCACGGAGAGCCACCCGAAACATACCGCATCGCCGAGAAAAACAATATCCGTCTGATTGACGCCACCTGTCCTGTCGTCCTAAAGCTTCAAAAACGCATCCTGGGCGAATATCAGGAAAACAAATCCGAAAAACAGATCCTTATTTACGGCAAAAAAGGACATGCGGAGGTTGTCGGATTGCTGGGGCAAACCAACAACACGGGAATTGTCATCTCCACCCCCGAAGATGTTGATTGTATCGACTTCAACCGTCCGTCAATCCTCTATTCCCAAACCACGCAAAGCCTGGAACAATACCAGCAATTGATCAGTACCATCCAAGAGCGTTATCAGTCGGCAGGTCATGCCGATTGGTTCGAGTACAAGGATACCATCTGCGGGAAAGTCTCTTCCCGCGCCAAACAAATCGCCGACTTCGCCTCCAGCTTTGACGTCATCCTGTTCGTCTCTGGCGAAAAAAGCTCCAATGGATTGTATCTATATAATATATGTAAGGATTTCAACCCACGCAGCTTCTTCCTGACCAATGTTGAGCAACTGCGCCTTATCGATTTGTCACAAGCCGAGAGCATCGGTATATGCGGGGCGACATCAACTCCCATGTGGCTGATGCAGCAACTTGCCGATGAATGCGCCAAATTATGACATTTCCTGCCATTTGACGCTCCCCCGAAGTATTTTCTTTACTTTTTTTTCTTAATGCCAATTGTATTTTTAACTAATTATAGTTAAAATACACAATATCAATATTTTTTATCTACTTATTTTTCAAATAAATAAACAAAATCAATATTTAAAATCATAAATATATATTGACTTTTAATTAAATAATATATATTTGCCATGGTTTTGATTATTGAATTATTCATTTGAAAAAAAGAAGATATGAAGCAGAAAATCACACGCATCAAAACAGGAATAGCGGCAATGCTGCTGTTATCCGCAGCCACATCGAAAGTGACAGGACAAAACATCCTGTATGAGGAGAACTTCGGGAATCCGTCCTACAACACTCTCGTCCAAGACTACGATGGTTGGCAGGACACATCCGTCCTGTATCTCGGCAACGGCACCTGCGACATACGGTCGTCAAGTGCGTCAACCGGATACGGAGGTGCCTCCGGCGGCGGAAACGTCATGATCAATGACACGGTCAAATGGTTTCAGGTATCAGGAATCAACACCTCGTCTGCCACAAACATCACCGTAAAGCTGTACTGTGGATTCCGGAAGTCCACTGCGGAGAACGGGGAGCATCTCCTGGTGGAGTTTTCCACGGACAGTATCGTTTGGACAAGCCTGCCGATGGAGGACACGCTGCCCACCGGGAGCGGCACGTCCGGATGGTATCGCGTGTGTTTCCCGAATCTTCCCGTTCACCCGCACTTGCATCTCCGGTTTTCCAATACCACCAACACAGACCTTCGCATTGACGACATCCGCATCACTGACGGCGACGAAATCGTTTTGGAGACCGTGGCCACACCGACGTGTACGCCCGGAGGTGGAACCTATTATGAACCGCAAACCGTATTGCTAGAATGCACCACGCACGGGGCAACCATCCGATACACCCTGGACGGCACGGTCCCGAATGAAAATTCAACCCCCTACTCCGAACCCATAACCATCGACACCACCTGCACCCTGAAGGCATCAGCGGAAATGGAAGGCATGTATAACAGCGCGATTCTCACCGCGCATTACACCTTGATCGACACCAATGCCCTCGTGGCGCTACCGTTCAACATCTCCCAGAACAGCGAATCGGAGAAAGTTGAGTTGAAGACCATGCCAGGGTTCAGAAGCAGCAAGCTAGGCGCATCATACGCAGACGGAGCCGCCAAATTCGAGGCGAAAAACGCGGGACTTGCAACGCTGATTGCCCACCTGGACAGCGAACCGGAGAGCCTTCTGTTCGATGTAAAAGGTACTAAAGGCGGCAACCCTTCCAGCTACAGCGGAATACTTTTTGTTGTTAGCGAATCCGCTGACGGCACTCACTGGTCAACCGTGGCCACGTTGAACGAAAATGACATACATACGGAATCATACACCCATCAAGGAAGTTTTGCACTTTCACAAGACACCCGATACATCCGCTGGTTGCTTGCCGCGGCCAACAGCGGAAACACACAACTGAACAACATCGTCATCAACAAACACCAGGCCAGTGATGATTCCGGAATAGACGAGCCCGGCACAGGTCCGGATCCGGACCCCTACCCCAACCCTGCGGAGACGTCCTTCCGATGGAACATCTGTGACTACGCGATGGAAGTACTTCTTTATGATATGAATGGGAATTTTATAAAAGCTTGGACGGAGGTCAACCCAGGGGATCTTCTGGATATTGAATCGATTGCGCCGGGATGCTATTTGCTCAAAGCTGTCACGCAGATTGGCCGTATAACAAAGAAACTGATCATCAAGTAACCTGAAGAAAGGAGGTATATCAATATAGAGAAAAGGAAATAATCGGCACCGACTTCTTTAATGTTTAAAAAGGTAATCTGAAAAGCCGGCCTGGACAAGGAGGGGAATGTGTGGTTGTATGAAAGAACCTCTGATGGTTTGCAGTTCCATTTCATTATTGTTTTTCATAGATAACCAAAATCGTTTCACGATTTCATACAATCAGCACAAACTCCCCCTTTACGGGCTGGTTTTCAAAGTATTGTACAGCCTCGGAAAGGGTGCCTCTAAAGGTAAAGGCATGGATCTTGGTCAGTTCTTTGGCCACGGCAACAGGATGGTCGCCACCCATGATTTCCACCATTTTGGCGAGTGTCTTCAGCAGGCGGTGCGGTGATTCATAGAACACGACCGTCTCCTCCATTTCGGCAAATCGCTTTAGCAGCGTCTCTTTTCCCTTTTTGTGGGGCAGGAATCCGTAAAAATAGAAACTGCTGCACGGAAATCCAGACTGGATGAGGGCAGGGACGAAGGCGGTGGCACCGGGAAGACATTCCACCTCCACCTCCTGTTTCAGTGCCTCTCGCACCAACAGATAACCTGGATCAGAGATACCGGGGGTTCCCGCATCACTCACCAGTGCCGCAACCCCGACTTGTTGAATCATGCGGATGTAGTTTCCTACCTGCTCATGTTCGTTAAAGATGTGATAGGCCATACAACGTTTCCCCTCAATTTCATAGTGCTGGAGCAGGTTTTTGGTGGTACGGGTATCTTCACAGAGAATCAAATCCGCTTCTTTCAGGACATTAAGAGCGCGGATGGTAATATCTTCCAGATTGCCGATCGGGGTCGGGACGATGAACAGTTTGGCCATAATGACAGATTCTAAAACAATGAAAGACGGCCGTTTCAACCGTCTTTCCTTTGAGTGCCCAGAACAAGAGTCGAACTTGCACATCCGTTCGGATACTACACCCTGAATGTAGCGCGTCTACCATTCCGCCACCTGGGCTCAATAAATACCCTCCTTGATGATGTCGTGAATATGAATCACGCCCAAATACTGGTTATCATCGTTCACCACAAAGATGTTGGTGATCTGATGATCTTTCATCATCTGCAACGCATCCACGGCGAGGGTGTTCTCATGGATGGTTTTAGGTTTCCGGGTCATAATGTCGGCTGCTTTGAGCGACATGATTTCCTGATGATGTTGGATGGCTCGGCGCAAATCACCGTCTGTGATCGCACCGACCACCTTACCATCTTCGACGACTGCCGTCACGCCCAAACGCTTGCCGGAGATTTCCAAAATAACCTCCTGCATGTTGGCATCCTCTTTTACTGAAGGCACCTCGTTCATTTTGTAGAGGTCATCGACTTTCAGTCGGGTTCTTCTTCCGAGGATTCCACCGGGATGCACTTTCGCGAAGTCTTCCGTCGTGAAACCGCGCATCTTGATAAGCGTTGAAGCGAGGGCGTCGCCTATGGCCAACTGAGCCATCGCGCTGCTGGTCGGAGCCAGGTTGTTGGGGCTTGCCTCGCGCGACACCGTGCAGTTCAGCACGTAGTGCGCTTCCTTAGCCAGAAGGGACTCCATGGAGCCAACAATGGCGATGAGGATGTTCCCATTAGCCTTCAAAAACGGTATCAAGACGGAAATCTCCGGCGTGTTCCCGCTTTTGGAGAGGCAGACCACAATGTCATCTTTCTGGATGATTCCCAGATCACCGTGGACGGCGTCGGCGGCGTGCATGAACACGGCCGGCGTTCCTGTCGAGTTGAACGTACCGACAATCTTCTGACCGATGATAGCGCTCTTCCCGATGCCCGTCACAATGACTCGACCTTTGCACTTGATAATCTCCTGAACGGCTTTCACAAAATTTTCATCTAAATAACCGGTGAGTTTTGACACTGCATCGGCCTCTTCCTGCAACACTTTCGTGGCATATTGGATTATTTCTTGTGGTTCCATTCTACAAAGATGCTCTTGTTGCCTTTTTGCTTCTATCAAAGAACGAAATCTTGCATACTTCCTTCTCAGAATCGAAGTATCCGAAAAATAATGCTTGAAATCCGATTCACTCAGTGTTTCCAAGTCATCATTTTTGAGCGGCAAAAATAAGGATTTTTTTGATACGTTCAACGGGTTTGCAATTTTTTTCTTATTCCAGGGGCAAACTTCCTGACAGATGTCACAGCCAAACGTATATTTCTGCAACGCCAACTCATTGTAATTCGGACATTTGTCCTCAGTATTATGATAAGATATGCACCTCCTCGCATCCACTTGGAATGGGATTTCCAAGGCGTTCACAGGACAACTTTTCACACAGATTTCACAACTCCCGCAATCCGATTTTGGAAAAGATTTGTCATAAATGTCGCAAAACTGATCCACCAAAAGGACTCCTATGACAAAAAAAGAGCCATGTTGATTATGGATCAATCCATTCTTGCCCATACGCCCCACACCCGCCTCCATCGCCCAGCGTTTTTCAGAAATAGCGGAGCTGTCAACCGTTGTCCTGTATTTAACTGTCGGATAATCTTTTAAAATATCTTCAGCCAACTGTTCCAAAAGATTCTTCACGAGGATATGATAATCTTGAATCCAAGTGTAGCGGGCCGTATGATATTTGTCGGATTCCGGTTCCGAATCCGTCAAATAATTGTATGTCACCACAACAACCGACTTGCAATTTGGAAGCAGCGACTCGGGATTGAAACGATTGTCGATATCACGCTCCAGATAGTGCATGTCCGCATGGTAGGCGTTATCAATCGAGTGCCGGAACTCTGCCTCCGCCTCCGAAAGCACCCGGGCACGCGCAATGCCACAGTCTTGGAATCCGACTTTCGTCGCCCACGACTTAATTCGCTGTGAACTAATGGTTTCCGAAGACATATTTACAGAGTTATCCGCTCGAATTTTTCCGGAATCTTGATGCTGGTGACTCCCGGCACGTTCAATCGGATGACCTTGATCTTGCCATTTATCTCCATCACGCGGTTCAACTCCTTGAAAACAAACTCTGTAAAGAATGAACTCGTGCTATCCACCGGGGTAAACGCAGAATACTCGAACGAGAGTTTCTTCCCTTGTGGCAACTTTTCTGTTTCGCCATTAAAAAGTGCTTGAACTGTCTGAAAATCAAAGTCAAACGACAAATATTTGTTGATAGGAGCGTATGTGTCGCAAAAATACTGCTGGGTCAGCTTATTGACATACTTAACGCTGTCGGGAGTGAATACCGCCCGCATAATCTCAACGCTGAAAGCATGGATATTCAAATAGAGAATACTGTCGGTACGGTTGACCATATAGAAATTGCAGGTCCGCGTTCCGCCCGTGTCTGTGATGTCGGCCTTGCCACGGTAGGTAATCCAATCATAGCCGGAGGCCATGGGAAGGACAACGGTGTCGGCAGGAACAGCCAAACTGTCAGCATCTTGCGCTTTCATGCTCCCACACAAAAGGAAAGCCACAGCAAAAAGAGACACTATGTGAAAAAGATTTTTCATTTTCTTCTCCGTCATTTTTATATTGACACCGTCCGGGCGACAAAGTTATAACAGCAACACAAGGTGTCAAGAATCTTTTTTTTCAGACATCAGGTCGCGGCGGTTCTGACCTATGTATTTGAAATACAGGAAGAGGTCGAACGACACAATCAACAGATTGAACAGATACAAATAAACGACCCAATCATAATTGTAGAAGACCTTGTGCAGGATTCCGAAAACATAGCCCAAAATAATGATGGACATGAAGACAGGGCTTTTACCAAGAACCACTTTAGTCCGCAAGGCTTTTACGATGGAAAAGGGCCAGCTGCAAGCGAAGCACAACAGCATCAATATCTCAAAAACGCTGACATTCATTGTTTTATACTGATTTTTCGATGTAAAATAAAACAGCGCGAAGATACATTTTTTTGCTGTTGACCGCTCTTTGTCATACATTCTTCATACTGAATTCCTAAAAAGTACGTTTGTATCAAAATCTTTGTATTTTTGCCGACTTTTTATTTTTAAACCCAAATTTTGAAATTAACATTTTTATATACTTGTAAATCAGATAATTATTAATCTTAAAAAATCTTAAAACAATATAGCATTATGAAAATATTATTTGTCATCGACGCCTATTTCACGAACAATAACGGCACCAGCATCTCGGCGCAACGGTTTGCGGACGAACTTCGCAAACGCGGTCACGAGGTACGGATTCTGACCTCCAGCGACGAAAGCCACGAGAACGTTTACAGTATGCCCAAGTTGAAAATCCCCTTCTTTCAAGTGTTGATCGAGAAACATGGCTTCCAATTCGCCAAATGCAAGAAAAAAATCATCAAGGAGGCAGTCCAATGGGCAGACATTGTGCACTGTTTCATGCCGTTCATGCTGGAAAACAAAACCAAAAAAATCGCCGACAAAATGGGCAAACCCTCAACATCCGCATTCCATGTGCAAGCTGAAAACATCACTTCCAGCTTCGGATTGGGGAAAGTGACATGGGTAAACGATATGATTTACAAGATATTCCGGAATGTAACGTACAACCACTACACGCATATTCACACACCGTCGCAATTCATGGCTAGTGAGATAGAGCGGCGTGGGTACACTGCCAAAATCCATGCTATCTCCAACGGCATCCAGTCGGATTTCACTTGGACGAAGCGGCCTAAAGACCCCTTGTTTGCGGACAAAATCCTCATCATGATGGTCGGACGGCTGGCCGGTGAAAAACGCCAGGACATCATCATCAATGCGTTGCAATATTCCAAATACGGCGACAAAATCCAGCTGGTTTTCGCCGGAAAAGGTCCGAAATTCAAACAATATTACAAATTAGGACAGACACTGGAGAACCCACCCATCTTCACGTATCTTCCTAAAGAAAAACTAATCAATCTGCTGGCACAGTGCGACCTGTACGTACACGCATCCGACATGGAGTCAGAGGCCATCTCCTGCATTGAGGCTTTCGCCACTGGATTGGTGCCGGTCATCTCCAACAGTTCTCTTTCCGCCACCAAGCAGTTCGCCCTTGACGAACGCAGTCTGTTCAAAGCCGGCGACCCCAAAGACCTCGCCCGCGCCATAGACTACTGGCTCGACAATCCTGAAGAGAAACAACGAATGGAGAAGATATATTCCGAATCTGCCGCAAAGTACAACATCGACAATTCCATCACCCAGTTTGAAGAAATGCTGAAAGAGGCCATCGAAGATCATGAAAAATCAAAATAAAATGCCAATTTGCATATTTATTATCCTGTTAATACTGTCTCTGACCTGTGGGAACGCCCAAGAACCGCCTCGCGACACCATTCTACTGCACCCGGACAGATCCGTAACTTTTCAGTACAAGAACCCCGATGTGAAATCGGTCAAAGTCTATTGTGACTGCAAACTGCGGAAGGAAACGCTGACTATGCGGCGCGAGAACTACCATTCGGCAAAAATGTCCAAGGACAGTTCCGGTATCTGGACATACACCACGCCGCCGCTGCCTTCGGAGGTTTACACCTATCATTTCGGGAGTGACACGCGACGTTTCCCCGACCCTAACAACCCTGATTCTATCCGTGTGCAGAGCAAAAAGATGAGTGTCTTCATCCTCAACGGCACGCCTCAAACCGATCTCTATGTGTGCAACCCGATGCATGGAAGGATGGATACACTGGTATTCCAAAGCGCTAACGAGGAGAAGCCCAGACGAGTCATCGTTTACACCCCGCCACACTATTCGGAAAGCATTTCTTACCCCGTTCTCTATCTACTTCACGGGCTCAACGGCAACGAAACAGCGTGGAATGACCGGGGGAGAGCTGCGCAGATACTTGACAATCTGATTATTCAAAAGAAAGCAAAGCCCATGATTTTGGTCATGCCGGATGCCAACCCCGTATGCCTGATATCACAAAAAGAGGAGGTCGGTTTGTTCAAGAACATTTTGCTCTACCATACTTGGAACAAGATGGAGTTCGAAAAATGCTACCCCGAAATCGACTCATTCCTGAGCGAACGATACTCTTTTTCCGCACGTCCGGGCCACTGTGCTGTGGCAGGTCTTTCCGCCGGCGCGAAACAATCCGCCAACCTCGCCAACCTCTACGACAGCACCTTCTCGTCCATCGGGATGTTCTCACCGGTAGTCGGGAAAAAACAGCTGCCGCAGAGCACTTTCTCCCAATACTGGATCAGTGGCGGCACTTGCGACCTCTTCCATTTCCGCATCAACAAGTTCTGCAAGAAAATGCAGCGCAAGCACGTCCCTTACACGATGTACAGCTCCGCAGGCGGCCACACCTGGCGGAACTGGCGGGTCTATTTCTCGGAGTATGTGCAGACGTTGTTTTGGCGGGACTGACGATGAGACGATGAGACGATGAGACGATGAGACGATGAGACGATGAGACGATGAAACGATGAAACGATGAAAAAAGATGAATATGGGACATAGAAGGTTGTGGCTCGTGATGACGGGCTTAATTATCCATTATCAATTATCCATTATCAATTCCGTCGCTGCGCAGACGCAGATGGCGAACCGCGATTTCGAACAGTGGACGAGTGTCGGGAAGGGCGATGCCATGCCCAGGCAGTGGCACTCATACGGCGACGCGGACTGCCAGCTGAAGGGCATCTACTCGTGGGGCTGCGGTCCGATGACCAAGAACCACAGCAACCGCGTGTCGGGGCACACGGGCTACGGCTGCCAGATCCAATCGACCTCGCTCGCAGGCAATATCGTCAACGGGGTGCTCACCACGGGACAGATGCAGTTCGCCTCGACGGACAACAAGAACCCTGAGAACTGCACCTACAGCGACAAGGACAACAAATGCGGGCACAAGGCCGCCATGGCTTTCACCGGCCGCCCCGACTCGGTCTATTTCTGGTGCAAATTCGATATGAAGAAGCCCTCCAACGTGGCCGTCGCGAAATTCCACCTCCACGGCAACATAGCGTACAGAGACATCTCGACGCACACTCCCGCCACAGCGCAAAAGGGCAAAATCGGCAACGCCTTCTGTGAATTCAGAGACCCCAACGACGGAAAATGGCACCAGTACAAGTTCGCCTTCACCTACTATGACGAACAGAACCGCGTGGTGAAGTCCGCCACGCGCACGCCTTCATATATCTTGGCCTGCTTCTCTACCAACAAGATCGCCAAAGGCGGACACTCAGGCGACAAATTGTCCATCGATGAGATCGAGATGATATATAACAAACGGCTTTCCTATATATATATAAATGGTATAGCGCTTCCCAATTTCGACCCTGACCGTACCGAATACACATACAGCTGCAACAGTGCTGTCACGCCTGCGGTCGAAGCCGGGGCACAGTCTCCTCATGCGCGGGTACGAACGGAACAACATGACCAAATCATCCGCATAATCGTGACCCATGATGACGGGGAGAAGGTCTATACTATCACCCTTCAAGGGGCTGTGGCAGCAAAATAAACATCTGTTGAAAAAAAATATTTCCCTCTATAATTGGCAATTAAAAAAAAGTGTATTTTTGCAGCCCAAAAATTTAGTGTAAAAAGAACTTAAAATCAAAAAATTAAAAGGAAAAAAAGTTTATGCCTACCATTCAACAATTAGTAAGAAAGGGAAGAAAAAGACTTACCGCTCAAAGTAAGTCAAAGGCTTTGGACGCATGCCCGCAGAGACGCGGTGTTTGCTTGAGAGTGTACACTACCACGCCGAAAAAACCTAATTCAGCCATGCGTAAGGTGGCCAGAGTTAGAATGACCAACGGCAAAGAGGTGAACGCCTACATCCCCGGTGAAGGCCACAACCTGCAGGAGCACAGCATCGTGCTGGTACGCGGCGGTCGTGTGAAAGACCTCCCCGGTGTCCGTTATCACATCGTTCGCGGTGCCCTTGACTCCGCCGGCGTTGACGGCCGTCTGCAAGGACGCTCCAAATACGGTGCAAAACGTCCCAAAAAAGCCGCTGGTAAATAACAATTCCCTTAAAGTGTAAATTGAACGCCGCGATTGGCGATTCAAGAGTAAATAACCAAAATTATTGAAGATACAAGAGTATGAGAAATTCACATGCAAAGAAAAGGATCATTCTTCCGGATCCGAAATTCAATGACGAACAGGTAACGAAATTCGTCAATAACATCATGTTGAAAGGCAAAAAGAACCTTGCTTTCGAAATCTTCTACGACGCTATCGACATCGTGAGCGAGAAGACCAAGGAAAACGGTCTCGAAGTGTGGAAGAAAGCCCTTGAAAACGTCACCCCGAGCGTGGAGGTCAAGAGCCGCCGCGTGGGTGGTACCACCCTCCCCGTCCCTGAGGAGATCAAACCGGGCAGAAAGCAGTCCGTAGGTATGAAAAACCTGATCACCTTCGCGCGCAAACGCCACGAGAAAACGATGGCCGACAAGCTCGCCCAGGAGATCATGGCTGCATATAAGAGTGAAGGCGCCGCTTTCAAGAAGAAAGAGGAGATTCACAGAATGGCAGAGGCCAACAAGGCATTCGCTCACATGCGCATGTAGTCCGGCCACGCCACCCTCATTTTCATTTCACCTTACCGTACAGTTTTCGAGACGATGGCAGAGGATTTGCAACAGATACGCAATATCGGCATAATGGCCCATATTGACGCCGGCAAGACCACGACAACGGAACGTATTCTGTACTACACCGGGAAAAGCTACAAGATCGGTGAAGTGGACGAGGGAACCGCCACGATGGACTGGATGGTGCAGGAGCAGGAACGCGGAATCACCATCACCAGCGCGGCCACCACAGTGATGTGGAAATACCAAGACCAAGACTATAAGATCAACATCATCGACACCCCGGGTCACGTTGATTTCACCGTCGAGGTCGAACGTTCTTTGAGAATATTGGATGGAGCTGTAGCCATATTCTGCGCCGTCGGAGGCGTGGAGGCACAGTCGGAGACCGTCTGGCGGCAGGCCAACAAGTACAATGTGGCACGTATCTGCTACGTCAACAAGATGGACCGCGCCGGCGCCAACTTCTACGCCGTCGTGAACCAGATTCAGGACAAACTCAAGGCCCACCCCCTGCCCCTCCAACTGCCCATCGGCAGCGAAGACAACTTCACCGGCGTCGTTGACCTTCTCGAGATGAAGGCCTATGAATGGGACGAGGATGACCTTGGTAGCACCTACCACGAAGTGCCCATTCCCGCCGACATGAGCGACGACGTCGAGCAGTACCGTACCCGCCTCCTCGAAACCCTCTCGGAGCTGAACGAGACCATCATGGAGAAATACTTCGATGACCCCGCCAGCATCACCATGGAGGAAATGGAGGCGACCCTACGCAAAGCGACCCTGGAAAGAAAGATCGAACCCGTTCTCTGCGGTTCCTCTTTCAAGAACAAAGGGGTGCAACGACTGATTGACGCCATCGTGAGATACCTTCCCTCACCTTTGGACATGCCCGCTATCGAGGGTGTGAACCCGAAAAGCGAGGAGAAGGAGACCCGCAAGGCCGATGTGAAAGAACCTTTCGCAGCTTTGGCTTTCAAGATCGCCACCGACCCGTACATCGGGAAACTGACTTTCATCAAGGTCTATTCCGGCGAACTGAAAGCGGGAGACAGCCTCTACAACGTCACCTCCGGCAAAAAGGAACGCGCAGCCAAAATCCTGCAGATGCACTCCAACAAGCAACAGCCGTTGGAGAGCGCGACCGCAGGAAACATCGTCGCCCTCGTCGGCATGAAGGACATTCACACCGGCGACAGCTTGACGGACGAACGGCATCCCGTGATTCTGGAGAACATCGTTTTCCCGGAACCCGTGATCCAAATCGCCATCGAGCCGAAGACGAAAGACGATGAGGAGAAGCTGATGCTGGCACTCACCAAGCTCGCCGACGAAGACCCCACCTTCCAAGTGAAGGAGGACTCCGAATCGGGACAGACGCTGATCAGCGGCATGGGCGAGTTGCACTTGGAAATCCTGCTGGACCGTCTGAAACGCGAGTTCAACGTCGATTGCAACCACGGCAAACCGCGCGTGGCTTACAAAGAGGCAATACTCGTACCAGTGCAGCACCGCGAAGCCTACAAACGCCAAAACGGCGGACGCGGATCTTTCGCGGTACTGGATTTCAGAATCGACCCGCTGCCGTTGGATGCCAAGGGATTGCAGTTCAGCAACGAGATCAAAGGCGACGCCGTACCGAAAAATTACATCCTCGGTGCCGAAAAGGGATTCAAGATGGCCATGTCGAATGGCAAGTACGGTTTCCCTGTCGAAGCCCTTTCTGTGACGGTCACGGACGGCGAGTCCCACCCCACAGACTCGGATGCTTTGTCGTTCGAGGTCTGCGCAAAGATCGGCTTCCGCGAGGCGTTGAAAGAGATTGACACCGCGATACTCGAACCGATCATGAAGGTGGAAATCACCACCCCGGACGAGTACATCGGCAACGTCACCGGCGACCTCAACCGCAGACGCTCCGTGTTGGAACAGATTGACGCCAAAGTCGGCTTCCAGATCATCACGGCGCAAGTGCCTCTGGCTGAAATGTTCGGATATGTGACTACGTTACGCTCCATCACCTCAGGACGGGCAACCTTCAGTATGGAATTCATGAAATACGCGGAGGTCACCCCTGAGATTAAGGACTACATCATGAATGTGGGACGATTTATTCTTTAGAGAATGAATGAACGATGAACATACTGATCACTAATCACTGTTCACTGTTCACAAAAAAACAAACAAGCAAATGTAAACTGGCTACTGCCAATAAATAACGGTTAAACAATTAAACAATAAAGATAAATGGCTCATAGAATTAGAATCAAACTGAAATCATTCGACCACACGTTGGTTGACAAGTCTGCCGAGAAGATCGTCAAGACTGTGAACAGCGTGAAGGACGACAAAGTGGTGCTCGTTGGCCCTATTCCGCTTCCGACCCACAAGAAAATCTTCACCGTGAACCGCTCCACCTTCGTCAACAAGAAGTCAAGAGAGCAATTCCAGCTTTCCACCTACAAGAGAATCCTGGACATTTACGGTACCACCACTCAGACCATCGACGCTTTGATGAAGCTGGAATTGCCCAGCGGCGTTGACGTTGAAATCAAAGTCTGAAGTAGGACGATAGCCTGATCATCAGGCTTACTTTGGGGCGTTAGCTCAGTTGGCTAGAGCGTTTGACTGGCAGTCAAGAGGTCGTGAGTTCGATTCTCATACGCTCCACTAATAGAAAACAGGGTTGTCCATAGGAAGTTCTGTTTTAATTCTTTCCATGGCTTCAAAAAAGAAAAACACAGCACAAATCATCTCCTTGGATGCATTCGGGAGTGCCAAAGATTATTGGCTCTGCTGGATAAAGTCCCCGCTTTCGCATTTATCCTTCGCCACCAGTGTACAGAGGCATTTTGGATATCCTTGTGCCTATATTGGGGATGTTGTGCTTGACGATGTTCATCCGGATCTGAAATTCCCCATGTATTTCACCACTTTCAACGTGGACTATGATGTTAATCTGGTGATTCTGTCAAACCACACCACTGCCCCGACATCACTTTCTCTGGAACAGCAGAACCCGTTGTTTGGAGGACTGCTTTTTGCGGATGAATACTATCTTTTCAACAATCAAGGTCTTAATAAGATAAATTTCTCTTATCCGCAAGCCGACTACCTGCTTCTACTTTCAACTGACAAACAGGCGGACATCTCTGATTATTCGGCATTACTGCCACAAATTCCCAATATCCAAGTGTTGTGTCAGAACACACCGCAAATGATAGCAGAAGGTCAGAAAAAGAGCAAACAGGTCTTGGATTTCCTGCAATATCTTTTCTACGAATCCGAAGCTGCGGTGAAAGAATACCGCCAACGGAAACTATCCCAGAAACTGCATCATAAAATGTCAGTTGCCGAAGCCAACTACGGATACTTGAGATTCCCCGTTGAGGATAACAGAACGATTACCAGCAACTTATTAAGAAGAGAGGATTATTAGACCCCCATTTTTGACTTTTACTTAGGACTTTGACTTAGGACTTAAGATTATGGGGTTCCATCATTCTTAATTCTTAATTCCTATTTTTTCTCCTTATGGAAAAACCAGCACACCGTGCCAACTGAGACGATGGCGGCGAGAATGTATCCAGCTGTGCGCGGCAATAGCGCGCCAAGGAATGTGGGCGAAACAAAAACGAAGCTGACCGTCACCATCGTCATGAAAATAGCCGGAATCAACGACATCCAATAATATGGCTGTGTTTTGTTGCGGCGAAGATAAACCGTGACAGCCCACAGGGTGAAAGCGGCGAGCAGCTGGTTGGCCCAAGAAAAATACTGCCAAATCACCTGGAAGCCCGAAGGAGAGGCAAGACTGAAAACAAGCAGACCACCGGTCACCACAAACAACGGGATGGCAATCCACAGGCGTTTGCGGATGCTTTTCTGTTCCAGATGCATGAAGTCAGCCACAATGAGACGGGCAGAGCGCAAGGCCGTATCACCCGATGTGACCGCAGCGCTGATGACACCGAGGATTGTGATGACCGTGATAAGCATCGGGAACCATGTGTTGGCGATATGTCCCACCATGGCAGGACCGCTCTTGGCCTGCAACGCCGCATCGGAATTGTAGAAATAGGCAGCGGCGGCAGCCCAGATCAGGGCGACAATGCCTTCCACAATCATGGCTCCGTAGAAAATATGCCTACCCTGACGCTCGTTGGTCATGCATCGTGCCACCAGCGTCGATTGCGTGGCATGGAAACCAGATACCGCACCACACGCGATGCTGATGAACATCATCGGGAAAACAGGGTTGGTTGCAGCTTGTGGATGACGATTCTGCAACCCGCTCCAGATTTCGGGAATTTCTGGGTGGTAGATGGCAAACGCGATGACGATAGCCACCGCCATGCCCATCAAAAGAAAACCGAAGACAGGATAAATGCGTCCGATCACTTTATCAATAGGTAACAGAGTGGCTATCAGATAGTAAAGCAAGATGATAACCACCCAAACGTAAACGCTCATATTGGGGGTGAACTGCGTCTGCAGCAACTGTGCAGGTGTGTTCACGAAGACCACTCCAACCAAAATCATCAGCAACACCATAAATCCGCGCATGAACTGTTTGACCCCGTTTCCGAGGTATTTGCCATGCGTTTCGGGCAGCGAACAACCGTTGTCGCGCAAGGAAATCATACCCGACATGTAATCGTGAACCGCACCACCGAAAATACAGCCGAAGACAATCCACAGGTAGGAGGCCGTGCCGAATTGCGCGCCCATGATGGCACCGCAGATCGGCCCAACGCCCGCGATATTCAGAAACTGGATCAGAAACAGCTTCCACGGCTTCATCGGCACGTAATCCACGCCGTCGGCCATGGTTTGCGCAGGAGTTTTCCGGTTTTCATCGATTCCGAAGACCCGCTCCGCCACACGACCGTAAATCAAGTACCCTAATATCAGTAAAACTAATGAGATACAGAATGTTACCATGACTTATACGATGACTATAACTTTAACTATAACTTTAACTTTTGTTGTTGGCTTTGGGCAAAAGTGAATGTCCATATCCAAAAGCCAAATCAGCGGCAAAAATAGTTTTTTTTTAAGATTATATCATCTTACAAATTAACTGTTCATATTTTGTTCAAAAAATAAAGCCTAAATCAGGCACATACCTTCATATAATTAATAATTTTGTCATTGGATTATTATGTGAAGTGGAATTTTTCAAATCTATTGTATATAACTGAGAATCAATAAAATAAAAACCTTTTTAATCATATTTATTCACCAATTTTCAAACCTATGGTTCAATTTTTACGTTTTTCAAAAGCAAAGAGAGGCAATCGGGCGGGGTTATTTCTGTCCTTTCTGTTTCTCGTCAGCTGTCTGACGGTTTCCGCGCAAACCACCACATCCTCCATCACAGGATATGTCAGCGACAGCAAAGGTGCTGTGGAAGAGGCCATTGTGACAGTTGTTCACATGCCGACGAACACGGCTTATTATGCTATCACCAACAGCAAGGGCATCTACACAGTCAGCAACGTCATCGCTGGCGGCCCTTATACGGTGAAGATTGACCGAATCAACCACAACACGGCTGTCATCAAAGAAGTGATGGCTCCCATTGCGGAAGCAGCCATCGTGGATGTGAAGTTGACCGAATCGGCCAAGCAACTGGAAGAGGTGACCATCTATGGTGACGGCGAAGCATCTTCGATGAACATCAACCGTTCCGGAACGGGCGCGTTAATCAACACCCGCATGATGGAGGCTATGCCTACGGTCAGCCGCAGCTTGAACGATGTGATGAAGTTCACGCCGCAAGCGGCTATGGCAGGCGGCGGCTTCTCCATTGGCGGCGGTAACTACCGTGGTTCAACTGTTTCCGTGGACGGCGCTTCGTTCAACAACAGCTTCGGTATCGGCGGTAACCTTCCGGCAGGAGGTACTCCCATCTCCTTGGATGCTATCGACCAGATCGGCATCAACATCACCCCCTTCAACGTGCGTCAGAGCGGTTTCCAAGGCGGTGCCATCAACATGGTCACCAAACGCGGTACCAACATCTGGCACGGCTCTGTCTATGACTACTTCACCAGCAGCGATCTTCAGGGTCAAAAAGTGGACACCAACATGCTGACCACTTCCAAGACCTTGAACAATGTGATTGGTTTGACATTGGGTGGTCCCATTGTCAAAGACAAACTGTTTTTCTTCATCAATGGGGAATATACGATTGATAATCAGGCAGGCTCCACCATCCAAGCACGCGCTGACGAGAACCAGGAGTTCGGTGGCAGCACCGGTTACAACCGTCCCACCGTGGCCCAGATGGACGGAATCCACCAGTTCCTTGCCGACCAGTTCGGTTACAACCCTGGACGTTACCAAAACTACTCGCTCAGCACACCGGACTATAAAGTGCTGGCCCGTATTGACTGGAACATCAACAGCAACAATATCTTCAACATCCGTTTCAGCCATACCCACACCTCCAACTCCAACAACGCATCCAGCTCCATGAGCCCTCTTGGCGGCACCAACACGACGGTTCCTGTCGGTGACCAAACCTATGTGGTTAACCGTTACAATGCCGGTCGCCAGTCCAACTACGCCATGCCGTTTGAATCTGCCCGCTACTTCCAAGAGATGAACTTCACCTCTCTGTCGGCAGAATTGAACAGCCGTGTATTGGAGGGCAAAGGCAACAACCTGGCCCGTGTGACCTGGTCCTTCCAAAACGAGCCCCGTTCTTTCGTGGGCGACTTGTTCCCGACCGTTGATATTCTGGAGCCCTATACGGCTTCTGACGGCAGCACACAGTATGCAATGCTCACCACTTTCGGTCCCGACCCGTTCACTTACGGCAACCTGCGTCGCGTGCACACGGTGACCGCCACCGATGAATTCACCTACCAGACGGGCATCCATACGATCCTCACTGGTGCTCAGGTGGAGTGGAACAGCATCGTGAACGGTTTCATGCAGGGCGGTGCCGGTTGGTACATCTACGACTCCTGGCAGTCCTTCGTGAATGACGTGAACGGTGTGGAAGGTGCAGGTCCCGCGCTCTTCATGATCACGCACGCCAACCTCGATGACCCCACACAACAGGTTTTCCCGACCTTCAACTACACCCAGGCTTCCATCTATGCACAAGATGAGATGGAATTCAGCAAGTTCTTCAAGCTGACGGCCGGCCTCCGTATCGAGATGCCGTTCATCACCTTCCCGAACAACAACCGCAACCTGGACTTTGACGCTGTCGCCGAAGCACATCCCGAGAGCTCTTTCGGTGGACTCAGCACGGCCGATCTGCCCAAAGCTTCTGTGAACTTCTCACCGCGTATTGGTTTCAACTGGGACATCACCCATAAACGTAAACTCATCCTCCGCGGTGGTACAGGTCTCTTCACGGGCCGTATCCCGAACGTGTGGCTGGTGAGTGCTGCCGGCAACTCCAACTGCCTGCAATACCAATACATCGCCAACACCAACACTGGTCTCCCCGTTATTCATTTCAACCAAGACCGTGCTGACATCATCAACAGCATCTACGCTGGACAAGCATTTCAGCAGCAAGACCTTCCGGCACCCACTGGCGCCACCATCATTTCCAAGAGCTTGCGTATGCCCACCAGCTGGAAATCCTCTTTAGCATTGGATTACACCATGCCTGGCGGTATCAAGGCCACGTTGGAAGGTGTCTATTCTTATAACCTCAACGAAGTCTACGCCACTCTTCTCGGCTACAAAGAAGACGGCGAAGTGCAACTCCCCGGCGAACCCGAAGCTCGCACCCACTACACCAGCGAGGGCATTACGAACAGCAATGGAGGCAAGATGGGCGGCTACTACCTGCATAATGTGAAAGGTATCCATGGACAATACGTTTCCGTGACCGCACAACTGCAGAAATCCTTCAAGTTCGGTCTTGACCTTATGGCGGCTTACACCTTCAGCCACTCCACCTCCATTTCCGATGGTTCTGGCGACCAGGTTTCCTCATTCGCCAGCACACCCAACAAGAACGACTGCAACGCTCCTGAGCTCGGCTTCTCCGCATTCGTTCCGCCGCACCGCGTGATTGCTGCCATCGGCTACACCATCAATGAAGGCAAGCACACGGCCACCAAACTCGGTCTTTTCTACGAAGGATACAACATGGGCATCTACAGCGGATACATCCAGACCCGCCATTCCTACCTGATCAAAAACGTGAGCGGCCTGAGCAGCCCGCAACTGATGTACATTCCCACAGCAGAGGAATTGGCAGCTATGCCTTTCGCATCCGATGAGAACCGCGCTGAATTTGAAGCCTTCATCAGCGGCGACAAGTATTTGAGCAAACACAGAGGTGAATACTCCAAGCGCAACGGCGGTCTTGCCCCGTGGCTGAACCGCATCAATTTCAAGATTGCCCAGGAGTTCTACTTCAACGTCTCCGGTCACAAACAGACCCTCGACGTCGGTGTTGACTTCAACAACCTCGCCAACCTCTTCAGCAGCAAATGGGGTGCCTACAAAGTGCTCGACAGCGATGTGGTGCTGGAATACAAGAACAACCAATACACGTTCACCCAACCCACCTGGTCTGTCTATAACAACCTCTCCTCCACTTGGCAGATTTTGGTGCACTTGAGATACGCATTCTAACAGCTACTCCGTATATAATAAAACGGTCGGCAAAATCTGTTTGCCGACCGTTTTTGTTTAGGCGATTAGCCCAAATTATTCTACGTTTTAATTGAAAACCGCTCTCCCGTCCTTCTTTCCCACAATCTTCTCCCCTCTTGCGGTCATCGCCTTCAGCTCGACAATCAGAAAATCACGGAAAGTCATGGTTGTGTACTCCATTTTTTCATATTGAATACCTTCAAGAATATGATCGCCTCCATCGGAGATAAAATTAAGGGTCACAAGCTTATACATCCGGTTATTGTCAATGGGATTTCCCTGCACGAGAATATCCACAGGCTTGTTGTTTTTGTATCTTATTACAACTCCAGAATAAGGGGCGTTGAGATTTTCGTTGAAGCGGCTCAATGCTTTTCTTAGTTCACTTCCTCTAAGCTGAATGAATGTCAAATAATTATCAAACGGAGTAATGCGGAAAAGATCGCCGATTGTCACATTGCCGGCAGGCATGGAGGTGCGGATGCCGCCAAAGTTGAGTATGGAGAGGTCTAGGTTATCAAATGCAGTGTCTTTGACGTATTTGGATGATTCATTCAAAAGAATGTCTGTAAGGAAGTTGGAAAGCGGACTTTCCGGGGCGAAAGACAGCAATTCTTCATCCGTGTGCGCAATTACCGCCTGCATCTGCTTTTCCATTATGCGTCTTTTTTTCTCAACATATTTTGCCAATTTCGGATCTACTTTCGCATCATAGGTGGAGTCTACCCGCACCATTCTGTAATGATACTTATACTTTGGTGCAGAAACATTTTGAGCATAACCCCAAGCGGTTATGCTCAAAATGACACATACAAGAATGGATTTTGTGTTCATTCTTCTATTTTTTTGACGGGTTCTGGCCGCCCTGACCCATTTTGCTGATACCATCGCGCATGGAGGTGTCGGCCTTGATGTTTTCCAACTTGTAGTAGTCCATCACGCCGAGATTACCGCTGCGGAAAGCGTCGGCAAGAGCTCTCGGCACTTCGGCCTCGGCGAGGATGACCTGGGCACGGGCCTCTTGAGCCTTGGCCTTCATCTCCTGCTCCTGTGCCACAGCCATAGCACGACGTTCCTCGGCCTTGGCCTGCGCAATGTTCTTGTCGGCGTTGGCCTGGTCCATCTGCAACATAGCACCGATGTTTTTACCCACATCCACATCCGCGATATCGATGGAGAGAATCTCGAATGCCGTGCCGGAGTCCAAACCTTTGGTCAACACGAGTTTAGAGATGGAATCCGGGTTTTCGAGCACCGACTTGTGCGTATCGGCGGAACCGATGGCGGAGACAATACCCTCACCCACACGGGCGATGATGGTCTCTTCGCCGGCACCACCCACCAACTGGCGGATGTTCGTGCGAACCGTCACTCTCGCTTTGGCAATCAGCTGGATACCGTCCTTGGCGACAGCCGCCACAGGAGGCGTGTTGATGACCTTCGGGTTCACGGAAGTCTGAATGGCCTCCAAAACGTTACGGCCAGCCAGGTCGATAGCCGTGGCCGCTTTGAAATCGAGGGTGATGTTCGCCTTGTCAGCGGAAATCAGCGCATTGACAACCGGCTTCACGTGACCGCCAGCCAAATAGTGGGCTTCCAGTTGGTCACGACTGATGTTGATGCCCGCTTTCGAGGCCGTAATCATCGAATTGACAATCATATCCGGCGGAACGCGACGCCAACGCATCAGAATAAGTTGCACTAAAGAGACGTGGACACCGTTCAATATGGCGATGAACCACAGACGCAACGGCACCATCCAGAAAAACAGGATGACCAGCGCCAATACAATCACTATTGTGATAACAGTTTGAGTCATAATGTATTAATTTTGATGAGAATTTTCTACGATGATTTTGCTTCCTTCTATTTTGTGAATAACAATAGGGGAGTTTTCGTCAATGAAACCTTGCAAAGAGACCACCTCGGCTTCCGTATCCCCGAAAAGTCCGGTACCGGTCGGGGCAAGCCGCGAAACAGCCACACCTTCCATCCCTTCCGTCAACTTGTTGGTATCGACTTCGTTCATCTTACTGTCGATCTGCGTGTTAAGCTGCAACTTGCGCCACGTCTTCGTCCGCATCATCAGCCAGAAGAAGCCGAACGTGAGGATGGCAGTGAGTACGAGCGTGAGGAATCCCACCGTTGTGCCAAACTGCACGAATGCGGTGACCACACCACCGATCATGCACAACACCCCGATGATAGCCACCACCCCGCCGGGAATCACGAGGAAGTCCAGGATCATCAGGACGATGCCAAGGAGGATGAGGAGGATGAGACTAATGTAACCCATGGTAATGGTGATTGGTTATTGGTTATTGGTTATTGAAGCAGTTTATTGTTTATTGTCAGCAGAAAGTTATACGAATTTGACAATATAGTAGTTCTTTTTTCCCTTTTGGACGAGGATGTACTTTCCGTTGAGGAGGTCGTCTTTGGTGACGGTTTTGTCGTCCTTCACCTTGGTCTTGTTGATGGCGACGCCGTTGTCTTTCAGCATCCGGCGGGCTTCGCCGTTGGAATTGAAGACTTGGGTGTGCTTGGCGAGGAAATCGACCACGCCACAGGTTTCATCAAGGACGGTCATCGGAACCTCAAACTGCGGGACACCCTCAAACACAGAGAGGAACATCTCTTCGGAAAGGGCGGCGAGGTTCTCGGCGGTACCTTTACCGAAGAGGATTTCAGAGGCGTTGACAGCCGCGTCGTAGTCCTCTTGCGAGTGTACACGTACGGTCAAATCCTTCGCTAACGCCTTTTGCAGGATGCGCAAGTGCGGTTCGGCATCGTGCTGACGCTCCATCTCCTCAATTTCCTCTTTCGTGAAATGGGTGAAGATGCGGATGTAGCGCTTGCTGTCATCGTCGGAGCAGTTGAGCCAGAACTGGTAGAAGGCGTACGGGGAGGTGCGGGCGGGGTCGAGCCAAACGTTGCCCTTCTCGGTCTTACCGAACTTGCCGCCGTCGGCCTTGGTGATGAGCGGGCAAGTGAGCGCATAGGCCTCGCCATTGAGCATGCGGCGGATGAGCTCCGTGCCGGTGGTGATGTTGCCCCACTGGTCGGAACCGCCCATCTGCACTTTGCAGTTCTGCGTCTGGTAGAGATGCAGGAAGTCGTAACCCTGCACCAACTGGTAGGAAAATTCGGTGAACGACATACCATCGCCCTCGCCGTTGAAGCGTTTCTTCACGGAATCCTTCGCCATCATGTAATTGACGGTCAAATGTTTGCCGATGTCGCGAATAAACTCCAAGAAAGAGAACTTGCTCATCCAGTCGTAATTGTTGACCAGCAGAGCGGCATTGGGTTCCTTACTGTCGAAGTCGAGGAACTTGCTCAGCTGCTTTTTGATACACTCTTGGTTGTGTCGTAACGTAGCCTCATCCAACAGGTTACGCTCTTGGCTCTTGCCTGAGGGGTCGCCAATCATGCCGGTGGCGCCACCGAGCAGGGCGATGGGCCGGTGACCGCAACGCTGCAGGTGCGACAACATCATGATGCCCACCAAATGGCCGATATGTAAAGAATCCGCCGTCGGGTCAATACCCAGATAGACGGAACAAACTTCCTTGTTAAACAACTCTTCTGTTCCGGGCATGATGTCATGCAACATGCCACGCCATCTTAATTCTTCTACAAAATTCATCTTTGTAATGGTTATGGGTTATGGGTTATTGGTTATTGAAGCTTTCTTTGAACGATTCTTCACGGCAACACCATGGTCACCTTCCACTCATCATTCTCCTTCAGGAGTTCCCATTCCGCCTGCTGATTGTCGCCATTAACTTTGAAGATACTGGCGCATACAGCCGTGGAATCGGTCTGAGAGACAACTTTCGTCTCCACGAATTCAATCTTTCTGGCACGCATGGTCTCAAGCTGCTCAGGGTTGTCTTTCATACCATTCTGAAGTGCTTTGATTACCAACTCCGATTTCTTGGTCGTGACTTGGTACATGTGTGTAAAGTCAGCCGTGTAGAAAGCCTTCAGGAACGATTCTGTGACCGCCTCCGGGGTATTGTTCTTCTTGTTGTTCTGACAAGCACCCATCATCAGACAAGCGCATGCCAAAAATAGGATCCAAAATCTTTTCTTCATATCTCTTTTTCAAATAAACCTGCAAAAATACATTTTTTTTGTGATTAGTGATCAGTGAATAGTGATCAGTGAACTGATATTATTACGTACTATTCACCTTATCATCTCATCATCTTATCGCTCTTCATCGCTTCAAATCACTGTAATCTTCTTATAGCGAATCCGTTTCGGGGCTTCGTTACCGAGACGCATTTTCTTGTTCTCTTCGTATTCCGTGTAGCTTCCCTCAAAGAAATAGACTTGCGAGTCGCCTTCGAAAGCGAGGATGTGGGTACAGATACGGTCAAGAAACCATCGGTCGTGGGAAATGATGACCGCGCAGCCCGCAAAGTTCTCCAGCCCTTCCTCCAATGCTCGTAAAGTATTGACATCTATATCGTTAGTCGGCTCATCAAGGAGCAATACATTGGCTTCCGACTTGAGTGTGAGCGCGAGGTGCAGACGGTTGCGCTCACCGCCGGAGAGCACCCCGGCCTTCTTGTTCTGGTCGGTGCCGCCGAAGTTAAACCGAGAAAGGTACGCACGCGAGTTGATGAGCCGACCGCCCATCATCATCTGCTCATTGCCTTCAGAAACCACTTCCCAGACGGTCTTTTCTGGATCGATCACGGTGTGTTGTTGGTCAATATACCCTACCCGAACGGTCTCCCCAACTTTGAAATCGCCGCTGTCTGGTTTTTCCAGCCCCATGATGAGGCGGAAAAGGGTGGTTTTTCCCGCACCGTTGGGTCCAATGACCCCTACGATGCCGTTTGGAGGCAGATTGAAATTCAAATCATCAAACAACAGCTTGTCACCGAAAGCTTTACGTACATGCTGCGCCTCTATTACATTGTTGCCCAAACGTGGACCATTGGGGATGAAAATCTGCAATTGCTCTTCCTTTTCCTTCACGTCCTCGTTGAGCAGCTTGTCATAAGCACTCAAACGGGCTTTCGACTTGGCGTGACGCGCCTTCGGGGCCATGCGCACCCACTCCAACTCGCGCTCCAGCGTCTTCATACGCTTGCTCTCCTGTTTCTGCTCCATGGCGAGACGATTGGCTTTCTGTTCCAACCAAGAGCTGTAGTTGCCTTGCCACGGGATACCCTCGCCGCGGTCGAGTTCGAGAATCCAGCCAGCCACGTGGTCGAGGAAATAGCGGTCGTGGGTGACGGCGATGACCGTGCCCTTATATTGCTGCAGATGAGCCTCCAACCACTCCACCGACTCAGCATCGAGGTGGTTGGTGGGCTCGTCGAGAAGTAGGATGTCGGGTTCGGTGAGGAGAAGGCGGCAGAGGGCCACGCGGCGGCGCTCACCTCCGGAGAGGTTCTTGGCGGGCGTGTCGCCGTCGGGACAGCGCAACGCATCCATAGCGCGCTCCAGCTTGGAGTCCAGTTCCCAGGCATCGTATTGCTCGATGAGGTCGGTGAGTTCGCCCTGTCGTTCAATGAGCTTGTTCATCTCGTCGTCGCTCATTGGCTCCGAGAATTTCATGTTCACCTCTTCATATTCCTTTAAAATATCCACAATGGGCTGAACGCCCTGCATCACCACTTCCTTAACCGTCAGATTGTCATCTATTTGCGGCTCCTGCGGAAGATAGCCAATGGAATAGCCCGGGGAGAAGACCACCTCGCCCTGATAGGACTTGTCGAGACCAGCGATAATCTTCAGCAGCGAAGATTTGCCCGCGCCGTTAAGGCCGAGCACGCCAATCTTCGCTCCATAGAAGAAGGAGAGGTAAATATTTTTAAGCACTTGTTTTTGCGGCGGATACGTCTTGCTGACATTCACCATCGAGAAAATGATTTTTTTGTCGTCTGCCATATTTTTTCGGTTTTCTATTTTCGGCTAATGGTTTAAAGACTACTCGGTTAGAGTATCCTATTAACTCATAAAAAAACGTGCAAAGGTACATAAATTACGAATATACACAGACAGATAAAACAGATAAAATTGACGCTGTAGAGACATTTCATGAAACGTCTCTACAATTTCAGAGGAAAGGTACATAAAATACGAACACTCACGACCAACCGCTTATTTTTGTATTTTTGCAGCCGTATTTTGCACCATGTTAGGGATAAACATTGACAAAAAACGGATTTTCGGGCTGGATTTGCTGCGTGCTTTCGCCATCATTTGCGTGGTGCATGGGCATAGTTCACATTTGCTGGCTGACTCTTGGTTGGAACCTCTCATTTCGCTGCCGCACCCTCGCGGTGTTGACATTTTCTTTGTGCTCAGCGGCTATCTGATTGGCGGATCGTTCCTTTCATACGCCCAAAAGAACCAACGGGTAGATATCCACAAGACCCTCCGTTTCTATGCCAGAACCGCTCTTCGCATCCTTCCAAACTACTATACAATCTTGCTGGCGTACCTTATCCTCGTCAGCAACGGCATCGTCAACGGTGACACGCACGCGTTCCCTCTTTGGCAGTTTTTCACATTCACCCAAAATCTTTTCACCCCGTTCTATAATTTCTACTGGGAATCTTGGTCGCTTTCTGTGCAATGGTGGTTCTATATCCTATTCCCCATGCTGTTGACCATTATCTCCATGCGGGTAAGTCCGCGCAAGGCCACTCCGTTTATCTGCCTCTTTTTCATCTTGTTATCGCTAGCCTACCGTGTTGTCGCTGCCCATCATGCCACCGATGTTTTTTGGTGGGATGTCTGGATTCGCAAGACTGTGGTATCACGCTTCGACTGCATTTACATCGGGGTGCTGGCCGTTTGGATAAAGATATATGCACCTATGTTTTGGAACCGTCATGCGGTTACATGTCTGATAGCCGGCATTGCGCTGATGATTGTTTCCTTTTTCATACCACCACATATCGGCACTGTTTACACAGATGTGTTCTCCCTGACCATCCCTCCCATAGCCATTGCCTTATGGTTTCCATTTATGAGCCGGATCCAATCGTATTCCACCGTTGTCGGGGAGCTAATCTCTCATTTGAGTGTGCTTTCCTACGCGATGTTCTTGACCAACCTTTTAGTCATACAAATCGTCAACAAGCACTTCTCCGCTGTCTTCCAAAATATGGGCGCTTGGGGTTATGGACTCTATTGGCTGATAGTGATTTCCGTTTCCCTGCTGCTCTACCATTCCGTGGAGAAGCCATTCGTCAAATTGAGGGATAGCTGGTGCCGTTAGCACACCGCCATAAATCATCTGCCAACAATATTTTTTCTTTTATATAAAATAATACGACAATTTTTGTATATTTGCGGCCTTAAAAAAATTAGGTTGAGAAAGTTATAAATATTTATAAATCAAAAAATTAATAGAAAGAAAGATGAAAAACAAAGGACTGATTTTATTCTTTACCATCCTAATTGCGCTGGTATGTCTGTATTGTTTGTCCTTCTCCTTCGCTTCTTGGAGAGTGGAAAACAAGGCGGCGAAATTCGCCAATGACCCCACAGCCATCGCAGAAGTAAAGAAAGCGGCTAACGGTGACGTTATGCTGGAAAAACATTTGGTTGACTCTTTGATTGACGCTCGCACGCGCCAATATCTGACCGGGATGAACGACTCAACCGTCTATCTTGGAAACACTTACAAACAGTGTAAGTACAAAGAGTTGAACCTGGGTCTGGACTTGAAGGGCGGTATGAACGTGACCTTGGAAATTTCCATGCCAGACGCTGTGAAGAGTTTAGCCACCAACACCGGCGACCAGCTGTTCAAGAACGCCTTCGAGAAGGCGCAGGCTGAATACGCCAAGACGGTGAACGGTGACTTTATCGATATCTTCGTGAAGAACTTTAACGCCGAGAAGAAGGCGCTGAACCTCAACAACGCCAACCTCCGCACCTATTTCGGTGACCGCTCCGGTCTGAAGAACGCCTCCGACGACGACATCATCAGCTTCATCCGCAAGGAGAGCAACGAGATCGTCGACCGCACGTTCAAGATCCTGCGTACCCGTATCGACCGTTTCGGTGTGGCACAGCCCAACCTGCAGATGTTGCAAGGCGGCCGTATCCTCGTGGAATTGCCTGGTGTGAAGGAACCCGAACGTGTCACCGACCTGTTGAAGAGCACTGCCAAACTGGAGTTCTGGGAGGTCTATAACGACGTTGTGGGCGGCAAATCCATCCAACAACGCTTCGCCGAGGCCGATGCCAAACTGGCCCAGGAACTGCAAGCCAAAAAAGAGGCTGCCCCGAAGGATGCCGCTGACACTGCCTTAGACGCCGCACTTGCCGCCGACACCACCCTTGCAGCAGCCAACACCGACGTTGACGAAGACGAGGAGGAAGAAGAAGAGATTGGTGAAGGTGCCATCCTCAGCCACGCAGCCACTGCTGGCGGTATTGCAATTGCTTACTTCAAGGAAGCCGACATGCCGCACATCGACCAGCTGCTTCCCGAGCTGAGCCGCATCCTCGGCGACCCCAACGTGGTGTTCTACTGGGGTTCCGCTGAACGCGAAATGGGTAACCTCTATCCCCTTTATCCTCTCAAACGCAAAAACGAGCGTTTCGGACCGCTGTTGAGCTCTGAGACCATCGGAGGCAACCGCGTGGTGCGCACCGCCCGTCAGGACGTTGACCAGAACAACCGCGTGGTCGTCACCATGTCCATGGAAGACCAGGCCGCCGACGAATGGCGCAAGATCACCCGTGAGGCCGCCAACAACAGCACCAAGATGACCAACATCGCCATCGTGCTCGACCAGTTCGTCTATTCCGCACCTACAGTCCGCAGTGAGATTCCGAACGGTAACTCCGAAATCTCCGGTAACTTCACCATCGAAGAGGCCAAGGACCTTGCCACCGTGCTGAACTCCGGTAACCTGGAAGCTGGCGTCAACATCGTCCAATCCGAAATCGTCGGTCCTACACTGGGTAAGGAATCCATCCGTTCCGGTTTGCTCTCCTTCCTCGGTGCCTTCCTGTTAGTCATCATCTACATGTTCTTCTACTACAGCCGCGCCGGTCTGGTTGCTGACCTCGCCCTGTTGATGAACGTCTTCTTCATCATCGGCATTCTCGCCTCCATGGGCGCTGTCCTGACGTTGCCTGGTATCGCCGGTATCGTCCTGACCTTGGGTATGGCTGTTGACGCGAACGTGATTATATATGAACGCGTGCGCGAGGAAGTGCGCGCCGGCAAGGGCATGCGCGTGGCCGTTGACGAAGGTTTCAAACATTCCTACTCCGCTATCATCGACGGTAACGTCACCACCTTGATCACCGCTATCGTGCTGTACATTTTCGGTTCCGGTCCTATTCAAGGTTTCGCCACCACGTTGATCATCGGTATCTTGTCATCCTTGTTCACCGCCATCCTTGTGGCTCGCGTGATTATCGATGCCCGTCTCAAGAGAGGCAAAGATTTCTCCGTTGGCACCCCGCTGACCATCAACGCTTTCACTAACACCCATTTCGACTTCCTCAAGACCAGAAAGTTCTTCTATATCCTTTCCGGTTCTTTAATCATCATCTCCCTGATCTCCTTCTTCACCCTCGGTTTGCAACCTGGCGTTGACTTCACCGGTGGCCGTAGCTACGTGGTGCGCTTCGACAAGGATGTTGTCACCAAGGACGTCCGTGAGGCGATCATCAAGGAGTTCGGCGGTTCTCCCGAGGTCAAGACCTTCGGTAGCAACAACCAAGTCCGTATCGTGACCAACTACAAGATCGAGAGCAACGATGTGAAAGACGACGCTCTTTGCGAGAAGAAACTCTACAACGCCTTGAAGGGCTTCTACGACAAGCAAGACCTCACCGAATACGACTTCACGCATCTGACCAACGATGTCCGTGGTATCCAGTCTTCTTCGAAGATCCAGCCCACCGTCGCCCGCGAGTTGTTGCGCAACGCCTTCTGGGCAGTGCTGGCATCTCTGGTGTTGATCTTTATCTACATCGCCATCCGTTTCCGCAACTGGCAGTTCGGTATGGCCGGTGTCTTCGCCCTGTTCCACGACTCCTTCCTGACCATCGGTATGTTCTCCTTGTTCTACAAGGTGCTGCCGTTCACGATGGAAATCGACCAGAACTTCATCGCCGCTATCTTGACGGTGATCGGTTACTCCATCAACAACGTGGTGGTCATCTTCGACCGTGTGCGTGAGAACTTGGCTCTCTATCCGAAACGCAGCAACTACGCCAACTTCAACGCCGCTATCAACGGCACGTTAGGACGTAACGTGAACACCGCCGCCACCACCCTGGTCACCCTGTTGGTGATCTTCATCTTCGGCGGCGAGGTCATCCGCGGATTCGTATTCGCCATGTTCATCGGTATCGCTTTCGGAACCTACTCCGGTATCTTCGTGTCCAACCCGTTGGCTTACGACCTGCTCAAACTGAAAAAAGACAAATCAGGCCGCAACGAAGAACTGAAAAAGTAAGTTCAATTCAATTCAGATAGTTTTGAGGGGAGTCTTGCCGACTCCCCTTTTTCTTCTGCGAATTTTGCGAATTAGGCGAATTATCGATCTAATTCTTCTTCATCATTCTTCATTCTTCATTAAAAAAATCGTATCTTTGCCGCTTAATTACTTTTGAAATGAGAAACGACAATAATAGACGCAGAAACCACCGCAGAAACGACGGTGACGAACCTCAAAAAGAGACCCAATCGAACGTAAATATACCTGACAACAAGAACGTTGACGACCCCACAGCAAAAAAATCCACGCAACCTGAAACGGAAAAAGCAAACACTACGAAAGAGAACAGCAAGGAAGCGGTAAAGGATAAAACCGCGGAAAACAACCGCAACCGCAAAGACAACAACAACCGTCGGCGCGAAAAAAACAAAGCCAAAGGCGAACGGCTACTGAAAGATCCCTCTCTTGATCACTCTGAAGACGAAAAAGAGGAAGACCGTGAGTATTTCGACACGATGACCGCCGAGGAGCTGGAAGAGGCCACCAAAAGTCTGCGGCGGAAAACGGCATCTGTGGACAAGCAGGATCTCGAAAGCAACGTTCCCTCCCAAGGCGAAGACTGGGAGCAGTATCTTGACATAGATATCCGCACAGGCGTTTCACACGAGGCCGACCAAATTGCCGCCAACATCTTTCATACCCGCGGTCTGAAGAACCTGCCTAATCCTGAACACGCCCATTGCTCTCAATACCAATACAGTTCCTGCAAGTTGCCTTCCATGAACTGGATGGACAACCTCGAAATCGGGCTGGAGCATCTCGAGTTCCCCATCGCTGAGGTGCGCTTCAAAAACAGTCACAAAGACTTCTTCCTGCTGCCAGCAAACACCAACATCAAGGTGGGTGACATCGTGGCGGTGGAGGCCAACACCGGTCACGATATCGGCATTGTTTCCATGCTCGGTTTGCAGGTGCAACGGCAGATGCAGGCCAAGCACGTGAAGCCGGAGGATGTCACGAAAAAACTATACCGGCATGCCCGCTATGCCGACATCGAAGAGTGGATCGCCACCGTTGACAAGGAGTATACCACCATGCTCTCTTCGCGCTACACGGCTTGGGACCTCGACCTGAAGATGAAGGTCAACGATGTGGAGTACCAAGGCGACGGCACGAAAGCCATCTTCTACTACTCCGCCGAGGAGCGTGTGGATTTCCGCGAGCTAATCAAGATCCTGGCCGAGCAGTTCCACATCCGTATCGAGATGCGGCAGATCGGCGTGCGGCAGGAGGCGGCGCGCTTAGGGGGTATCGGTTCCTGCGGCCGCGAACTCTGCTGCTCGCAGTGGCTTACCAACTTCCAGTCCGTCTCCACCAACACCGCCCGCACCCAGCAGCTTTCCCTCAACCCGCAGAAGCTGGCCGGCATGTGCGGCAAACTCAAATGCTGCCTCAATTTCGAGCAGGAGACGTACCAACGCGAACTCAAAGAATTCCCCGCTCCGAATGTGGTGCTGAAAACCCAGAAAGGCAAGGGAATATACAATAAAATCGACATTTTCAAAAGACTGGTATGGTACGCTTACCAGGACGATCCCAACAACCTCTTCTCCATCCCTCTCGACCGAGTGAAACAGATTATCAAGATGAACGAACAAGGTAAGATGCCTGAGAATCTGGAGAGTTTCGCTGTCGTCAACCAGAAGAAGATGGAGGAGGGTGGAAATGTCAGCGCCGAAGAACTTAAACACATTGCAGATTCCTAACCCCCATGAAACGTATCTCTTTCATCATCGCCTGCGTCGCGCTGCTATTCTGCAGCTGCAACCCGAAAACCTACTACAGCGAGGTCAAGACGATTCCGCACGAGGAATGGGCGGTCGACAAACCGCTGTATTTCAAGATGAACATCGAAGACTCCATGCAGTACTACAACATGTACTTCCTGATCCGTAACACCACCGACTTCGAGACGCAGAACTTCTACGCCTTCATGCGGACGAAGTACCCCGACGGCCACACCGAGCAAGACACGTTAGGCTTCATCCTCTGCGACAAGTTCGGCAACTGGACCGGCCGCGGTCAGGGAAGGCTGAAAGACAACAAATTCCTGTTCCAGCCGAAAGTCCGGTTCCCCTACAACGGCGAATACATCTTCACCGTCACCCACGGCATGAGAACCGATGTGGTGGAAGGAATTGAGAGTTTCGGAATTGTGTTGGAGAAGTTCAAGGAGGATGATTCGGCGAATTAAAATGAATTTTGCGAAATATGTACTGATACGATGAATGAACGATGAAAAACGATGAAAACAAATTATCCAATCATTTCAAGGTCCACAAATAACGAGGATGTCACGCCACCGCAGTTTGGCCGTTCCGATATTTACGGTTTTTCCGACGACTATTTTTTCAACATATTGAAAAACAGTGGGTTGGGTTCCATATTGCGTCGAGACTGCCATTTGGAGGTTCCCTGTCGCGCCAACCCTTACGAACCCGCTATGGCGCTGGTGGATGAGAGTAACGGCATCTTCATTGATGTGGAAATTGACGCACCGTACCACGGCTGGTACCGTTTCCCGATTCACTATGTGGAAGGTAAAGACGGGGTTCGTGACCAGTACTTCAACGACTGCGGATGGACGGTGGTGCGGTTCAGTGAACGTCAGGTGCGCCAACAACCAGACGCATGTGTGGAGCTGCTCCGGAGAATCGTTGCCACATTGAAAGGGGAATCCGAGGTTTTTGACGGGATTGTGCAACCGGAAAAACGTTGGACGCAGAAAGAGGCAGTGGAGATGGAGAAAGAGTTGTCTCGCGAGAAACTTCTGCAGATCCAGTCGTTCGGGCAGCCCGAATTCCTTCCCGAACTGCGTGTGAAGGTGGCCGAGAACGATTCCCGATCCTGCAGATCCGTCCACCCCGACATTGTCTTCAACGAAGCTTCGCACACGTATGCCGATGCCCGCAACCAGACCGGCACGGCAGACTACACCTCCGTGACCACTCTTATTGAAAAATTCTTCCCCTTCTTTGATGAGGAGGCCTACATCGAACACTATATGGCGGAATCGGGGAAGAGTCGCGAGGAGGTCGTCCGCAAGATGCTCGAGCCTTCCGAGCGCGGCACGTTCATGCACCAACAAATCGAATATTTCCTGAAAGGGAGACCTCACGAAGAGGATTTCAAGGAATTCCAGCTCTTCCGCAAGTTCCACGAGGAGCAGATTCTCAAGCGCGGACTCGAATTTTACGATGCGGAGAAAATCGTCACGCTCCCGCAGTACGGCATTGCCGGCACCGTCGATGCGCTCTTCCGAAAGCCCGACGGGGCATTCGTGATGGTGGATTGGAAGCGCAGCAAGAACCTCATCATCGACGGCTATCCCAAAAAATACGGCACCGGCCGCGGCCTCTCCATCCTCTCCCACCTCGACAACTCCAGCTACTACCACTACGAGCTCCAGCAGAGCTTTTACAAATACATCCTCGAAAACGAATACGGCATGAAGGTCTCCTCCATGATCCTCTGCGTGCTACATCCGGAGTACGACCAGTACTACACGATTAAGCTTTCTGACTACCGCGTTCAGGAGGTTCGTGAAATGGTTGTTGCGCAGTTAGCAGTTAGTTGTTAGCAGTTGTGTAATAGCAAGAGACATTCTACACTCCACTTCAATAACCAATAACCCATAACCCATAACCATTACAAAATGAATTTCCTCCAACAGCTTTCCGACGCCATCGACATCCAGCAACAACGACAGGATCAGGAATACAACGAACTGATGGAACGGCCGTTGCGCGAGCGCGTGAGCCGGGGCTACACGATGACCAACCTGCACGCGGTGTTCGAATTCTACGACGGGGCACCCTCACGCTTCGTGCCCGCTCCGACCGGCACCCTACGCTACATCAGCCGCGTACACATCCACTGCGAGTACAACATCTCCAAATTCCGCGAGGGCACGCTGGTGCGGCTCAGTCACGGCTCACACTCGTTCATCATGGAGATCGAGCAGGACGACGTGAACGACTTTGTGCTGCGCTCCAGCAGTTACGAATACCAACACAACATGCTGGATATCAGAAACTATCCGAAAGATGGTTGGGAAGTGAATGCCGTAAACTCCAACATCACACAGCGACTGCTCCGCGCCACGTGGGAGAACCTCTACGGCAACCCCGACTACTGCGAGCACCTCGAACGTTTCCTCACCGGACAGTTCCGGAACCAGTACTGCGAATCACCGTCGCCAGACTGCGGCAACCCTTCGCAAAACGAAGCCATCCGCAAATCCTTCGTTTGCAGCTATTTCCATCTGATCCAAGGGCCGCCGGGCACAGGTAAGACCTTCACCATCGCGAAAATTGTCTATTACCTGATGAAAATGGGTAAGAAGGTTTTCGTGACCGCACCCACCCACACCGCCATCAACAACTGCCTCAACGCCATCGCCAACCAACTGCAGAACAAAAGTATGGTGGTGAAAGTCGGGGAGCGGCATCAGGCGGACGAAATCGTGAACAATCCGCACATCACACGCAGAAAGTCGCTAAAACGATACGACTACCAGCACGATCAAGAACTTTCGCAGGATGGATTCGTGGTGGGCGGCACCCCTTTCGCCCTCTGCGCGCCCGCGTCCAAAAAGCTGGACGGCTGGCTCTTCGACTACGTCATCATGGACGAGGCCGCACAAATGAGTATCCCGCTCGCGCTGCCAGCCATCATGCGCGGCTCGCGGCTCATCTTCGTCGGCGACCACCAGCAGCTCGACCCCATCGTACCGCAGGACACAGGCAACCGCTTCTTCGACGGCAGCATCTTCAAACGGCTCGCCGACCTCTACCCGCAAGACATCACCCTTTTAGACCAATCGTACCGCCTCAACGAAAACCTGATCAGCATCCCGAACCGACTGTTCTACAGTGGACGCATTGCCGCAAAACATGCGTTGCAGCGGCCTTATACCGATTTTGACTGTCCGTCCGCGCCGCAAATCGTCATGCACCCCTCCAACGAACTGTTAGTCATCCATCACGAGTTCGACTCCCTGGGCCGCTCCCCCTACGAGGCCAACCTCACCGCCGACATTGTGACCGACCTGCTGTGCAACGGTGTGCCAGTCAGCGAGATCGGCATCATGAGTCCCTACCGGGCACAGATCCGCGAAATCAGACGGGCGTTGTTGGAAAAGGCCGGCGCGGAAATAGCACAAACCATCTTCGTCGATACGGTGGAGCGGATGCAAGGACAGGAGAAGGACTACATCATATATAGTATGTCCAACTCCAATCCAGCGGAAGTGGAAGACCACCTGGAGTTCTTCTACAGTCCGAACCGGCTGAACGTGGCGCTCACCCGCGCCCGCGTGAAGTGCGTGGTGCTCGCCAACGAGAAGATTTTCACGTTCTGCGGTGAGTTATTGCAAAATCCAAGCACTCCCCTACCCTTACGCAATGGCGCGGAAATATTCTCGCAATACTACAAAACAGCCACGAAATTGGAAATGATTACCGAAGAAGAGGATTGGTAGGGACACAAAATATCTCACCTCTACCTTGCGCCTTGAACTTTGAACTTTGCTCCTTGAACTTTGAACCAAAAAAATTGTATCTTTGCAGCCGATTTTTTCTAACTAAAAACCAATTGTATGGCAACAACTGCTGATTTTAAGAACGGCCTCTGTATTGTTCACAACAACGAGATTTGGTCAATCGTGGAATTCCTGCACGTGAAACCCGGCAAGGGCAACACTTTTGTCCGCACGAAACTCAAAAACCTCAAAAACGGTAGAGTTCAGGAGTTCAGATTCGACGCCGGCGTCAAGATTGACCTTGCCCGCGTGGAGCGCCGCCCATACCAATTCCTCTATAAGGAAGGCGACACCACCTATATCTTCATGCACACCGAAACTTACGAGCAACTTCCTATCGAGAAGGATCTTATCAACAACCCCGACCTGCTCAAGGAAGGCCAAGAGGTGGAAATCAACTACGACACGGATTCCGACACTCCGCTCACCTGCGAACTTCCTCCGTTTGTTGACCTGGAAGTCATCGAGGCCGATCCCGGCGTGAAGGGCGACACCGCCACCAACTCCCTCAAACGTGCTGTGGTGGAAACCGGTGCTGATGTCTATGTTCCCCTTTTCATCAATGTGGGTGAGAAAATCAAAGTCGACACCCGCACCAACAAGTATTCTGAACGCGTCAAAGAATAAGCGTTATCCGCATGATTCTGCGTCAGTCGCTTAGCATCGACGAATTAATTCAACTGATTGGTCATCCCGTTGCCGTTAAGGGTGATTCCACCCTTAAGGTGACGGGAATCAATGAGTTGCACTCTATCCGCAAAGGGGATCTCACTTTTGTGGACAACGAGAAGTATTACCTTCGGATTCTGCAAAGCGAGGCATCCGCAATCCTCATCAACAGTGCGGAAGTGGAATGCCCCGCCGGTAAGGTTTTGCTTGTTTCCGAGGATCCGCTCCGCGATTACCTTGCTGTCGTGGAGCATTTTGTACATTTCACACCGCAAAACACTCCCATCCATCCAAGTGCCGTTATCGGTGAAGGCACAATCATCCAACCGTTGGTTTTCATCGGCGAGAACGTGCGCATCGGAAAGAACTGCATCATCCACTCCAACGTGAGCATTTATGCCGACACCGTTATTGGCGACAACGTGGTCATACATTCCAACAGCACCATCGGCGCCGATGCCTGTTATTTCCAGAAGCGTCCCGACGGCTGGCTGAAGCTGACCTCCTGCGGCGACACCTACATCGGCAACGATGTGGAAATCGGCTGCAACTGCTGCATCGACCGCGGCGTTTCCGGCACCACCTACATTGGTGATGGCTGCATTTTCGACAACCTGGTGCAGGTGGGTCACGACACGCACATTGGCAAGCGCACTCTCTTGGGCGCGCAGTGCGGTGTGGCGGGCTGCACTTACATCGATGACGACTGCAAGATATGGGCCAAGGCAGCCGTCAACAAAGACCTCTACGTCGCCAAAGGCACCGTGCTGCTGGCTTTGTCGGCCATCGACAAAGACGTCAAGGAAGAGGGCAGAACCCTCTTTGGGATGCCTGCCGGCGACGCCAACGCCAAATGGCGCGAGATGGCGATGATGCGCAAGCTGCCGGATCTTTTCAAGGAATTGGAGGAGATTAAGAAACGATTACCATAATGTGTAAGAGCGAATAATTATTCGCCCCTACGGAAAGGGCACAATCCGACCACTGCTGTGCCGGAACGCCCAAAATAAAAGAATAAAAGCCAAATTTCCCTTACAACGCGTTTTAACGCCCTTTTTTCGCGTTTTTCTTGTTTTTTATTGTTAATAAATTGTGATAGATTTCCGCCCAAGAAATCGAAAAAAAGTGTATTTTAGTGCTTTATTGTTAAAAAGCATAAGTTTTTCATTTTAAGACAGTTAGAGATTTAATAGACGACAAGAAATGGAAGAAAATGAAATTTTAGACGAGAAGATAGTTCCGTATAATATTGAAAACCTGATGAAGACGGCTTACATCGACTATTCGATGTCCGTCATCGTTTCCCGCGCCCTGCCCGATGTGCGCGACGGTTTGAAACCCGTGCAGCGCCGCATTATCTACGCCATGTGGGACATGAATATCACCGAAAGCGGTCCTTATCGTAAGTGCGCCCGTATCGTCGGTGAGGTGCTTGGTAAGTACCACCCGCACGGCGACACGGCCGTGTATGACGCCCTCGTGCGTATGGCCCAACCTTGGACCCTCCGCTACCCCTTCGTCGATGGACAGGGTAACTTCGGTTCGGTGGACGGCGACAGTCCCGCCGCCATGCGTTACACGGAAGCCCGTCTTCGCCGCTCCTCCGAGGAGATGGTCGCTGACATTGAGAAAGACACGGTTGACATGGTGCTCAACTTCGACGACTCCATCCCAGAGCCCACCGTGTTGCCCGCCAAGATACCCAATCTGATTGTGAACGGTTCCTCCGGCATTGCTGTCGGTATGGCCACCAACATGGCGCCCCATAACCTCAGCGAGGTGTGCGACGGCATCTGCGCCTACATCGACAACAACGACATCACCATCGAGGAGCTGATGCACACCATCAAGGCCCCCGATTTCCCCTCCGGCTGTATCATCTACGGCTACAAGGGCGTCCAGGATGCCTTCCTCACCGGCCGCGGCCGCATCGTCATGCGCGGTCACGCCGAGATTGAGACCGAAAAGAACCACAACTGCATCGTGGTGACTACCCTGCCCTACATGACCAACCCCTCCGACATGATCAGCCACACCGTCGAACTCGTCAAAGAGGGCAAGATCGCCGGCATCACCGATGTGCAAAACCTCACCAACAAACGCAACGGCACCCGCATCATCTACGAACTCAAGAAAGACGTGGTGCCCGAGGTGGTCCTCAACAAGCTCTACCAGATGACCGCCCTGCAGTCGTCCTTCAGCATCAACAACGTGGCACTGGTCAACGGCCGCCCGATGACGCTGAACCTCAAGGATATGATTGTGGAATACGTGAAACACCGTCACGATGTGGTGATCCGCCGCACCCAATTCGACCTCAAGAAGGCCCAGGAGCGCGCCCACATCCTCGAAGGTTTCCTCAAAGCCCTTGACATCATCGACGAGATCATCGCCCTCATCCGTGCCTCGCAAACCGTGCAAGAGGCGCAGCAGGGTTTGATGACTAACTGGGACTTCACTGAAATCCAGGCGAAAGCCATTGTGGAGATGCGTCTCAGACAACTCACCGGAATGGAGCGTCAGAAACTGCAGGACGAATACGACGAGCTGATGAAGCTCATCGCGCACTTGCAGGATGTGCTCAACGACGTGAACTTGCGTATGGGTATCATCAAAGACGAGCTGCAGGATATCAAGAAACGTTTCGGCGACGAGCGCCGCTCGCCCATTGAGTACAGCTCCTCCGAGTTCCGCGTCGAGGATACCATCGCCGACGAAGAGGTGGTGATCACCATTTCGCACTTGGGCTACATCAAGCGCACGCCGCTGGCCGAATACAAAGTGCAGAACCGTGGCGGCAAGGGTTCCCGGGGCAGCAGCTCCCGCGACGAGGACTTCATCGAACACCTCTATATGGCCACCAACCACAACTATCTGCTCTTCTTCACCGAGAAAGGCAAGTGTTTCTGGATGAGAGTATTCGAGATTCCGGAAGGCATGAAAACCTCCAAAGGTCGTGCCATCCAGAACCTGCTCCAGATCGAGGAAGGCGACAAAATAACCTCTATCATCAACCTCAAGAGCATTGACGATCCCGATTTTATCAACAACCACTATATCATATTGTGCACCGAAAAGGGTGTCATCAAGAAAACCTCCATTGAAGCTTACTCGCATCCGCGCAAGAAAGGCATCATCGCCATTAACGTTCGCGAAGGCGACCGCTTGTTAGCCGCCCGTTTCACCGACGGCAACAGCGACATCATGATGGCCCTGCACTCCGGTCGCGCCATCCGCTTCCACGAGAACGAGGAGTTGCGCGCCATCGGACGTACGGCTGCAGGTGTACGAGGCATCACCCTTGAGGATGAAAACGACCGCGTGGTGGGTATGCTCGCCATTGACAACAACCGTAGCAACGTCCTGATTGTTTCCGAAAACGGATACGGAAAGCGTTCCCTGTTAGAGGATTACCGTATCACCCACCGTGGCGGCAAGGGCGTCAGCACTATCAAAATCACCGAACGCACCGGCAAGTTGATTGCCATCAAAGCCGTCACCGACGACGATGACTTGATGATCATCAATCGCTCCGGTATCGCCATCCGTCTGCATGTGGACCAGCTGCGCATTTTAGGACGTAACACGCAAGGTGTCAGACTGATAGACCTGCGTGGAAAGGATATGATTGCCGCCGTCTGCGAGGTGCCGCGCCAAGAGGAAGAAGAGGAAGATTTTGAAGAAAATGATGGGAATGCAAATCCGGAAACCCCGGAATTAAACACCTCCTCTGAAACCGAGTCCGAAGCTTAACTATCGACTTAAATACCAAAACAATGAGAAAACATGTCCTTCTTGCCATTAACCTTTTGATTCTGACGGCTTTATCTGCACAGAAGCCGTCACTTACCAAAGCCTACAACTGCTTCTACGACAAGGACTATGACAAGGCGAAGGTACAGATTGACCAGTGCACGGCTGACGAGAAGCTCTCCGCAAAGGCACAGACCTGGCTCTACAAAGGCAACATCGAGTTCTTGCTTGCCAACCGCGAATATAGCGAGAAGCAGAAAAACGACAGCTATCAGATTCAATATCCGGATGCTCCTGTAGAGGCTTTTGACGCTTTCGAGAAAGCTATTTCCATTAACCCGAAAGCGGAGGCACTGGACATGATGACCGCTCAGGATGCCCTCAAGCAGCTATACCCCTACCTTTTGGTTCGCGGTGTTGACCAACTGATAGCCAAAGACTTCGCCAATGCTAAGAAGACGCTGGCCAAAGGCATCAAGAGCTATGAAATGGACACGCCACAGTATCCCATGAACGGCGACCTCTACTATTACTACGCATACGCGATGGAAAGTCTTGGCGAGAATGACGAAGCCGTGGCATACTACCAGAAAGCGCTCAACGACGGTTCCCAAAACGCTTACGTCTTCGCAAAGCTGATTGACCATTTCAAGGCCAAAAACGACTACCAGAATGTGGAGAAAACGCTTGCCATGGCCAAACAGAAGAACCCCAACGACATGAGTATTAGATTATTGGAGATCGACTACATGTATTGGAAAGGAGACAGTTTGAAAGCCAAGTCTTTACTTGATCAGATTGATGTACAGTCATTGAAGACCGAGGATGAGATGGTGAACGTGGCCAACTTCTATATCAAGGAGAAGCGTTACGAAGCTGCAGAACGTCTGCTCGCCCGATCCAACGTATTGACTCCCAATAATTTCGTCATTCTTTACAACTTAGGGGTGTGTACGTATAGTTTTTCAGAATACTATTTCAACCGCCAAAACCAGCTTGCCTTGCAACAGGCCAATAATAGTGACATCCAAGCGGCCAAAAACCTCTCGGAAAAATACCTTGCAGAAGCGGCAAACTATTTTGAGCAGGCACGCAAACTGGAGCCCAAGGATGTGAATCTTCTCAACACGCTTCGTGCCATTTACGTACGCCAGCAGTCTCCGAAGGCAGATGAAATTGATGCCCTCATTAAACAATTGGAAAGATAATCAATCAAATAATTAGTCACAAAAAAATTTCAAGAAAATGAAAAAATGGATGCTTGTTTTAGTCGCGCTCTTTGTTAGCGTTAGTGCTTTCTCGCAATCTTGCCTGGACGATGTCTGGCAATGCCTGAGAAGCGGCCAAACTCCTAAGGCAAAAAAGTTCATGGAATCCTGCATGGCTTCCAATCCTGATAACGCCGCCGTATGGTTGATGCAGGCGAATGTCAATGTCCACCTGTACAGATACGACTTGGAGAAACAACAAAAAGACCCGTCTGTCGCCGCACGTTATCCCAACGCGCTGGAGGATGCCTACAACTCCTTTGTGAAGGCGCTGGAGCTTGATCCCAAAGTGGAGCCGAAAACGGGTATGCTTGGTGCCATCGAAGGCCAAAAGCTGTTAGCGGAGCCCTTCTATGAGAAGGCAGCCGCAGCAGTCGAAGCCGGCAAGTTCCAAGACGGTCTTAAATACTACGGCTTGGCTGCCAAATGCTTCGAGCTTGCCAAGATGAAGAAGAACGCCGCCATCGTCTATCTGCAAACCGCACTTGTCTACAACCAGAAGCTCAACGACAAGGAAAACTATGAAAAGATGCTGGCCAAATGCGTCGAAACGTCTCCCGATGTGTCAGAAGATGCCTATGTGGAACTCTACTACCTCTACAAAGACAAAAAAGACACGGTGAAATGCGGTGAGACCCTTGCCAAGGCGAAGAAAATATTCGCCGACAAGCCCGAAAAGCTGTACGAGCCCGAAATGGACTACTATGGAATGATTGGCGAACAGGAGAAACTGCTGGAGACCTGCGACAAAGTCATCGCCACTGGCAACGAAGCCATGATTCCCATCTGCGCCACCTACCTGACCAATGCGAAATCATACGCCAAGGCGGAGCAAATCCTGACCGAGTCCCTTGCCAAAACGCCCAACAATTTCGACCTTCTGAAGCAAATGGGCTACCGCTACGCGATGGAATACTACGACATCCAAGACCGTCGTCAGGCTGCCATGAATGCCCGTCAGTATGAAGAGGCCACCCGCCTGTTCCAAAGCCCGGAACGCAAGAACGCCATGGAGAAGGCTCACGAATGGTGCGAAAAGGCTTACCAAGTGAACCCCGACAATCTGGAGAACAACAGAATCCTGCGTGAAATGAAAGCGTTGCTCCAACTGCCCATTCCGCAAGAGCTGAACGACAGAATCAACGCCCGTATGAAGAACTAATCAGGTTTTCCATAATACATCATCCCCCTCGGCATGACCGCAGGGGGATTTTTTTTGGAGTAATGAGGCGAATACTGTCGCTAATTTCAGCGTCGCCATACAAGGTCGCATTTGTCATTGTGTATTTTCTTTTTGTGTATTTTTGCGTTTTCAAAACATATCGAGTATTATATGGAGTCCATCAAGAAAATCTTCAAAATCGGCTACGGCCCTTCCAGCAGTCACACTATGGGACCGCACCGCGCGGCAGAAATCTTCAAAGAGAGAACCCCTGACGCCAGCGGCTACCGCGTGACCCTCTACGGCAGTCTGGCGGCCACCGGCAAGGGCCACTTCACCGACAAGACCATCATCGATGCCCTGTCACCGAAGTCCACCGAGATTGTCTGGAGACCCGAGATCCAGCACGAGTTCCACACCAACGCCATGCTCTTTGAATCGCTCAAAGGCGAGGAGGTGACCGACCAGTGGAAGATCTACAGCATCGGCGGCGGCGAGATTGCGGATGAGCACTCCGTGATTGACCACGAAGAGCGCTATGAGGAGAACAGTATGTCGGAAATCGTGAAACTGGTGGAGAAATACGGTATGAACTTCTGGGAATACGTGGAAAAGCACGAGGATGCCGACCTTTGGGACTTCTTGGAGGAGCGTTGGAAGGTGATGCAGTCAACCATCGAGAAAGGGCTGCAAAACGACGGAGTGTTGCCGGGCGGGCTGTACGTCAAACGGAAGGCCACGCAATATTACGTGAAGGCACGCAGCTACAAGGCCTCGTTACAGGGCCGTTGTCTCGTGTCGGCCTACGCCTTGGCCACGGCGGAGGAGAACGCCTCGGGCGGCAAGATCGTCACCGCGCCCACCTGCGGTTCGTCGGGCGTGCTGCCAGCGGTGCTTTACCACCTCAAACACAACCATGACTATAGCGACAAATTCATCCTGAAAGCGATGGCCACAGCCGGACTCTTCGGCAACATCATCCGCACCAACGCCTCCCTGTCCGGAGCGGAAGTGGGCTGCCAGGGCGAGATCGGCTCCGCATGCGCCATGGCTGCTGCCGCCGCCAACCAGCTCTTCGGAGGTTCGCCACAACAAATCGAGTACGCAGCGGAGATGGGGCTGGAACATCACCTCGGACTCACCTGCGACCCCATCTGCGGTCTCGTGCAGATTCCCTGCATCGAGCGCAACGCTTTCGCCGCCCTCCGCGCTTTGGATGCCAACCTCTTCGCCATGATGTCCGACGGCAAACACCTCATCAGCTTCGACAAGGTGGTGAAAACGATGAACCTGACCGGAAAAGACCTGCCGAGTTTGTATAAGGAGACGGCAATGGGAGGACTGGCGGTGGATTAACCCTCCACCGCAGCAATCACCGCTTCGGTGCGCTTGCGGGTCTCCTCCACGCCGAGAACGCTAATCATGGTGAAGAGTTCGGGGCCACGGGCAGCTCCTACAAGACCAATTCTCAGACTGTTGAGCACAGCTCCCATGTTCCATTCGTTGGCTTTGATGTGTTCCATCACACGGTCGTGGGCGGCCTGCATGTCGAAGACCTCATCCTGCTCCAACAACTGAAGGATGACACGCAATTTCTCGCCAGTGCCCTCTTTCCAACGCTTCTTCAAATCCTGTGCGCTGTACTCCGTCGGGGCCACGAAGAAGTAGCCAGCCTGCTCCCAGAAATCGGGAATGAAGTTGAGACGATCCTTGATCAAGTCAATGACCTTCAAGAGATACTCTTCGGTACAGGTAATGCCCTTCTCGTCCAGAATCTTGGTGAAATAGGGTGCCAGCTCCTGCGCGGATTTCATCTGGATGTATTCGTGGTTGAACCATTTGGCCTTGTCGAGGGAGAATTTCGCGCCAGACTTGCTGATTTTCTCCAACGAGAAGAGTTCCACCATCTCGTCAAGGGTAAAGATTTCCTGCTCAATGCCTGGATTCCATCCTAACAACGCCAACATATTCACCACCGCTTCAGGCAGATAGCCGCTTTCGCGATAACCTGAAGAGACATCGCCGCTCTTGGGATCGTGCCACTCCAGCGGGAAAACCGGAAATCCGAGACGGTCGCCGTCGCGCTTGCTGAGCTTGCCATTACCATCGGGTTTGAGCAGCAGCGGCAGATGCGCGAATTGCGGGGCCTCCCAGCCGAACGCCTTGTACAACATCACGTGCAGCGGCGCCGACGGCAACCACTCCTCACCACGGATCACGTGCGTAATCTGCATCGTGTGGTCATCCACAATGTTGGCCAGATGGTAAGTCGGCATTCCATCAGACTTATACAACACCTTATCATCCAAAAGGTTGGAATTTATCACCACCTCTCCACGAATCAAGTCGTGGACGTGGATGTCGGTGTTTTCGGGATATTTGAAACGGACCACGTAAGGTGCCCCCGACTCTATTCGTGCTTTCGTCTCTTCTGCACTCAGTGTCAGCGAGTTGACCATCGACATACGCGTGGAAGCATCATATTGGAACGTCTTCCTCTGACTTTCCGCCTCCTTGCGTTTGGCATCGAGGGCTTCGGGAGTGTCGAAAGCATAATATGCCCAACCGTCGTTCACCAACTGTTCAGCGTAAGGCTTGTACATGGGTTTGCGCTCCGACTGTTTATACGGACCAAACTCACCGCCGATGCCGACACCCTCATCGAACTTGAGTCCGAGCCACTGAAAGGCCTCGATGATGTACTCCTCCGCGCCCGGCACGAAGCGGGTCTGGTCGGTATCCTCAATACGCAGCAGGAAAGTGCCGCCGTGTTTCTTGGCAAACAGGTAATTATACAATGCGGTACGCACGCCGCCGATGTGGAGCGGTCCCGTGGGACTAGGCGCAAATCTTACTCTCGGTTTCATATTTTCCATAAACGTCATATTCAAAAAGGATGCAAAAATACAAAATTTATGGGGACGAATCGCAGAATATGCGCATCGTCCCCATAATCTCAGATCAATCTTTCAAAAAAGAGATGTTGCTACTTCGACACATTGAACAAGCAGGTGAAACGCAGGCCCACATTTAACGGGATGGTCACATCATGAAATGCCTCGTCGCTGATCGCGTATGGGACGTAATGTGCGTATGATCCAATACTTTTTTTCGGTCCCTCTTCAAAGACCCCATAATCCACGTATGCGCCAAGATAGAATCGGGCTTTAGGCTGGACAAGTTCATCAAAAGAGGTAAACTCCCCAAAAGAACCGCCCAACTCAAAACGGGCATAAAGTTGGAAATCGCGATTATAACGATACTGATGAATGTCCTCATAATCCCAAACCTCAGAGTTATCGTTGAGCGCAGGTCCTATGACAGCGCCGTTTCCATAAACACTTAAAGAAGGCGCCACGCCTGCCTTGAAATAGAATTTGCCAAACTCCCCGCCTAACATCACCGGGAAGTTGAAGCTCATGTTGTGCAAAAGCTCCGTCATCCCTTTCTCAATTGTATTATAATGTAAAAAACCTACCGTTGTGATATCCTCCGTGGACATATTTGCCATAATGGTATTGTCATACTCAACCCCAACACCGAAAGTGAAATGGTTGTGATGAAGCTGGTAGCCCAGCCCGATATTATCGCTTATGCCACCGAGACACACGACAGGCAAGGAGGGTTGCACACGAACGGTGTTCGAATAAGCGGAGCCACGACTCAAGGAAATAAAATGTCGTGTGGGGTGCTGTGCATTGATACTTCCTAAAGTTATCATGCAACAAATCAACAAAATAAAGCTTTTTTTCATAATGATATTTTATTAATCACTCGGATATAACGATTCGGTTTATCTTTTATTATGTAAATTAGCTCTTATTACTCGAATTTTTTTCTTGTTTTCCGGCAAATCGGCAAAAAAGAACAAATGCTGGTCCTGGCGTTCCTGTTTGCTTTTTGCCACATGCACTTTTTTGCTCGTATAAGGGTCATAACCAAGATAATACATCGCTGTGGCGTAGGTCATGGGCGTGGGCGTGAAGTCCTGCACCTGGTCGGTCATAAGATGGTATTGATGGGTAATGTCGCATAATTTGCTCATCTTTTCCACTGTGCAGCCTGGATGCGAGGCAATAAAATAGGGGATCAACTGTTGGTTTTTCCCGCATTTCCGGTTTTCCTCGTTAAATTCTTTGAGAAAGTCGAGAAAATGGTCAAAGGAGGGCTTGCGCATGAGGGAAAGGACCTCCGCATCTGTGTGTTCAGGTGCAACCTTCAGACGTCCCGACACATGGTGGCGCACCACTTGTCGGAGATACTCCCCAAGTCCAAGTTGCAAGCGCTCTTTCTCATTGTCAGTCAGCAACATATCGTAACGGATGCCGCTACCGATAGTGATATGTTTCACCCCGTTGGTGTTCATCACTTTCTGATAGAGAGCCGTGACGGCGTGGTGGTCGGCGACCAGATTCGGGCACTTTTTCGGCACAAGGCAGGACGCGCGCGCGCACTTCTCGCACTGCGACAAATCCTTGCCATGCATTTTGTACATATTGGCGGATGGGCCACCCAAATCACTGATATGTCCCTTGAAATAAGGGCGTTGCACCAAATCCTCCACTTCTCGCATAACGGATTCCTCAGAGCGGGAGGCAATGGCCTTGCCCTGGTGCGCGGCAATGGCACAGAAACTGCATCCACCAAAACACCCCCGATGGATGGTGATGGAGTTCTTGATCATCTCGAAGGCGGGGATGTCACCGCGTTTCAGATACTTGGGATGCGGCGCATTCTTCATCCGGTCGAAGAGCGCGAAACTGTCCATCTCGGCCTCCGTAGCCACGGGAAACGGCGGACGCACCACCACAAACTTATCCGTATAAGGCTGGATCAATGTGCGTTGCACCCGCTTGTTCGACTCCTTCTCCATCACCACAAAGTTCTCCCCATACTTACGCTTATCTTTCAGCTCTTCAGCATAGTCATGAAGAAGAATCGGATTTTCGGACTTATAACAGTCAACACCATTATCTATATAGGCAATCTGGGAACATTCGGGAAGATGGTCGCGCCAGTCAGAGTGTTGCATCAGCTTGGCTAACTGCACAATCGGCCGCTCGCCCATGCCATAGACCAGCACATCTGCTTGACTGTCAAGGAGGATGGAAGGTTTGAGGGTGTCGCTCCAATAGTCGTAATGGGAGAGCCGTCGCATGGAGGCCTCCACACCTCCGAGCACGATGGGAGTGTCGGGGAAGAGCTGTCGCAGGATGCGGGAATAGACGGTGGTGGCATAATCGGGGCGGAAACCGGCCTTGCCACCAGCAGTGTAGGCGTCATCGCTGCGCAGCCGTTTGTTGGCGGTGTAATGGTTGACCATGGAGTCCATGTTGCCGGAGGTAACCCCGAAGAAAAGGCGCGGAGTCCCCAGCTTCTTGAAGTCGCGGAGGTCGTCCTGCCAGTTGGGCTGCGGCAAAATGGCCACGCGCAGTCCTTCGCGCTCGAGCACACGACCGATGACCGCCGCACCGAACGACGGATGGTCCACGTAAGCGTCACCGTTCACGATGATGACATCCACGTAGTCCCAACCCAAATAGTCGAGCTCCTTCTTGGTAATCGGTAGAAAATGCGACGCGCCTGCCATAAGTCCCTTGTCCTTTCAGACGGCAAAAATACATTTTTAATGGTTATGGGTTATGGGTTATGGGTTATTGAAGCAGGGTAGGCGTTGGCCATCAAGCATTATCAATTAGCCAAGAACCAGTAAATGAAGACAATAAACAAAAAACATAACATGTTAAAAAAAAGTGTATTTTTGCCGCCTGAAAATTTGACATTGTAGAGATGCGCCATGGCACGTCTCTACTGTCGGGTCCCATAGCTCAGTTGGTTAGAGCATCTGACTCATAATCAGAGGGTCCAAGGTTCGAGCCCTTGTGGGACCACTTTCCAATGTTCAATGTACAATGTTCAATGTACATGCATAATTCACAATTCTTTTTTACTATCGGATGTTTGATTGCGAGATTTTTTATTGCAAATCACACTCAGTAAAAAAATGTATTTTTGCCTCATAATTTGCGACTATGGGAAAGAGGTCGGACATATTATCCCATTGGAGAAGCTGCATGACGGTTTTGGGGCTGTTCCTTTTGGCCGTATGCCTGCTTATTGTTCCTGATTCCTGCAAGCACAAAGCAAAAAACGGGGTTCAGCCAAGACAAGAAGAGCTGGACAAACAGAAAAAGGCGGAATTCGTAGAGGATCTGGAACTTGCCGATTTCTCGTTTTCCGACATCAGCGGGGTTTTTATAGGTGAAATAAACGACCAACCGTATGCTCTCTGCATAGAAACCGCGGACAGAAGCAAGGTGACCGGAAAATATTACCGTATTGACACACTGGAAAGCAGTGTTCCGCCCGTTCCTTTCAAGCTTCTGCGGGAACGCGACGGTCACCGGCTCGTTGTCGGCTCCGCAAGCGATCTGGTAACTTTCTCTATTTCCGCCGACTCGTCCGCAATCCTCGGCACCCTCACCACCCAAGGCGAACAGTCGAAGACATTTCGGATTTCCTTCAAACACTACGCTCCCCCCGTCTACCGCGAAATCAAATCCACCCGTTATCGTGAGCCGAAGTATAATTTCACGAAAACCCCTGACATCCAATATGGAACAGCAAAGGGTTTCTGGACCAGCTACCCCATGGAGGACGACACCAACTACACCAGGATGATCCTCAAGCTACTGCCCAAAACGGCAGCCACGAAAAAACTGGACTTGCTTTTGGATCTGTACGTTCCTGCTGACAGTATGCAAAAGCATCCGCTTCTTGTGCTTTTGCACGGCGGGGCATTCTTCTTCGGCGACAAGGGGAACCGGAACATGCGGGTATGGTGCGAGCATTTTGCAAAAAGCGGTTACGTGGTGGCCTCTGTCAACTACCGTCTGGGGTTCTCCATCTCCAAAAGTTCCATCCAACAATGCGGATATCAGGCAATTCAGGACGCGCACGCCGCTCTTCGGTACTTGGTAGCTAACGCCGAGGAATACCGGATCGACCCTGACTACATCTTTCTCGCCGGAACCAGCGCGGGCTCCATCACCGCGTTGGGAACCGCGTTCATGGACAACACAAACTGTCCTCCATTTGTTGCCAAGAACAAGCTTCCGAAAAAATGCGGATCTCTGCACACTTCGGGCAACGAATACCGTGACAAAGTGAAAATCAAGGCGATCGCCAACATGTGGGGGGCTGTTTACGACCTGCATGAGCTGGACGGCCGCCGCATCCCAGTGGTCTCCTTTCATGGAACCAGCGACAAAGTTGTCCCCTTCGACCACGGTTTTCCATTCTCGGGGGTGAAAAGCAAACTTGGCGAAAGGTTGTTCGACGAGGTGTTCGGCTCAAAGGCCATCCACCACTACCTCGATTCGATGCACGTGCGCAACAAACTGTATCCGCTCGATGGTTGCGGCCACGCCCCGTACCAAGAGAAAAACGGCACCCTGAACCATCATTATTATTTCATTCAGGATAAGATTCAGGAGTTTTTCTATCCAGAGCTCAAATCGAAAATCGGACTGAAGCACGATGATCGGGAACCACAAATCTATTGTATCAACGACGATGAGGCTTCCCGCATCAGCTGGCAGGCGGAAGGAGGTCTGATACTCAACATTTCAGGGAACAGTGTCCGCGTGCTTTGGCTCGAGGACGCGCCAAAGCATCTGCTGCGTGCCAGCGGCCTCAACGCACTTGGCGTCCCTCTCAAACAGGAATGGAATCTTCAGAAGGTCTGTTCATAACCCCAGTCATGACTGTTGAAAAAATATTTTCACAAAAGATTGATTATATGCAAAAAAAGTCTATTTTTGCAGCCCGAAAATTTAAAACGAAAAAACATAAAAAAAGTAAGAGATAATGGCAAATCACAAGTCATCTTTAAAGAGAATTAGAGCGAACGAAACGAAAAGATTAGCAAACCGTTACTACTCCAAAACGATGCGTAACGCGTTGAGAGACATCCGCGCCATCAGCGACAAGGGCGAGGCTACCCAAAAACTGTCAAGCATGACCTCCATGATTGACAAACTCGCCAAAAGAGGCATGATCCACAAGAACAAAGCCGCCAACCTGAAGTCAGGTTTGATGAAGAAGATCAATGCCCTCTAAACCACTCCAGGAAGATTCGGATTTCCGTGTCGCCGTGCCTGTGCAGGTGCGGATGAGTGATTTAGACCCCTTCGTCCACGTCAATAACGGCATCCAATGCCATTATTTTGACCTCGGACGGAGTTTTTATTTGGAAAAAGTATTACAGAACCAGGTCGATTGGAAAACCATCGATCTGGTTTTGGTGCATATAGAGCTGGACTTTGCCGCACCCGTGGAGTTCCACGACAAGCTCGTGTGCGAATCCAAAATCTTCGAAATCGGCAACAAGAGCCTGAAAATGTGGCAACAGCTTCGCGACCTCAACACCAACACCGTGAAAACCACTTGCCTGAGCGTCCTCGCCGGCTTCGACCGACAGACCCATCTGGCCATCCCCATTTGCGAGGAGTACAAGCAGAGAATCCGGGAGTTCGAAGGGATGGCGTAAAACGCACGATGTCGAGACGCAATATTTTGCGTCTCGACCACCTTCCTCTATAACCTATAACCATTACATGATCAGCAAAAACCGAATATCCCAAATCCGTAAATTACACGCCAAGAAATTCCGCGATGAGAGCGGACTTTTTTTGGTGGAAGGTTACAAGAGCGTGGAGATGTTGTGCGCCTCCGATTTTGAAGTGGAGGAGATTTTCGCCACTGAAAACGCCCTGACGGACAATGCTGTGTGGTTGAGTTCCCTCTCCCCCACCCTTGTCACCGCCGAGGAGATGTCGCGCATCAGCACTATGCAAACTCCGCCGGAGCTGCTTGCGGTAGCACAGCAGCGGCAACTCCTTCCCAACATCCCCGCTGACCAGCCCTTGCTCGCCCTTGACCACATCTCGGACCCCGGCAACCTCGGCACTATCGTCCGCACCGCCGACTGGTTCGGCATCCAGCACATCGTCTGCTCTCCCAACTGTGTGGAACTCTACAATCCGAAAGTCATCCAGGCCACCATGGGTTCTTTCGCGCACACATACATACACAAGCGACCGTTAGCACAATATCTCGCACAGGAAAGTTCCCACCGCCGCATCCTCGGCACTTTCCTCGATGGTGAAGATATCCGCCAGTTCGAATTCAACCGCAATGACATTTTGGTCATCGGCAACGAGTCGAACGGCATCTCCGAGGAGGTGACCAACGCCGTCACCCACCGTATCACCATTCCCACCGCCGCCCAAGGCCGCGACACCGCCGAGTCGCTCAACGCCGCTGTTGCCGCCGCCGTAGTGATGTACCGGATGGCGGGTTGTTAGCTGTTGGCTATTGGCTATTGGCTGTTGGCTGTTTTAGATAGCTATGGCTGGTAACTGCGTGCCTTTTTAGGAGGCTGACAATATAACCATAACTATAAGCATAACTATAACTGCCGATTGTAAAACCTAAATCGCAAACCGAGTATCCCGCGAAAAAAAATTCAATGTCGCATTGAAAAAATTAGTATTTTTGCGAGGGTAATATATTGTGTATTTTATTTCAAATAATATTTATAACAAACTAAATACCAATCAAATATGGCAATGCAAGATAAAATCAACGAGCTTTTGGCCCTCAGGGAGAAGGCTCGTTTGGGCGGCGGTCAAGACAAGATTGACAAACAGCACGCCAAAGGCAAATATTCCGCGCGGGAGCGCATCCTGATGTTCCTCGATGAGGGCAGCTTTGAGGAGTTCGACATGTTCGTGACTCACCGCTGCGTGAACTTCGGCATCGAGAAGGACAAATTCCTCTCCGACGGTGTGGTGACCGGCTACGGCACTGTGAACGGCCGTTTGGTGTATGTTTTCTCTCAGGATTTCACTGTTTTTGGCGGTTCTCTCTCCGAGACCTTCGCCGCGAAGATCTGCAAGGTGATGGACCAGGCCATGAAGGTCGGCGCACCTGTCATCGGCTTCAACGACTCCGGTGGTGCCCGTATCCAGGAGGGTGTCAACAGTCTGGCCGGCTATGCCGAGATTTTCCAGCGTAACATCCTGGCTTCCGGCGTCGTGCCGCAAATCTCCGCCATCTTTGGCCCTTGTGCCGGCGGCGCGGTCTATTCTCCTGCATTGACCGACTTCATCATGATGGCCCAGAACTCCAGCTACATGTTCGTCACCGGTCCGAAGGTCGTGAAGACCGTCACCGGCGAGGACGTGACCACCGAGCAGCTCGGCGGCGCGACCATCCATTCCACCAAATCCGGTGTGGCGCAGTTCTCTGTCCCTGACGAGGAAACGGGTATTGCCTTGTTGCGCGACCTCATCGGCTATCTGCCCTCCAACAATATGGAGGAGCCGCCGTATGAGCCCACCGAGGATCCCATCAACCGTCTGGAAGACAGCCTCAACTCCATCATCCCCGACAATCCTAACCAGCCTTACGACGTGAAGGATGTGATCGGCGGCATCGTCGATGACGGCAAGTTCCTCGAAGTGCATGCCACCTACGCGCAGAACATCGTGGTCGGTTTCGCCCGTTTCAACGGCATGGCCGTGGGTATCGTGGCCAACCAACCCAAATGCATGGCCGGCGTGCTCGACATCAACGCTTCCCGCAAGGGCGCGCGTTTCGTCCGTTTCTGCGACGCCTTCAACATCCCGTTGGTGACGTTGGTTGACGTTCCCGGCTTCCTGCCCGGCACCGGCCAAGAATATGGCGGCATCATCCTGCACGGTGCGAAACTGCTTTACGCTTACGGCGAGTGCACTGTGCCGAAGGTCACCGTCATCCTGCGTAAGAACTACGGCGGTGCCTACTGCGTGATGAGCTCCAAGCATCTGCGCGGCGATGTGAACTACGCATGGCCGACCGCAGAGATCGCCGTCATGGGCGGCAGCGGTGCTGCGGAAATCCTTTACGGTTCCCAGATGAAGAAGATCGAGGATGCCGGCGAGCGCCAGAAATTCCTCGACGAAAAAGTGGAAGAGTACCGCCAAAAATTCTCCAACCCATACGTGGCTGCCCAATACGGCTACATCGACGATGTCATCGAGCCGCGCAACACCCGTTTCCGCGTGATCCGCGCCCTCGAGTCGCTGCGTAACAAACGTTTGGAGAACCCGGCCAAGAAACACGATAACCTGCCGTTGTAATATGTTCGTTGTAGAGACGTGCCATGGCGCGTCTCTACATTCACAAAAACCAATAAATTCAGAGATTTATGAAATCGATTTACAAATATATCTTCACCGTTGTCGCGCTGTTCGCCGTCACGGCCTCCTTCGGCCAGTCGGTGCATGACCTGCGCCTCAACGAGATGATGATCAAGAACGAGGATAACTATGCCGACGAGTATGGCCGTCACGTGCCGTGGGTGGAAATCTTCAACACCGCCTACAACACGGTCAACATCACCGGCTGTTATCTCACCGACGACACGACGGGTCTGGCCAGAGCCGGCAAGAAAGGCGGCGAAATCCCAGCCCGCTGGTACCGTATCCCTACGGACCAGAAAATGTACATGCCCCAGCGCAGCTTCCTGATTTTCTTTCTGGACAACTCGCCGCTCTACGGCCCGTTCCACACCAACTTCACCCCGGAAAAGTCGAATACGCGCTACATCGCGCTCATCAGCTCCGACGGCAAGGAACTTCTCGACCTCGTGGAGTATCCCGTGGAACTGCGCGACACCTCCCGCGTGTTCGGCTACGTGGCCGACGGGGTGCGCGACAACAAGGCCTTCAAGAAGGGCATCCGCGCCTCTGGCGAACTGAACTTCCTGAGCGACTTCACCCCCGCATCCTCCAACGAGACCGAGGTGAAGATTTCCAAGCAGGACAAGCTCAAACGCGACGACCCCTACGGCATCGGCATGGCCATCATCTCCATGGCCGTAGTGTTCACGGCGCTTATCATGATCTACGTCATGCTGAAAATCTTCAACTACGCGAGCCGCCGCGCCACGATGAAGTCGAAAGCCAAGGAGGAGGCCGCCAAAACGCCCGCCATGGCTGCGGCCACAGGCACCAAAGCCGATGACGAGGCCGTGAACGGCGAGACCGTGGCCGCCATAGGCACCGCCCTGCACCTCCACTTCGGCAGTATGCACGACGAGGAGAGCGAGGTCATCACCATCAACATGCCCTCCAAACACTACTCCCCGTGGGCGCAGAAGGAACTCACCATGAAGAGAAACCCCAGAAGATAATCACCAAAATTTGAAAAATAAAGAATATGAAAACCTATAACTTTAAGATTTACGGAAACAAGTACGCCGTCGAAGTCGGCGAATTGGAAGACAACAACATCGAAGTGACCGTCAACGGCACGCCCTACAAGGTGGAGCTCGACATGGAGCTGAAACCCCGGACGGTGAAGCCCGTGGTGAAAGTGGCCGCCGCCCCGAAGGCACAGGCCGCTGCTCCCGCGCAGAAAGTGGCTCCCGCCGCTCCCACCGGCGGTGGTGGAACCCTCACCTCCCCGCTGCCTGGCACCGTTCTCGATGTGTTCGTGAGACCGGGTGACGCTGTGAAGGTCGGCCAACGCCTCCTCCTCCTCGAAGCTATGAAGATGGAGAACAACATCGACGCGGATCGCGACGGTGTGGTCAAAGAGGTCAAGGTCAGCAAGAGCGACGCCGTCATGGAAGGCCAGGTGCTCGTGGTTTTTGAATAAGGAATTTCATCATCATAAAAGATTGAGATTATGTTAGAGTTTTTCAAAGAAGGATTATTGCAATTCCTGAGCTATTCCGGTTTCGGAAACTGCACCTGGGGGCATATCATCATGATATGCGTCGGCTTGGTGTTCATAGCTTTGGGAATTATCAAGGAATATGAGCCGCTGCTGCTCGTGCCCATCGGATTCGGCATCATCATCGGTAACATCCCGTTCACCGATGGCCTGCAGGTGGGTGTTTATGAGAACGGCGCCGTGCTCAACTACCTCTATTTCGGTGTGGTCAAAGGTTTCTATCCGCCGTTGATCTTCCTCGGCATCGGGGCCATGACGGATTTCTCGGCTCTGATCTCCAACCCGAAACTGATTCTCATCGGCGCGGCCGCGCAGTTCGGTATCTTCGCGGCTTACATCACAGCCCTGCTGCTTGGTTTCACCCCCATGGAAGCCGGTGCTATCGGTATCATCGGTGGTGCTGACGGCCCTACCGCCATCTTCATCTCCTCGAAGTTGGCTCCGAGCATGATGGGTGCCATCGCCGTGTCGGCATACTCCTACATGGCCTTGGTCCCGGTGATCCAACCCCCGATCATGCGCGCGCTGACCACCCCGCAAGAGCGCCTCATCCGTATGCGTCCGCCTCGTGCGGTCAGCCATCGCGAGAAAGTGCTCTTCCCGATGATGTGTATCCTGCTCACCGCGTTCCTCGTGCCCACGGGTCTGCCTTTGTTGGGTATGCTCTTCTTCGGTAACCTGCTGAAAGAAAGCGGCGTGACCAAACGTTTGGCTAACACAGCCTCCGGCCCGCTGGTGGATATCGTGACCATCCTCATCGGTCTCACCGTCGGTGCTTCTACGCAGGCCACCAACTTCCTGCGTCCCGCCTCTGTGCTCATCTTCGTGTTGGGTGCCTTCTCCTTCGTGATCGCCACCGCTTCCGGCGTGCTGTTCGTGAAGTTCTTCAACCTCTTCCTCAAGGGTGACAACAAGATCAACCCACTCATCGGTAACGCCGGAGTTTCAGCTGTGCCCGATGCGGCGCGTGTCTCCTTGATCGAGGGTCAGAAGTACGACCGCACCAACTTCCTGCTCATGCACGCCATGGGTCCCAACGTGGCCGGCGTCATCGGCAGCGCAGTGGCCGCAGGTATCCTGTTGAGCTTCCTGTATTAAAAATTGATAATAACAAAGCAAAAAAGGCATCCAATCGGATGCCTTTTTTACTTTCTGCTCTCCACCGTCGTTTGGCGGCCACATAGGTGAAGGAAATCACAATTCTTGCAGTTGTCCTCGTTTTCAGTCTGGCAGAATGGTGTATCTGCATCAAAAACACGTATAAACAACTCATTCAGACAATCCTTAATGACAGATTGATAGGTCAACAGATTGTCATCCCGAAAAACATTTGCATTAAAGATATATTTGGGACTGTTTTTGCTGACCTCTCGGGTGCTAAGGATACCGGCCTTCACCACATTCGATGTCTCTTTGGCAACATGCTCATACATAAGCATATAAACCATAAGTTGAAATAACTTGTCATACTTGCTGTCAGTGAAAACCGTATTGACAACCGCATGATGGAGTTCATCCGTCAACACCGTGTCCTTTTTCACTGAAAGACGTAGTTTGGACTCCTCCACTTTGCCTGTCTTGTAATCCAAAATCATAACATCCCCGTCCCCGTTCTTCTGCACCCGATCAATGCTGCCAGTCATTTTCACACAAAAGGCAGGTCTTCCTGCAAGTGGATGGACCTCATAGTCCCGAATGTCTATTTTCATCTCGTTGGCTGTAATCCTCCAGGAGGAGTCGAGCAACTCCGTTTTCGCCCTCTCCAGATAACTTGAGACCGTTTCCTTGATGATGCGCCTGTTTATCAGCCAATAGCCTTGGTTAAGCTCGTTTGCAGACATAGACTCCCGACCCTTCAGTTTGAGGATTTCGTCACAGACGAGTTCGTCCATCTGATCGATATACTTTTGCAGGACCGCATTATAAAGCTCTTGATGGTCTCCACATTCGATAATCTCGTCAAAGGCAGCATCGAAAATCGCATGGATCACTGTTCCCAGCTCATTTGCTTCCAAATGATCAGACAACACTACCGGACGTTGCACTTTCATCAGATGTCGGAGACAAAACTTGAGAGGACAAGCCACGAACGACTGTAAGGATGAAGCGGAGAAAGCGTGTTGATGGAGTTTTTCAAGCAGCTGACGGGTTTTGGGGATGCTTAAGGTCTTCCTGACGGGAAGATCAAGCGTAAAATCCAACTGCTGATGCTGGATATGGATAAGATCCTCCAATTGCTGATTCTTGACTTCGAACTCCAATTGAGAGATGAAACGGCTCTTTTCCGCCATCGTGGTGTCTGAGGAGCTGTTGTAAATCAGCATCACATTTTCAGCCCGTTGCAACAACCGGAAGAAGTGATAGGCATATACCTGATCTTGGTAAAGATAGTTGGGTAACGCCTCCTGTCCATCGAATTTGTACTTGAAGTCGAAGGGCAGCAACGAATCGTAGGTGATGCCGTGGGGAAGGACTCCTTCATTCACCGAGAGCATAATGACATTTTTGAAGTCCATCATGCGGGTTTCAAGCAGCCCCATCACTTGCAGACCCGTGTCAGGATCTCCTTTTATCGCTATAGAGACCTCATTCATCATTTTTGTCACAGCGAACTTGGCGAACGGGAAATCCACCGGTTCGTTTTGCCCGAACCAAGAATCGAAGCGTGACTGCAATTCCGACAACCTGCGCATTACCTCTTGCCATAATTGCTTGTACTTTTCCTCTGCCGTCACCCTTTCCGCATATTGGCAGAATTGCAGCAACAATGCGGGAAAACGACGGCCTATTTCCTGTTTAGGACAGTTCTCAAACAATTCATTATGAAGAAGTTGTGAATATCGAACTACTGTTGGGAAGAAGGTTTTGGACGAGGCTCCCGCGCGAATCAGTTCGTGCATCCACAACTGCTCCACCTGTTCACCGCTAAAGGAGAGCTCCTGACTGTCGTCCGGCGTCAGTGCAAATACAGACTCGTAAACAGACATCAAGATTTGCAGCAGAGAACAGACTGGCGTGGCAGTAAACGGGAAGCCCATAGTCGCATTAATATTCAGATCCTCAGGATTATAGGATGACAGAAACGGTAGCAGCAATTCTTCTTCAGCCAACACCACCGCCGTGTCCGACATATCCACTGTTCCATTCTCATTCACCATCTCGGGAGTATCATGCCGCTTCCGGATTTTGATGCGTTCAATCTCTTCTATCGCACAATAGATCTGCCGCATATTTTGCGCCGTGGCCACGATTTTCACCTCTTTGGGAATCGTCGCATAGTTGTTCTCGTTAAAATCAAGTCCGGCAGGATTCAACTGCAGTTTTTCGCAGTTGCGTTTGATGAAAAAGGAAGGCTCCCGTTGAATACGCGCCCCGGCAGATTGCTCTTCCAGATGACAATAAAACGGGTCGATGTCAAAGTAAAATTCTGTTTGGAAATGCTCTTTGAGATAACGCATAACGGTCAACTCGGCAGGCGAAAGGGCATAAAAACCGGCGAAAACGAGTCGTTTGAAAGGGATTTTTTTCGCATATTCGTCAATATGCTCAGCACAATCCCGATACAACATACCTTCGTAAGCTTCCCCCTTTTCTTTCAACTGAGCTCGGAACAATCCGTATATTTCAGCGAGCAAGTCATTGAATCCCAACCTCTCACGATCGCTTTCTGAAAGGTCGTCCTTTCCAAAGGGGATCTCGAACTTGGCGGCATCGGCGTATTCCCGCAGGATAGCCGGGACATCTTGCAGCTGCATATCCATATCGCTGATATCCTTAAGGAACGCACTCCCCCATGACAGGAGATTATGCAGTTCGAAACGTTCCCCCGGAAAATCACGGGAAATCGCATGCAGGTTCCAGATCAAGGAGACCTGGTCTAGAATATGAAGCGGTGACAGCCATGCAACGAAATCTTCCATCGGGAAAATCTGCGGCGCAAACATAGTTTTACCGCCATTAGACTCATGCAAACCCTGAAGCAGCTTACGGCGCGCACGACGGTTCGGCAAAATCACCGCGACATCGTGCAGGGGAATGCTGCGATTTTCAAGGAGTTTGTCGATAATATGGTTCAGGAAAGGGGACATTGGCTGTTGGCTATTAACTATAACAATAACTATGACTTTAAACTTAACTGTGGCTTTTAAACATCATCGTCTCATCGCATCATCGTCTCATCGTCTCATCGCATCATCGTCTCATCGTCTCATCGCATCATCGTCTCATCGTTTCATCGTTTCATCGTCACAGTTGCCAGTTAATCGGTGTCTTCCCCATCGACACCAGGATCTCGTTTGTGCGGGAGAAGTGGCGGCATCCGAAGAAACCGCGGGATGCGGAGAGCGGCGACGGGTGCGGAGCCGTGAGCACATAATGTTTGGATGTATCGATAAGACGCTGTTTCTCAATGGCATAGTTACCCCACAGCAGGAAGACAAGTCCCTCACGCTGTTCCGAGAGCCGCTGTATGGCGCAGTCGGTGAAAGTTTCCCAACCGTGACGCTGGTGCGAGCCTGCCTGATGCGCCCGCACGGTGAGAGTCGCATTGAGCAGCAACACCCCCTGGTTCGCCCACGACTGCAGATTGCCGCTTCTCGGCGGAACAAAACCCACATCCGTGCTCAGCTCCTTGAAGATGTTCTGCAGCGACTTCGGAATCGGCACGCCATCCTGTACCGAGAAACACAATCCGTGCGCCTGCCCTTCCCCATGATAGGGATCCTGTCCGATAATCACGACCTTCACCTTATCAAACGGCGTGGAATTGAACGCATTGAAAATCTTTGGCCCCGGCGGAAAAACGAGATAGTGTTTCTTCTCTTCCACCAAAAAGGCTTTCAGTTCCGCGAAATAGGGAGCTTGGAATTGATCCCAAAGCACCTGTTTCCAGGATTCGTCGATGTTGGGGTTGATTGAGACTTGCATGATTGTTGGTTGTTAAAGGGGGTGTACGATGACTTAGACTTAGACTTAAACTTAGACTTAAACTTAGACTTAGACTTAGACTTAAACTTTATTTAGAGATGTTTGGAAAAAAAATGTATTTTTGCAAAATATTTATTATTTAAGTAACTTAAAATTAACTAAAACCAGTAAAAATGAGAAATTTCAGAAACTATGACATGTGGAAGATATCACTTAAGCTCAGCGCAGAGATATATCAGATAGTAAACAAATTTCCATCCTACGAAAGATTTGGTTTGTCTGGACAAATGCGGAGGGCTTCGGTTTCAATTGTCTCAAATATAGCGGAAGGATCTAGTAGAAGTAGTGAAAAAGATTTTGCACATTTTCTGCAAATCAGTTTAGGATCCGCTTATGAATTAGAAACGCAATTATATATCGCACAACAATTAGGTTACATTACAAAAGAAGTGCTGGACAAACTTCTGTCAGAAATCAACTCAATAGAAAGACAAGTTTACGAAATGATTCACAGACTAACCTGCAAATGACAATCGTCTAAGTCATTGTCTAAGTCTAAGTCATAGTCAGAGTCAGAGTTATAGTCAAAGTTACTACCAGCGACAATGCCACCGTCAGTGTTTGAAGTGCCGCACTCCCGTGAACACCATCGCGATTCCGAACTCGTTGCAGGCCTTGATCGAGTCTTCGTCGCGGACGCTGCCGCCGGGCTGGATGATGGCGGTGACGCCGTATTCCTTGGCCATCTTCACTACATCGTCAAAGGGGAAGAAGGCGTCGCTGGCGAGGCAGAGATTGGCTGTTAGTCCTTTTGCCTTAGCTTCTTCCAAGGCGATATGGGCAGCACCAACACGATTCATCTGTCCTGCGCCGACACCGGCAATACAACCGTTGCAAGCCACCGTAATGGCGTTGGAACGCACGTGCTTGCATATCGTCATCGCAAGTTTCAAGTTTTCCATCTCCGCTGCCGTTGGGGCTTTTTCCGTCACCACCTTAAGTTCGTAATCCTCAAAACGTTTGCGATCGAGCGACTGGCAAAGCAGACCGCCAGCCACGCTGACGTACATCCGCTCATCGGCGTTGGATTTGTCAGTGCTGAAGGTCATCAATCGGATATTCTTCTTGGTGGAAAGATGGTCGAAGGCTTCTTTCGTGAACGAAGGAGCAAGGATGATCTCGAGGAAGACGGGCTTCATCGCCTCTGCGGTTGGCAGGTCGATTTCGCGGTTGGAGGCCACGATGCCACCGAAGATGGAGACGCTGTCAGCCTCGTAAGCGCGGGTCCAGGCCTCCAAAGCGGTTTCACCGAGTCCCACGCCGCAAGGGTTCTTGTGTTTCACGGCCACCATTGTCGGGCCGTCAAATTCGCGCAGAATCTGCAAGGCGGCATCTGCGTCTTGTATATTGTTGTACGACAACTCTTTACCATGTAATTGCTCAGCCCAAGCCATAGAGAATCCCTGTTTCTTGCCGGCATAGAACGCAGCATCCTGATGCGGGTTCTCCCCATAACGCAACGACTGCTTTTTGGTAAAGGTAAGTGTCAGATTCTCAGGATATTCCTCACCTGTCTTTTCCGTCAGGTATGTGGAGATATAGGTATCGTAGGCGGCGGTGTGGCGGAAAACTTTGGCGGCCAGACGACGACGGGTCTCCAAAGTGGTGTCGCCGTGCGCTTTGAGTTCGTCCAGCACGGTGGCGTAGTCGGCATTATCGACCACCACCGTCACGAAAGCATGGTTTTTGGCCGCACTGCGCAGCATGGAAGGACCGCCGATGTCGATGTTCTCAATAGCATCCTCAAATGTAGTCCCCTCTTTTTCAATGGTTTGCTTAAAGGGATAGAGGTTCACCACCACCATATCAATGGGGGCGATGCCGTTGGATTCCATCTCCTTGACATGCTCGGGGTTGGTGCGTACGGAGAGGAGACCGCCATGCACTTTGGGATGCAGCGTCTTCACACGCCCGTCCATGATTTCGGGGAAGCCCGTTACATCACTGATGCCAATGGTTTTCACGCCCGCAGCCTCCAAGGCCTTACGCGTGCCACCCGTGGAAATGATTTCATAACCCAATTTTATAAGTTCTTGTGCGAAAGGCACTACGCCTTCCTTGTTGCTCACACTGATAATCGCTCTTTTCATATTTATTTAGAATAATTTGAAATGCAAAAATACAAAAAAATGGACCTTGGCTTTCGGCGCTGCCACGGAATGTCACTGGCGGAACATAATATCGCGGACCAGGGGGCCAAAGTCTTTTTCCATCTTCTTCAATATCTGTGATTTATGACCGAAAAGTTCGAAGCGGAGGGCAGCGTTCTGCACCCGAACATAGAGGATGCCGTTGCGGAGATCCTCGCACTTCGAGAGTTGGGCGCAGATATCCCCCACATATTCCGGCCAACGGTCAAACAGCAGCTGCTTGTCCATCAGGTGCTGCTTCCCCGACTGGCTCACAAAACGGCCAATCAGCTCTTTCAAGTTCATTTCGTGTTCGTCACGCATTTGTAAATGGTTATTGGTTATAGGTTATTGGTTATTGAAGCCGGGTTATAGGTTAAGGTTAAGGGGTTAAAGGTTAGGAGGTTAAAGTATTTGCATATACTTATGGGCCTGGAGGGATACCCGCCATTTCGGATGTGCGAGCACATATTCCACCAAACGGCCCATAATCACGTTGCAGCGGTTCCAGTCGGGCTGAAGGAGGAGGAGACAGTTCTTGCTGACCTTGCGGGCATTCTCTTCGGCCCAAATGAAATCCTCCTCGCTGCCGATGATGACTTTCAGCTCATTGGCTTTGGCGAGGATTTCGGGTTTAGGTGCCGCACCGTATTTCGGCGACAGACAGATCCAGTCCCAGTCGCCGGACAGTGGTTGGGAACCGGAGGTTTCGAGGAAACACTGGATTCCGTGCTCGTGAATCTTGGTGCAGAGAGGCCCCATGTTGTAGAGCAGGGGCTCGCCGCCGGTGACCACCACGGCTCTGGCAGGTTTCTGCGCCGCCCGCTCCACGATCTCATCCACGTCAACCAACGGATATTTGGTGGCGTCCCAAGTGCGCATCTCATCGCAGAAGGAGCAACCCACCTCGCAGCCGCCCACACGAATGAACCATGCGGCTTTCCCCGTATGGTACCCTTCACCCTGAAGCGAGTAAAATTCTTCAACTACAGGTAAATATAAACCTTTTTTATCCATATTCTATTTCAATAACAAGAGTGCAAAAATACATTTTTTCTCGGACAGCAGATAAGCATATTTTTGCTATTTTTGCAGCATGTTTCTATATGGCGAAATAACAAGGACATGTGTTTTTTAGGCATTGATATCGGCAGTTCCTCTGTGAAAGTAGTTCTCATGGACGGCGCCTCGGGACAACCTGTGGCCTCCGCTTTCGCTCCGCAAACAGAAGCCCCCATTTCGGCCCCTCAGAACGGCTGGGCGGAACAAAATCCGTCCGACTGGTGGGCATATCTCAAAACCGCGTTACGTAACGCTTTGCGTGAATCCCACCAGGCCGCACGCAACATCCGAGCCATCGGCATCACCTATCAGATGCATGGTTTAATACTGGTTGACAAGAAGTTACAAGTGCTCCGTCCTAGCATCATCTGGTGTGACAGTCGGGCGGTGCCATACGGAAACCGGGCTTTCGAGGCGTTGGGGGAGGACTTTTGTCTGCAGCATTTGCTCAACAATCCGGGCAACTTCACGGCCGCCAAACTGGCATGGGTGCGGGAGAACGAGCCGGAACTTTTCGAGCGAATCTACAAATTCATGCTGCCGGGCGACTACATTGCCATGCGGATGACCGGCGAGGTACGCACCACGGTGCCAGGACTTTCGGAGGGCATCTTTTGGGATTTTCAGGAGAACCGTGTGTCAGAGCCTCTGCTGTCGCAGCTCGGAATCCCTGCCAATCTGATTGCCGATTTGGCACCTACTTTCGGGGAACAAGGACGGTTAACTGCGGAAGCCGCGGCGGAATTGGGTCTTGCCCCAGGTATCCCCATCTGTTACCGGGCGGGTGACCAACCCAACAACGCCCTTTCCCTCAACGTGTTGAATCCTGGAGAGGTGGCGGCAACCGCCGGCACTTCCGGCGTGGTCTATGGCATCAGCGACCAAATCTGCACCGACCCAAAATCCCGCATCAACATCTTCGCGCACGTCAACCACAGCACGAATGCTCCCCGCTTGGGTGTGATGCACTGCACCAACGGAGTGGGCATCCAGAATGCCTGGATGAAACGGATGGTGGCCCCTGAAAAGAGTTACGAACAATTCAACGAAATGGCCGCCCAGGCCCCTGTCGGCTGCGACGGCGTTTCCGTCTTGCCTTTCGGAAACGGTGCCGAGCGAATATTGGAGAACCGACAAATCGGGGCTTCTATCCATGGCTTGAACTTTAACAACCACAATGCCAATACGTTGGCACGAGCCGCACAAGAAGGTGTGGCCTTTTCGTTCAAATACGGCATGGACATCATGCAGCAGACCGGAATGGACACCAATGTTATCCGCGCCGGACACGCCAATATGTTCTTGAGTCCGATTTTCCGGACCACACTGGCCACGGTCGCCAATGCCGTCATCGAGCTGTACGACACAAACGGAGCCATGGGTGCGGCCATCGGTGCTGCACTCGGCTGCGGGTATTACGCCACACCCGAAGAGGCCTTCCGGACGTTACGCAAGCTGGCAGTCGTGGAACCGGATGTGGAAAACAAGTCCGCCTATCTGGAAGCGTATGAACGCTGGCGGATGTGCGATGAGACGATGACGCGATGAGACGATGAGGCGATGAAGAAAGATGAAAGACAACAAGTGTGGATATCACGTAACTATTTGATTCTTAAACTTAGCAATAAATCATAAACAATATGGAATATTACCAAGGACAAACCGCATTTTTTCCCAATATCGGGAAAATCAATTTCGAAGGCAAGGATTCCAAGAATCCGTTAGCTTTCCACTATTATGATGAGAACCGTGTGGTCATGGGCAAAACCATGAAGGAGCACCTCAAGTTCGCGATGGCCTACTGGCACACGCTTTGCGCCGACGGGGTCGATCAGTTCGGCGGGCCTACCAAAACGTTCCCGTGGAACAACGCCGCCGACCCAATTTCGCGTGCCAAGTACAAGATGGACGCCGCGTTCGAGTTCATGACCAAGTGTTCGATCCCGTACTACTGCTTCCACGATGTGGATGTGGTGGAGCCCGGCGACTCGTTAGCCGAATTCGAGAAACGCTTAGCCACGATGGTGGAGCATGCCAAAGGGTTGCAACAGACTACGGGACAGAAACTTCTGTGGTCCACAGCCAACGTTTTCGGGCACAAACGTTACATGAACGGCGCGGCCACCAACCCCGACTTCCATGTCACAACGTTTGCCGCCACGCAGATCAAGAACGCCATTGACGCATGCATCGCGTTGGGTGGTCAAAACTACGTTTTCTGGGGCGGTCGCGAGGGGTACATGTCGTTGCTCAACACCGACATGAAACGCGAGAAGGAGCACCTCGCCATGATGCTGACGATGGCCCGTGACTATGGCCGCAAGAACGGTTTCAAGGGAACTTTCCTCGTAGAGCCGAAGCCGATGGAACCCACGAAGCACCAGTACGATGTGGATGCCGAAACGGTCATCGGGTTCCTGCGCCATTATGGTTTGGACAAAGACTTCGCCCTGAACATCGAGGTGAACCACGCGACGCTGGCCGGCCACACCTTCGAGCACGAGCTGCAGTGCGCCGCCGACGCGGGCATGTTATGCAGCATCGACATCAACCGCGGCGACTACCAAAACGGCTGGGACACCGACCAGTTCCCCATCGACATCTACGAGTTGACAATGGCGTGGTTGGTGATTCTGCAGGGTGGCGGCTTTACCACCGGCGGCACCAATTTCGACGCCAAGACGCGTCGCAATTCCACCGATTTGGAGGATCTCTTCTACGCGCATATCAGCGGCATGGACGCTTTCGCCCGCGCGTTGCTCACCGCTGCAGCCATCATAGAAAACTCCGACCTCTTGAAGATGCGCGCCCAACGCTACGCCTCCTTCGACGAAGGGCAAGGCAAGGCCTTCGAAGAAGGCAAGCTAACGTTGGAAGACATGCGCAATATCGCCCTGCAACTTCCCGAGCCGCAACAGATTAGCGGCCAGCAGGAATTGTATGAGATGATAGTGAATATGTATGTGTAAATAGTTTCAGATTTCAAGTTTCAGGTTTTTGAACCTTGAACTTTGAACCTTGAACCAAAATCAGAAAGATATGAAGAGTAACAAACTTTACATTCTTGCGCTGACGCTCGTGGCCACGATGGGCGGCTTGCTGTTCGGTTACGACACAGCGGTGATTTCCGGTACGGTGGAGTCGTTGCGCGTCTTCTTCATTGATCCTCAAAATCTTCCGGCAGCGCAGGCCAACGCGCTGGAGGGATTTGTGGTGAGCAGCGCGCTAATCGGCTGTATTATAGGGGCTTGTCTGGCAGGCTGGCTATCGCAGAAACTCGGCCGCAAACCAGCGTTGATGATAGCCGCCATACTCTTTCTGGCTTCCGCAGTCCGTTCCGCATGGCCGGAAATCTTCTGGGGGCCTCCCGGTTCCGGCGACTACACCTTCATCAACCACTTTGTCTTCTACCGCATCAGCGGCGGTGTGGGCGTGGGTATCGCCTCCATGCTTTCCCCGATGTACATTGCTGAAATCGCACCTTCGAACCGGCGTGGCACGCTGGTCTCCCTCAACCAATTCGCCATCATCCTCGGCATGTTGATCATCTACTTCGTGAACTACAACATCGCAGGACGCGGTGACGCTAACTGGCTACACACCATCGGCTGGCGACAGATGTTCGCCTCCGAGATGATCCCGGCGGGTATATTCCTTGTCGCCCTCTTCTTCGTGCCCGAGACACCCCGCTACCTCGTCATGCGCGGTCGCGAAGAGAAAGCCCTCAAAGTGCTGCGTAGGATTTCCGGTGACGATGCCGAAAAAGAGATGTCGGCCATCCGCGAGAGTCTGAACGAGAAAGGGCAGTCCATGCGGGCGTTCTACCTCTTCATGCTCGCCTGGCTTCTCCTGTTTGTGGCGGGCTATTTCATTCTGAAACTCTGTTCGGTCAACAGCGCGTTGGAAATCGCCTTGTTGGTCAGCTTCCTCATCTCGCTTATCGTTCCGATCCACAACTACGGTCTCGGCATCATCGTGGTGGGTGTCCTGCTGGCCTCCCTGCAGCAATTCATCGGTATCAACGTGGTGCTTTACTATGCCCCGGAAATCTTCAAGACGATGGGTGCGGCCACCGACACTGCTCTGCTTCAGCAGATTATCGTGGGCGCGGTGAACCTCTCTTTCACCATCCTGGCTATCTTGACCGTCGATAAGTTCGGCCGCCGCCCGCTGATGATCATCGGTGCGCTCGTGATGGCGCTCTCCATGTTCATCCTCGGCACCACTTTCTATACACATAATGTGGGCATGGGTTCGCTCGTCTGCATGCTGGTCTATACGGCGGGCTTCGCCATGTCGTGGGGTCCCGTCTGCTGGGTACTGCTGTCGGAAATCTTCCCCAACTCCATCCGTTCCATGGTGATGAGTGTCGCCGTGGCCTCGCAATGGATCTCCAACTTCTTAGTCTCTTGGACGTTCCCGATGCTGGACAAGAATGAGACCCTTACCGCGATGTTCAACCACGGTTTTTCCTATTGGATTTACGGTCTGATGGGTGTTCTCGCGGCCATCTTCATCTGGAAGATGGTGCCGGAAACCACCGGAAAATCATTGGAAGAGATGGAGAAATATTGGAAAAAAAGAAAATAAAAAAAACGGGGGCTGATGATGAATCAGCCCTCGTTTGGGTATATTGTAGGGGCGAATAAACATTCGCCCCTACGTTTTTTCGTGGATTATTTCACTTCTTCAAAATCGACATCTTGCACCTCTTGGTCGTTGCCGTTGTTGTTGCCGCCCTGCGGACCTTGCGGACCGGCCTGTTGGTTGAAACCGCCGTTGAAGTCGGCGCCGGGTTGCTGTTGCGCGCCGCCGCCTTGAGCATACATCTTCTGTGAAGCCTCGTTCCAAGCGGATTGCAGTTCTGCCATGGCAGTGTCAATGCCGCTGAAATCCTTGTTGTCATGCGCGGTTTTCAGTTTTGCGGCCGCAGCCTCGATCTTGGCCTTGTCGTCAGCGGGGATCTTGTCGCCGAACTCCTTGAGCTGCTTCTCGGTGTTGAACACCAACGAGTCAGCGTTGTTCAGCTTGTCGATTTCCTCCTTGGCCTTCTTGTCGGCGTCGGCGTTGGCCTCGGCTTCGGCCTTCATGCGCTTGATTTCGTCATCGCTCAAGCCGGAGGAAGCCTCGATACGGATCTTCTGTTCCTTGCCGGAAGCCTTGTCGTGAGCCGTCACGTTCAAGATACCGTTGGAGTCGATGTCGAAGGTGACTTCGATTTGCGGGATGCCGCGCATAGCTGCAGGGATGCCGTCCAAGTGGAAACGACCGATGCTCTTGTTCTGAGCCGCCATAGGACGCTCACCTTGCAGCACGTGGATCTCCACGGAGGTCTGGTTGTCGGCCGCGGTGGTGAACACCTGCGACTTCTTGGTCGGGATGGTCGTGTTGGCGTCGATCAGTTTGGTCATCACGCCGCCGAGGGTCTCCAAACCGAGTGACAGCGGAGTCACATCAAGCAGGAGGATGTCTTTCACGTCACCGCTCAGCACACCGCCTTGGATGCAGGCACCGATAGCCACCACTTCGTCGGGGTTCACGCCTTTGGAAGGCACCTTGCCGAAGAAGTCTTCCACCACCTTCTGGATGGCAGGGATACGGGTGGAGCCGCCCACGAGGATAACCTCGTCAATGTCAGAGGTCTTGTAGCCTGCATCGGCCAAAGCTTTCTTACACGGCTCGATGGTCTTGCGGATCAGGTCGTCGCAGAGTTGCTCGAACTGGGCGCGGGTTAAGGTACGCACCAAGTGTTGCGGAACACCGTCGATCGGCATGATGTACGGCAGGTTGATTTCCGTGGAGTTGGAGCTGGAGAGCTCGATCTTGGCCTTCTCGGCAGCCTCTTTCAGACGCTGCAAAGCCATAGCATCCTTACGCAAATCCACGTTGTAGTCCTTCATGAACTCGCTGGCCAGCCAGTCGATGATCTTGTGGTCGAAGTCGTCGCCACCGAGGTGCGTGTCGCCATTGGTGGATTTCACTTCGAAGACACCGTCACCCAACTCGAGGATGGAGATATCGAAGGTACCGCCGCCGAGGTCGAACACGGCCACTTTGGAATCGGCTTTCTTCTTGTCCAAACCATAAGCCAGAGCGGCTGCGGTAGGTTCGTTGATGATACGTTTCACATTCAGACCCGCAATCTCGCCGGCCTCCTTGGTGGCCTGACGTTGGGAGTCGCTGAAGTAGGCGGGCACCGTGATGACGGCTTCCGTCACTTCCTGTCCGAGGTAATCCTCAGCCGTTTTCTTCATCTTTTGCAGAATCATGGCGGAGATCTCCTGTGCCGTGTAAGAACGGTCGTCGATCTTCACTTTCGGCATGTTGTTGGAGGAACGTTCCACGATGTAGGGCACGCGGCTCACCTCGCTGGTCACGCGATCGTACGTCTCACCCATGAAACGTTTGATGGAGAAGATGGTTTTGGTGGGGTTCGTGATGGCCTGACGTTTGGCGGGGTCACCGACCTTACGCTCATTGTCGCCCACGAATGCCACGATGGAAGGCGTTGTTCTTCTGCCTTCGCTGTTGGGGATGACGACAGGCTCGCTGCCTTCCATCACCGCAACACATGAATTGGTTGTTCCTAAGTCTATTCCGATAATTTTACCCATTGTTTTATAATTTTTATTGTTACTAATTCGTTGATTTTACGCTGTCCTTTTTCAGGACGCGACATTCTTTAGCAACAACTGTGCCAAAAAATAATGTCAGTGATTCTCAAGGAGAAAACCACTGACATTTTGGCATTCGGGTGGCAGTAGAGACGTGCCATGGCGCGTCTCTACAAAAGACATGTGATTAGCTATGGGGCGAATGATTATTCGCCCCTACGGCATAACAGATTCGGTTTCATTGTTCGACGTTGTTCTTGCTGTAATAATTGAGGTCGGTGCGTTCGGTCCAGCCCTGCATGCGCCAGAAGGTGTTGCCGATTTCGTTGTCGCGCATCACCAGCAGACCGTTCTTCTTGATGCCCTCGGCTTCGATGGCGTGATAAACCATCCCGAGCAGCGCCTTGCCGATGCCGCGCTGACGGAGGTCCTTGCGCACGACGGTGTGGTAGATATAGGCGCGACGGCCGTCCATGCCGCACATGATCACGCCCACGATTTCACCGTCCATGACCGCCACGAAATTGGAATTGGGGTTCTTTTTCAGGAACTTGTCGATGCCCTCCGCGGAATCGTCGTAGCCGCGCAGTGCCATGCCTTCCGTAATCGACCACAACGCATACACCTGGTCGTAGTCGTCTATTGTCATCAATCGGATTTGATATTCTTGCATAATTGTCTGTATTTCTTGTTCGGGCGCAAAAATACATTTTTTACATATCCGATTTTTTTGTATTTTTGCCGATTTGAGACTACAAATAAATACAAAGAATTACATTAATATAAAAGGTAAAAAATATGGCAGAAAAATCAAAACTTGGACTGGATTTCACCCAGGTGGCTGCTGCGAAGCAGTTGGCGAAGCAGATTGCGGACCAGGTTCAGGAGTTTGTCGATGGTTACACGACTGTCACGGTGGAGCGTACGCTCTGCCGTCTGATTGGCATTGACGGAGTGGACGAGAATGGTGTGCCGCTTCCCAACCGGGTGGTGGATGCACTCTTGGAAGCCGGCGTGCTCAGTCAGGGTGTGCTCTACTTCATGGGCAACGCCATCTTGGAGACCGGCGCGAACCCGCAGGAGATTGCCGAGCGCATCACCAACAACCAACTGAACGTCACCGCGTTGCCGTTGCATCCGCTAGCAGACATCCAGAAGGCGGTTCAGCCGTACATCGAACAGTGCCTCACCCGTATCAAGGGTAATGTGGCCAAACGTAACGAATACCTGAACACCATCGGCGAGGGTCCGAAACCGTACCTCTACATCATCGTTGCCACGGGCAACATCTACGAGGATGTCGTCCAAGCGCAGGCTGGTGCACGCCAGGGCGCGGACGTCATCGCCGTGATCCGCACCACGGGTCAGAGTTTGCTCGACTACGTGCCTTACGGTGCGACCACCGAGGGTTTCGGCGGCACGTTCGCCACGCAGGAGAACTTCCGCATCATGCGTAAGGCTTTGGACGAAGTGGGCGAAGAGCAAGGCCGTTACATCCGCTTATGTAACTACTGTTCAGGACTTTGTATGCCGGAAATCGCGGCCATGGGCGCTTTGGAGCGTCTCGACGTGATGCTCAACGACGCCCTCTACGGCATCCTTTTCCGCGACATCAACCCGCAGAGAACCCTTATTGACCAGTATTTCTCCCGTATCATCAACGGTTATGCCGGCGTCATCATCAACACCGGCGAGGACAACTACCTCACCACCGCCGATGCCGTGGAGGCTGCCCACACCGTGCTCGCCTCTGACTTGATCAACGAGCAATTGGCATTGTTAGCCGGTCTGCCCGAAGAGCAGATGGGCTTGGGTCATGCCTTCGAGATGGATCCGGGCTTGGAGAACGGATTCCTGTTGGAACTCGCGCAGGCTCAGATGACCCGCGAGATCTTCCCGAAAGCCACGCTGAAGTACATGCCCCCGACCAAGTTCATGACGGGCAACATCTTCCGCGGCCACATCCAGGACGCGCTCTTCAACATCATCGGCATCTGGACGCACCAGGGTATCCAGCTGTTGGGTATGCCCACCGAGGCCATCCACACGCCCTTCATGAGCGACCGTTACCTCTCCATCGAGAACGCCCGCTACATCTTCAACGACATGCGCAGCATCGGCGAGGAGATGGAATTCCGTGAAGGCGGTATCTGCCGCGAGCGCGCCAAGACCGTCCTCAACAATGCCATCGAGCTGTTGCAGCAGATTGTCCAGGAAGGTCTCTTCTCCGCTCTGGAGAAAGGTATCTTCGGCGACGTGAAACGTCCGAAGGACGGCGGCAAAGGTCTCGCCGGCGTGGTCACCAAAGGCGACAACTACTTCAACCCGTTCGTGAAGATGATGAAAGAACGGTGGTAACCCCCCTAGCCCCCCTAAAGGGGGGAATTACGTCCCTCTTTCGTCACAGCAGTTGGTGACGGGCGACCTCAATTCCCCTTCTGTTTTAGAAGGGGTGCCGTAAGGCGGGGTAGTAATATAAACACAAAAACGAGTGAAATGGATACAAACTACGACATAGACAACCTCCCTGTAGGAACCCGCGTCAGTCACGAGAAGTACGGCGAGGGCATCATCAGCCAGAACAATGCGTTGACGTACAAGATCATCTTCGTACGCGGCGGCGAGTTGGAGTTCTCCAAGGCAGCCGTAGAGTTGGAGGTGATTGAGGCCAATGATGTGGAGGACGACACCCCGAAGCTCAACATTCGCGAGTTCAAGCAGGTGTTGACCAAGATTCTGACCCAGTACAACGGCATCGAATACAAAGCCGAGTTGGGTAAGAAATGGCAAGGTGGCACGATGCTCCTGCAGCCCGCCAACAAGGATCTGGCTCCCAAGGAGATTCCTGTGGAGACCTTCTTCCACAAGATCGTCATGATGCGCGACCGTCTGCGCGTGCTCGAGCAGAACATCAACAGCAGCGCGAGCCTCACCGACGAGGAGAAAGTCAACCTCCAGCAGTACATCTCCCGGATTTACGGCAGCATGACCTCGTTTAACGTGCTCTTCGACGACAAGGAGGAGTACTTTGTTGGAGTTAGAAGTTAGTAGTTAGCTGTTAGTAGTTGATCGTAGGAAAGGAACTGCTAACTACTAACTGCTAACTGCTAACTTTATTTAACGAAAACCCTATAAAGGAACAATTTGTATAACAGTAAAAAAACAACCAAATTAAAAATCGATTATTATGAGCGGTGGATTATATTCAATGGATCAAAAGGACTTTGATCAGACCTTAGATTTAACCAAGGTGAAGCCTTACGGCGACACGATGAACGACGGCAAGACGCAATTGAGTTTCACCTTGCCGGTGCCTTGCGGTGACGAAGCCGTGGAGGCCGCAAAACAATTGATGAAAAAGATGGGTTTTGACAACCCGCAAGTCGTTTATTTCAAAGAGCTTACAGACGGATTCACGTTTGTAAACTGCTATGGTGCCTGCACACACACGGTGGATTACACGACCATCCACGTGCCGAAGGTGGAATCCACGGTGTGGTCGATGCCGGAGACGGACGACTTCATCCGCGAACACATCGGACGGAAAATCGTGGTGGTGGGTGCCAGCACGGGCACGGACGCGCACACGGTGGGTATCGACGCCATCATGAACATGAAAGGCTACGCAGGTCACTATGGCATTGAGCGTTACGACATGTTCGATGCGTTGAACATGGGCAGTCAGGTGCCGAACGAGGAGTTCATTGCCAAGGCCGTGGAGCTGCATGCTGACGCTTTGTTGGTCTCGCAGACCGTGACGCAGAAAGACGTGCACATCCAGAACCTCACCGAGCTGATCGAGATGTTGGAGGCCGAGGGCTTGCGCGACAAGTTGATTGTGGTGTGCGGCGGTCCGCGCATCACGCACGAGCTGGCCAAGGAGCTGGGTTACGATGCCGGTTTCGGCGCCAACACCTATGCTGACGACGTAGCTTCATACATCGCGCAGGAGCTGGACCGGAGGATGAATTCATAATTCATAATGCATAATGCATAATTGTGATGAAGAGACGTGCGGAGGTGCGTCTCTTTTTTTTGTTTAAAAACAGCCCGAAAACACTCCGTAAAAAAAATCTAATCAATAGATAAAATATATTAAAATATTTTTTATTTTTGCGACAAGATTTTAAACAAAATAGATTCTTTTATGAAAACTATAACAATTTCAGTCAAAATGGGTTACTACAATATTAAATATTATTAACTATACATATTGTAAAAAATTGTATTTTTGCCACTTTTACAGGTAGAGTCAACGAAGTGTTGGATGAGATAAAAAGTTAGTTATCAATGTTATTTGCTCAACATACGATTCATCATAAGTTCATCGCTCCGGCGTTGATGGTTCTGTTTATGCTTTTGTCGGTTGTGGGGTTCGGGCAGAGCAATGATGATTGTCAGGATTGTCATGACTGCACTTCATTGGTTGACACCGTCATTTCCAAATTCAACATCCCTGATACCATTTGTGCAGGTAGCACCAACATCTACACTATCGGTTATGATACTAGTAAAAACATTGTGATTGCGCCGCAAAATGCAAGAACTGACTCGGCAGATGTAATGTTTATTCCTGATGGCATACCCTGCGGTGAGAATAACAGCTGCGTATATTCCTCTCCTATCACTATTTCGGGTTATCGGGATACAATTATTCAAAGTGCTGAGGACATTGAATATGTAAGGTTGAATTTGGAACACTCAAGAGCAAGTGATTTATACATCTTTATAGAATGTCCAACAGAACGAACTGCTGATATACTTGTATCAGGCATTAACCCTCAGTTGCATTATTTGTGTGATCCTATCACATTACCGAACTATACATGGACAATTAATGAAGATGGGACACCGAATGTAAATGGTTATATTAGTCCTGTGACCCGACCTCGTTTTGGCATATGTAATCCAGGAGCTTCATATATTGATTTTGCTTGTGATTCCTCATTAATAGACAATACTGGTGGTACAGGCATGGATTATTGTTGGTCTAACAACAACAATTATGACTATCCAACATTCGGTAATGGTTTGATTTATTCTAGAGTTGGAACAAATGTCAATATAGATGATGACGATGTTTTTATTCCTTCTGACACAACTGAAGGAACTGCTCATCATTTTTACCACCCTAATCAAAACTTTGATAATTTAATTAATTGTCATATCAATGGACCCTGGAAGATTTCTATTGTTGATGTTGGAAACGGCAATGGACACAACGGCTACCTTTTCGACTGGGAAATCAAATTTGCGGATGGGCTACTTATACCTGACGGGAAGACGATAGACAGTGCTGTGGTGTTGGCAAACAACGGGCAAGAGGACCCTCACTTTGATGTCAACTTCAGCGACTCAATAATTGTCTTCAACGCGCCGATGGTCTCACAGACCACAATCATCACGGACACACTGCGACTGATTGACCCTTCGGGCTGCTGGTACGACACGGTGTTCCAGATCACGGTGTTGGCGCCGGAGGGGACCGCGCATCACGACACTATCTGTGAGGGGGAGAGTATCACGCTGACGGCGGAATGCACATCACCTGAAACATTGATATTCAGCGAAGGATTCTCCGACATCACAACAGGAAACGACAATAATGGCAGTGGCTCAAGCACTAAATACCAGTGTAATCTTGAAAACTTTCCTGTTTGCGATAACGAGCATGTATTCAATGCAGGCGGTCACCTACGCTTCGGAGATGTCAGTTCCGGAGGAGGAGGATATATAACCTCCAAACCCATAGATTTATCCAACCCTTACACCATTAAATTATTGGCTCGTGGTTGGAATAACGCAAACGAAAATCCATTTTTTTATTTGAAAGTGGACAACGATATTGTGTTGCAACAATCTCTTCCTGTCAGTGCTTGGGATGCTCCTTACACACAATACAATTACCCCTCCCCTATTGGCGCGAATTCTAGTAGCACTATCACCATCGGTAACTCGGAGCTGCACCAGCGGTTCTTCCTCGACTCAGTGGCGGTTGTGAGTTATGCCGAGTGCCAATATTCTTGGAGCACTGGAGCTACAACATCTGAGATTACAGACTCTCCTAGCTCAAACACAACTTATTATGTAACCATCACTCCGCCAGGAGGATGTGCGACTGTCGACACTTTCTATGTGGTAGTGAAGCCAAAGCCAACAGTGACATTTAACCCCTGCGGAGGTACATGCGACACCCAATCCCTTCCAATGGAGTGTCAGAATGGTGTTACACTGCCGGCCGCCACCCCATGTGCCTCCGACTATGAGTTTGCGGGATGGTCCACCACACCGGTGGATCCGGCAGTCACCACAGAGCCGGAGTCATTGTACTTAAACGGAGAGATGTTCTTGTCTTCGCAAGACATCACTTTATATGCCGTGTACATGAAGTGTACGCCCACGGGTGGTAGTAAATACGTGAAGGTATCTTCTGACACGAGTGATTGGACTGGAGAGTACCTTATTGCGTACTCTGAGGGTAATAAAGTTTTTGACGGTTCACGTAGCAACTTGGATTCTGTAAACAACTTCCAACCAGTCACCATCAGCAATGGTGTCATTGCTGGCAGCAGCCAACCTTTTACCTTCACTATCAGTCCCCGAAACAACAACAAATACTCTATCAAATCGGCAAACAACTTCTATATAGGAAACGATGCAAATTCCAACTCTTTATCTTCAAGCACCACCACGCAATATGACAACACCATCTCTTACGACAATGGAAACATCGACATTGCAGGCAACAACGGGGCACACCTGCGTTTTAACGATAACAATGATCAGAAGCGTTTCCGCTATTTTAAATCCAGTACTTATACCAGTCAAAAAGCCATCCAGCTATATCGCAACGAACCGGAGGAAGACTGTGTTTGGTGGAGTTGGCCATTTTACCCGTCAAGTTCGCTGACGGAAAGCGCCTGCGAGAGTTACACTTGGCACCGTACAGACGGCAGCGACACAACCATCACCACAAGCGGTCAATACTTGTTCAGTCATACAATGGATGGTTGTTTGTATGTGGATACCCTGAAACTGACCATCAACCACGCAACCCAGGGCGACACCACCGCCGTCGAGTGCGAGACCTTCACCTGGCACGGTGTAACCTACAACGAGACACCCGAGACCGCCCCGACCTACACGATAGTGGGCGGCAACCACAACGGCTGCGACTCCGTCGTCACCCTCCACCTGACCATCAACCACGCAACCCAGGGCGACACCACCGCCGTCGAGTGCGAGACCTTCACCTGGCACGGTGTAACCTACAACGAGACACCCGAGACCGCCCCGACCTACACGATGGTGGGCGGCAACCACAACGGCTGCGACTCCGTCGTCACCCTCCACCTGACCATCAACCACGCAACCCAGGGCGACACCACCGCCGTCGAGTGCGAGACCTTCACCTGGCACGGCGTAACCTAC